>JBBQLX010000168.1:0-11840 GCA_038328375.1 Aggregatilineales bacterium | reverse complement strand
AATGACGACATGCTCCTTGGTGCCATCCAAGCTCTGAAAGAAGCGGGTATCAAGTCCGGTAAAGATGGCATCAAGACCATCTCTGTCGACGGCGTGTGCGATATGTTCAAGGCGATGGCTGATGGGGATGCCAATGCCAACGTAACCCTGCTCCCCGACTTGGGAGAGATTGCCTACCAAGCAGCACGGGACGCTATTGCTGGAAACCCAGTTGAGAAGCGTATCGTAATGCCCAGCCCGATGAACTTCCCCGACACGGCTGCGGATCAATATGCTAAGTGCAGTGCTGCTTCTTAGTACGTTCTGAAAATGGTGAGGCATTCTTTGCTAGAGTGCCTCACTCTTATGTTGTATACTCTAATTTTAAAATTTAGAAGCCCTTCAGATACGCTAATTAGATGTATTTTTTACGATTATGAGCGAATAAATGAACTATGATTGATGCTTCCAACACAACATCCCTGCTCGAAATTCGCAATCTGACCAAGACATTTCCCGGTGTACCTGCACTTTCGTCGGTTGACTTCACCATGTATCCCGGTGAGGTTCATGCCCTGCTTGGGGAAAATGGTGCAGGTAAATCCACACTCATCAAAGTCATCACAGGTGTCTACAAAAAAGATTCTGGGAGCATTCGGCTGCAAGGAAAAGAGGTCGAGCCTAAAAGTCCGCATGATGCACAGGCTCTTGGTATCAGTACGGTTTATCAAGAAGTGAACCTCATCCCAACACTATCCGTCGCTGAGAATATTTATCTGGGCAGGCAGCCCAAACGCTGGGGAATCATCGACTCGGGCAAAGCCATTCTGCAAGCCAAACAACTACTCGAAACCTACGACATTCATATTGATGTCTCACAACCACTTTCTTCCTTTTCAGTCGCCATCCAACAAATCGCGGCAATTGCCCGTGGCGTTGACCTTTCCGCCAAAATTCTGATTCTGGATGAGCCAACTTCCAGCCTCGATGCCAACGAGGTTAAGTCGCTTTTTTCGGTTATCCGTTCCCTTAAAGAAAAAGGTATCGGTATTTTGTTGGTCACACATTTTCTTGATCAGGTATATGAAATTTCTGACCGAATCACGATCCTCCGTAATGGTCTCAAAGTAAGTGAACACCTGACGAAAGAACTACCCCGGATGCAGTTGGTTTCCGAAATGTTGGGTAAGGAATTGATTCAAGAATTATCACCCAAAAAGGCTCACAAATCAGCCAAGGAAGATGTTTTTTTGAGTGTGCAAGGACTAGGCAAACGCGGCGTGATGGAACCATTCGATCTCGAAATAAGGAAAGGTGAGATTGTGGGTTTGGCTGGATTGCTTGGCTCAGGGCGAACAGAAATAGCGCAACTGATTTTCGGGATTACCCATAGTGACACAGGGCATATATCCATAAAAGGAACAAAGGTAACCTTCAATTCCCCGCGAAGTGCTATCTTGCGAGGCTTTGGACTTTGCCCAGAAGATCGCAAATCGGAAGGCATCATTGGCGACTTGTCCGTTCGAGAAAACATCATTCTAGCTCTGCAAGCGAAACGTGGCTGGTTCAGGTTCTTGTCGCGCAAGAAGCAAGAAAAATTAGCAGATGACATGATCAAAGCACTGCATATTGCTACCCCGGATTCTCAAAAAGTAGTCAAAGAGCTTTCTGGAGGCAATCAACAAAAAGTTATCTTAGCACGTTGGCTGGTTTCGGAACCGGAATTTCTCATTTTGGATGAACCCACGCGCGGCATTGATGTTGGGGCGCACGCCGAAGTAATCAGTATTATCAAGGATCTATGCGCCAAAGGAATGCCACTGCTAGTCATTTCTTCAGAACTCGCAGAGGTGGTTGATTATAGTGACCGTGTGGTTGTGCTGCGTGATCGCAAAAAAGTGACCGAACTTCAAGGGGATGGCATTAGCCAGAACTCAATTATGAAAGCCATTGCGGAGAGTTAATGATTACCAAAGAACCCCTTCCGACTAAACCTCAAGTTGTCGCCAGCGGTGCGCTATCCAATTGGCTACGAGGCAGCCAACGCGCTATTTGGCCTTTGGTGACTCTCCTGCTGATTTTGTTCATTGACAGCCTAATCTCTGATAATTTTTTTGGTATCAGAATTGTCAATGACCCTCTCTACGGAGGTCATTTCTACGGCAATGTGGTCGATATTCTTAAGAATGCTGCACCTGTTTTGCTACTTGCAACCGGGATGTCATTGGTCATTGCCACGAAAGGCATTGATTTGTCGGTTGGCGCGATCATCGCTATGTGCGGGGCAGTCGCCGCTGTCCTTGTTGGAAAGGGCGACACACCTCCCACTTTGCCCCTGCCATTGATCATATTGGTTAGTATAGGGGTCGGTGCGTTGTGCGGGTTATGGAACGGTATCCTCGTTGCCTTCTTTGATATACAACCTATCGTCGCTACTCTGATTTTGATGGTCGCCGGACGTGGCATCGCCCAGATGATTACTCAAGCAACGATTGCTACATTTGTAAATGAAGGTCTGGCCTTTCTCGGCGTAGGCTATATTTTTAGTCTGCCTGTTTCAATTTTCATTTCAATAGGGGTGCTCATTCTTGTTTACTTATTGGTGCGACGTACCGCTATCGGGCTGATGATCGAATCGGTCGGCGCGAACGACAAAGCTAGCTACTATGTTGGGATCAATGCACGTCTTATCAAACTATTTGCCTATGTCATTTCAGGCATTTGTGCCGCAATCGCTGGACTCATCGTCGCCGCTAATATTAGAGGCGCGGATGCTAACAACGGTGGATTGTACCTTGAATTGGATGCGATTTTGGCAGTTGTCATTGGTGGCGCATCCCTTAACGGGGGGCGATTTTACCTCGGCCTGAGCGCAATTGGGGTTCTGATTATCCAAAGTATGAATACCGGAATTCTCATCAGTGGAATTCAGCCGGAGTTCAATCTGGTTGTAAAAGCTATCGTTGTCTTGATCGTCCTACTCATTCAATCAGAGATCGTCCGTAATTTCGTTGGACGGCGCTTTCGGAGAACGACATGAAATCACGTTTTCTTACCCTTGGCATAACCCTTGTGGTATTTATTGGATTGTATTTGGTGAGTTGGGCACGCTTTAAGGGTTTCGGTTCAACGGTTGTGCTTGCTAACATCCTTTATGACAATGCCTTCTTGGGTATTACCGCAATTGGGATGACATTTGTAATCCTTTCCGGAGGGATTGATTTGTCTGTTGGATCAGTAATCGCGTTCGTGGGTGTATTCTGTGCGCTCATGATTCAGAACACGCAGATTCATCCCCTAATTGTGTTTGCCATGGCTTTAGGACTAGGAACCCTCTTTGGGGCGACAATGGGCATAATTATTCATTACCTCAAACTTCCGGCGTTCATTGTTACATTAGCAGGGCAATTTTTGGCACGCGGGCTAATCTTTTTACTCACGACCCGATCAGTCGGTGTCACGCACGAGTTTTACCAGCAGATATACGACATTTCCATCAAGTTACCAACCGGTGGAAAGCTGTCTTTTCTGGCGATGATATTTCTAGCAGTTTTGGCTGGAGGTATTTTCGTTGCCCACTTTACAGAATTTGGGCGCGACATTTACGCTATAGGAGGGAATGAAAACGCAGCTTTGCTGCTTGGTGTACCGGTGGCTCGCACCATAATTGGTGTCTACGCGCTCAGCGGCTTTTTAGCGGCGCTCGCCGGCTTGGTCTATTCTCTTTACACCTCCTCTGGCTATCCATTAGCAACTGTTGGAGTAGAACTGGACGCAATTGCCGCAGTGGTTATTGGTGGCACATTGCTTACGGGTGGTGTAGGTTATGTCGCAGGAACACTTATCGGTATACTCATCAATGGAACAATCCAAACTTATATCACGTTCGATGGCACTTTGAATAGTTGGTGGACACGGATCTTGATTGGCTTTTTGCTGTTCATTTTCATTGCCCTACAAAAGTTCTTGAGCAGCGGAAGTGGTCAAGCTTTGTTCAGATTAACACGCGGCCTTCCGCAAAACCGAAACAAAATGGATCAGCCCATCAGTTGATTATGTCTCCAGACTTTGGCATCATATAATCGGCTGTTTGTTATTAACCTGACTAGTGGATATTCTTCAGAGATCGAGATGCTGTTTAGGTTATAAAACCCGAACCGAATCTCATTGACCAAATGTGAACTTTTGTTCTACAATGTATTTAGAGATAGAACTATCTTGGAAAACACCGTATGTCATCCACAACCCATAAGCCGCCGCTAAAAATAAGCGCAAATAAAGCAGCGGCAGACACAAATGGCACAGCGGTGGCATTCACCGAGCTTCCCGCTGCATCTGTGCCCTTTCAGCGGTAACCCGTGGGCCTCCCGCCGACACAAAATGTCAATTCAGCGGTTTTTCCCGTATCAGCCGCCAGACAATTCAGCGGGAATTCTGCAATATGTGCGGAAAATGCAGCAAAAACGGCACTATCTGTTACAAATTGAATATCAAAACTTATCCGTAGAGATTTCACTGGAACGCCGCACATCTAGTATTTTGTTTCATCAAAAATAATTACAGTTTGAGCCAACCAGTCAGCCAAACTCGACTTATCAAAATAGATATTTAGAATTATGAACCGATTATTTTCCAACGTCAGTCTCGGAGTAAAACTCAATTTTCTGGTCTTATTGGTATTGGTCATACTGCTGGTGGGTATTGTCCTACTCCTGAAGCAAAACACCCAAAACTTAACCGAGGTTATCGGTGGGCAACGGATTACCGAAGAGGTCAACATCATCCGAAGTCGCTTGGCGGAAATTGAAGATGGCCTAGTCGTTAATATCAACTTCCTTGTGTCGAGCGTGAGCTTTTTCCAAGCGGTTGGTCGTAGAGATCAAGTTGAAACCAAAGAAATTATCACCCGTGCCAATGCTTCATTGAAACTGGATGACATTACGGTCGTAGATGGCGATGACAAACGCTTAGTCGATACACAGGTTGATGAAGATCAATCGGAAGAAAATGCACTCTTGCGCCGTGCGTTGGCTGGTGATGAAAGTACCGCGCTGCTCATTGAAAAAAATGCGGGGCAAATCGAAATCAGCATTGCCGTCGCAGCGCCTATTGTCAGTAGTAACGGAAATGTACTGGGGGCAATCCAAATCGGTCGTCATATTAGTGACCGCTTTCTTGAAGACCTCACATTTGGACGTGAAAATATCAATCTTGGACTCATCTATCAAGACAAGATACAAGCACAAACATTTCCCGATAGACAGAGTATTATTTCCAGCCATATCCTGAGCAATGGCATTGCATTTGATGATGCCTCGGTTAAGCTCGCAGAAAGTGGGCAAAGCGTCATCCTCACTCATCTCATCGAGGGTGATGGTGGTGTCCCTCATACGATGGCTTATACACCTATTCTCTCTGCTGCGGGTTCCTCCCCTGCTGTGATTATGATACTTGTGGAATTGAAAGATATTTTCTCTTTTCAGAATGTTACCTTACTCAACACAATTATTATTTTTGCTGCCCTCACCCTGTTCGCCCTTGCTATCATCTACATCAATATTTACCAGACCATGATACAACCACTGAATAAGCTAAAAACGATTGCCCATACCATGACCAGCGGGCAGTATGATGAGCGCGCACCAGTAGATACCAAAGATGAAGTAGGACAACTGGCAAAGGCATTCAATGAAATGGCAAACGCTATTCAACAGCGTGAAATTAGCCTCCAAGCCGCGCGGGAGCAAGCTGAACGTGCAGATAAGGTGAAGTCCATGTTTCTGGCAAGTGTATCGCACGAATTACGAACACCACTTAATGCCATAATCAATCTTACTAAATTTGTCATGATTGGCATTTATGGGACGGTAAACGCTGAACAAGTGGATACGCTGAACAAGGTGGAGCGCAGCAGTAAACACCTCCTCAATCTCATTAACGATGTACTTGACATCTCTAAAATTGAATCGGGATCGTTAGAGCTTTTCGTTGAAGATGGATTGAAAATAAACGACATCATTCGGCTGGCAGTTGAAACCGGCAAAGGGTTATTGATGAATAAACCGATTGACATCGTGCTTGAACTTGACCCGGATTTACCGCTCCTACGGGGTGATGAACAACGTATGCGGCAGATTATGTTGAATCTGATTTCAAATGCCTGTAAGTTCACAGAAGAAGGGCAAATCGTCATCAAATCCTATCGACAAAACCAAGAAATCCTTGTTTCAATCTGCGACTCGGGTCCCGGCATTGATCCCAAATATCACGAAACAATTTTTGAGGTATTCCGGCAAACCAAAGTGGGTCTGCGAAAGAGTGAAGGAACGGGTTTGGGGCTTCCCATTTCCCGCCGTCTGACAGAGGCTCATCATGGTCGTTTGTGGGTAAACAGCACCTCTGGTGAGGGTGCTACATTCTACGTGTCTATACCTGTTAATTCGCGTCTCGAACTCACTGTATAACACAGCGTTTGGAAAGGATGCCAATGTGTCCAACCCTATAATTTGGTACGTGGAAGATGATGAATTGAGTCGAGAAGTTATGCAAACGCTTTTGACACGAGGATTAGGCTACACGAGCGTAACAGTATTCGAGAGTAGTAGTGCGTTTGAACTCAAACTGGATGCGCTGTCCATAATACCCGATGTTATCTTCTTAGACATTCATATGGAACCGATTGACGGCTTTACCATGTTGAACTTAATACGTCAGAGAAGCAAATATGATTTGACGCGCGTGGTTGCACTCACAGCCAGTGTCATGAACGAAGAAGTTAAAAAATTAAAGGATGCTGGTTTCAATGGTGTGATTGCGAAACCACTCAACTATGAGACGTTTCCCAACGCCTTACGCCATATTTTAGACAAGGAAGATATTTGGTATGTCAAATAAAAGAGCTTTGGTCATATGATCGCAAAGCTAGAAACACATAAACAAGCATCCATCATTGCGAGCAAGCCGGTTTGGGTGTAAAACAAAGCGACTAGAATTCCTAATTTTAGGTAACAAATTGATGAGTGATCGACACGCGCTAATTATCGACGATGATGCTTATAGCATTCACATTATGGAACGATTTCTCGATCAAGAGAATGTCTCCTATACTCCTGTATTAGATACTTCAAATCTGGAAAGTATTCTGCAAAATTTAGAAAAGGTCGATGTTGTTTTTCTCGATCTCGAAATGCCTAAACGGGACGGTTACGAGATACTGGAAATCCTCAAAGTCTATAAACCTCGCGTCCCCATTGTCGCCTGTACCGTTCACACGGCAGAAATCCAGCACACCCGAAAACTAGGTTTTTTTAGCTTTGTCGCCAAACCGCTAGACATGGATCGGTTTTCAAACCAATTAAACCGCATCTTAAGTGGTGAGCCTGTTTGGGAAGCCCGTTGATGATGCAAATATGATTTTTTACCGTTGACCTACTAATGAACGAATATTTAGCAATTTGGCGGTTATTTAACCCATCAATCATCGGCACTAAAACTTCTTTTTGGCATTTGGTCAAATCATCCCCAAGCCTATCTAGTGACGCGCCAATGTCGGGTGTTGGAGTGAGGTAGCGGAGAGTGGCTATTGTGCAAAAGAGCAGATGAGTACGCGTCAACAAGCGAAGGAGCAACTGTTGAGCGAAATCGTCGCTTGTACGGTTGTCCGCGAATTCATGCTGAGCTGAAGAAACAGGGTTGGACATAATCTACGGATGGTGCATCACGTACCCTATGCCAATCCCCATCTTACTATATCTAGGTACGAGGGGTTTCAGATGGTTAGCCACAATTTGCCGCCTCAACCAACAGCGTTTATTGGTCGAACTCAAGAACTCGCCCAAATTGACCAGCGATTGACCGATCCTTCTTGCCGATTACTGACTCTCGTTGGCCCCGGCGGTATTGGCAAGACACGCCTCGCCATCCAAGCGGCCTCGAATCGACAAGCCCGTTTTGCCGATGGGGTCGTGTTTGTGGCACTCAGTCCGGTGACTTCAGCGGATTTCTTGCTGGCGGCTATTGGAAGCGCACTCGAAATTCCCTTTTTCGGCACTGAAGAACCCCTTTCACAGATGATGAATTATTTACGTGACAAACAAATGCTACTGGTTATGGATAACTTCGAGCATCTTATAGAGGCCGTGGAGTGCTTAGCTGACCTGCTGCAAGCCGCACCGCGTCTCAAAATCCTCGCGACCTCACGCGAACGACTGAACCTGCGCGAAGAGTGGGTATTTGTGGTGGATGGCTTGGCATATCCAAAAGAGCCATTGGCAGAAGCGTCAGAAAACTACAGTGCGGTGCAATTGTTCGTTCAACGGGCGCAGCAGGTACAGCACCAATTCTCGCTCGATGGTCATATTCAGGCGGTGTTGTCGATCTGCCGCCAAGTCGAAGGAATGCCGCTGGGTTTGGAGTTGGCTGCTAGTTGGCTGCATGTGATGTCCTGCCAGCAGATCGCGGCGCGCATGGCAAGTAATCTCGATTTCCTGACTACACCCTTACGCAACATTCCTGTGCGCCATCGCAGCCTACGAGTCCTGTTTCAACAGTCGTGGAGTTTGCTCTCGGCGGACGAGCAAGCGGTTCTGATGCGGCTCTCGGTCTTTCATGGGGGTTTTGATCTGGAAGCGGCGGCAGAAGTGGCAGACGCAACGTTGAATATTCTGGCGGGACTAGCCGACAAATCACTACTGCGAATGGATGTGACAGGCTCAACAGGCCGTTACGATTTGCACGAACTGTTACGACAGTATGCGAAAGAAAAACTGGTCGAAGCTGGTGAAATCAACAGCACTACTCAACAGCATTTGACTTACTTTATGAAGCTGGCAGAGGCAGGTGAGGCTCATGCTTACGGTCGTGAACAGGTCGAGTGGTTTGACCGCCAAGAAACCGAGATGGACAACCTGCGGGCGGCGCTGGCTTGGTCGTTGAACAATGCCGAAGTTGAGATGGGGCTGCGGATGGCTGGGGCGCTACGCTGGGTGTGGGAGATGCGCGGACATCTCGAAGAAGGGTTGGGATGGTTCAAGAAGTTGCTGCCGATTAGCGCTGATGTATTGCCCTCTGTACGGGCTAAAGGACTGCATCGTGCCAGCGAACTTGCAGGACAAATGGCCTATGAACCGCAGGCAACACTGTGGGCGCAGGAGGCATTACATCTCGCTCGTTCGACTGATAACCAATGGAATCTCGCTTGGTCACTTTCCGCCGCTGCCTACTTCACAGAGCAAAATCCCGACCAAGCAGTGTCGATGCTGGAAGAAAGTTTAGCGTTATTCCGCGAACTGAACGACCCTTTGGGACTCAGCCATACACTCCGGCGGCTGGCGGGTTGTGCCATTGACCAGCACAACTACAGTTATGCAGCCGACCTCTTAGCTCAAGCGCTGGCGGCTGATCGTCAGGCAGAGGACAAGAACGGGATTGCATGGGATTTATGTTTCATGGGTGTGACTTTGTGGGCAAACTATCACCGTCCTGAGCAAGTCATCCCGCTGTATGAGGAAAGTGTCGCTGTATTCCGCGACATACAGGATGTTCGTGGCATAACGCACCCGCTGGTGATGCTGGCGGAGGTCGAACGCTCTCAAGGAAATTTGGTGCGATCTCAAGCACTTTTTCGAGAAACGCTGCTGCTTGAACGCGACTTAGGCATCCGCGATCATGTCACACTGTACGCGATGACAGGTCTCGCAAACCTCACTGTCGCAGCCGGAAACACTGAACGAGCAGCAAGATTATTAGCCGTGGTGAACGCGACCCTCGAATCCGGTTCTTACAATACTCGCTTGTCGCCGCTCATAGATGTTTTTGATACAACCCTAGCCGATGTACTTACTCAGCTATCCGAAGATGTATTTAACAGCGCGTGGACTGCTGGAAATGCCCTGCCACTGGAACAGGCGATTATAGAGGCGCTTGAGGACGACTCGATACCCATCAAAGTGACGCATAACCAAAGCAATCAACTATTGCTGGAACCCATCAGCCCACGCGAGTTTGATGTGCTGCATTTGCTGGGCGATGGCTTGTCGAACGCGGAGATTGCCCAAAAGTTGTTTATTTCGGTGGCGACCGTCAAAGTGCATACTCGCAGCATTTACGGTAAGCTCAGCGTCAGCAACCGGACGCAGGCCATCCTCCAAGCACAGAAATTCAACCTGCTCTAACCCTCTACCCCCTAAAAATACCACCGTTTCATAACCGCAATACGCCTTTGGGTGGATCACATGAACACCGATTAAACGGTATTCTAGTGATAGGTTTTGTGGAAGGCATCATTTGATGTCTAGGGGGCAAAGATTATGCGTAAACTAATTGTCAGCAATCTTGTTACATTAGATGGTTATTAGGAAGGGAAAACCCGTGATTTAGGTGCTTTGTTTGATTATTTCCACGAAGACTATTCGGGTGACCAACATTTTGGCGACTATAATCTGGAACGCTGGCGCTCGGCGGATACGTTTGTGCTGAGTGGTCGTGATTCATTTCTCGGTTTCAAGGATTATTGGTCAAAGTATGCTAGTGGCGCTAATCCGACCGCTATCCGACTGGAAACGGCGGCGATCATGAACCCAATGGAGAAAATCGTCGTTTCGAATCGTCTGACCGACGACGAACTCGCGCCGTGGAATAATACGCGCATCGTCAAAATTGCAGACTCACACACGGAAATTGCCGCCCTCAAAGAGCAACCGGGCAGAGACATCGTGATCTTTGGCGGGTGTACACTGTGGAATGATCTACTGGTTCATGGTTTGGTGGATGAACTGCACTTCACGATTTTCCCATTGATCGCAGGTGAAGGTACACCGCTGTTCGTCGGTCGCCCGCCTGTGTCACTCAAGCTGATCAGCAGCCTCACATGGGAAGGCTGCGGCAATATCCTCGCCTGTTACAAACTTTATCTCAACAAATAACAAAGGATCAACCACTATGCGGAAAATAATTGTCTACAACGTCATCTCATTGGATGGGTATTTCACAGGTTTAGCGAATGAAGTTTCGGTCATGTTCCCAATGATGGGCAACGTCTTCGATTCCTATAATACCGAACTACTGGGTACAGCCGATGTGCATCTTATGGGCCGTGTTTCCTTCGAGCTGTTTCAAGGTTTCTGGCCTAAGGTCGCCGAGAATCCTACCTCGGATGAGTGGACGGACGCACAACGTGATCTCTCCCAAGCGGGTAAGCATGTCAGGGGCATCGTTGTCTCAGATACACTCAAGGGAAACTGGCAGGGTGTCAGCATTATCAAGCGTCAAGATGCGTATCAGCAGATTGCCGAACTCAAACGTCAAGAGGGCAAAGATATTTTGATAACCGGCAGCAAGACCCTCTGGAACGATCTGCTAGCCCATGATCTGGTTGATGAGATCCATTTGTTGATTGGCAACCTCGTCTTAGGGCAAGGCATCTCTGTTTTCGAGGGCAACACTCCCGCATCACTTCGGCTCATCAACACGCGCAGATGGGAAGACTCTGATAACGTCCTTCTGCACTACGAAGTCAATCACAAGAGTCCTATCATCGAATAGAAAGTGTTGCAATAACCTCATGCGTAAACTGATTGTCAGCAACCTGATCTCGTTGGATGGCTATTATGAAGGCAAAGATCGAAATCTCAACGCGCTGTTTGACTATTTCCATCCGGACTACGCGGGGGATGAAAACTTCGACTATTACAATGCGGAACGGATGCGGGCAGCCGATACCCTGATATTTAGCGGTCGCACCTCATTTATGGGCAACAAAGACTATTGGGCGAGTGTGCCGAGCGACCCCAATGCCTCTGTTATCCGGCGTGAGATGGCTGAAATTCAGAAGGACATTGAAAAGATTGTGGTGTCGGATAGCC
>JBBQLX010000167.1:0-12104 GCA_038328375.1 Aggregatilineales bacterium | reverse complement strand
TGCTTCGCGCTACTCTCCCTTTACCTCAACTTTCTTCCGAGCAGGCTGCTCTTTTGGTGCTCAAACATCTCGATAACCGTACTCGTTCCCGTTCCTCTCGCCTCAAACGCCGTTTTAAACCTTGAATGTGACTTTGTCGAGGTAGGGGTTTGCCGCTGGCAAACCCTCTCACGCCACGCACCTTAACATCTGCTCAACCGCCGCCATCGCGCCGCAATTTTTCTAGATACCACTGCCGCTGTATTAGACTCAGCACTCAGGACTTCCCTATTGGCAATCTTGGCGGCGGCAACCCGCAACACCATTTTTCGCCAACATTGCCATCATTTGGACGGATTTTCTCCCGTCCACGCACCTTAACAATTGACCCTTGGCAACAAAAAACCTTTGCCATTGCCGAAATTGCTGCCAACTTTGCCAGTGCGCTTCAGCGCCCTTTCTTTACTCAGTCGGATGTTTGAGCATCCGAGTGCGCAGCCTCCCGTGGGACGATACCGACACTGACGACTGTGACGACATTTCGGACAAAATACACTGTGAAAGTGAAGAATTTTGTGAATTTAACACACACTGTTGACACAAAATAAAAAGGAGTGCTTACACACCCCTTCTCGCATTTTCTATCGACTAAAGACTATTGACTAACGACTTGACTCAGAACTCAGTACTCGGCACTCAGTACTATTTTTAGCTGCCCATCGAATCCCAGATCTCCAACTTCGACTTCACCCGATTAATCACTTCATCGGTGAATTCGCTGGTGCTGGCCGAGCCGCTCAGATCGTTGGTCTTCACGCCGCTCTGTACCGCTTCCAACACCGACTCGTAGATCGCACGGCTGGCGCTATTAGCCTTCTCAGTCTTCACGTAACGCAGCACCGCCGCCCCTGCCAGAATCATCGCCATCGGGTTCGCAATGTTCTTGCCCTCTAAACTCGGCGCAGTCCCATGAGGCGCTTCGGTCAGCGCCACTTTCACTTCAAAATTTTCATCGAAGGAGAAAATCACCGACTCGGCTCCGGCAATCGTCCCGAACATCTTCATCACCAAGTCGCTCAGGTTATCACCATCACGGTTCAGCGCGGGGATCACTAATGGTTCACCTTCCGTACCCAGCAAGAGCGCATAGGTGGCATCAATCAGTTGCGGGTCATAAGGCACATCGGGGTTACGCAGGTGCGCCGCGTCCAACTCTTCCTTGAACATGCCTTCGTAAATCGGGCTGACGGTGTACTTCGGCCCACCGAACACCTTGGAGTTATTGCGTTGCGCGTAGCGGAACGTAAACTCGGCGACCGCGCGGCAGGTGCGCCGTGAAAGTCGCCGTGTGCTGTAAGCCACCTCATCTAAGCCTTCACCTTCGCGCCAAGCCTTCTCGCTGTACTCCCCATCGACTGCCATTCGCACCACCGCAATTGGCGCATGGACACCCGCAATCGGTCGCACTGAAGGAATACGACGACCGGTTCGCAGGATCACCTGCCCATCGACCAGTTCGCGTAACAGCGCATTCGGGCTGCCCACATCGCCCTTTTCCGGTGGCGTAATCGTCGCCGCTTTGATACCCAATCCGGTTTCCTTGATCCGTGCCGCTGCCTCGCGCACCACATTGTTTTTGGTGGCACGGCGGTTTTCCAACGAGAGATCATAGGTTTCCAGTGTGAGAGGAAAACCAATCACATCAGGGGCAATCACGCGCAGTGCTTCGTCGAGCAGTTCTTGACCAGTTTGGTCGCCCTTCAGGACGACAATCGTTTTAGGAGTCATCTTGGTTCTTTCTATTGCGGAATATCTATTTAACGCATTGTAAGACAGTTACGGGCAGGTTTCAAATAAGGAAAGCCTATCGAATTCATAGGGCTTCGTTATGAGCCATCAGCTTCGATGATTGCTCTGGTGGTTTCAAAGTAAGTGTCATGCGATCTTAAAATATTCTGATGTAGGGGCGGAACATGTTCCGCCCTCTGATGACATCACTTACTACCATCCCCGATTATCGCTCTCGCTGCTTCCATCACTGCCCGCGCCAATTCCGCTGGCTCAATCACCACCCCATCCTTGCCCAAGCCGAACATCAGCATCTTAGCCAGTTCTATAGATTCCATGTGAACTTTTATGGTGAGCCAACCAGTGTCATCAACCTGCTCACTGATCTGGAAGCGTCCCGGTGTCAACCGTTTAACAAAGTCGAGGCGGCTCTCATGAATCCGCAGCGTAAAGGCATATTCCGTCAGTGCCTCGGTGAATTCTTGGAGATGTGTTTGCCAATGATCCGCCAGATCAAAGTCACGGCCACGCTGGAAATGTTCGTCTAATAAAGTAACACTGTGGAAGCGCGAAACACGGTAAGTACGGAACTCACCCTCACGCTTGGCAATCAAATACCAGAAGCTGGATTTAGCAACTAAGCTGTATGGTTCTAAAACTCGTTCGCCAATAGTCCCATCATAACTCTCGTACACCGTGCGAATGCAGGTGTCTTCATACACCGCTTTTTGCAGCTCATCCCAAAAAGGTAACGGTTCACCATCATGCCACCACCACATCGGATCAATATGAATACGCTGGCGTATAAATTCCACAGAAGGTTGGTGAGCCATCGGCAGCGCCGCCGACAGTTTGAGCAAGCTGCTCTCAGCAGCCTCGCCCAAACCCACATCCTTTAACAGTTGGTTGTTGCTGGAGATAAACAAACTGCGGATTTCTGACTCTTTCAAGCCTGTGAGTGTTACTCGATAATTTTCATCGAGTGCCACCCCACCGCCATGTCCACCATCGGTATAAACTGGAATGCCGGAAACCGACAGCGCATCAATGTCTCGCAAAATCGTCCGCCGCGAGACACCCATTTCTTCCGCCAATGTCTGAGTCGTCATTTTCCCGCGTGTTTGCAGGAGCATCACCAATGCCAATAAGCGATCTGCCCGCATGATTAACTCTCTTATCTGTCCATCATTTTGAGACAAGAAATAAGCGACTTATGAACATTCTTTGACTAATAAAACTTGGGTGACATAAGGTGTCACCCAACATAGTTTATCATGTGGATAGGTTAGTGACACACGAAGGAGAAAAACCATGAAAACTGAAACAGGATATGTCGAACTTGCGGACGGCAAAATCTATTACGAAGTGGCTGGTGAGGGTCAAGCACTTGTCCTATCTCACGCCGGTTTTATAGATAGCGGCGAGTGGGATGATCAATGGGCGGCGTTTGCTGAAAAATATCGCGTCATTCGCTACGATATGCGCGGCTTTGGTAAATCCTCCAAGCTCGAAGCACCGATTGTACGCCGTGAGGATTTAGGTCATGTCCTCGATCACCTCAAGGTCGAGCAGGCACATTTGCTCGGCTGCTCGATGGGCGGAGCAATCATTATCGACTATGCGCTCGAGCATCCTGAACGGGTCTTGTCACTCATTCCGGTGTCAGCCGTCCCCGGTGGTTTTCAGATGCAGGGCAAGCCGCCGGATGAACTCATGCAGATGATGGAAGCGGCCAAAAAGGGTGATCTCGAAACCGAGAGTGAATTACAAATACGTGTTTGGGTGGATGGTCCTTCTCGTAAACCCGATCAAGTGGATGCCAAAGTACGCGAACACGCCAGTAAGATGAATATGATTCCGGTGAAAAACCAGACCTTTATGAAGGCCGACTCGCAAGAACTCAATCCATTGAACCCACCAGCGATCCAGCAGTTGGATACCATCAAAGTACCAACCTTGATTATCGCAGGTGCGTTGGATAACTCCGAAATTGTGCGGGCAGCAGACGTAATGCAAAAGGCAATTCCACACGCCAAGAAGCTCATCATCAAAGAAGCCGCACACGTTCCCAATATGGAAAAACCCGCCGAGTTCAACAAAGCCGTACTCGATTTTCTTGCCGCACAGTAACTAATATCAATCTAAAAGAGGATCAGCCCACGCGATCCTCTTTTGCTTCTCTCAAAGTTGCTTAATACCCAAAACGTCGAACCTACCTCAAAATCTGACGCTTGCCCACCGGACTTATTTCAGGGCTGAGTTTTAACCCGTTTTGCGGTATGATCGTCGCACGTTGTAGCAAAGATGATCTGAGGAGGCGGCTATGAAAAAGATTATTCTCGTGTTGGCGACACTAACCATCGCTCTGTTAACGTTAGGTATGGGAACAGGTGTCAGTCTAGCGCAGACCGCAACTTCGACCCCTAGCGGAAGTACGAAACCTAATTCGAGCGTGACAATTTTCGCGGTCATTTGTGAAAATCAGGCAGTCGTTAACCTGAGTGGGGTAATGGAACCGGGCTATGATGCCTACTATCAAGTCTTTTCTGGCGCACAGGGTGGTGGTACATCCCTAACCAATCTGCGGCGCGTACAAGTTGACGGCACATATGCTTTTAGCGAAGCCGTTCCTTATTCGGGTGCAACAGTCGCGGCAGGCAGCACAGGCAGTGTGAAGGTCTATATCGCTAAGGAAAGCGCACCGAATACCCCCGCAGGCGATACATTCGTTGTCGATGATGTTCAGGACGGGTGTAACAACGCCCAAAACCCCATTTCGACCAGTATTGATACCGGTGCGGGTGCAAGCGCATCAACCACAACAACGGGTTCAACAGGGGTTCGTATCCGTTCCCCGTTCGGCGGCTTTATCAACACGGCAGTACCCGTCGCTCCTGAAGGTGCAGTGGTCATCGGCGCACGTCAATTTGCGAACCCGCAACGTTCATCGACCCCCGGTGTGATTTTTGCCGAATGTAATAATTTCCTACCCGCTGCCGCACCCGGCATCGTCTATGACAATGACAACATCACCATTTTCTGGTCATGGTATGCCAAGACTGCGGCACAGGTGCAGGATCATATCAGTAAGGCACAGTACAACGTCACATTAAACCGCGCACCGTTGATTAATGTCGGCACCAGTGAGATCAAAGTGATTGGTGGCAACAACTGGGTATTCTATACCTCAAATATCGGCAACTTGAAACCCGGTCAATATGGTGTGGAATATAAGCTAACATGGTCAGACCAGACGTTTGACGGTTACAAGAAGTTTGGTCCCGGCAGCGCCACGCTGGAACAAGATGCGGGTTGTTTATTCACTGTTGATCGTAATCCAGATGATGTCGCCCCGGTGTACAACAACATTTACAGCGTTCGCTAGTGATTTCGTTTAGAATATGAATGATGGGGCGAGACACATCTCGCCCTAATGTTATCCCTACTTGTTTCTTCCCGGTTGAAACCAAATGCAAATCCTCTCTGAACAGGCAGCCGCCCTCCTCCAGATAACCATTACGCCGGAACAACTGGCACAGTTTGAAGTCTATGCGCGTGAACTGGCGGATTGGAGCCAGCGCATGAACCTGACGGCGATTACCGAACCGGAAGCGGTGCAGGTGCGGCATTTTCTCGATTCACTTTCGATTGTGCTAGCAGTCAAACCCTATGCCAAAATGCGCTTGATCGACATTGGAACCGGTGCGGGTTTTCCCGGTTTGCCCCTCAAAATTGCTTTCCCCGAAATCCACGTCACGTTGATGGAATCGACTGGCAAGAAAGTTACTTTTCTAAAGCATGTCATCGACACACTCGGTCTTAAAGGGATCGATACCTTGAATGCTCGTGCTGAAGATGCAGGGCAAATGCGCGAATACCGCAACCGTTATGATCTAGTGGTGGCACGTTCGGTCGCACGGATGCCGGTGCTGGTCGAGTATATGCTGCCGCTGGCAAAGGTGAATGGTCGCTGCGTAGCCATGAAGGGTGATACGGCTGCTACCGAAACGAATGATGCTAAACGCGCACTGACATTATTGGGCGGCAAGCTAGAACACATCAAATCGCTGCAACTGCCGGGTGTGCCAGATACCCACTACCTCGTGACCATACAAAAGATTGTGCCTACGCCTGCTGCTTATCCACGCAAACCGGGTACACCTGCCCAAAAACCGCTGGCCTAACTGGTTATAGCTCCCCTGCCTTAGTTACCCTAAGCTAGAAAAATCATTGGTTCTTGCGCGAGGTCTATAGACATGTACATTCCTAAACATTTCGAGATGAACGATCCGGCTGAGTTGAGTGCGTTCATACAGCACTATAACTTTGCAGCGTTGGTGACCAGCTACGAAGGAAACCTCACAGCCACGCACTTACCTTTTATGTTGGATACTTCGCGCGGGGAACACGGTACACTGATCGCACATCTGGCTCGGCCTAATACGCAGTGGAAGACCTTCACAGATGGATGCGAAGTACTGGTTATTTTCACAGGGCCGCACGCTTATGTCTCGCCCTCATGGTACGAGAAGCCAACCACCAACGTCCCGACCTGGAATTACACAGCGGTTCATGCTTACGGAGTGCCGCGCGTGGTCGAGGATTCCGAACTCATTTATCTGATGCTTGACCAACTGGTGAAAGCCCACGAGTCAGGCTATGAACAGCCGTGGTCGATGCAATCTGCCGAAGAACATGTGCGGCGTTTGATCGGCGGCATAGTGGGTTTCGAGATGACTATCACGCGCATCGAGGGTAAGGCTAAACTCAGCCAGAATCGCAGTGAAGCCGACCAATATCATGTGGTTGAACATTTATCCCAAAGCAGTGACGCGTTGTCGGTTGATACTGCATCCCTGATGCGTGAACGACAAGCCGAAAAAGCAAATCCAAACACCTAAAACGCTCTTGCCATAATGGTGTCACAAGGGGACGATAGACTAAGACCATCAACAAAAAACGAAACGAGGTCAATCATGTCCCTAAATACCTTGACTGGCAAACTCTGCCCGACCGCGCCTTTCGAATTCAGCCATGCGACACGCTTTCTCGGTAAATTCCGCCCGATGATGGGACAGCAAATGATTGAGGATGAAGGCTTGACCAAAGCTTTTTATGTGGGTGGTCAAATCGCGCTGTTCAACGTTCAATCGGTTGGGACACCTGACCAACCAGAAATGACTTATACCATTTGGTCAGAGGAAAAGCTAAGTGATGCTGATCAAAAATTCGCCGAAGACGAGATCACCTTTTACCTGAGTTTGAACGATGACCTGCGACCGTTTTACACACTGGCGGAGTCTGACCCTCAGTTTATGCCGGTTATCCAAAAACTCTACGGTTATCATCAGGTGAAGTTCAGCCTGAGTGCGTTTGAGAACGCGTGTTGGGCAGTCCTTTCTCAGCGTAACCCGTGGAATGTGGCGCTGGCGATGAAAGCGCGCATCTCAGAGCAATATGGCAGCAGCATTGAGGTAGATGGGACGACACATCAGGCTTTCCCACAACCCGCTCAGTTGGCGATGCTTGATCCCAACGAACTCAATGATGTCATCCGTAACACACGCAAGACTGAAACGGTTCTGGCGGTTGCTGGCGCTTTTGATACCATCGACGAATCTTGGATGCGAAGTGCGCCTTACGAACAAGTCGAGTCATGGCTGTTAGAGATCAAAGGCATTGGCGCATGGTCAGCGAGTTTCGTGCTGCTGCGCGGGTTAGGACGGATGGAGCGTGTGCCATTGGACGAAAAGGCGCTGTTGGAAGCGGCACAGCGGGTTTATGGGCGCGATGATTTGACACATGCTGATGTGCAGAAAATGGGAGAACATTACGGCGAGTACGCCGGTTATTGGGCGCATTATCTGAGAGTAGCTGGGTAGTTTGGGAAGTTCTGAGTCCAAAATGGTGAGCGTGAGTTCGGCTTTTTGATTCAAATGCTGCAAATACTGCAAAAAAATCAGTTGCAAAAGATGGCTTTGACGGCGGATTTGAGGGAGCGATATGCCGAAACTGCGGAAGATTCTGCAATTTCGTCAGATTCGGAAGTGAAGTTTAGGGTTCATTGCCAGCGGATAAACCCGCTGGCAAGAGAAATAAAGCCATCTAAAGGTGACTATTTTGTGTCGGAAATGTCGTCAATATCGTCCCACGGGAGGCTACGCACTCATAGTCGTCAGTGTCAGAGGCTCAAGCCTCTGCCTGAGTCAAGAAAGGGCGCTGAAGCGCAATGGCAAAATTGGCAGCAATTTCGGCAATCATGGCAATGCCAAAAGGTTTTTTATTGCCAAGGGGCCAATGTTAAAGTGCGCGGACGGGAAAAAGCTCGTCCAAATGATGGCGATATTGGCGACATTAGTGATGGGAAGTGTCGCCGCCAATTTCGCCAATTGCCGGAGGATAAACCCTCGTAAACGGGACTATAAAGCCAATGTGCAGCAAAGGCGGCGAAAGCGGCAGATTCAGCACAGCATTTTGTGCCGATTGTGCGCGTTGGTCAGATGTTAAGATGCGCGGGAACCCCCACCCCAGCCCTCTCCCGTAAACGACTGGAGGGAGTAATGCAAAGGCTCCAATGAACAGTTTAACTGATGTGGGGCGCGAATGGGTTACATTTTGGAAGAACATTTTGTAACTGTTTAGCGAGATTGGCGTTAACCATTTTGAGGGAGTGCGGTTGTTAAAGAGGTTGGCGAATGGTTTATAGCGAGTAGGTGATGGTTTGTGTGTTTAAACCTTATTTATAATATCTAAATAAGAAGAGCAATCAATACGGCAATGTGATGGGCTTTATAATCAACACCTAACATGTGGACAGAGGGGGCAGCAGTGCTGCCCCCTTCGATAGTGAAATTTTCTTGCGTTTGTATTCGCATATGAATAAACTCACTGCTATTGACTAAAACCAAGAGCTAAAGACTATTTCTATGCGACTGATAACCCAAGAACTACTTGATGATTTATTGGCAAAGGCGGCGGCTGATGCGCGCGGGCGGGTAGTGTACCGCTTCCATGAACATGAAGACCCGGTGCAGCGGATGTTGAATGCGATTACAGTGGGGAGTTATGTTACCCCGCATAAGCATGAAAATCCTGACAAGGTGGAACTCATTGCGCCATTGGTGGGCAAAGCGGCGATGTTCCAATATGACGATGCGGGTGAAATTACCGAACTGCACATTATGAGTCCTGATGGTGCGGTACGAGGAGTCGATATTCCAGCGCGAACCTACCACAATTTTGTGGCGCTGACTCCGTGCGTGGTGATTGAGATCATCCAAGGGCCATATCATGCGAAGACGCACAAGCAGTTTGCATCATTTGCGCCGTTGGAAGGTTCAGCGGAATGTGGGGCGTATCTGGCAAAGTTGGAAGCGTATATTCGGGAGAAAACAGGTTAACCGCCAAGTGACTATGAAGACAATCACACACAGAGATGAAAATGGTGTATCCAGAACCCCCACCCCAACCCTCCCCCGCAAGCGATGGAGGGAGCAATACACGGTATGTGGTAGGTTATTTTCAGAGCAGACGCAGAGAACACAGAGTTCAATGCGGAGAGTTTTTCTAATAAGATTGAACTAAAAAGAGTGCTCATGCGCCTGTATCAATGCTAACCCCCACCCTAGCCCTCCCCCGCAAACGAGGGAGGGCATCATACAAGATGGGATTTTTTTGAAATTAGAGAGTTAGTCGCGGGCAGCCCAGATCATGCCGCGTGTCATCATGGTGAGGACGGGAGCCATCTCGACCACATCGGGGTGATGACCGAGGCTGTTATAGAAGACACGGCCTTTGCCCCACATTTTCGTCCAGACAACGGGCATAACCGTTGCACCGAAACGGGTAGTGGCTAAAACAGTATTCGCCGGATCAACGTGCATATAATACTGCTCGGTGGTCACTTCAAACTCATTGATGCCTTCGGTGATCGGGCTTTTCACGCCGTCGATTAGCACACTGTAATGGGCAGTGTCATTGCCGGGATGGGCGACCCACTGCCCGCCCGTCATATACTGCCAGTCGCACTCGTTACGGAAGCTGTCGCACATGCCGCCGTGCAAACCCGCTAAGCCAACACCACTTTCGACCGCCGCCAGAATCGGTTTAAGCTGCTCGGACTTAATCGTTCCCATCGTCCAATTGGGAACAATGAGGTTGAAGTCGGTCAATGTCAAATCGCGATAAGCATCCAACGTGTCGCTAATCGTTACCTCAAAATCATTTTGTCGCAGTTGGGCAGCTAGAATATCCGAAATCGCTACCGGATGATGCCCATCCCAACCACCCTGCACAATCAAAGCTTTTTTCATAGTAAGAGTTCACCTTTTAAAACCGTTACCGCACTACCGCCTACTTTAACAGTTTCGATGTCATTGCGCGACCCAACGATTTCCACAGTGGCCTTACCGGGACGGTTGATCCAATGACCTTGCTCGGCAATGAACTTTGACTGAGTGATGATGCCATAGTGATAGAGATAGGCTGCCATGCCACCGGTTGCTGAACCTGTAAAGGGGTCTTCGAGGGTCGGGCCAACATGACGGGCGAAGGTTTGGCCTTCGGATGTGACTCCTTGGGCGCAAAAGAGATGCGGACTGAACCAATCACCATTTTCGCGCAGGTGATTAAAAAGTGGCGCGTTGACCTGTACACGACGGAGTACATCAAGATCGCGCACCGGAATCATCAACTGCGGTGTTCCGGTGCTGACGGTTTGAATGGGATAACCTGCTAGGAGATCATCGGGTGTCAGACCAAAGGCTGGCAGAATATCAGCGGGTTCATAAGTCTTCAAAAACTGTGGTTTCTTTTGGGACATAACGACTCGCTGAACTTTACCGCCGCTGCTGTAAATCTCAATCGGAATAGGACCAACTTTGAGTTCGAGCATGATACGGGTGGTATCACCAGTGAGTTTTAAACGTCCCGATTCGACCAGTGCGTAAATAGTGGCGATAGTGGGATGCCCTGCCAGCGGGATTTCCTCATCGACGGTGAAGTAACGCGCGGCAACATCCGCACCAGCTGATGGCTTCTGGACGAAGGCGGTTTCGGAGAGGTTCATCTCTCTGGCGATGGCAAGCCGTTTCACATCATCGAGATCATCGGCCTCAAAGACAATAGCGCATGGATTGCCCCCAAGTGCCACATCGGTAAAGGCATCCACTTGCATAAATGGGTAACTCGGCATGTTTGCTCCCTCTACATATCCTATAAACGCGATATGTTTGATTCTAGGGAGAACAAAGACCATTCATAGAACCGTCTAGGCCATTGGAGAAAATGAGAAGATTACTATCGTTGGGTGAGCATTGGTTGGCATAGAAAACGTTTCGAGTAGAATAGTGCGGTTGAGTGAGAGGATTTTGTACATGGGTGTTCGTACACGATCAGACGCGGAAATGAAGCGTTTATTGATACGCGGCGTACTGATTTTTATCGGCCTCGCGCTGGCGGTCATCATTGTGCTGGCAGTGCTGGGAACCGGACAATCCGCCGAGACGATTATCAGCATATTCTCGACACGCTTCCTCGGAACATTCATCGAAGCCGTTCCGTTTTTACTGTTGGGTTCGCTGGTATCGGGCATGATTGATTCGTTCATGACTGCCGAAGACATCACCCGATTTGTGCCGCGCAACCCGATTCTCGCCACGATTGTCGGCGCATTTTTGGGGTTTGCCTTTCCGGTATGTGAATGTGGGGTCGTGCCAGTGGTGCGACGGTTGTTCAACAAAGGGCTGCCGATGTGGGTGGGTATCACCTTCTTATTGGCTGCGCCGGTGATTAATCCGATTGTGCTGGTCAGCACCTATGTGGCGTTTGGGTTTGGGCCAGTGTTGATCGGGCGCATCGTTTTCACCATTATTGTTTCCATCGGCGCGGGATTGGTGTTCGCGTTGGGCGCGCGTCCGCAGGATGTCTTGAAACCGCGTTCGTTGATGCCAGTGATGGGCGGTTCGGGCGAAGTGCCGATGCATTTCGTCCAACGCAAATCGCTCGTCACCGGAATGGGTGATGCGCTGCGTTCTGCCAACAACGAATTTTTTGAGATGGGACGTTACCTGATTATCGGATCACTGCTGGCGGCAACCATGCAAACCCTGATCTCGCAGGATGTGTTGGTGGCGCTGGGCAAAGGGCCGATTATCTCGGTGATTGTGATGCAAGCGATGGCCTTCGTGTTAAGTGTGTGTTCGACGGTTGATGCCTTCCTCGCGCTGTCCTTTGTTGGTACATTTACCACAGGTTCAATCATCACCTTCCTGACCTTTGGGCCGATGGTCGATATTAAAAGTACGCTGATGTTTATGGGTGTGTTCCAGAAGCGCACC
>JBBQLX010000166.1:0-12128 GCA_038328375.1 Aggregatilineales bacterium | reverse complement strand
TGTGTTGAGTTGGGGTTCATAGTGGAAAAAGAACTGTTTACGTGGCAGTTCACGCAGCAGTTTGTTGAGGAGTTTTTCACCATTGGTCGGTGTGCTGGTCAGCGGCATAGTTGACTCAAGTATTAAAGTTAGAAAATGGTTTGCCAAGCACGAGTATAGCAAAAATTACAAAAAGAATACATCTGTTCTAGGAGGAGTGGAATCTTAAACTCACCTTACGCATGAGGATGCTTTTTGTACTTTTACTCCCTGAAGCAAAAACCTGAAACAGCACTCGGCGGTTTGAAAGTCCTTCGCCCTGAGGGAGAAGGATTTAGGATGAGGGTCAAGTGCGTAAGGTGAGTCTTAAAGTCAGAAAAAAGATAAATTGTGGCTTGAAAACGGCATGAAGTACGCTACAATTCTTGATGATTGGCCCCGTAGTTCAGTGGCAGAACACCCGCCTTTTAAGCGGAGGGTCGTTGGTTCGAATCCAACCGGGGTCATAATAGGTACGAAAAAGCGACTAAACAATAGTCGCTTTTTTTATTTTGTCGGGTGAAGTTATGATTACATGCTTTCCGTAGTGCGGCGTAACCGCTTGGCGAGTTCCTTGAGCATAATAATCGGAATATCCGCGTCTTCATGCAGCACCGAGTTGAAATCCAACTGGGTCAGAACCAGACATTTAGTAGCCTCGGTCGCGACAACCGAAGCAGTACGCGGCGCATCATCTAACAAAGATAGTTCGCCAAAGAATTCGGTCGGGCCAAAAGTGTTGACGACCTGGTTGCTGCCATCGGGGTGCTGGCGAACCGCATCCGCCTTGCCACTTTCGAGGACAAATAAACCGATACCGAGTGTCCCTTGTGTCACAATGGTTTCACCTGAGGCATAATTTCGCTCGGTGAAGCGCTTAGCAAGCCGTTGAAGCTGACGATCTTGTAATCCTTGAAACATGGGAACGGTGTGCAAGAAACGGGTAATAGTGGCCTGATCTGACATGACGGTTTCCCCTGTAGTTTATAATCATAGTTTGGCACATTATAACCGCGCTGTTAATGCCACACAATTTTTGACATTTAACGTGGGCTATTAGAAGGCTCTCAGGAAACAATATGAACGACCAATTGATCGAAGTGGACTTGGAAAGTATGGCTTACGGCGGCAGTTCGTTGGGACACGCGGGCGAACAAGTGGTGTTTGTGCCGTACACCATCCCCGGCGAGAAGGTACAGGCACACGTCGTGAGCCAAAAAGGTCGCGCCCTGTTTGCCGAAGGCGTAACCCTATTAGAATCATCAACTGATCGTGTATTTCCACGCTGCCCACATTTTGGCCCTAATAAATGCGGCAACTGCCAATGGCAGCATATTGATTACCCTGCCCAACTGCTGCTGAAACAGGATGTATTGGCTGACCAATTGGAGCGCATCGGCGGTTTTAGCGATGCTGAAATCCGTCCCATGATCGCCAGTCCGCTGGTGTGGGGTTACAACCATCATATGACCTTTTTCGCGACAGGTGATGGTCAACTGGGATTTGCTTCATCCAGTACTCCACCTAGCCTATTCCCCATCGAAGAATGCCATATCCTGCACCCCGATTTGCTGGAACTCAAGGACTCGCTCGATTTGGAACAGATGACAGGTTTGGAGATTATCACCCTGCAAATCGACAGTCTTGATGATCGTATGGCACTGCTGCGAATGGCAAATGACCAAGCGCCCGAATTGCACAGTGACATAGCGATGAGCATGAACATGCTAAACGAGAACGACGAGCCGATTAACCTGATGGGTGATCTGTACGCTACTATTCAGGTGGGTGAGCGCGCTTTCCGTGTCACAGCAGGCAGCTTCTTCCGACCGAATGTGTCGCAGTTGGATCGACTGACAGCCGAGGTATTACAAGGGCTGGCTCTAACCGGACGCGAAGCGGTACTGGATTTGTACGCAGGTGTAGGCATGTTCAGCGCTTTTATTGCTCAGCAAGCCCGTTTGGTCACGCTTGTGGAGGCTGATTCTTATGCCATCAATGATCAGGAAGTCAACTTGCCTGAAGAACACATCGAAATCATCGAAGGCTTAGTCGAAGAAGTGCTGCCCGAATTGGAAGAGCATTATGATGCGGCGGTGGTTGACCCCGGTGACACTGGACTGAGTGCCGGAGCCGCCGATGCCTTGATCGCGCGTCGTGTACCTCGTATTGTCTATGTCAGCAGCAACCCATCGACCTTAGCCCGCGATGGCAAACGCTTGGCAGCACGCGGCTATAAACTGCTTTACGCCCAACCAATTGACCTTGCGCCTCAAACCTTTGCTGTTGATACAGTCGCAGTGTTTGAGTTGTGAATCTTCAGACAATAATGCGTTTTATTAAATTATCGGAATACAAATATAGGGGCGGAACATGTTCCGCCCGCTTTGACAGCTCATTTCCCGAATCGCGTCAGCAAATACGACGGATGATTTAACCCTGTCGGTACATAATACTCATCATGCGTATATTGGAAACCGAGCTTACCGAGCAGTCGTCCAGATGCTTCATTCGCCGGATTATGTCCCGCGAACAAACCCTTTGCGCCCAAGCTATTAAAAGCATACTCAATAACAGCCCTCGCCGCTTCACCTGCATAGCCCTGTCCCCAAAAGGCTTTGCAGATGTGGAAACCAATTTCATAAATCGGCTGGCTTAAATCATACGGTCGCAGGCCGCAGCAGCCAACATGCTCTCCACTGCTGAGCAAAAAGATAGGCCAGTATTGCAAGCCATATTCCTGCTGCCGTGTAATTTCTTGGGTCAATCTTGCGCTGACTTGTTCTTCAGAGAATGGCCCACCGATGAGTTTGGTCACATCAACATCACCCCATAAACCCATCGCCAAATCAATATCGTCCACTGACCAATGCCGAAAGCCGAGCCGCTCACCTTTTAGGAAATAATTTTGCATTTCCATTCAATTAAAACCTTGGCGTTCTCTTCATACTTGGCGCTCTGTGCGAAGCCTCCTGTGGATGGCGATTAGATTTCATCTTTGGGTATGATGTTGTTTCATAGGGGCTCTGCGAGTAGCCTCTATGCATTTCGCATTGATCTAAAGACTAACAGCCAATGACTATCGACTTGTCCTACATCTTACGGGTAGCGAGTTGCCGTAGATAACCCTGTACACCTAACACCAACGACACCGTTGGCAGCCACGCCAATCCATAGGCGGTGAAGCCGAGGCCAATCAGCGTGAAAGGGGTAATCGTGCCAAGTTTGATGTCCGGTAGGTTATAAGCGAATACCCCTACCCCCAAAAATATGACTGCCGCCAACAGCAAATAAGGCAGGGACAATGGACGAATAGGTACATGATGGTCGAGCAGTGTGTCTCCACGTTTGCGTTCCCGAAACCACAAAATTCCCCAGCATAGGACCAGTAGCAGCGGGCATAAAATCAACCCCGCACCGATCACTTGACCCTGTAACAATCGCACCATCAGCAGCACCATCAGCACACCGATAATCATCAGCCAACCACGCGGTGAGAGGAGGTGTACATTCAGGCTGTCATCCGATGCACTAGGAGAACTGATTTTTGTCCCTAAAATCACGGGTCTTGCCTCCCCCTCTCCGTTTACAGCGAGAGAGTCAGAGGGTGAGGTTCTAAATATGCCAGCTTGCAAACGCGGCAGCACAACATACAAATAGAGCGCAATCAGTACAAGCCCAACCGCGCCAAAAGCCAGCATCGTGGGCAGTGATACCGCGCCGTAGCCTTCTTCCTGAGGCCAATTTTTGACCCAGATACCCCATGCCAGCCCGACCACCGCACAGCCAATTAGCAGGTTGCGGCTGGTTCGCTTGCCGCCGCCCGTTAATACAAGAAATAGACCGATCATCTCGGCAGCGATCAGGGCGTGTGCGCCCATAATCCGTGTGACCAATGTACGCGGCAGGTCATTCAGTGTGGAGGCCGGATTGAGAACCAGCGCACCAGCCAGCGCATAAATCCCTGTTAGAATCAGCGCACCAAATAAATCTCGCACACGGTAGCGCACGATGAAATCCAACAGTACCGCGCTCAGTGCCAGATAACCGGGTATCAGCAGCAGCCATTCTAACAACGGTCTGCCAAGCGGATTCGTCCACACCAGAATTTCAGAGCCAAACGCCAATAGCAGCGCCAGTAGGATGCACATCCCTAATGCAGTGGTGCGATGAGCAGATAAGGTGGGCATCAATCACTGTCCGCAAGCGGCTCGACCGGAAATTGGGTCTGCACGAATTCGAGGTAACGAGTGAGGTAACGAATCAAATCTTGTCGCTCCTCGTTGCTGAGGAGGCTGAATAAAAGCTGCATTTGTTGGAGCAAATCGGTCTGCACCGCCATAAAGCGCTCGGCTCCGGCAGGTGTGAGAATCACATCCACCGAACGACGGTCACTCTCCCGCTGTTCACGGATCACCAACGGCGGCTCCATCGCTTCCAACCGTTTGACCAAACCGGTCATGGTGGCGTTCGTCAGATGATGCTGGCGGGCAATCGCACCAATCGGACAGCGTCCGCCCCGTTCGGTCAGGGTTTTAAGCACATAAAATTGAGGTGGAGTCAGTTGATGCGCGGCAAGGTTAGCCCCTAAACGCTTCTCCCCATCTAATACGATGGTGAACAGTAGCGACCATAATTGGCTGGCATCTATTTCAAGTTGTGTATCCAAAGCTATCACAATACCTATACCGATGTTGATTGACACGCCCCCTAGTTTAACCTATTTACACCTAATACACCCATAAAACCCGACTGCTGATCTAAGCGAGTCAGGTTTTACTTTCCTGCTTTACGGTTATGCGGCTAAACAAGAAACCCTTTACATGGGTGTAGCCGTGGGCGTAGGTGTGGGCGTAACCGGTGACGGCGTAGCCGAAGGTATCTGAGGTGGCATACCGGTCGCAACCGCTGTATTGTTCGTATTAAATACAGAAGGCAGCAACCACTTATACTGATCAGGAATCTGGTCGCGCCCGATGAGACCATACTCGAAACGAATCAGGTACCAACCTGCTTTCCATAACTCGTCGTCCAACTTACATTTCCCTTCCATCGAGCCGCCCGTATAGCAAGCATTCGCGTCAGGGTTAATCCTCGGATCATTGGGGGTATCTGAATCGCTTGCAGCCAGAGCAGCCACTAACGAGATCAGTAAAGCGAGTGACGCGATCAGGAGTAGGATGCTGCGCTTCATTAAAGAACCTTTCGCTTAAACGTTGAATTTCTAGATTATAGCGATAGATGATAAAAAGTCATTCAGTTTTGCACAAGAGTAGCGGGGTAATCGTATCAAATATTGGGTATGTCATTGAAAGACCTCGAAGGGTCTGTAGGGATGGCTTTCTTGCCGTCCGGGATGGCAGACGCGAAGAATCACGTCTCTATGACACCTTGTGACATCTTATAGCCTTCACGTTGATTTTGATGCGATTACCCTGACGAGCGTAGCGGAGACGCTTGCCTTCCCTATTTCATCGCTTGTGACATGAGATGGTTAATAATACTGAGGAATAATGCGCCACCACCACAAACAACAACGCGAGTACTAAGACTCGCGCTGTTGTAGGAGGAGAAAAATGGCAATCTGAGGAGTTAGTCAGGCTGCGTCAAGAATACTCGTGATGTCAGTGAGGCGCGGCCAAATGCGGTCGGCGGGCATTTCCCATTTGTGACGGGCAATCCGCATCGGGTCAAGCACCACCATGCCGGAGCGTCCCATCATGTCGAATAAGCTGTGAACCTCACCCGCCACATCGGTCAGCAGTGGGAAAGGCGGCGGAGTCAGGCAACTGACGTAATAGCCATACAGCATTTGTGGTTGGTCGCGGGTAACGAGCGCTAGTTTATAACCACTGCGATGAATGCTGTGCGCGTGTTTTTGTAACCAGATAATCCGTTGGATGTTGACCGGATTCCAAATGTCACCGATAAACCCCAACACCACGCCCTTCAAACCCATCATGTTCGAGAGGGTTTGAACGTTGCCCGCATGGTCAAAGATGCTGAAGTTGGGTGTCATGTGTTCGAGATTCACGAAGCGCGGTAGTTCACGGGTCGCAAGTTTTGGCATCTGGTACATGGTCTAAGTCATCCTCTTACACCGTTAATTAAATATAGTGTATAACGATTTTTTCGTTTTTGTCACAATTATTCGTTAATTTTACGTAAATAGGCTTATTTTCCTATTTTTGTACTTTGATGACGCTGGTGGCAGCCGAAAAGTTCCATAAGGCAAATTAACAGCTTGCCTTACGTGTGCTGCTATAAATTGGAGTGAGGAATTTTATCGAGGCGAAACGAGGCGTTTTCTTTGTAAGGGAGCAACAATGTGCTCCCATTTTGAACTTGCTTAACCTTGTAACACCGACAGAATATTTCCGGCGGGATCAGTGAACCAAGCGATGTTCGGGCCGCGATCAGGGCCGCCTCTGGCAATACCCTTTTCATCAGTTTTGAGCTGCGGCATATCGTAATGCTGGAACTTCACCCCTTTTTTGGTGAGGTCATCGACTGCCTCATCAATATTGTCGACTGGAAAATTAAGAATGGTGAAGGTCGCAGGCTCGTGGTTAGGCTTGGGATAGATGAACACCGAAGCACCATTTCCAAGCTTGAGTTCCAAATTACCCATCGGCCCATCGCTCACATCCAAACCGAGCGTTTTACCGTAAAATTCTTTGGCCTTGGGAATATCGTTAACCGAGAAACCGCTGAATGCCTTATCGCTTTTTAGCATCGGACACATCCTTTGTTAATCGCATAGGTTAAGTCGTGGCATCCCCAATTTACACCCGTTCACTTGCACATTACAAGTCATTTTTATAAGCAACTCATTAGAAAATTTGATCTACCAAAGATACGGTAGTGTAAGTGATAACGTATTTTTCATGCTCATAAATAAACACAATTGTAGGGACAGGATGAATCCTGTCCGGCATTTCTCAAACCAACCAACACGTACTTTGCAACTATCAAGGTAGGATGTTGGTTACGCAGGCTGGTAGACAAGAGCAAGGGATCCGAAACTCAGCATTTTGCTTTCGACAAGCTTCAACGGTGTTGGGAGCGTCCCGTCCGGGAAGAACCGCCGTCCCCTTCCCATGACGAAGGGCTGGACTAAGAACCGATACTCATCGATCAGACCTGTTCCCATCAGCGATTGGACTAAGGTCGCACTACCATCGATAATAATGTCTTTGCCCGATTGCTGTTTCAGTTTAGTGATTTCTTCAACCACATTTCCTGAGATGATGGTGGATTCTTTCCAAGGAGCAGTAGAGAGTGTAGTTGAGACGACATATTTGTGCATCCGGTTGAGGATCGGCCCCGGACCGTCGCCAGTTGTCTGTGTGGACCAGCCCGGCCACAGCATTTCATAGGTGACCCGTCCTAGAAGATAGGCATCGCCTTTCGAGTACTCCTCTTTAATGTACTGTCGCCTCTCGGGGCTGTCCGTAGTCTGCCACCAATTATCCATCGTATCGGCATCAAAGACACCATCGAATGTGATCCACGCTTTCACCCAAAGTTTTCTCATGTGAGTTCTCCTCAATGACAAATTAATATCACTTGCATTTCACAAGTAAAATAAGTTTATCAAGCGGTCGCTCAAAAGTCAAGAACATCCTTTCTATCCCGTATATGGTAGTGGTTACAAAGTACGCAATATTCGGTCTTCAAAATATCCCAATGGTAGGGGCGCAAGGCTTTGCGCCCAAAATTCACATGTTTCGCTCTTACACCGCCACTTTTTGTCCCACCTCACGCCGTACCAATGGCTCGATCTCTTCCCACTCCACGCTCGTCTGCCGCCCATTATCAAACTCATTCAGCAGCCATTGCTGGATCGGTTGCAGTTCTGGCGCATCCTTCGGCAGATCAACACCCAAATGCTGCCGAATGAGGAAGATCAAACCCGCGATACCAGAATCCTTCGTCAGCGAGACTTCCAATGGCCTGCCCAATAATTCCGGCACATTGAACGGCGCGTACATCCACCAGAACTTATTCAGTCCATCGGCATGAACACCCGCACGAGTACGATGAGCATCCCGTCCATAGAGTGGATACTTCGGCGGGATCGGTTCGCCCATATCCGCATACAAATCAACCAACTCGTTCAGTGCTTTGAAGTCGGGTTGCGCCTCTGCGAAATAACCCATACCGATCAGATGCAGCAGCACTTGCTCTAATGGCGCATTACCGGAGCGTTCACCTTTACCGAGCGATGTGCCATTAATCACCGCACAGCCCGCCCGTATCGCTGCCAGACAATTCGCCACCACCAAACCGGTGTCATTATGCGGATGAAATTCCAAATCCTCGGCAGCTAACCCCGCTGCCCGCAGCTTGCGAATGATTCGCGGCACACTCCGTGGCAGTTCTACATCGTCATACGGCAAGCCTAATCCCATCGTGTCGCACACTCTAAACTTGGGACGCAAACCGCTGGGCGCACAAATCGCTTGCACTGCTTCCACAAACGGCAGCATGAAATCCATCGGTGCGCGGGTGGCATCTTCCAAATGCAAGCGCGGACGAATCCCCGCCTCCACCGTCACCCGCACCGCATCCAGATAGGTATTCGCCGCTTGGTTGCGTCCACCCGGTTTAAACTTGTGGAAGGTGTGGTAATCCGAAGCCGAAGCCAACATGCCTGTTTCACGGATGCCCAAGGTTTTAATCAGTTCGACATCTTTAGCCGATGCCCGTATCCATGTGGTCGGCTCAATCGGTGCGCCCGCTTGATAACGCTCCAACGCCCCTTGCAGCGCCTCACGGTCAGACGGACGATACACAAAAAACTCCGCCTGCCGGATCGCGCCACTTTTGCCCGTAAATTGGCATAAAATATCATAAATCCGTAGACTCTGTGCGGCTTTCAGAGGCAAACCGCCCTGTTGACCGTCACGATGCGTGGTTTCGGTCGTCCATGCCTGTGCCGGTAAATCGGCTGGTCGTTCCGCCCACACATAACGCGGGAAGTCCTCGCGCGGAAAACTCTCCAAAAAATATTCGGGTGATTGCGGCTCTGGGATCATGTTGTTCTTCTTTCTGCATTGAAATTGGCGTTCTTTGCGTCTTGGCGGTTAATCTGTATTCGATTGACTCAAGAGTATGTTTACGTGATATACTTGTCAATATTGATTGAATAATCAATATATCCATGTGAGTTTATTCCCTCCCCTATTGCTATGGGGGAGGGTTAGGCTGGGGGTAAATGGCACAATATCTAACTGCACAAGAAGCCTGTGATCGCTTAGGTGTCAAAGAAGCCACGCTTTATGCCTATGTCAGTCGGGGATTAATCCGCTCGGAGGTCGAGAGCCAATCCAGCCGCAAACGCCGCTATCTGGCTGAGGATGTCGATAAACTGGTGGATCGCAAAGAGCAGCGCCGTGATCCTGCCAAAGTGGTTGAGGATGCGCTGCATTGGGGCGTTCCCCTACTAGACTCCGCCATCACCTTGATCGCTGATAATCGACTCTACTTTCGCGGGCAGGATGCGGCGACGTTAGCCCAAACCCAATCGCTCGAAGCCGTAGCCGCCCTCATTTGGTTGGATGACGTGACCGCCGCGCCAAGCCTATTCACCGAACAAGCACTTAGCTTATCCATCGACTTTGCCGCCATCACTTCCATGAACCTGCCACCCATGCCAGCCTTACAAATCGCGCTCACCTTGGCTTCCATCCAAGATTATGCGGCATATGATCTCAGTCCGTTGGGAGTCGCCCAAACCGGCGCACGCATCCTCAAATTAATGGCCGCTGTCTTGGCTGCCTCCACTTCTCCATCCGAACGCAATCTCGCGGATACCCTCGCCGCCGCATGGTCAACCGATGCCGCCTTTTTGTTGAACGCCGCGCTGGTACTGTGCGCCGACCATGAATTGAATGCGTCATCTTTTGCGGCACGCATCACCGCTTCAGTCGAGGCTAATCCTTACGCAGTAGTGCAGGCGGGTTTGGCGGCATTGCAAGGCTTCAAACACGGTGGACACACCACCCGCGTGACAGCCTTTATACGTGAGGTTGGTCAGGTGAAGCGCGTGCCACAGGCCGTTGGCGAACGGTTGCAGCGCGGCGATGATCTACCCGGATTTGGTCAGCGCTTATATCCTGAAGGCGATCCCCGCGCTAAAGCCTTGATGAGCTTGATAGCCGAGCGCCAACCCGCCTCACCCGCACTCATGTTGGCGCAAACCATTGCCGATACGGTTGCCCGGATGACAGGCAGACTACCGAGTATTGACTTCGCGCTGGCGACTCTCGAACGCTCCCTATCCCTGCCCGATGGCTCAGCTTTAGCGTTGTTCGCACTCGGTCGTACCGTTGGCTGGATGGGTCACGCCATCGAACAATATCAATCATCCGAAATCATCCGTCCCCGCGCGCGCTACACAGGCCGCCCACCTACATTAGACTCATAGTATAATAATCACGTCAGCTAGATATGCGAGGGATATGGGAATGATTGCGCTGCCTGAAACCGTTATCTTGCCGCTAAAACTGGATGAAGACGGTGCAATCCGTGTCAGCGGTACACGGGTTACATTAGATACGCTGATTGCCTTCTATCAACAACATGAAACACCTGAAGACTTACATGAAGGTTTCCCAACCGTTCCACTAGCAGATATTTATGCAGTGATCTCTTATTATCTCGCGCATCAAACCGAGGTTGATACCTATCTAAATCGGCGCACAAAAGAAGCAGATCGCATTCGGCAGGAATGGGAAACTCGAAATCCTCCGCCGACAAAAGCGGAGTTATTGGCACGGCTGAATAACAAACGCACTGCCGAGTAACCTTCATGCGTTTTCTAGCAGACGAGAACTTTAACGGCAAGCTGCTTGCAGCATTGCGTACTGCCTTACCTAAAATTGATGTCGTGCGCGTCCAAGATACAAATATGTCAGCGTCGCCTGATCCAGAACTGCTTGAATGGGCGGCAGCAAAAAATCGAATCGTGCTTACACACGATGTTCACACTCTGGCAGGTTTTGCGTATGATCGTGTCCGCCAAGGTTTACTTCTACCCGGCATCATCGAAATCAAAATCTCGCAAAGTATCAGAGCAACAGTTGATGAACTTGTGCTTTTGATCGAAGCCAGCACTCCCCAAGAGTTCGAAAACCAAGTGCATTATATCCCGCTTCGATAGCCGATGCGCCAAACAATTTAAGCCTCACAAACCCATCGACTGGATGGGTCACGCCATCGAACAATATCAATCATCCGCCCCCGCGCCCGCTACACAGGCCGCCCACAAATAAGCTGAGTGTTCGCCAAATCGGATTTCGAGGTTTAATTACGTGCAGCGGCTTCGTACTCTTTGCCAATGATGACATGCGCTTCTTCGACTGTATTGACGTAGTGGATATTCTTAGTCGTTTTGGGAGCGATTTTTTTGCCAATGCTAACCAGTGCTTTGATGAACCCCGGCGCACCCACGAGGATTGCCAACCGTTGGTTTTCTTGCACTTTCGCCTCAGAATTTCCTCTGACGGTTAGGAAACTCGTGCCAACAAATGAGGCCTTGGTCATGTCCACGATGACATCAACCGCATGAACAACCGTGCTAATCAACCGGTAGGATTCATTCACACACGCGTGGAAATCCGATGCCTCACATCGACCCTCATAAACGTGGCGCAATATTGTTTTTTGATCATCCTGCCAATAGATGCGGACACTCATCAATCACGCCCTTTGATTTATTGTTTCAGCCTTACTCCTAACCATACGATCAGAATCCGCTTTTGGGATGTAAGTTTGATAAAACCTTATGACTTAGGTTTAAACTCACAAACCATCACATACCCATATCCAACCATTTCCCAACCTGCTTAACAATCCCACTCCCTCAAAACCGTTAGCGCCAACGTCCCAAAAGAGTTACAAAATGTTCTTCCAAAATGTAACCCGTTCCGTACTCAAATCGAATATGATTTCTATGGAGTCGTAGGCTCGACAAAGTCAGATTAGGGAAATGAGAAGGGATGAGGTAAAAATAGAGGGATGAAAACGACGAAAAAACAAGTGAGATGGAACGCTGGGGACTGTCATTAGAAGCCATCGAAGGCTTAGACGAACGACTGAAAGGG
>JBBQLX010000165.1:0-12137 GCA_038328375.1 Aggregatilineales bacterium | reverse complement strand
CCACTGCCCGCAAATGGATTAAGAATAACGAGGGTTTTGGACATGTTTAAACGCGACTAAGGATCACGTTTAAATCATCTAAACTAAACGGTTTGGGGATAACACCATTTAAAGAGTTGATGATATCCGATGTTAGCCGGTCGTCATTCACATTGGCGCTCATAATAATGAAGGCGATCTGTTTCCAGTTCGGATTCTGGCGCACGGCTTCCAGTAAACCAAGACCGTCTAGACGCGGCATATTCAGGTCACTGATAATGAGTTCGGGCAATCGAGCAGTATTATAAAGAACGTCCAGTGCCTCTTGGCCTGTCCGACCCGTAATGACACTGTGACCACCCCACTGTAATAGTTCACAGAGCAGGGTTTGCATATCCGCATTATCTTCAACCAATAAAATATGACTCATTACACCTCTAGCCTTTAATGCCAATAACAGATGTTTTGTACCCTGTTTGCTTAACTATTGTACGCTTTATTAGTTTGGATGGAGGGTTAAGAATTTCTAACCTTCGATAGGATTTCTTAACTATTCAGTGTCGAATATGCCCATCACCGATGATGACCCACTTGTAAGTCGTTAATTCTTCTAATCCCATTGGCCCACGCGCGTGAAGTTTTTGGGTGCTAACCGCGATTTCCGCACCCAATCCCAAGGCGCTGCCATCGGTAAAGCGTGTGCTGGCGTTCAAATATACCGCTGCCGAGTCGACTTCATCCAAGAAACGGTTGGCGTTCGCCATATCCCGCGTCAGAATGCCATCCGAATGTTGGGTGCTGTGCTGGCGAATATGGTCAATCGCTTCGTCCAACCCATCGACCACTTTCAGGCTCAAAATCAGCGCGTACCATTCGGTATCAAAATCTTCTGCTCCCGCTAATTCTACTTGTTTCTCATCATAACCATTCAGTGCCGCCAGCGCTTTTGGTTCGGCATGGAATGTCACACCATCTTTACCTAAATACTCCACCAATCGTGGCAGGAATTCAGCAGCTACTTTCTCATGAACGAGTATTGTTTCCACGGCATTACAGGTCGCCGGACGCTGGGTTTTGGCGTTATGAATCACGGGTAAGGCCGCGTCCAAATCGGCTGTTTCATCCACAAATAAATGACACACGCCGATGCCGCCGGTAATCACCGGAATGCTGCTGTTCTCGCGGCAAAACTTGTGCAGATCATTGCCGCCGCGTGGGATAATCAGGTCGATATATTGGTGCAGCTTGAGCATCTCACCCACATATTTGCGGTCGGTGCTTTCAATATACTGGATGATGTTCGCTGGCAGACTGCAGCTTTCCAAGGTTTCGCGCAGCACTTTTATCATGGCGAGGTTGCTTCGCATGGCTTCTTTGCCGCCGCGCAAAATAGCCGCATTACCACTCTTAATTGCCAGCACTGCTACATCAATTGTCACATTCGGACGCGCTTCGTAGATCACACCCAACACACCCAATGGAGTCCGCCGTTTACTGACCTTCAGGCCGTTGTCGAGCGTATGTTCATCAAAAACTTTACCCACCGGATCGGGCAAACTCGCCACTTTTCGCACATCCTCGATCATGCCTGTAATGCGCTTGACCAGATCAAGCCGATCTTTAATCCAAATCTCGTCGGTGCCGTTGGCGCGGGCTTCATCCACATCTTGCTTGTTGGCTGCGAGGATAGCCTCTGTGTCGGCCTCCATTGCATTTGCCAGCGCCATAATAACCGCGTTCTTTTGTTCGGTAGTGGCCTGTGCCAGTTTTATTCCAGCGGCCTTGGCCTGCTTGCCCATGTCAGTGAGGTTGATTTGAGTGTCAATCATAGGTTGCCTTTACAGATAGTTAACAGGGATATGATTCAAAAACCCTTCCAAACAGTATTGATTAAATGCTTTTTCAAGCAATTCAGGATCATTTTCAACAGCATCAAAATATGCATTCTTAGCCAAACGCCAATCTTGAAATAAATCTTCCAAATTTAGCACGACTGTACCATTCTCATTAGATCGAAAATGATTTTCAGGCTCATGATGTGTGAGGCCATATTTTTTGTTTTTGATTGTATATGAATGGACAAGACCATTGCGAAGACTGTCGTATAGTTCGATAGCATCATATTTTGGAGGGAAATATGCGGAAATGAATCCTACATATGCTTGTTTAACATTACCCTGAGATCCACCGTACCAAAAGCCAGCCAGCCAATCTATTGCACAGGCTAACCAAATAAACGCAGGCATGGCCAATGCTTCCTTATCAACTACTGCTATCATCCGTTGTGTGGGAGCTTCAACCCATTCATCAAACTGGGGTCGGAACTTTTTGAACCATGTCAGTTTTTGAGCATCTGTTAATAGAGAGGCACATTTTTTAGTTGGTTTACGTTTCACACAATCATATCGTTCGCCACGTAAATAAATGGCGACTGGACGTTTATAATTGTTTTCTTGTAACTGATCTAGGTTATCTGCAATTAGTGCAAAAACAACGGATGGCCCGTATGTATTACCTTTGGCTTTTCGTTCCGCTTGTTCTTCAGTAGTGAAAGATGTACGTTCAATAGCAAACTCATCTAACTCTGCTTCATCATCAAAACCCTGAATTTCACCAATGGTATCTGACATTACCAGCGCGAAATACATATGTGTTCGCCTTTTCTCAGTACTTGGAACTCAGCACTCAGTACTATTTCAACACCACCAAATTATTCCGGTGAATGACCGCATCCCCATAACTATACCCCAAAATATCCACGATTTTGGCGGATTGCGCCCCGCACAGTTTGCTGACATCGGTGCTGTTATAACTTGTCAATCCGTGTGCGATCAGCTTGCCGTCCGGCGCAAGCACCCCCAAGGATTCGCCGCGCTCGAATAAACCTTCGACACGCGTTACACCCACCGGCAGCAGACTCGCGCCACCCTTGAGCAGTTTACGGGCTGCACCTGCATCGACTGTCACCCGACCGTGTGGTTTTTCTGCCAGCAGCCAGCGTTTGCGGCCTTCTAAGTGGGTTGCCGCAGGTTGGAAGCGTGTGCCGATATTTTCGCCATTGACCACGCGCAGCAGCACATCAGGCTCGTTACCGTTAGCAATCACCGTGATCACTCCGCTGCGGCTGGCGAGATGTGCCGCTTGAATCTTGGTGACCATGCCACCGGTTCCCACGCTCGTACCTGCACCCCCCGCCAGCGCATAAGTCGCCTCATCAATCTGCTCAACAGTTGGGATCAGTTGTGCATCGGGATTGCTGCGCGGATCAGCCGTATATAGTCCGGACATATCGGTTAGGATGATGAGCAAATCGGCTTCGAGCAGATTCGCCACCATTGCCGATAAATTATCATTGTCGCCCACACGGATTTCGTAAGTCGCGGTGGTGTCGTTCTCGTTGATCACCGGAATGATGCGGTGTTCGAGTAGGGTGGTTAGCGTATCGCGGATGTTAAGATAGCGTGTCCGATCACCGAGATCATCACGCGTCAGCAGCACTTGACCCACCACAATCTCGAACAGGTCAAACAGTTGGCTGTAGATGTGCATCAACCGCCCCTGACCGATGGCACTGAGCATCTGCTTGGCAGGCACAGACCGTGCTATTTCGGGATAACCCATCCGTTCCCGCCCCGCCGCCATCGCCCCGGATGACACCACCACCATTTCATGTCCGGCTTGTTGCAACTTGGCGACCTGCTGCACCACTTCAAGGATGCGCTGACGGTTAAGCTGCTTTGTTCCCGCAGTCAGCGTACTGGTTCCCAATTTGACGACGATCCGTTGAGGTTGCATAGAGTTCACATAGGTTCACTATAAATAGTCTTGCTTGGATTATAATAGCCAAACGCCGCTTGGGTAGGGGCGAAATAGACGTTAAACTCTTTGCTAGTGACTTTGTAATTTCGACTGATGACTGGAGACTTCCCTATGCCCATCGCTTTACAGGACATCTGTTTACCCACTGGCATGTGCTACGGCTGCGGCTCGGCTAACCCTGATGGTTTGCACATCAAAAGTTACTGGTCGGATGATGCACAGTTCGTGGTCTGCCAATTTGAACCGCAGGCGAAGTTTTCGTCGGGCTTTAAGAATGCGACTTATGGTGGCCTGATCGCCTCCCTCATCGACTGCCACTCCAACTGGACAGCGATGGCTTTTGGCTACCGTGCCGAAGGTCGCGAACCCGGTACACAGCCACTCGTTGCCTCCGTCACCGGATCGTTGGGCGTGAAGTACCTCAAGCCTACACCGATGGATCAACCTATCCACCTTAAAGCATGGGTGGAAGGTGAAGTTGGGCGTAAAACCCGCGTCCTCTGTGAACTCGGTACAGCCGAGCAAGTGACCGCGCTGGGCGATTCTGTTTTCGTGCGGATTGATCCCACGTTATTTGAGTGAGATTAGTTTGTAACTGTGGAAGGTTCAGGTACAGTGTCACCATGTTTGAGCGCGCTGCCAATCCACGAGGTCATTGCTTCCCTTATAACCAGAGGAATATCTTCCCATGCTTGAGCATAGGTAACGCAGCCTACGAGTTCTGCAACTGAAACATCAAAACCGCTATCTTCATCACGCGTAATGATGAAATGATAGGGTAGGTCGAGGTAGTCTTCTATTTTTCGTTCCATGTTTAGTAGCCTCATCTTCAATCGTCTACATCGTCGGTTATTTCCAAAATACTGTCAATTGCTGCGATGGCTTGTTTGACAATGTACGCGACTACATGTTGTCCATGAACAGCAACAGTCACACGTAACCCAGATTCATGCCGATAGGTTGTGTGAGAACCTGCGGTAAAATCAGGCGAGAATCCAAAATCACGAAGAACGCTATCGAGTTCTTTTAGACGAACGGTTTTGGGGTTTTGACGGAGTTTTTCTAGACGTTTTTTACGTTTTGACATTGATCTAAATGCTCTTACATCGTTTTGTGTTTATTTTAACTCTCAAAAGGCGTATTGTGCATCGCATATCCGACTATAATATGAAGCATGTACTTCCACCGACCGAAGGCAGCTTAATATGACGCGTCTCATCCAGTATTTAAAACTCAGCACTCAGTACTCAGCACTCAGGACTATTCTTTTGCTCGCATTGCTTCTCGCCGCTTGCAGCCCAGCCGCTGAAGTGTTGCCAACCGCTATTGACCTCAACGCCATCTCGACCAACGATGCTGCCACCCAACTCGCACAAACCGCCGTAGCAATTAATGCTACCGCCACCCGCGAAGCACAGGCCACCCTTAACGCGCCGGCGACGCTGCCGCCCACATGGACACCTGCATCGCAAGCCACTGAACCGCCCGCACAGGCCAGTCCAGTACCGCCTACAGTATCTGCCGCGACAGGCACAATTTACTATCTGTTTAACGGCGACTCGATTGCCATGTTCAGCGCGGATGGTTCGCATGAAGAACTGATCTTAACCGGCGGCGCACCGGCTGATCTGGTACTCTCGCCTGATGAACAATGGTTGGCCTTCACGCGGCAGCTCAGCGAGACAGTTCGCGAAGTCTTTGTGATGTCGCTCAAAATCGAAGGTGTTCCGCCGGATCAACAATACAAACCACTTCAAGTGTCCTGTCTAGGGTATGCCGTTGCAGTGCTGCCTGTTTGGTCAGCCGACAGCCGCATCTTGGCCTTCGCTGCCTCGCAAACTGCCGAGGGTACATTAGGCATTTATACACTTGATGTCAGCGGTCAGTGTCCAGTAGGCAATAATCAACGGGGACTGGTGCAAACCCCCTTCAAGAGCATTACCGGCATGACATGGAATATTGATAACCGACAAATCTACTTTGCGTCGGACGCTATTTATGGTGTGGATGCCGCGACCGGTATACTCTATCCACCCTTAACCCAGTCAAATAGCTATGGGCCGGACCTCTATCCGGTTTATCGCCCTGATAGCACATCCCTTTATTACCTCAAACCCGACCGCGATAAACTAACCGCGGTTACAGGCGGCGCACTCTCGCAGGTGGATACCAGCCAGTTCACAGCTTTCCCTTTGCAAGAGTTACGTGGCACGATGCTTTTAGCACAGCAGTTTCATTTTAGCCGTGATGGTCGCCTCTTGGTGGCTGCTGGGACACAAGATGCCTTGGTGCAAAATATGGATATAGGTAGTGCAGTGACCATCGTGAAGAATGCTAAATTCCCACCGCAGGCCATCTTTAGCCCGGATGCGGACAGCGTCGCTTATGTGGATGCGGGCGCGGGACCCAATCTGGTGCAGCAAATTTGGGTCGTCAACCGTCGCGGCACGGATCGTCAGCAGGTGACGAACCATATCGAAGGCACAATTAGCAATATGAATTGGGCGGCTCAATGAAGATTATCGTCGCACCCGGCGCGTTCAAACACAGTCTGACTGCTCGTGCTGCTGCCGAAGCCATCGCCTCCGGCCTGACCCAATCCGGCCTTGGTGCTGATCTGGTGATGCTGCCGATTGCTGATGGTGGAAATGGTACGCTCGATGCTTTCCTTGCGGATGGCGGCGAACGTGTGAGTGTACCCGTCGTTGATCCGTTAGATCGTCCCATCATCGTGCCGATTGGCCTGCTGCCCGATGGTCAAACTGCTGTGGTCGAGATGGCGCTGGCTTCCGGCCTCGAACTGCTGCTTCCCGAAGAACTCAACCCGATGATTGCCACTACTTATGGTACAGGCTTGCTGCTCAAAGCCGCGCTTGACGCAGGTGCGAAGCGCATCATCGTTGGCATGGGTGGCAGTGCGACCGTTGATGGCGGGGCAGGGGCGCTGCAAGCCCTCGGTGTTCGCCTACTGGATGTCGATGGTCAGCTTATCCCGTTCGGCGGTGGTGGATTAAGTGCTATAACCACCATTGATACCACGGGACTTGATCCCCGTTGGCATGACATCGAACTGATTATCGCCTCCGATGTGACCAATGTTGCCATTGGTGCGGAGGGCGCGGCAGCCATCTTTGGCCCACAAAAAGGCGCGACACCCGAACAGGTGACCTTGCTTGATGCAGGCATTCAGCATTTTTGCGAAGTGATACATACCGAACTCGACATCGACATTGCCCAACGTGAAGGCAGTGGTGCAGCCGGAGCGTTAGCGGCAGGTTTGCTGGCTTTCCTCGGTGGACGCATCCAATCCGGTGTCGATCTGCTGCTGGACACCAACGGCTTTGATGCTCATCTCGTGGATGCCGACCTGATTATCACCGGCGAAGGTCAGATGGACTCGCAAACCATTTCCGGCAAAGGACCAATCGGCATCGCCCGCCGCGCACTTGAACATGGAGTTCCAACCATAGCCCTCGTCGGCAGCTTGAACACCAGCGACCAACTCTTACACGAGGCCGGAATGCAGGCCGTCTTGCCCATCATGACGCGTCCTATGCCGCTTGCTGATGCCCTCCGTGACGCATCTGCTTTGCTCGAAGCTGCTGCGCTTCGTTTGGGGTATGTGCTGCAAGTGGCAAGAAAATAGCTGATGACCGATTCGCAGCGGATTAGCGAACTAATCGAATTATTGGGCGTTGGCGATCATCCCACTTATGACGGAAAAGCTACGTATCTCTTTTGGGAACACATATCCTTATTCCGAACTTATGTTAGGATGCCATGTCAGTTAGCAGGTGTACTTGTGGCAAAAGCCGTCAAATTTGTCAGATGTGCCTCATCATAAGTCGGCCAGTTCAGGTCAACCCCCTTCAAGTAATGATCGAAAAACATTAGCAGGTAGCTGTTGATGATTTGAATGCCACGTGCTGGATCGATAGAGCCTATTTGAATGTTGTAGTAAGTACCTTGCTTTATCTCTGGGAGAAGCGGAACAAGCAAACCAAAATCACCAAAGTTTAAGTAAAGTGTTCCATCAATAGTCAGTCTATATTTGTCTTGGGTCTGCTTCATAACGTCGGCAGCGTTGGTAGCGAAATATTCGCCCATACCAAGATAGGGCTTATCTCCAATAACATCGGTAAGAACTGTTCCCGGTGCGCCTAAACTTAGTGCAACCGTTGCCTTAATACGTGGATCAGTGGCGGCGATTTCGAAAGCTGCCGCGCCACCAAAATTATTACCGAAAACCCCGACATGACTCAGATCAAGATATCCTTTGAAAGTATCATCGGTTATGTTGAGTTGCTCAATCTGATTGAGAACAAACGCCAAATCTTGAGTCCAAATTTTTAATACAGCAGGAAGTGGCGATGCAACACCTTGATTGGCGGCTCCCACCAAACCTGATACCACCAACCGTCCATCAGGGTAACTGATTACGGGTGTGGTATAGGGGTGACTTGTTCCAATAACGATATAACCATGACTGGCTATGTCTTCGAGAATGCTAGCATAATTTAAACTCGTTGCACTGAATCCGGGTACAAAAATGAGGACTGGGTAACTCGATTTGTCCTGATCCAGATGGTTCGTTCGGTAAGCACGGGAATGTACCGAACTCTCTAGTCCAGAGACGGATGAAAGCACATTAGAAAGTGGCAGAGGGTGTTTACTCCAAATATCCCACATCAAGCTATCCATATAGGGCGCAATTTTCGAGCGTTTTGTGGGAGATGCCGGGAACCAGATGTAAACCATCAAATCGCGCTTGAGGCCGGGTATACTGGCGAACGGATCGTCCCGTGTTTGGTCAACCCATTCATACTCGCTACGCCCGACATTATAGGGGCCAGTCAAATCAGGAAAAGTGATATCGGGGGGAGTCTTAGTTACAACTACTGTTGGTGACTGAGCCAGCGTCGGTGCAGCAGCCTCCATCGCGTCAACCAGCAAGAGAACCAGAACACACACGACAACGAATTTGATCGTTAACCTATTCATATTATTTATCCATTTGGCAGTGCTTGGGAACCAAGTATATTTATTATAAACAGCTTTCTAAATTCATGCTTTTAGAGCTGTTAATAAAGATAAAAATTGGGGAAAGCTGCTTAATGCTGCTGAAATTGCTCTCCTGTTTCTTACTTTGCAATTGGCTATCTACGATAAAGCTTTTGCTGCCTATTCGTACACAGACACCTGTCATGGATAAATAGGTTCTTAATAGTACTATGTTTCTGGTTTACTTTAAGTTTGTCGGCAAACCATTTACCAACGATCTGATAACCAATTGCTTTAATCCCTCCCTTATAAAGTTAACGCCAAACCTCAGAAAGAGTTACAAAATGTTCTTCCAAAAAGTAACCCATTCACATTCCACATCCTTTATACTATTCATCAGGAGAATTTGTATGGCTCCCTTGCCCTGTTACTATGGGGAAAGGGCTGGGGTTAGGGGTACTGATTGGCAATCTTGGCGGCGGCAGTCCCTTTGCCAAAATTGCCGCAGCATCTTCAGCCGAGCAATCCGCCGTTCCTGCACTAAATGCACTTCTGAATCTGAAGAAATTGCAGAATTTTCCGAATCAAAAACGGTGAACCACTTGTCCACCGCTTCTGTATTGAACTCAGAACTTGTTTTTCTTTAAGCCGGAGAAACCACCCGCAGCCCCACATCAAACCATTTTTGCAGTGGTGGATTAACAAATCGGTAAGCCGATTGCGCCGGATAACTGTTGAACCCGAACGAACTGCCTTTGACCATCTCGCTGCTGCCGTCGCACGGGCTAACCGGATCGTTCATAATCAGTTGGGCATCGTAGGCCGCGTTATAACAGTCGGCAACCCACTCGCCCGCGTTACCCGCCATATTAAACGCGCCCACCCAGCTTATGCCTTCGGGATAACTCGTCACCGCGACCGTTCCGCCAACCGTCCCGTAAATGTTCGCCTGACCGTTAAAAGTATTTCCCCACGGATACAACGGTGAAGTTGGCCCACGCGCCGCAAATTCCCACTGCGCCTCGGTCGGTAAATAACCGCCGCGCCATTGGGCATAGGCGTTGGCCTGTTCCAAGGTCATGCCTACTCGCGGGGTATCCGATTGAGTCGAGGTCTGATAGTTATCCAGATAGGCCAGTTGTGAACCCGTTTCTACGCGGAACTGCTCCCACTGTGCGTTACTCACCTCGTACTTGTCGATCCAATAAGGCTGCGACAAGCATACTTTACGGGCGCTTTGCCCTCTAATCTGGTTGTTGATGTCACCGAGTTGATCGCTGCCCATCGTAAAACATCCCGGTGGCACATAAACCTGCACCACACCGTGCGAGTCGGTTCGCTCGGTGGTATTGCTCGGCGGGATAATCGTGGATACGGTGTTATTGCCCGTTCCCGGTTGAGCCAACCACACATTTTTGATGATGCCACCATTCACTGTTCGCGGATCTTGATTTGGCCCATTCCCTTGGAACGTCGCATTAGAGATATAAACGCTGCCTTGCTGTCCGATGAAAATGATCGAATTGGTTTGCAGTTGGGCGAGGCTCAATACACGGAAGCCGAACTCATTCACTCCGAACTGGAAGCTCTTATCAAACTGCCAGCCATCTTGCCCGCCGTTAATTGCGTCAAAAGCGAACGCTCGTACTTGCTCATTCGGTTGGAAGCCCGCCAACACGCCCGTCGTTTGTGCGCCACGCAGGAAGATCGTCTGCGTAATCGCGGGTATCATCACCACCACTTCGGCATGGATCGGTTGATTGAGTACGATGCGCCATTGACCCTTCGAGAGAAATGCACCGAGAGGTAAAGCCGCTACATAGATGGTTTGACTATTATCGTTCTCGTCCGGTTGGCTAAACAGCGCGGCCTGTGTTGCGTTGGCGTTCGGTGTATAGACTTGCACATCACCCGCTTGGATCGGCACATCCGAGCAAATCGAGGGTAATAGCTGCCGGAAGTCGGGTATATCTTGCACATCCTGTGGCCCATCATCATTGTAGATAGCACCGTTGATAATGCGAACGGTACAGTTCAAGAAGGCTTCTTGTCCGATTGTCCCGATGCTTATCCCTGCGATTATGTCTGGTGAGAAGTCGTCGCTCAGTTCAATTTGGAGTGTGTCGCTGAGGTTGGTGGGTGTGGCGGTTCGCGTTGGAGCAGGCACAGCCGTAATCGTACCCGTTGAAGTCGGTTTGGGGGTGGGTGTCGCGGTCTGCGCCAGCGTTTGGAAACCAGCCCCCAGCGCAAGCAATAAGGATAAACAGGTGATAGTTAGGGAACGTGTTTTCATCTGATCGTCCTCTCGTAGAACATTTTATAGAGCGCAGTCCGCCGAAATCGAGAACTGCGCTCAAGTGTAGTCACTTATGACGAAGCCGTTACCTCTGAGGTTGCAGCTTCTGTGGCCTCAGATGTTGATTCGCTTGTTGGTGTGGCCCGTGCGAGTGCATCGGCTTTCTGCTGCCGGTCTTGATAAGAAGTGATCGCTGCCGTGTTGTTCTGAGCCTTCGCAATCGTGATCGCTTGGCTGTACTGTTTACCCGCTTCTACATAATCGTGCAGTTGGAAGTAAGCATCGCCTGTATAACCGTAAACCGTCATCGCACGTTCGGGTGCAATCAATTGTGTCGTGATCGTTTTATCACTGGCAATACTGTTGTAGACCGTGATTGCTTCCCCGTAATCATCCAGCGCCTTACGGAATTCGCCCCGTGCATACAAGGCTTGCCCCCGGAAAATGTAAGCTTCCATCACTGGACTCGCCCATGTACTGTCGCTGTTGCTCGAATAGTTCGCGATAATCTTGTTCACCGCTTTTTGAAGCGCTTGATACTCGCTGTTGTTATCATCGCTTCTAGCCGTTTTATCTTGAACTGCCCACAGTAAAAAGTGGACTTGTACCTCGGTCAACAACAGCTTGCGTTGTACGCCTTTATCTTCCTCGGTCAACGTCGCGTCGGCTTTGGCCTCATACTGCTCCATAAATTGTGTGGCTTGTTGCAAGGCTTGTATATCAATCTTCTTGCCCGCACATTTATCATTGCCTTCGGACAGCCACAGCGCCCGCACCGCGTACACATTCGCTAATCCCGCATACGTCCGTGCGAACTCCGGCGCAATCGTCTTGCTTTCGTTATAAGCCTTTTCTGCATCATCTGCCCGTGCTAACACGGTGTTGCGGTCACATTGTCGGGCGGCTTGCTCAGCCAGTTTCATTTCGCTGTTGCCGATCAGCATATACACAATTTCTTTACCATCATTATCATCCCAATTGGGAACAGCCAACGCCGCTTGATACGACTTGAGCGCACTATCAAACTGCTGTGTCATATGCT
>JBBQLX010000164.1:0-12337 GCA_038328375.1 Aggregatilineales bacterium | reverse complement strand
TAATGACACAGTATGAGTGCTGCGAACTTTTTGAGCAAGTGAAAATGTAATCGGGTGATGTTGAGAAAATGGGCAAAAGCGCTGCGGAGAACAGATTCTATTATTCTACTCTGCGCCACCTTTAAGTGCGTTCACCATTAGGAACATGGTTATCAACGCAATTAAAAGTGCTGCGCCGCCAATGATGAGAGCGGCATCAAACCAGAACTGTTCGGGAAACAGACGGATGAGGGTATCCGAGTATGCAAACTGCCAAGTGCCGCCTTTAAAGAAGAGTTCATGAAAGGTTGTAAAAAATGTTTCCCAACTGGTTACCGCGATGATGACGATTGCCAAAATAATGCCTATGGTCAATCGGCTGCCGTTGAGCAGGGCAGACCATAATGCAGGCCTATTTGAGCGCGAGAAATAGGCGATGATGAGTAAGGCGAGTATGCCACCAACAAAGGCGAATACGTAGGCGTATTGAGTCACTATTTTGACATCCCGCATATGCTGAAGTTCATGTGTATTGTACATTTCGGTTCCGTCGGGGAAACGGAGATTGCCAAGATAGGAAATGTCATCACCGTTGAGTAGATATTGGATGGCGAAGGGCGCATAGGTTAAGCGCTCTTGAACGGTGAAGCCATAATAATCTACGGGGAAATCGGGGCGGTTATATTCGAATTGGGGGTAAAGCGGACTCATGATGAGGCGGACGAATACCATGACCACTAAAAAGGGAAAAGCTAGCGTGATATAAGAGCGCAAAAGCCAGTCAAGTATGCTGCGAGAGCGAGAAGGTTGGGCGGTTGTCATACTTTAAGGCTGCTTCTCTAACTCATTCAGATCATTGGATAAAAGGAAATTGACCACCAGTGAATCGACGAGGGTTTCGACTGGAGCGCGGTCATCAGTAAAGATAGTGGCTGATGTGTGAGTCAGTACAAGCTGCTGAACACCCCAAGTCAACGAGTCTCGCAGAACGGGATTGGCATCTGCGGGTAAGGCTTGAAGATTGAGGAGAAGATTGGTGTCGTTTGTCGGTTGATTGGTGGCAACCAGAATGGTGTTGAAGGATGCTGGCACATCAATGGCGTGAACCGATGGGTAGACTTGTTGCAGGGTAGAGGTTAGGGCATCAACAAGGCGGCGGTCAGTGTTGGTGCGACCAACATTGATAGCAACCACGCCGTTATTGTCTAGATGGGTGCGGACTTCTTGAAAAAACTCGACGGTGGTTAAGTGCCAAGGAATGTACGGCGGTCTATAGGCATCAATGGCGATGAGGCTGTAGTGCTTATCGAGGTGGTTCAACATGTAGCGACCATCTTGAGCGTAGGTGGTCAATGAGGGCATCATCTGAGCGTTCATGTCGAAGTAACGCGCTCCGGCATCAATAATGTCTCCATCAATTTCGATGCCATCAATAGGAATGTTGCCATAAACACCGACATACTGACGGGCAATTGTGCCAGCCGCGAGGCCGATAATCGCCATTGATTTGACATCAGCCGGTTGCATAGGTGGGTTGTTAAAATAAGGCGCGGTTAGGAAAAAACTCCATGTACGATGGTTATCACTGTAGGTGTTGGGACTCCATTGGCTGTGGATGCCTTGACCTTCGTTCAGGTAGAGATAGCGATTGCCAGCAGTGTCTTCCTGAACCTGAATATAGTTATATTGGCTTTCTTTTTCGTAGAGCAGTTTTGCGCCTGCAACAGGTGGACGCAACGGGCCATTCAAGACCAGAATAGCAATGATTGCCACGACGACAGGCATCCAGAGCCAGCGCAAGGTAGATGTGCCTTGATGCTGCCATATTCCGATAAAGGCGACCGCATATAATATGCCTGCGAAGAGTAAGAAGGTGCGAATGGTGCCGAGTTCGGGGATGATGAGCAGCACCGGTAAATATGTGCCGAGTAAGCTGCCAAGGGTGCTGATAGCATATACACGACCAGAGATTTTGCCTGTGTCGGATATGTTGGCGTTATTGGCAATAGCTAGTCGAATGGCAAAAGGGGAAGCACAGCCTAAAAGAGTAACTGGAATGGCAAACAACACCAAAACGGATATAAATGAGCCGATGGCTAAGGCGGCTTCCGCACCCGCAACCGCAGAACCAGCGGTTACTAAGACCGGACGTGCCACAAGTGGAATAAGTGCGCTTAAGAACGCACCCCATAAAAGAATTTTATAGAAGGTTGTGGGGTAGGGTGAGCGATCTGCCCAGCGACCACCGATGAAATAACCCGCCGTGAGATACAGTAAAATGAGGCCGATCACATTCGCCCAGACAATATTGCTGGAGCCAAAGACGTTACCTAAAAGGCGTGAGGCCGATAACTCGACAGCAAGAGTCGTCATGCCGCTGATGAAAACGGCGAGATAGAGAAATTTGCCAGCAGGTTTGGAGAGAGTGTTGGGTTGCACTATTGGTCAGTCAATGGATTGATAACTTAACGGCACACGAGCGTATCTGAAAGTAAAACGATTTTCTAGAGGAGAATTAATGAGCGTTGGTGAAATCCGCATGGCAAGCATGATTGATGTTGCTGAAATAGGACGAATTAAGGTTACTGTGTGGCCTGATAACAGCGCGAATACTTATAAAATCGCAAATATATTGAATGATCCCACGCATTCGACAATGGTTTTTGTGTTTGAGGATCAGGTGGTTGGATTTGTTGATGGCTTTTTGACGACATCAATCGAAGGCATGAAGCGATGGGAATTGGATTTGCTGGCTGTGCATCCCAATTTTCAACGGAGAGGTATTGCATCGGCGTTGATTACCGCAAATACCGAAGTTGGCAAATCAATGGGCGCGGAGATAGCGCGTGGGCTAGTGGCTGTCGATAACATTGGCAGTCAAAAAGCATTCGCTAAAGCCGGATACGAAACCGACAACCTTATTTGTGAATTGATGATTGCAAGCGAGATTAATCAACGGGAAGAACTCAATGAAGTTGATAACGATACGATGATTATTCCGGTTAAGACGATGATTTACAACGGCTTATGGGTCGAGGGCAAGCGATCAAAAATCGGATTCGGGAGGGCATTAAACCAAGTCGTAAATAGTGATACTGAATTAGCAGGGGCAGTTGTTCCTGCTGATGATATACAGATGATTGATGACGTGCAGTCGATGGGATTTGAAAAGATAGGACGCTACCAATGGTGGCAGCGTCCTTTAAGATGAGCTACTGAAAGCGAGAGGCTTTAAATAGGCTGATGTCGTACTTAGTCTCACCCGCGATGGCGAGGTCGCTCAAAATCTTGCCGATGATGGTGCTGAACTTGAAGGCATGTCCAGAACAACCGCCCGCAAAGACAATGTGCTTGTATTCAGGGTGCTTGTCGATGACCCAATGCTCGTCAGGTGTCATGGTGTAAAGGCAGACACGAGATGAACGTAAACCTGTCATATCTGGAATATACTTGCTTCCGAACTTTAGCGCTTCGTCGATTTCTGATTGTGATGGGGTGTAATCAATCTGAGAGGGGTGATTAAAGAGAGTGCCGCCGTGCCAAGCGACCTTGAGGCCCGAACCTTGATTGCTCGCCATTCCATAGGGCGAATATTTGTATTCCGAGGACAAATGCCCGATGAAGGCGGGAAAACGACTAATTTCGTATTGATCCGCGTGATCTGTTTCGAAGTACATCTCTTGGCAGCGGCAGGGGGTTAGGGGCAAGTCTAAATCCAAAGTGGCTAAGAAAGATTTGGCCCATGAACCCGCTGTAATGACCATCTTGGGAGCAGTGTAGGTTTCATCTGCTGTTTTGACTTCTACACTATCGGGGTGGGCAGTGATGCCAATAATTGGGGTATTTGGCTTGAGGACAGCGCCATGTTTTTCGGCAAGACGAAGATGAGCCATTACACACTTTGAGGCAGGCAGAATACCGGTATCGGCCTGATAGAGTACTTTCATATCATCACTGAGATGAAACTGTGGGAAGTTTTTACTCGCTTCCGCAGGAGTCATGATCTCAAATGGTACGTTAGTATCGGTTAAAGTCGTGATGATTTTGTTTAGGTTGGGTTCGTCGGCAGCGCCGAAATCAATGCCACCGGTGCGGGTGTAAAGTTTCTCGTCTGCTTCTTCTTCGAGTTCTGCCCACATAGGATAAACCGCTTTAGCCAGTTCTACATATTGTGGGTAATCGTAGGCGTAGCGAATGATGCGTGAGAGGCCGTAAGAGCTGCCTTTTTGATGGTTAAACTCAAACTGCTCCAGTAACAGAACGCGTTGACCCGCTTTGGCGAGATAATATGCGGCAGCACTGCCCATTGCGCCTGCGCCGAGAACAATTGCATCATAGTTGGTTGCCATGTGACTTCCCTTTGTTAGACTGAGCGCTGCGACAAAACTGCCCCAATATCGTCATTCTTCTTGATGGTGATGGTAGGAATACGCGCCAATTGGAGTAAGGCTGTTAGTTCCGTAGCGGGGGTATTACCGCCAAATGTGTAGGGGTCGATCAAAATACATATGGGACGAATACCCCGTCGCGAGAGAATTTGCGCCTCTGTAACCCAACCGGCTTCCAAGGATGATGTGATTATAACCAGCGTTGTTCCACGCGTAAAATAGGGCGTTTCCAGTGCAAGCATTTGGGAAAGTGAGTAGGTTGTGAGGCTGCGGGCAACCGCTAGAGTCTGTAAGATGCGGTTGATCTGGCGGCTGCCATGTTCGGGTTGTAAGACTTCGCGAGTGGGAATATAAGCGGCAAATCCCAATGCACGTTCCGAGTCGATGAAATATTTGGACATCGACGCGGCGACAACAACCGCATACTCTTCGGTTGAGGCGGGAATGCCGCTGCTGTTTGCAACGACACTTCGATTAGGGCCAATGCGTTCGAGAAGCGGATCATCTACGATTGAACTGGATGAAAAGTCAGTAAAGAGCCAAATATCGACGAGAGGGTCGATTTCAAACTCTTTAACAATCAGGCGATCTTTACGCGCGGTAGATGACCAATGGATGCGGTTAAAGCTGTCACCCGAAACATAATCACGGACACCCGCCGCATTAGTAGTGACATTATGCGAACGGCGACGCTGTGCATCGCCACCTGACATTTGACCAATCGGTAGATCAATGTGATTGATTGGAATGGTTTGGGGATATACGATGACTTTGGAAGTGGAGTCAAGTTGACGGGGTGAGAGGAAAAAGCCAAATGGGTCGCCGCTTTTGAGGGTGACGGGGCCAAGTTCAAATTCGCCGCGCACCAAACAGAGGGTTTCGACTGTCCAATGATAGCGTTTGCGCCCGCCTAATGCCGGAACGACATGGCTGGCATAATGATTGGGTAGTGTGGAGTGGTCACGGACTTCCAGCCACAATTTCGGCAGGAAGCTGCGGTTGTAAATGATGAAGGTTTCTTCGAGCTTACGGCCTACCTGTGCGCGACGGGCGCGAGTTTTGCGATTAATCGTCAGCCAGCGGACGGAAATCCATGCCCAGATCAAGGATACGATCAACAAACCAGCAAATAGATAGGCAAGCGTAAAGAAAAAGGCACGTCCTGTGAATAGCCCTGTGAGCAGGGAAGCGATTAAGAGTGCGTAGACCGCGTTACGACGACTGGACATAAGGGATTACCGTGATGAAGCGCCGGGAACGCTTGTAGCAGCCAGCACATCCTGTACGACCGTGCGGGAAGAAATATCCTTAATACGAGCCGCAGGGCCAACGATGACACGATGCGCCAATGTGACTTCAGCTAGGGCTTTCACGTCGTCAGGAATTACATAATCGCGACCTGCCATTGCAGCACGGGCTTGAGAGGTACGAAACAGCGCAAGCGATCCACGAGGGCTGCTACCTAGATATACATCGGGATGCTGACGGGTGGCGTTGACGAGATCAATAATGTAACGCTTGACCTCATCAGCAACGTAAATTTCGCGAATGGCTTGTTGGGCAGCGATCAGTTCTTGAAGGCTGACGACTTGTTGTAGGTTAGTAATTGGATGTTCGTATTGTTGGGCGGAAAGGACGGTCAGTTCTTCGGCAGGGCTAGGATAGCCGAGTTGGAGGCGAATCATGAAACGGTCTAGCTGGGCTTCAGGAAGTGGGAATGTACCTTCATATTCGATGGGATTCTGGGTTGCCAGAATCATGAAGGGATTTTCCATTTGATGGGTTATGCCATCAACCGTGACCTGATGTTCTTCCATGGCTTCTAGTAAAGCGGCCTGCGTTTTGGGTGTGGCGCGATTGATTTCGTCAGCGAGGACGATTTGAGCCATAATAGGGCCAGCGCGAAATTCAAATTCGCGGGTTTTCTGATTAAAGAGCGAGACACCTGTCACATCTGATGGCAGCATGTCGGGTGTGAATTGAATACGGCTGAAGGTGCAACCGATGACGCGGGCAAGGGCTTTCGCCAGCATTGTTTTGCCGACACCGGGAATGTCTTCGATCAGAATATGGCCTTTGCAGAGTAGGCCGAGAACTGCCAGCCGAACTTCGTTGCGCTTACCAATGATTACTTGCCCGACGGATTGGGCGATGCGCTCGGCTACATTTTGTGCAAGGTTGATCTGCGGAGCCATGTTGACTGCACGGGGTGTTTGACGAGTGTTTTGTGGAAAATCGGTCATTAGTACCTGCTTTTTGTCCCATTATGACTATAAAGGCGTAAATCAAACCTGTTGATTGCCCTATGTTACACCACCAGTATAGCGGAAGTTGAAACGACTTGCCGTTTATAGGGGGTTTAGTATAATATGAGAAACGTGGCAAGACTGTACGGCACTATTATTTCTTCAACGTGTTCAACACTTGTAAAACTATTTTGGTTAAACTCGTAGTACAATTTCTGTTGTAGCTCGTCAATGTGTGATGTGAATTTGTTCTTTACTGATTAACGGCTACCCGGAGCTGTAAAAACCGGGCAACTTGAGAAGGAGTGCGAGTATGGCAAAATCGCGGACAGAATTGATGGTTGACCGCCTACGCGATCTCCAATCTACAACACCAGAGATTGAAGCATCAGCCGTTGTCAGTGTTGATGGTTTGATCATGGCTTCGTCGCTACCTGCTGGTGTTGAGGAAGACCGTGTTTCGGCTATGTCTGCGGCTATGCTTTCACTAGGTGAACGTATTTCTACTGAATTGGGGCGCGGCCTCCTAGACCAAGTTTATATCAAGGGTAAAGGAGGTTACGTCATTTTGATGTCAGTTGGCGATGAGGCCGTATTGACTACGTTAGTTCGTGAAGGCGCAAAACTGGGTCTGATCTTCCTCGATATGCGCCGTACCGCTGACGACCTAGAAAAACTCGTCTAAATCGAATTCCGGGTTGGCGTTCACTATACGAGCGCTAACTATTATCTGAAGTATTGATTGGCGGGAGATACCTGCATTCCCGCTGATCTTTTTGTTTTGTATAGGTGAGTGTCGAAATGCCAAAACCAAAGTATATCTTCTGCACAGGTGGGGTTGTTAGTTCGGTCGGGAAGGGCGTAACAGCCGCCGCAATTGGACGCATTTTGAAGGCGCGTGGACTCAAGGTTGCGATTCAAAAACTTGACCCGTACCTGAATGTTGATCCCGGAACGATGAGTCCCTACCAACACGGCGAGGTTTTTGTGACCGCGGATGGTGCGGAAACGGACCTCGATTTAGGTCATTATGAGCGTTTCATTGATGAGAACCTTGACCAGAATTGTAATGTGACCGCTGGTAAGGTTTACAGTACGGTTATTGACAAGGAACGGCGTGGTGATTATCTGGGCGGAACCATTCAAGTTATTCCGCATATCACCAGTGAAATCAAACGACGGATCGGGCTGGTGGGTAAAGAGAACAGCGCTGATGTAGTGATTGTAGAAGTGGGCGGAACGGTTGGCGATATTGAGAGCTTGCCCTTTTTGGAAGCGATACGTCAACTGCGTAATAATCTCGCCCGTAATGACTCGCTATCGGTTCATGTGACGTTCCTGCCCTATATCGGCGCGACCAACGAACTCAAGACCAAACCTACGCAGCACAGTGTGAAGGATTTGCGAGGCATTGGCATTCAGCCGCAGGTGATTATTTTGCGTACCGATCACCCTGTGACCAAAGATATGACTGATAAAGTGGCGCTTTTCTGCGACGTAGAGCCGGAAGCCGTTATCCCACTTGAAACCACCGATTTGCTTTATGAAGTACCGCTGACACTCGAAGATGCGGGTTTAGGTGATTATCTTGTGCAGCAGTTGCAGCTTGATACGCCAAAACCCAATCTAACAGAGTGGCGTGCGATGACCCGACGTATGCGGGCAGCGCAAAAACCGGTCAAGATCGGCGTGGTTGGTAAGTATGTTGAACTTCATGATGCCTATATGAGTGTCAAGGAAGCGTTATTCCATGCTTCGACATCGCAGGATGTAAAACTCCAAGTGGAGTGGATTTATTCGGGCGATCTCGAAAAAGAGAAGGGCTGGGATAAACTTGCGGGGGTAGATGGTATCGTCGTACCGGGAGGATTTGGACACCGTGGGGTTGAAGGAAAGATATTAGCTGCGCGTTTTGCACGGGAACACAAGATACCCTATTTGGGACTGTGCCTCGGAATGCAGGCGATGTGTATTGAATTCGCGCGGAATGTGCTTGATTTGGAGAACGCCAATAGCTCCGAGTTCGAAGTAAATGAACATGCTGTTATTGATTTGATGCTGGAACAACGCGGTATAACCGAGATGGGCGGAACCATGCGTTTGGGTCTGTATCCGTGCCGGATTACGCCGGATAGTGTGGCTGCGCGAGCTTATCATAATATGGACGAGGTCGAGGAACGCCATCGTCACCGTTTCGAGTTCAACAACCGTTATCGTGAGGCATTTGAGGATCATGGTATGGTATTTTCAGGATTAAGCCCTGATGGTCAATTGGTCGAAATTTCAGAGATCAAGGATCATCCTTTTATGGTCGGCAGCCAGTTCCATCCTGAATTTTTGAGCCGCCCAGAAAAGCCTCATCCATTGTTTGCCGAATTCATTAAAGCCTCATCTATCTATCGCCAAACCGCCCAGCCCATTAATTTGGCAACTTCATCCGTAAATGGGCATCAATCTGAACTCAAAGAATAGCTTGAACTGAGAATTGCAATGACTATCGAAAGTTTCGTGCAGGCCATGCCAAAGATCGAAGTGAACCTTCGTTTGGAAGGCGCTATTCAAAACGATGTGTTGATCGTGATTGCGGAACAAAATGATATTCCGCTAAATACGAAGCCCAATAAGGCACTCGTCAAACTACTTGAGCAGCCTGATTATGCTCAACTAGACGATTTGGTGAGGGGTGTCAGTAAATGGTTACAGCAGCCAGAAGATTTCACTCGAATCGTCTATGAAATTGGTGTTTCCCTCTCTAAGCAAAACGTTCGATATGCCGAAATAGGTATTGCTCCGTTCTTGTATACCGATAATGGTATGACCTTTGAACAACTGCTTACCGCGTTAAATGATGGTCGGACACGAGTCGAACGTGCCTGGAATGTGCAAATGCGATGGGTCTTGAATGTGTTTCGTGATGAACCACGCAAATTGGACGATATTGTTCGGTGGGCTTCCAGTGCCGCAGCCATCAAAGCTGGAGTGGTTGGTATCGGGTTAGTTGGACGTGAAGTTCGGGGCTGGGTCGAAGAGTTTGACCGTTCGTTTCGGACGGCACAGAAGAAAGATTTATCACGTAGTGTGGAAATCTTTGATACCCATAGTACAGTTCTTGAAACCCTACAACGCTTTGAACCGGAACGCTTCATCAGTGGGGCAGTGGTCGCCGATGATGAAGCCGTCATGCAATATATCAGTGATAAGCATGTGGCACTGAATGTCTGTATGGCTCAAAGTATCGCTACAGGTAAATCAGCTTCATACGCAGCTTTTCCGTTGAAGCGTTTATATGATGATGGAGCAATAATTAGCTTGGTTTCAGGAATGCCTAGTTTGTACCATGCTACGTTGAACAAACAGTATCTAGCTGCAACCCAAGACATAGGACTGTCACTTGCCGAAATTGAAGTCATTGGCCTGAATGCAATCGAGGCGAGTTTTATGGCAGATGAACAAAAAGCGGCTATGGTGGCTGATTTTAAAGCGGCTTATGCTAAATTACGAGTCGAACACGGTATTGTAGCAGATAAAGCACTGTAAATAGTTACAAAATGAGAATCAGTAAGCGCTGGCGTTCAACCAGCGCTTTTTTGTTAGGATGCTTGTTTCCTGAAATCGACAAACCGATAGCCAATTCCGCGCTCTGTAATGATGTACTTGGGGTTTGCAGGGTCTTCTTCGATTTTTTCCCGCAGGTAGTTCACATAGAGACGAACATAATGCGCTTCATCACGGTATTCATAACCCCAAACTTTCGCCAAAATTTGATCATGGGGAACTGTCCAACCCGCGTTTTCGATTAAGTGATATAACAAGCGGTATTCGGTAGGCCGCAATTTGATATGCTCACCATTAACGATGACTTCGCGGCGATTAAAGTCCACACTTAGGCGATCATCAATCTTTAAGACAGCGAGTTCTGGGGTACTCGACGGAATAGCTGCACGACGTAAAACCGCTTTGATGCGGCTTGAAAGTTCGCGAGGGCCAAATGGCTTGGTGATGTAATCGTCCGCGCCAAGTTCTAGACCATACACCCGGTCATTCTCCTCGCCTTTTGCGGTCAGCATGATGACCGGAATGCTAGAAAACTCACGTAACATACGAAGCGTTTCATACCCGTCTAATTCGGGCATCATTACGTCTAAAAGGACAAGATCAGGTAGTTTGGTGCGGATGGCTTCCAACGCTTCTAGCCCATTATGAGCTTCAATGACCTGATGGCCTTCAAGCTCAAGATTCATGCGTATAAAGCCAATCATACGGGGTTCATCATCAACTACGAGGATGCGTTTTCCATCACGTTGGTTCGTTTTGGGTAACCTAGTTGTCATCTTTTCCATTTCAGTTGCTAGTTAATCTGGATTTAGTCGTTACGCCACAGTTGCGGGAATTCATCCTGAGCGTTGCTGTTGGGCATAATCTGAATAAAGTTTATACGTGACCACGGTAGAATAACAGTGGTTACGCCTTCGTCAAGCCATTCGACTTCTCGATCTTTGCGATCACGAGGATTGCGCCCAATGATCATAATGTCAGTTGTATTGGGTAATTCTTCAACATCAATTTTCACAGGTTCACTGTTAGAGATATGTACGAGTAGTGTAATCATGGTCTGTCTCTCAAAACGCTCCGTTATTCAGCTATTTAAAATAGACATGCGCGACTAACTTACCCAGTCGAATTTCGTCACCATCGCGTAAGATACGTGGCTGATCTGGCACAAGCCGCTGCCCATTCAGATGTGTGCCATTTGCGCTGCCCATGTCTACAAGTGTTAGGGTATCTTCGCTACGGCAGACCGCTGCATGGATGCGGGAAACACCTTTTTCGAGCGCTCCGAATGGGGTCAAATCCAAATCGGGTTTGGTGCTACTGGTGTTATCCGCACGTCCGACTACGAGTTTTTCACTGGGCTTGAGAATGATGGGTTCAGTTGCATCACGAATATGGATAATGATAAGCGCATCGTGACCAAACCGTGCTGTTCCCCACGTTACTTTTGCTGCCAAATCTGCGACCGATTGATCAAAACGTTTAGTAGGGGATACCGTGATGGTACGTTCAGCTACAGCATGAAGACTTTGCCCGCATTCTTCACAAAACATGACACCTTCACGATTCTGGTGACTACAATATTGGCAGGCAATCATTCTGCTTTATCCTCCGGTGATCCCAAGAGGAGAAAACGCGTCTGATACTTTAAGGTTTTGCGCCCTTGATCGGATAGATTACTGGTATGGGCTACGCGATGCGCTTCAGCGCGGGCTTCATGTGCTAGATTTTCTTCGCCGATTGCAAGTAAGCGAGTAGCGAGATTTTCAAGCCGCCGGGTTGCTTCCTGAATATCGCCGGTTGCCAGTGCTTCCTGAGCGCGTTCTTGCATTCTGTAGAGTGTCAATTTGCCAAGGGCATCCAAAATCGCAACAGGTGGTTCTTCGGAAGAAGGTTGATCGGTTATTTCGAGCGAAATGTCACTTAATGCTTGAAACTGCTGTTGTTGGTTCGGTAAAATATCGCCGTAGGCCACCAAACGTGCCACTGATCGGAAGCCAATGGGCATATTTGCTGGCAATTGAAATTGAAGGAGTACCGAAATGAGCCGCGTTGCCTGCAAGCTGCCCAACTGAATATGACTATCACCTGTCGTAAGCGGTTGCGGGTGAGGGGCTAATTTGAAGGCCGATTCGATTTTTACGTCGGGGTCTGTGGCAATGGACATACGAA
>JBBQLX010000163.1:0-12504 GCA_038328375.1 Aggregatilineales bacterium | reverse complement strand
ATTACCAGTTTTACCAGCAGTGTCACCAGTATTGATGCCAGCGCCTTAGCCGGACGCAATGTGCGTGTGCCTGTAGCATGGGCATCGGCTAACCGCCCCGATACGGCTAATTTAGTGTTTGAACAACCGCTTCCTGATGGTCGCGTGATGAATGTTGAACTCCCACGCGATAATTCGTTTGTCCCATCATCCGGCGTAGGGGTTGTCGTGCCTTTCCCACCCGGCGAGGGCATTACGGAAGTACGCTTACGGGTAACTCTGACTGACTTTGTTTCAGGTAAAGTGCTTGATCAACGGGAACTGGTTATCCCCATTGGCAGCGCTACGGCTGTCATACCCGCTATCACCAATTTCTCGACCAGTTCAACCAATATCGCTCGCAGCTCATTGACCGATAAATCGGCGCGTGTGCCAGTTTCATTTGCGGTGGAAAACAGACCGGACAACAGTAATCTCGTGTTCGAGCAGGTATTGTCCGATACTAGCAGTGTGAATGTCGAGCTGCCGCGCCAAAACCCGATTATCCCCTCGGCGGGAAATGGCCTTGTTGCGCCTGTTGCTCCGGCAGCCACCGCCACCAGCATTTTGCTGCGACTCCGTTTGGTGAATTTGGCTGATAACAGCACCATCCTTCAGCGCGATCTGTCGCTGCCAATTGCGGATGTTGCAGTCATTACACCCACTATCAAGACCTTCACCACAACTGCGACCAGCGTCACATTGGCGGCCTTGAACGATAAGACGGCTCGTTTACTTGTAACTTGGTCAGCTGATAACCGTCCTAATAATAGCAATTTATTTTTTGAGCAAATCTTGGAAAATGGATCAACCGTTAATGTTGAACTACCACGTTCCAACCCATTTGTTTCATCGTCAGGTACAGGTGTTGTCGCCCCGATTGCCCCCAGTAGTGCAGGCGCGACCAGCATCACCTTGCGCCTTCGTTTATCTGACCTCGGTACACAAACAACATTGGCTGAGCAGACCATTACCGTACCGATTGCGGCTGCACCAGCCGCACCTACACCCACTATTAAAACCTTCTCGACCATCGCAACGACGGTGAGTTCAACCGTTTTGGCGGATAAGACGGCGCGTTTGCCCGTAACATTTGCGGTTGATAATCGCCCTGCGAATAGCAATCTGGTCTTCGAGCAAGTCGATGGCACAACCATCATCAACATTGAACTGCCGCGTCAAAACCCGATTATTCCTTCGAGTGGTTTGGGTGTCGTTGCCCCGATTGCTCCGACAGATGCCAACGCCACCAGCATCACTTTGCAACTGCGCTTGATTGATCTCTCCTCTAAAACCACTTTGGCGCAGCAGACCATTATGGTCGGTATCACTAAGGTTGTTCCCGGTGCGCCGATCATCAAGTCTTTCACCACCAGCGCTCAAGGCGTGACGAGTACCGCTTTGCTTAACAAGACCGCACGGGTCGGTGTAGCATGGGCAGTTGATAACCGTCCGGCGACGGCTAATCTGGTGTTTGAACAAGTATTTGAAGACAATACCAGTGTCAATATTGAACTGCCGCGTCAGAATCCGACTGTACCGTCATCGGGCAGTGGCATTGTGGCTCCCAACGCGCCCAAGGTCAATACGACAACCACCATCACTATTCGTATCCGCTTGGTAGAAACAGGTACGAATAAAGAACTCGCTCAGCAGTCGATAACATTGCCCATCATCAATGATCCGAATGCACCAGCGATCAGCAGCTTTAATGCGACTGTTGCATCCGATGGTATTGACTCCGCAGCGCTTTACGCAGGAACGTTCCAAGCCTCAGTTACGTGGGCAACCATTAACCGTCCGGCTAGCAGTAATTTGGTCTTTGAGCAGGTTCTCGAAGATGGCACGGTTGTGAACGTCGAACTGCCGCGTTCGAATCCGGTTATTCCCTCAACCGGAACCGGAACCATCAAATTACATGCGCCTCAAAAAGCAGGTGCGGCGACTGTTAAACTGCGTTTGCGCTTGGTCAATCTGTCGGCAAACACCACCATCACACAGGTAGACATCACCAAGCCGGTTAAGGGTGGAATCACAGTTGCACCGACCGCTACCACCCAAGCGCCTGAATCGACCCCCGACACAACGACTGGTAGCAGCTCACCGATTTCGGTCACGAGCTTCACCGTTTCGCCCAATCCGGTGGCGCGCGGTGGTGGTGTAACCTTAGCATGGAGTGTAACCGGTGCGACCCGCATCAAAATTGACCGCTTGGCTGAATTTACGGGTGCAAATGCCGAAACTATTCTGGATCAGCAGCCAGCCAGCGGCAGCGCACCCTATACACTACCTGCTGATTACATCGACAGTGCCACCTTCCAACTCAGCGCCAGCACTGCCGATGGTCAAGAAACCATCCAGAGTGCGGTTGTTAATCTTACCTGTCCTTTCCCGGACAAACTCACCTCCGAGCAATGCCCTGCAACACAGGCTAAGAATGTCGATACGGCCTTCCAATCGTTTGAAAAGGGCATGATGCTCTGGCGTGGTGACACGCGCAAGATTTATGTGCTGTTTAATGATGGTACATGGCAAGCGCTGGATGACACATGGCAAGAAGGCGATAACGTCGGTACCGACCAAGCGCCACAAGGCTTAATCAAACCGGAAAATGGTTTCGGAAAAGTCTGGATCCAGATCGCAGGTATCAGCGTATTGGGTTGGGCGACTGCCCCCGAAGTTAGCTACAAATCCACATGGGAAATGTATCCATTGGTCGATGCCAACCAGATGGCACTCGTTCCACACTTCACACTGCCTGATGGACGCATTGTTCGTATCGGTAACGTCTGGCAAGTGCAGTAAAAGCGCACTCGACTGATTTCACTAGTCATCAAAAGGCGAGCCGATAAGGTTCGCTTTTTGTATTCCAGAAGGGCTAAGATTTACGAATTCGGCTGTTAAGTTCACAAATTGCATTTTTTGCTGCACAATTCGCATAATTTGCAGTTTTCCCGCTGAATTGTCCGGCGGCTGGCTCGGCTAAATCCGCGAAATCGACATTTTATTGCGGCGGGAAGCTCGCTTGATGCCGCTGAAATGACACTGTTTCGGCGGATCGCTCGGCTACTGGCACCGCTGTTACAAAGGTGCGCTGCTGCTGTCTTTGCAATACATTTTTAACCACAGAGACACGGAGAGCACAGAGAAACACAGAGTGTTTTGTGTATAGGGCATTGCCCAAAGACTTTCTAAGCAGGGAGCACACGCAGGTGCTCCCCTACAAATGCAAATTCATACCACATTACAATGGCTGTATCACGTACCTTGCAATTACTATTCCCCTTATTTTAGAACTAAAGTTCGTGTGTTGTCAACCGAAAATGGTTCGAGTTTTCTAACTTAAGAGTCAAGAAAATTGTGGTGAAGGGCAGGCCATAAAACAAAGGGGCGAGCCGCTGTGGTTCGCCCCTTTGTGATGGGATTATATAGGTGTTGATTCAGCGGGTTTAGCCGTGCGGCTGAAGGTTGGAAGTGCCATCGCCATGAACGCGATTGCCAGTACCACAATCGCTGATCCACCGATGTAAGGTGTACTGCGACCGGCACGATCATACACATCACCACCGAGCAAGGGGCCGCCGATGTGTGCCAAGGATTGTACGGCTTGATTGCCACCTTGTACCTGACCTTGTTTGCTATCCTCGACGCTACGCGCCAGCAATCCGCCCAAGGCAGGGCCGATTAAGCCGTCACCCATCGCAAAGATGGCCGTTCCAACCAACAAGGGGATGGGCGAGTGTACAAAGACGATGGAGGCGATCAGCAAATAGCCGATGGCCTCACAGACCATCCCGCCGATGCCGACTTGTGCCTCGCTGAAGCGTTTGAGTAAGCGTTGCAGCAGGACACCTTGCACCAGAATATCGGTGATGCCAATCAGCATGAAAACCGAACCAGTGGCGGCAGCATCCCAACTGAGTACGTCCTTAGCCAGCAGTCCCAAGCCACTTTGCAGCGCGGAAAAGGGTAATGCGATTAAGAAACCGACGATCAACAGCCAACGGATTTGCGGGATGGCAGAGGCTTTGGTTAGGATGCTGAGTGGATTGAGTTGGGCGATGTTGATGTGTGTAGTGCGCTTTTCCTTCGACAAACTTTCGGGCATAAAGAATAGACCGAAGAGGACATTGGCAAAGGTTACGGCAGCAGCTAGATAAAAGGGTGCTTCGATGCCGAGTTTGGCAACTAATCCGCCGATGATCGGGCCGAAGATGAAAGCGATACCCGATATTGCGCCGAGCCAACCGAAATATTTACCCCGGTCTTCGGGTGGTGTGATGTCAGCGATATAGGCGAAAGTCACCCCGAAGTTGCCGCCTGTTATGCCATCAATAATGCGTCCGAGGAGGAGTACCCATAATGCGCCACCGATGCCCAGCAGCAAATAGCCAATCGCTGAACCGAATAGACAAATGAGCAAGATGGGTCGCCGTCCGAAACGGTCGCTGAGTGCGCCTAATGCCGGTGCTGCGATGAACTGACAGATGGCATAGGCCGAAGTCAACCAACCGAGAACGAGTCCGGCGCTGCTGGCATCACTGACATAACGCGAGACGAGGAAGGGGGCAACCGGACTAATCAGCCCGATTCCGATTGAACTTAGGCAGGCGGTGACGATGATAAAGATCATTGCCTTGCGGTCAATGCCTTTACCACCGGATGATTTGAGATGTGTGGAAGAAGTTTCCATGTGTGTTACCTTTCGTAACTAAAGACACATGGATTGTAGGGGAAATCTGGTTAGGTCGATTGTAAAAATTCGGCCTTTCTCTGATGTCGCCATTTTTGCCAATCAGAGAATTGATCCGAATTGCTGGAGACGAATTCGCCGGGGGTGAGGGTCGCGAAGGCTTTAAAGTCGTGGATAAAGTGAGCTTGATCGGTATAACCGAAGTCTTGCGCTAAATCGGTCGCACGACGCTGCGGATTGATGAACAGCATATTGCGAATGGTCTCAAAGCGGATGAGACGCGCCATTGATTTGGGTGTAACGCCGGTCAGGTATTTAAAGCGGCGTTCAAATTGACTGGTTGATAGCGCTGTTTGGGCGGCGAGTTCGTCCATGCGGAGCTGCCCATATGAGGTGTATAAGCGGGTGATCGCCGCCCGAAATGAATGTAAATCGCGCGGCGGTTGGATGCGAACATCAGAGACATACTGCTGAAGCTTATACATGGCTTCTTCGTAACCACTGTGTTGGACGGTCATCGCAATCGTCTGTCCGAAGTCTTGCCATGCGCTGTCTAAAGGGGTGAGTGTCTCGGCACTGCGGGTTGTTTGAATGTCGATAATCGGGGTTAAACCCCAAGGATATAAACGCATAGCAACAAACTGGCAAAGTCCGGTCGTCCGTAAGCGAAGCGGCTTGCGTTGTAGGCCGTTCAGAAATACACGGGGCAAATCAATATGTGCTCCGTCGTCAGTTTCGAGATAGAGTGGCGCACCACAATTAATGACCAGTTCAATATTCGAGTCGGGAAGAATGCTGTCCCGATTGTAGGTTTCAGCTTCTTCTTCTAAAGACCAGATGAATTTGACATCCAGTTGCAAAAGTGGGTCGGGTGTAATTTCATGGCGAATCATAGCGTTAGCATACTCGTTACGGTTATAGTGATTGATCTTCCTTTCTAACAATACGGTCAATAAGCCGATTTGTTCAATAGTATAACTAAAGATGCTCAAGAAAGGTGTTGATGGCCTGTAGAACAGTTTCGGTTTGATCTTCGTGAATCTGGTGACCCGCGTTTAGGATTTTTTGAGTCACCACTTGTGGCACACGCTGGCGAACATATTCCACATCCTCGTCACGCATCACTGCGCCCTTATCCCATTCCCCACTGAGCAGCAGCATCGGACATTTGATACTCGCTAGAGCCGCTTCTGTATCAAATCCAGTAAAGGCTCGGTTATCAACCATCGTTTTGAGGGTTCCGGGCGCGGTTGCGAATATCCGTTCCGCATTTTGGCGTAATTCGGATTCGGGGCGTTCTGGCGGTGTGAAGGGACGGGCAATCGCCATAATTTCCTCTACCGATTTGGCTTTTGAGGTCATATCGTAGAGAAAACTTAACCATTGTACGATTTCAGGTTTGGTCGATAAGGGTAGGTCACGTAAAAATAGGGGCGGATCAAGCAAGATTAAAGCGCGTATACAATCTGGCACTTGAGATGTGGTCGCTAAGGCGGTCATTGCACCCAACGAATGTCCGATTAATATCACCGATTCATTGACCTGCTGCTTTAGAAACGCCGCCACATCACGCGCATAATCAACGATGTGATACTGTTCGTCGGTTGGTCGACCGGACTTGCCATGTCCGCGCAGGTCAGGCGCAAAAACATGCCAATGTTCGGTTAATGTCGGTAGCAGTGGTTGGTAGTGCTGCCACGAAACTGTACCGCCGTGTAAAAGAACCATCGGCGTACCCGATTTCGGCCCTTCAGCATAATTGAGTATGACTTCACCCGTATCAAATGATTTTTCTTCCATCATATTTTTTCACCTTATCATCGTGGACAAACTAAACTTGATGATAGGCGTGTCGATCTGAGCAGTATTGTAAAAAATCGGCAAATCTCGGTTTAGACCTTAGTTCCTCGTCGCAGCGGACGAATCACGCCGTACCATACCGCGATACCCAACATGATGATGGCGATGAGTGACCATAACAGCGCCCAAAAGGCCGCTGGTAGGAAAAATACTTCGGTGGAAAAAGCCGCTGCATCGTTGCGAACGTCGCCTAAAGATGCGCCACTGTTGCCGATGAGTTGATAGACATCCAAAACGGCGTTTAATCCGGTTAAGATGGCGAGGATGTTGAGTATAAAGCTGTTGACGTAATCATTGGCTTTCCAACCGAGGGCGATGAGCGCGATACCAAATAGGCTGCCGATGATCAGTGACAACAATGCGATGTGACCAAATAAAATTGAGTAGATGACCAGTCCGATGCCCAAAATAACGGCGATGATTTTGCTCTGGTGAAAGCGGTTGTTGAGATAAAACAGGATCGCGCCAAATAGCGCTGCACCCAAATAGCCCGCTGGTAGGATTAGTAAACGGCTGCCGCCAGCGGTGATGGCTTGACCTGAGCCGTTCGCAAAAATCTCAAAGCCTGTGAATCGTCCGCCTGTAAGTAGGGCTGCTGTGCCATGCCCTGATTCGTGAACATAGGTGACGAACAAGCGGAACGGGTAAAGCAGGAAATCAAGCTGCGGGATGTTCCAAAGGATGAATACGACCACAGCCGCCAACGCCGTGAGCAGCAAGCGGCGGTCGGAACGGTTAAATTGTGCAAACATTGGGTTTTCCCTCTGGCTACATCACGGTTAGAATAGAACGAATGTTGCGTATGCTGCGGTGTTTTTGAATGCCGCGCTCAGTTGAATTCAATTAGGAAGGATGCCTCTCTTGAACGAACATGATACCATCCGTTTCGGCACAGTCGGTTCACCGCAAACTACGAACGCTTCGGGTACAGCGGCTGCGATTGCCCATATTCGTGCGCTCGGTCTCGACCATCTGGAAATCGCATGGGTGCAAAGCGTGCGCGTGAGTGATGAAACTTGCGCCGAAATCAAAGCTGCGGGTGAAAAGCACAAGGTCACTCTCAGTATTCACGCACCCTATTATATTAACCTCAACAGCCAAACTTCAGAACTGATGGTTAAGAGTGATGAACGCCTGTTAGCGGCTGCCCGCAAAGGTTATCTAGCAGGCGCGACTGACATCATTTTTCACCCCGGCAGCTATCATACCCAGCCCCCTGAACAAGTATACGAACGCGCCAAAGAGAAGTTGCTCGAAATTACCGCGATCCTGAAAAAAGAAAAGGTGAAGGTTAACCTGCGTCCGGAAACAATGGGCAAGGGGGCGATGTTCGGCACATTGGAGGAAGTCGTACAACTGAGTAAAGATGTTCCCGGTGTGCTGCCCTGTATCGATTGGGCGCATTTACATGCCCGGACAGGTGACGGTACCTTCAACAGTTACGAGGAATTCAGTGCTGCACTCGATAAGGTTAAAGCAGTTTTAGGCAAAAAAGGTTTACAAACACTGCACTTCCATATCAGCGGTATTGCCTACGGGCCGAAGGGCGAGAAGAACCATGTTCCCTTAAACGAGGCTGATTTCCGCTATCGTGAACTGCTGCAAGCGTTTATTGATTACGAGGTCAAGGCGACTGCGGCGATTGAAGCCCCGATGCCTTTCCACACGGCGGACGCATTGACCTTCCAAGCCACTTATCGCCGATTGATTGATCTGAAATATGGTGATGGTAAATCGGAAGAAGAAGCGGATTAAAGGTGATGACAGTCGTTGGAGCGTTCGAGATTCCAACGTTCTTTAGCATCTAGATACCAGTGGGTAATGGATGTACGTCGAACTTCAGGCATGGCGCGGTCAAGAACGGCCTCGCCATAGCCGAAGAAGTACATGAACGACATTTGGATAAATGCGCCGTGCGACAGGAGGACAACGGTTTTCCCCGCGTGTTCCTGTACGATGCGGTTGAGTGCCAGATGGACACGCAGCGAGAATTCCATGCGGTTTTCGTAGCCTTCGATCCAGCGATAGTAGGGTTTATGAGCTTTGGAAACCGCGTTCCAACGGCGCATAAACTCCTCCTCGTCTAAACTGCCATCATCACTTTTCCACTCGACAACCTCATTATCTAGCACAATGGGTTGACCGAGCGCAGGTTGTAGTATTTGGGCGGTTTCATGGGCGCGGCGTTCAGGACTGGCAATGAATACATCCGGCTTGATTTCGCCACTGGTGGCGAGTCGATCTCGTAACTTTTCGGCCTGTGTGATGCCTTCGACTGATAATCCCAGATCACCCATTTTGCCATCAATCAAACCGTCGGTATTCTCTGCGTGACGAATAAGGTAGATATGTGTCATTCAAACCCTCGTACTTAACCCCAATTGCAAAAACAGTTTATGAGAAATAAGGGTGGACTGTCAAAGCGGTGCGATCAATTGGTCAAGCGGTAAGCCATCTTGAGGGATGAACAGCCTCCAATAAGCGGCTGACTCGCGGATATTGTCGAGAATTTGGGCTGGATAGTCGGCAGTCCCGCTGAAAATTTCGAACGTCAGATAAATGTCCTCACAAAGTGGCGGATAATCAGGGTCGGTGGGCTGCTGATAAGACTCCCAAATGGCTCGCAACACTTTAGCTGGATCGACAATGCCCATGCGATTATTGGCCTCGGTAAAAGGCTTGTGTCCTGAAACAGTGCCATCGGTTTGCTGTAAGTGGATAATCGGAGAATAGCAGCCCAATGTCCGCAGCCAGTGATAGAGATCACCATCTTCTTGAGCAGCGAATAGATAAGGATGCGCTTCGATGTAGGTTAATAGGCTATCGACTGTGGGCTGTTCTCGTGTAGCGAATGGTAGCGATGTTAACCAACTTAGCGGGATAGGCTCTCCTTGATTGACCGCCGCGACATAGGCTTCAATCTCGGCTTGTTGAGGTCGCAGATAACGGCGTTGTCCAATTTGATGACCTGTATCTAAGGTCAGATAGAATGGCGCTTGGCTGTGACTATAAACCTGCTTTAACAAGTGTTGTGCGCCACTCACCGTCCAAGGAATTTGATGCGGGCTGTACATCTGCTCAACCGATATACTGCTGAGGTTATCGGTCTTTGCGACATCGGCTAAATCAGCCAGTCGCATAAACAAATCCGTCTCAGTAGTGTCATATCGTGTTGGGTTTGCAAGCACCGATTGAGAAAAGGCGTGACAGAAAAAGCCTAAGCCTGCATCGAGGGCGGATGCACTACGAATCATCGGTTCAAGCCAATCATGATGGAAATGGTCGCGAACCCGCTGGTCTGGATGGGCTAAACCTAAGGTGGCGTAACTGCCATGCCCCGAAAATAGGTTGACGACTTTTCCGCCCGTGCGGGCAGAGGCCGAAAGGACACTGTCTCGCCACGATTGGATCGTGTCGGGCGTGTTGTAAAGCGGATCAATTTCATTGTCGGCGCTGGCCTCAATGCAGGAGATCCCGGCATCACGAGCGATTGCCATCCACTCAATCGGCTCTGTCCAGCGTTTGGAGGCAAAACAGTTATCAATGGCTAGGTGAATCCTCGGAATCATGGCGCTTTCCTCATCAATAAAGTTGAAACTAAAGCGTAGGTTAACCGTCAAGTAAAGGGTCTGTCAACACGCGTAACATAATATATAAGTATATGGTTTATTGATTGCCTATTTGTAGGGGGAAATATGTTCAGATACATTTTACTGGCTGTACTTTTTCCATTACTGTTGTTGACAGGATTGAGTGTGCAGGCCGTTCAATCGGATGCACAATCGGTAACTGTGACGGTTCGTTATTTGAATGTGCGTCAAGCACCGAATACCAGCAGCAAAGTACTGGTTGTGGTACGTGCTGGTCAAACCTATCCGGTTCTCGGTCAATCGGGAACATGGTGGCAGATTCAAGTGGGTGACATTACTGGCTATGTCAGTGGGCGTTATGTGAAAATCAACAGCAGTTCAACTACGCTTACGCCGGCACCCATCGTTACTGTGCCAGATGAAACAACCTGCTCGAAGATGCTGTTTTTCAGTAATAGCCCATTGGATATTTGTGTTGGCGCGGCGGTGAAGACGCAGGCGGCGTTCCAAACTTATGAACACGGTTTTATGATATGGTTAGCCGACAGCGGCGATATTTGGGTGTTTATCAACGCCGGTTCGCGATCACCTTGGTTACATTTCCGTCAGAGCGATTATGCTGGGTTTTCGGATAACACGTTGTCTGCTCCGTCTGGATTGGTGCAGCCGATAAATGGGTTTGGGCGCGTATGGGGGCATGTTCGCGGGGTGAGCCAAACCTATTTGAAAAATGAACTCGGTTGGGCAACCGCATCCGAAGTTTCATATACTGCAACATGGCAATTTTATGGAGCCGCATCCGTTATGAATACTTATATCACTATGCCCGATGGACGCATCGCTGATGCTTATAACGGGATGGCAGGTATCTTTTGGTCGTTTGTTCAACAATAGTATTGGCACAAGATGCAATGCTTCCGCTGAATTGTCCGGCGGGAGATACGGGAGAAACCGCCGAATTGACATTTTGTGTCGGCGGGAAGCCCGCGTCATGCCGCTGAAATGGCACAAATGGGCGGGAAGCTCTGCTGATGCCACCGCCGTGCAATTTGTGGTGTCGTCGCAGCTAATGTGAGGGAGTATTTCGCCGAATATGCAAATACGAAAAAATTAACTCAAAGGCGCAAAGAATTCAGTATGTAACACAAAACGATACCCCTCAATAGTGTTTTAAACGGCAGTTGAGGCAAATCTCTAACTTAATTTTAGAACAAAAGTTCATTATGGTCAAGCGAAAACCGTTTGCGTTTCTAAACGTTGGAGCAAGTAATTAGAACACAGCACTTTGAGTCCCTACAAAAACCTACGTGTTTGCAGGGTGGAATCGTTGGTTGTCGATTACCGAATTTGTAGAAGACTTGACATATTGATTTATTTCGATACAATGGTGTTTATGATAAATGATCTTGCACTCACCAAAGCAATTGCCGATGACGTTCGTTGGGAAATCATGGAGCATCTGTGCTGTGTATGGCTCAGTGTGAATGATGTTGTCTCCAAGCTGGATGGGAAAGTCAACCAACCAACCGTGAGCCATCACCTAAAAAAGTTGGAAGAAGCGGGTTTGGTCACCGTCAAACAAGAAGGTCGGCAGCGGTTTTATACACTCAACCAAGATCGAGTGGTGATGTGCTGCGGAAACCTGATGCGGCGCTTCGCTCCTAATTATTCGGAGCAGGTGGTTCGCATCGACACGATTGAGACTAAGAAGGCGTAACAGCCTTTTTATTTCCAAAAATGTATCGAAATGTATCAATATATTCAGGAGGTTTGTCATGTCTGAGCAAATCGAAATTCATGATGTGGTGAAGGAACGGTACGGGGCAATCGCCAGCGGAACATCAGCTTCATGTTGTGGAAGTGGGGAGGATAGCTGTGGATGCAACACACAACTGTACGACAGCAATTTATTGGTGGGACTGCCCGCCGAAGTTACCAATATCTCGTTGGGTTGCGGCGATCCAGTTACCATCGCAGGACTGCATTCCGGAGAGACCGTGCTTGACCTCGGCAGCGGTGGCGGCATCGACTGTTTCTTGGCGGCGCGGCAAGTGGGCGAAAACGGGTACGTTATCGGGGTAGATATGACACCTGCGATGCTCGAAAAAGCCAACACTAACAAGCTCAAAATGGGTGTGCAGAATGTTGAGTTCCGGCGGGGACAAATCGAAGCACTGCCCGTTCAAGATAATGCCGTCGACGTGATTATGTCCAATTGTGTCATCAACTTATCACCGGATAAGCAGTCGGTCTTCCGTGAGGCGTTCCGTGCCTTGAAACCCGGTGGACGAATTGCTGTCAGTGACATTGTGACCGAAGGTGATTTCAGCGCCGAATTACAGG
>JBBQLX010000162.1:0-12527 GCA_038328375.1 Aggregatilineales bacterium | reverse complement strand
TAGGGTATGTCAGTGATCAGCAGCATGTAACTTTGCTGGCGAAGGAACAAGACGGCGACATCACTCCTTCACCGGACGTTTTGCCATCGCCCATTTTGGGTATGATTGACGATTTGCCCCATTTGGTGGCGATGCATCAAGTTAATGAAGTCGTTATTCCACTCAAGTGGTTCGACAACAATACGTCCGAGCGCATTAGCAGTATTATGCGGGCGCTGGATGCTTACGCGGTGAACATCCGACTCGCTCCAGATTATTCCGACTTGGCCTATTTCCAAGCGTCAGCCGAAGATTTTAGCGGTATCCCATTAATCGGTGTGCGCGAACGAGTCCTTTCCCCTGCCCAACGGATTGCTAAGCGATCATTCGACATTGTGTTTTCAGGGATAACGCTGATTATCATCTCGCCAATTTTGCTGCTGATTACGATTGCCATTCGACTCGACAGTTCCGGTCCGATTGTTTACAGGCAGAAGCGTGTGGGCGAATATGGCAAGTTGTTCACCATGCTCAAGTTCCGGTCGATGTACGAAGACGCAGGTAACCCGAATAGTGAATATAGCAAGCAGCGTTTTGATCCTCGCGTAACCCGAGTCGGGCGATTTTTGCGGCGGACAAGCTTGGATGAACTGCCACAGTTTATTAACATTCTGCGCGGTGATATGAGCATTGTTGGGCCACGACCGGAGATGCCGGGATTGGTCAGCCGTTACGAGTGGTGGCAGCGTAAGCGGTTTGAAGTACCTCAAGGTTTGACGGGTTGGTGGCAAATCAATGGACGTTCGGATAAGCCGATGCACTTGCACACCGAGGACGATTTGTTTTATATCCGCAATTATTCGCTGTGGCTAGATATACAGATTTGTTTCCGCACGGTGTTTGCCATCATCGCGGGCAAAGGTGCGTTTTAAGGCAGAAGAAAGACAAATTGAACCACCAAGTGAGGATGAATGACAATCATACTCAGAGATGAAAGTAGGGAATTCAGAACCTCATCCCCCAGCCACTTCTCCGTTTACAGAGAAGGGGAGTATTAGCTGGTTGGGTGGAGTTACTTTCAGAGCAGACGAAGAGAACGCCAAGCCCAATGCAAAGATTTTTAACTACAGAGGCAGAGAGAAAAGCTGAGAAAGTGATGCCAATACAGAACCCCCACCCTAACCCTCCCCCGCAAGCGATGGAGGGAACTAAGACAGGAACATTTTTCGCAGCACTTTATTTGAACTATTGAGAAAAGCTGAGATGAGGAAAAAATGAGCGAAGAATTACCAATCTGGCGGCAAGCACTAAAAAACGAGAAGCATCCTTTAAATCGGGCAGCATGGCTGCTGTTTAGCAAAGACCTTAATGTGGAACGTGCAGGAACGGCTCTGTCAGAGCAAAAAGATGAGGTTATCGCGTTTTGCAACCTTCTGCTTGATGCGCGGGAGCTTTATCCCTCAGAGGCTCTGGGCGGCGGCAACGCACCTATTCACGCGGTTGAGTTGTTGTGTGAATGGCGGATAAAAGCTGCGATCCCACGACTCATCCAGATATTAGAAGAAGAAGAATGGGACACGATTATTTACGGCACAACTGCCGACGCAATCGCGGCCTTTGGGACGGTGTTGGTCGAACCACTGCTCGAAATGGCGACTCGCAAAACGAAGGATGAAAGTCAGGTTGCCATCGCCGGAACGCTGGCGGATGCAGCACCCGGTGACCCGCGCACGGTTGACTTCATTCGCAAAATATTTGACAGCCGCAAGCAAGATTTCGAGATTACCTATATGGCTGAAAACATTCTCGTGGGTGATCCTGAAGATGGCGCAAAATGGCTAGAAGGTCGGCTGCGTACCCATAAATACAGCAAAGACGTACGCAAACGTATTGAAAAGTTTATTGCAGATGTGAAAGCGGGAAAGTTTTAAGGGTTTAAACGCCAATAGAGCAAGTAGTTTGAGTTGTTGATATTGTAAGTTTCAGGTGAACTGAAAAGACCTGTTGCTACAATGGGATCGCAAGCACTGTTGCCTTTAGAACAGAGTAGAGCATCTACACCCAGTGTTTTCACTTCATCAGACGCAGATTGCTCTTGATGCCCAGACGAGTAAATCCAAAAACCGTCTATACCAATAAACGTCCTGTGGGAATGGAGCGTAAACCAAAAAGCGCTCTCACCGACAATCGTCGTTCCAGTTGGAACATGCGAGGTCAACTGATCGAGTGAAGTCAAGTAGGTTTGATTAGGACGGATTTGGATTGCCGTGAGCATATCGTTTATAGGTGCAGCCACGAGCGCGGGCATCAGCACGAAACTGCCAATCAGGAGCACCCGACGTGATCGCAGCGCACGAGCCGCCGCGTAAGCCACTAACGGGACAAATAACGTCCAGTAGCCGTAAGTAAAACTGGCTGAAATTTGCATGACGATCCATGCAAACACAAATGTCAACAACAGCCAACGTTCAGTCGAAGTTCCCCAGCGCCAGCACAAAAATAACGCGCCTAAAATCACCAATAATTCAATCGGAGACAGAACCAAGCTGAAACGGAGGTGATAATTAAATAGGGTATCGAGTGGGAAGTGCAAACCGCCGAAGCCCGTTTGTTGTGAATAAACCGTGCTGAAGCGCTGATAACCGCTAAGCTGCGCCTGAACATCCGGTAAGAAACGAACCACCACGTACAAGCCGAGCGCTAAAGCACAGCATACCCCGTAAATAATAATTGACTGCCATTCGCGCCTGAGCAGCCGATGACTCATCAGCCAACCAAGCAGCATGATTCCGGCGACAGCAGCCACTATGAGGGCAACAAATGGAATGGTTTCTAAACCGATATACAAGGCTAGGCCAGCGATGAGTGACCAACGATTACGCTTTGTAGTGTCGCCAAACACCTGCAACAACGCCCACACCATGACCGCGCCGTAGACTGCTAACCCCACATCAGCCCGTAAATTATGCGATGTGCGTACCAACGCGCTCAGACTCAGTAGGACAATAATGCCCCCAAGTCGTTGCAGGCGCGTCAAATTCGGAATCCGCCAGAACAGCGCACTCATGATGATGAATACTGTTGCCAGGACAAAAATCGGCATCAGGCGTAAGGCGACCAAGGATGAACCGGCAAGACGCAGCCATAAGCCCATCAATAAATAGTAGCGAGGTAAAACTGGATCAGGTGTACCGTAAGATGAACCGATAAAAGTCGGGCTGAGGTCGGTATTCTCGGCGTAATTAGTCGCCATGCTCGCTAACCATGGTTCATCAGGTGTATCTAACCCCATAAATTCGCCCACACTGAGGATATGCAAACCCACCAACATGATAATCACACCTGTATATAAGCAGACCAGCAGCCTATCCCGATGCATAAACCAACTCTTAAACCATGCGGATTCACTGGTGTATAAAGGATCGGTCACAATCCAAACAGCGAGTCCTGCTAGCGATACAATATGAACGATGATGATCCATATGCTGACGGGTGTAATGAATAAGCGATTTTGTTGGTTGGGTTCGAGCAAGCTGATGCTCAGGAAGCTGGCCGCAGCGGCAAGGATAAAAACGATAACCCTACCCCGTTGGAGTGCAGCCTCGATACGTGCCACAAAGGGCAATGCCAGCAGCAGAACACCAATGAAAATGATATAGACAAGTTGAACTTGCCCACTATCGACGTGATTCGCGCGGAGCATCCACTCGGAGTCATAGGATTGGCGGGTCAGCAACCCGTAGAGTGCCAAACAGGTGAGAGCAAGCGCCATCAAGATATAGCAGCGTGAACGGAGGAATGTCAACATGCGTCAGATGATGCTTCGAGACAGTCTATTTTGCAAGCGGAAAACCAAGGTTATATATGAAGCGCAACTGTAGAAATGATGATTTATCCGATTGTGCTACTGATGGCAGGCGCTATTTGGGTGATCATCAAAATGGGGAGAGGGTTCAAGTGCCTACCTTAAATAAGCACTTAAGAGACTCTTGATTGACCTCACAATTTTCGGGCGCTATGAATTTCAACGCCTTGTAAACTGTGAGGCATTTACATAACGGCTACTCGACTAGACTTTCTGACCCAAGACTGCCGCCTGTTGAAGCAGCACTTCAATCGAAGGATCATCGCCCGCATATTGGCTGTAGTAGGCATAACGGATGATACCATCACGATCAATAATGAAAGTTCCCGGTAACATTTGGGCATCACCGGTCGCCGCGCCTTGCATCTGCCCATCGAACATCGCCTTAGCGCTGGCCTTCAACACATCAAAGCCATATGCAGCAAACTCGCCCATTGTGCCTTGACGTAAACCCCATGCGTAATAACCATCATTGATGGTATCAGCGAAGCAGGTCACATGCGGCGCGAGTTTTCCACAGTAACGTTCAGCATGTTTCGGTTCGCCCAAACCAAGCGCCAAGAGTTGGAAACCCGCAGCGGTCAGTTCATCACGGTGCAGTTCGAGTTCAGCCAAACGGTGACGGCAGTGGATACAGCCGAAATGACGCAAGAAGCTCATCAACGTGAGGCCATTTTTCCAGTAATCGGCAAGCTGAACGCGATTGCCGTGAATATCCAACAGGGTAATATCAGGGGCAGTATCGCCCGCTTTGAGATGTGGTGCAATGGTTGGCAAGGTTAGTTCCTTCACTTAGAGTTACAAAACTTCCCTCAAAACTGAGGGAAGCGGATTTCAGTGTGAAACAGCAAGTCGATTAGGCGTGTGCATGAGTCAGTTGTGCGGGGTTATTACCACCACGTCCAGTGAACAAGCGCCACACCAACACTAACAAAATCACTGCGGCAACGACACCCGCTGTGCCAGCGACTAAAGGCGCGCCGGATTGCTTGACGACAATACCCACCAGCGCCCACAAGAGTACAGCGGAATAAGCTATGTCACGGCGGGTGACGATAATAGTGAGTGTGATGACGGTCGCGATAACCAACATGATCGCCGCCCAAACTTCGCCACTGATGCCGAAGCCGTTCCACTGAGCGTCATATAAGACGTAAGCGGCATTGGCGACAGTTGCCACGGTAATCCAACCGAGGTAGGTGCTAAAGGGAATCTGGATGCACCAACGGGTCGCATTACTGACCTTACCCTGCCCAACTTCAATGCGGGTGTAGATGATGATGAGCGCTGCGAGCAAGATGAGCATAGCGACCATGCTCAGGGCAAAAAGGTTGTAGTGGAACAAAACCAACCATGTGCCATTGGCGATGCAGGTTAGCGCAAACCAATATCCGATCTTACGCAAATAAGGATTTTCACGTTGGGACGGTAAAGATTGATAGACGATAAACACAATCAGCAGTGTGTAAATAACGCCCCAGATGCTAAATACATAGTTGGCAGGCACAAAGAAAATGGGTAACCGGTTCGCGATTTGAGCTGATGTTTGACCATTGAGAGGGATGGATTCCGAAACCCCATTGACGACTAATGTAAACACAAATGCTACAATATTGATAAATTGCCTAACGATGTCGCGGTTCATAGCTATCCTTTACAGGTATTGTCCAGTTATTGACTTAATAGTAAGTAAGTTTGATGAACAGGTTGTAAAGTCTGGCTAAGAGCGACATGAGGGGAAGACAACTCTTCCCCATTCAATAGCTCGAAAAATTAGCCAGCGGCAGTGGCGGTTAAGGTCGGCTGAACGTTTGGCGCTAAGGCAGTTGGTGATGCAATCAGCGTGACTGGCAAGGTTGCTGCTTGAGTCGGTGGACGTGTAGGACTGAGGGTTGGCAGTACAGCAGGCGCATCTGCCGCGCAGCGGAAGCCAATCCACGAACCGCTGTCGGTCGGTGCCAAACTCTGGCGGTGAACGCTGCGGGCAAAGAATGGTTTAGCGTCCCATGAACCGCCGCGTATGACCTTTTCTGTACCGGCAGTTGGCCCCGTTGGATCAACAGCATTGGTTTCCGCCGCGCTGTAGTAAGCGGGATCGTACCAATCACTCACCCACTCAGCGACGTTACCCGCCATATCAAATAAACCAAAAGGACTTAAACCGCTGGGATAGCTGTTGATTCGCAGCGGCCCGACTTCGGTGGTAACGGGAATACTGCTGCGGGCATTCAACGGATCCCACACACTGCCCCACGGATAAATGCGTCCGTCTGTACCACGCGCGGCATATTCCCACTCGGCTTCTGTCGGCAAGCGACCACCGGATGCTTCGCAGAAAGCCTTCGCACCATACCACGTCACTTTATATATGGGTAACGTGCCGCCTAAATCATCATAGACTTTGCCATCGTAACCGATCAAACCGGTTTCATCTTCAACACGCGTTAAGGCACACGGTTGACCTTCGCAACCATTGAGATGACTACCCGGCCCCAGCATATTGAGGAAAGCGGTGTATTGGCTGGCGGTGACTTCACTGCGCTGCATCTGGAACGGCGCGAGTTTAACCGGATGCACCGGCAGGGAATCTTGCGCCATGTCAACCGTGCAATTGCCCTGTTCCTCGATGGTACATTGGTTAACGGCCTGTGCGACTTCGGCAAAGGTCGTACCCATCTGGAAGTTATCCACTGCGGGTATAAACACCCATTCCGGCGCAAAAGTATCAAGCGGATTGCTCGTAACAATGGGCGACGGTGTTGGAATCGTGCTGGTTGCGGACTCCGTTGAAGCGGGTATTGTCGCAGTTGCAGCAATGGTTGGAACGGCAGCAGTAGCGGTTTGTGCTAAGGCGAAAGCTGCATCAATCGTCACATTCAATGTGCCGAACGCTTCGTAGTTTCGGGTCGACTCGAAACGCTGCTGCACCATCGCATCAACCGTGGCGGCGTTAGGAGTCAAATTGTCTTGGGCGGTGGATGGACTAATGGCGGGCAGACCAGCCACCAATACCAGTAAAACGAAGCCACATATGATTATTCGTTTATTCATGACAGTTCTCCTTTGTGATTCGAGTTGTCAGAAGAAGCGATTATACGTGTACAGCAAGCCAGAACAATGAGCCGTAGGCCAAGCGTAGGCTAGGAAAGACGGCTCATTATCCACGCGCGGATATAAAGGCGATCAAATCGCTGTTGAACTGCGTTGTGTTTTCATCCATTGGTGTATGCCCGATCTCAGGATAGGTAATCCAAGTATTGTGAGGGAGCAAACCACGCAAAGCCTCACCTACGTTGATGTTCACGACACGATCATCCTCGCCCCAAACCAAAAGCACGGGCGTTTGTACGGTCTTCAAGGCTTCGATGTCGATTTCACTGCGGTCGGTAAAAGCATCACGGGCGAAGGCTAAGATACCCCCTTCCCAACCTTTGACATGCAAGCCGCGTGTTCGCAGCTTCATCTCTTCGGGGTCAATACTGCGCTTCTTGGCTTCGGTTTGTGACATCACATTCTTGGCAAAATCAGGACTGAACATAGCATGTACGAATGCCTGTGCGCCGGATGAGTCAGGGTTTACACGTCGCAAAAAGTCGATGCCACCGTTATTACTTTCATTTTGATTATCGCTCTTTCCATCGCGGTCAGGTCGCATATCAAACTGCGGTTCAGAACCGATAATGCCGACTGCGCCATCAACCAGCACCAACTTGGTGACTCGCGCCGGATAATCCAATATGAACTGCGCCGCGACCGCACCCCCTAAACTGTGACCGACAATCACAGCTTTATCAATCTTCAAAGTGTCCATGACTCCAGCGACTAACACAGACATGCCCTTATTAGAGTAGTCGAGTGTGGTGCGCTTATCCGACAAGCCAAAGGGCGGGCGATCAAAGGCGATCACGCGATAGCCTGCTTCGATCAGCGCCGGAATAGTATTCGTCCAATCCACAACCGAACCGAGAAACCCATGTAATAAGATGATAGGTTGACCATCAGCAGGGCCACGATCCAGATAATAAATACTCTGGTCGTTGACCGTCATAAACTTGCCATCGGCATCTGCTAGGTCTGCCGGATCACTATAGCTGGTGGACGTGTCCTGTGCTGCCGCCGGAATCATAACCATAAAAATCAACAGCAAACACACAAGAAGTTTTCGCATGACGATTGACCTACCATTTTAGATATTAAACCAATTATGGTAGTCGAAACAGGTAAACGGGTGGTAAAGTCAGGTTGAGAGTTGTATGAGGTTCAATAGCCACTTTTTAGAGGGCGATTTTACAAAGGATAATTAGTCGTGAGCTGGCTCAAAGATCTATTCCATGTCGAGAAACCGATCATTGCTATGTGCCACCTGAAAGCACTACCGGGTGATCCCGGTTATGACGCGCAGTTAGGCATGGAAGACATTGTCGAGTCTGCACGTACTAATTTACTGGCCTTACAAGCAGGCGGTGTGGATGCCATCATGTTTTCAAACGAGGCCAGCCTGCCCTACCTGACCAAAGTCGAAACAATTACAACGGCTTGTATGGCGCGTGTCATTGCTGAACTGCGACCCGAAATCAACGTGCCATTCGGTGTAAATGTGCTTTGGGATCCAGCCGCCTCGATTGATCTAGCAGTGGCGACAGGCGGACAATTTGTCCGCGAAATCTTCACAGGCGTGTATGCCAGTGATTATGGCATGTGGAACACCGACTGCGGCGCAATCATCCGACACCAACACGCGGTACATGGGCAGCATGTCAAACTGTTGTTTAACATCGTGCCAGAGTCGGCGGTCTATATGGCAGAACGGCATATTGTGGACATCGCTAAATCAACCGTGTTTGTATCCAAGCCAGATGCACTGTGTGTATCCGGTATCACTGCCGGAGCGGAAGCCTCACTCGACACACTGAGACAAGTCAAAGCGGCTGTACCCGAAACAATCGTGCTAGCCAATACCGGTGTGCGCTTGTCGAACGTCGAGGAGATGTTAGCGGTTGCCGATGGTGCAATCGTCGGCACAACCTTCAAGCGCGATGGCTACATCTGGAACGATGTCGATACGGAACGTGTTCGTGCCTTCATGGATAAGGTCAGAGCCATAAGACAATAGAAGCAAATTCGAATCAATTTCCTATCGTTATTCCCAACTTTATGTACGGTTGCCCGATTCAATGCGCACGGTTACATTCTTCTCAGTCGAAATGGGCTAGAATACAAATATCTTTACTGGCTCAAGAATTGGTTATGTCATGACTGCTACACTCACCAACACCGAAAAAATACGCCGCTTACCTTGGAACACAACTCTTGGTGCGACCAATAACGTTTTTGCCCAATTGACATTTTTCGGCCCCAGTTTTGTGCTTTTCCTAAGCCAGTTGAAACTCAGTAACACGCAAATCGGGTTTTTGTTATCTTTGATTCCCTTTACGGGGTTAATCGCCTTGGTGATCGCCCCTGCCGTAGCGCGGTATGGATATAAGCGCACCTATGTAACCTTCTTCGGTATCCGCAAGCTTTTCGCGGTGGGATTATTGCTTTGCCCTTGGGTGCTGGCAAATTTCGGTGTAAATGGCATCCTCATCTATATCACGATTGTTACCGGCGGCTTTGCGTTGTGTCGCTCGATTTCTGAAACGGGCTATTTCCCTTGGGCGCAGGAATTTATCCCGAATAGTATACGTGGTCGCTACACATCAATTAATGACATCATGTCGCGCTTCACGGGTATTACCTCCTTAGCCTTTGGCAGTTTCATACTAGGGGTTTCAAGCGGCCTTAACGGCTTCATGATTATTTTCGTCATCGGAATCATTTTTGGCCTGATTGCCGTGTGGGCCGCTACCCATATTCCGGGGGGCGCGCCAATACCTGATTCAAGCGGCGGCGGTACGTCATACCGCAATATGCTGGAAGTTCTCAAGGACAAAAACTTCCTGATTTATATGACAGCACTCGCCATCCTGATTATCGCCGTCACGCCAATGGGGTCATTTTTACCACTCTATATGACCGAACAAGTGGGTTTGACCGATAGCCAAGTGGTGCTGTTGCAAATCGCCCTCTTAATCGGCGGGTTATCATCGACCTATCTCTGCGGTTGGGCGGCTGACCGTTACGGCAGCAAACCTGTGATGTTGGTTGGCTTATACGTCAAAATATTACTGCCATTCACATGGATGTTGATGCCACGGCATTCATCGTTGAGTCTGGTAATAGCCCTTCTGATCAACTTTATTAACGGGGCATCTGATATTGCGTGGGGCATCGGTTCCGGGCGCTTACTTTATGTGAAGGTTGTACCAGCTGAAAAACGCGGTGAGTACATGGCGGTTTACTATGCGGCGGTTGGGCTAATCGGCGGCCTGAGCCAAGTGGCGGGCGGTGGTGCGCTCGACATCACGCGTAATCTCACTGGACAATTTTTGTTCTTTACCCTAGATCCATTTTTCCCCTTATTTGTTTTTGGTTTGGTACTGACAGCCGTTTCGGTCTATTTATTTACCAAAGTGCAAGCCGATAGCAATGTCAGTATGGGCGAATTTACCGCGCTGTTTACGCATGGCAACCCGGTTTTAGGGCTTGAGTCGCTGGTACGTTATTATCGCGCCCGTGATGAAAAACAAACGGTTGCTATGACCGAACGGATGGCGAAAACCAAGAGTCCGCTCACGGTTGATGAACTCCTAGAGGCACTCAAAGACCCGCGCTTCAATGTGCGCTTTGAGGCGATTATTTCGATTGCCCATATGGACTCCGACCCGCGTTTGGAGAAGGCACTCTGCGATTTTGTGGATGGCACTGAACTTTCATTAAGTGTTATTGCGGCGTGGGCATTGGGTCGCATTGGTGATGCTTACGCAATTAACTCATTGGAACATGGACTCGACTCACCGTATCGCTCCATACAAGCACACTCAGCCCGTGCATTAGGCACATTGAGTGACGCAAAAATCGCGCCGCTCTTGCTAGAACGGTTGAAATCCGAGAGCGACAGAGGGCTGCAAATCGCTTATTCTTCAGCGTTGGGCAATTTAAAAACGGCAGAAGCCATACCTACGCTATTTGAGATTTTAGCCAGCATTCAAAACGAAGGCGCACGATTGGAATTAGCGCTGGCACTGGCACGCATGATCGGTCATGAACATCACTTCATCCGGCTGATGCGCGAAATGCGGCGCGACAAAGCCACGGCAGTTTCACAAATGGTCACCGTCATTCAACGCCGGATCAAATTGGAAGACGAAGCACTCAACCAACTGATGAGCGAATGTGCCGAAACATTTGCCCGCAACAGCTTTGAAGAAGGAATTGTTCTGCTAAACCGGATTATCGTGGGGCTTCCAAATGATTTATATACGGCTGAAAGTCAGCTCATTCTGCAAGAATGCCGTAAACAACTTGAAGAATGCAAAACGGATCATGCCGAGTATATGATACTGGCGCTTCATGCCTTGGGCGTGGGGTTGGTCGAGGATGCATAATTGCGGTTATGGTTAGTGTAGTCAAATGAGAGAACATCTTTTAAGCATCACTGATGAATAACTAAGCATTGATAAGTGATGGTCATTTATTTGAGGGTGGGACATAAGTTCAGAGTAACTCAAGAACAGATTTGACCGCACCCAAAGGACGATGATGGATAAAATTAAACAAAACGATCAAATTCCAAGCGAATAGGGATAAAAGGATAAAAACAGAGGCTTTGATTTTGCCTTGAACCGGTAAAGGATCGAGTTGAAACAAACTTTTGAGAGTAGCAAAGAAGGGTTCAATACTAGAGCCGCGCTGTTGGTAGCGGGATTGACCTTCAGGCGAGGCTAAATAGGCGGCACGGGAGCAACGATCTTCAGAGGTTGAGACACCAATGGGCTTCGACAGAGGAGCAAGGACATGAATAGCGTGTTGAGCACAATCGGCAATCAGATCAGCATCATCGTAGCCTGCATCCAAGAGCAAGGTATCAACCAGAGGCGGCAAGTGAGGCACACGCCTTTGCAAGACATGGCTCTCACAGGCACTTCCGGTGACGGTGGCATCCAACACGACGCGTACGGTAGTCGGAGCAACACTGATGCTGACATGGGCTTTGTAGCCATAAACCCAACCATGATAGGTCGATTGAATCCAATCGGCCTCTGTATCCAATCCATGCAATCCTGCCGGGATTTGACCTGCTGCTTTATCCTTTTTATGCCAGACTGGACCGCGTGTAGCAAAAGCTGAACCATCGCTGGCAGCCACGGTTACATCGCTAACGGCCTCAAGCGCCAGTACCAAACCCAATGCTCGTATTTGAGCCTCGGCTTGGGGTGCGATGTCCTGTAACCGTCGGTCAAGCGTCCGACGGTTCGGGATGCAATGCAAGCCACACGCTGCCGCCACCAGTGGCGTATTCTGCAAATAGCGCCACAGCGACCGTCTTGCCCACAACTTTCTCAATACGCTTACGATATATACCTTGAACATCGTTTTCTCACTATACAATCGTGGTGCACCTTTTCGTCCTGCCTCACTGTCAAGGGTTATCCAAACGTCGTCGATTAATGCCAGCAATTGGATGAGTGGATGATTTGCCGTTATCATTCCTCTGAGCCTTTTCGGTTTTGTTTGAGTGTAGTTACTCCAAACTCTACCCGAATTGGCTCTTTCTTTCACGTGGATTTATGTCCCACCCTCA
>JBBQLX010000161.1:0-13049 GCA_038328375.1 Aggregatilineales bacterium | reverse complement strand
CAACCCCGCCGTAATTCAACCCAACATAAACACATCAATGCCGCAGGTTGTCGCTATCTCAGGCGGCACAAATGGCCCTGCCACTGCTTTCTTCGTCGCCCGCGAAGGCTTGCTCGCCACCACCCGTTACGCCATCGGGGGTGCGGATCAGGTGATTGTCGAACTGCCGAACCGTCGCCAAGCACCGGGCTATGTATTGCGTTCATATCCTGAACTCGATTTGGCCTTCATTTATGTCGAACAAACGACCGGGGAACTCATCCCGCCAAGCCCGATTGCCAACGTCACCGAAGATACGCGCTTAACCATCGTCTGTGCCAATGGCAACCTGCTGCAAGGCAAACGTCGTGCCACCAAGCGCCTTGTCGCGGCTCAGTGGTTCCCAACCGACATCACCGACTTACCCGATGCCGGAGGTGCGCCCATCTTGGACGACAACCGTTATCTGATTGGCATGATTACCCGCAACACCGCCAGCACTTCAGCCTATGTCTACGGCCTGCACATCAATACCATCCGCACACAGGTTGATTTGTTCCGCCAGGAAACCACCGAAGGCGCGAAAGCCTACTGCCATCACTGCGGGTTTTACAGCCGCGCCCTTGCCGCCGGAGGCTATTACTGCGAACGCTGCGGCGGCTTACATCCACAGGCCGAGGGTCTGGTACGCTTTCCGCAGGCACAAACACAGGCCTTTTATTATGAACACAACAGCATGAGCTGCCCGAATTGCAACGCGAATGTCGGCTTCCACCGCAACTACTGTCTGCGCTGCGGTCAACCTGCAACGCGTACATAAACGAACAATCGCAGGTTGTATTTGTATTGACTGATGAATAACGACTGGAGACTACAAAATGCTCACCTTTAGAGGACGCAACACTCGCGCCACCGGCGAAAATGCACTCGAATCCTACGCCGCGACCATCGAACAAATCTTGGCAAGTGTCGGCGTTGATCCCGTCAAATCCCGTATGCGAACTGAAACAGGCTTTGGTTGGAGCTTTCAGCGCAATTCAGCAGTGATTGAAATTTTCGTTTCGCAGCAAGATGGCATCGGTTATTTGCAGGTACTTTCACCGATTATCCACCTGCCGATCAATGCGCTGCTGCCACTTTACCGCCGCCTGCTCGAACTCAATCTGCAACTGACCAATGCCGCGCTAGGACTCTATCTCGATGTGGTTTACGTGTTTAGTGAGCGCCCGCTCGAAGGCATGGACGGCAACGAAGCCAACACCATCATCAATCTGGTTGCCAGTTATGCCGACGATCTTGATGACAAACTGGTTGCCGAGTTTGGTGGTCGCCTTTATTCTAAGGTGTAGGGGTTTGCCGCTGGCAAACCCACTTCTAAAAACTTGGCGTTCTCTTCTGTCTTGACGATATGTATGGACTTTACGCCATCTTCGTCCGCAGCCACTTCCACAACGCTCGAACATCCGCCACCACACCGGGGAAGTGCGCTCCTATCGCGATCAGCAGCACAATCGGAATGCCCAGCGTAAAGATTTGCTCAGGGAAGTCGAAATACAGAATAGCAACCGGATTATTCAACACATCATTTGAAAGCGGTAATATCGGTGCAGCGCCATTAAAGTAAAAGTCAAACATCAGATAAAGAGGAATATAAATCGTGACTGCGGTAAGCAGAACAGCCAGCCAACCCCTCAGTCCGAACAGAGATGACAGGACAAAGCCTAAAGCAGTTCCCAATCCGACATAAGCCATCACTTCCCAAACAGGCGGATAATTCAGGAAGAACCACGTAAACGCGCCCCACGCTAATGTACCCCACAAGAATCCCGCAATTGCCGAAAAAGCCAACCGCGCCCACCAAGGCCAAAATCCCCGTAACCGTGCAGGCACTTCGCCCGCGATCAGTGTCAAAATCGCAATCATCATCCCGAAAGTCAATCCAATCGAGATGGTACGCCCCCATCGTTCGGCGTTAAAAATGGCCTCTGATCGAAAAGTCACAAATACGTAAAAGGCCATTGCCAATGTTCCGCCCAACATTGCGAACACAAATCGCCACACATTTTTCAGGGGATCATCCGTCAGCCGCCGCCATGTATTGGCGAACCACGCATAAATGCGCCCTTGTACACTCACCACCGATGGCAGCGACGGCGCTTCATCACGAACCAGAGCTAGCGCCTGCAATGCTCCTCGTGTACCGTTTCGTTGGGCATCAGCAATCATCTTGACCGCTGCCAGTGACCGGATACGTCCAACCGTTCGCGCGGCCTGCTCCATGATGTCTTCGCTGCTGCGCGGGTCAAGCGCAATCTTCGCCAGCATTTCATCAATATCTTCGCTGTAAACCGTAGTCCGCCAATCAGACGGAACACGCAGTTGAATGTCGGCCCGTGTCCGCTGGGTCAACAGCCGTCCGGTCAATCCTTGTGCCACAGCCCGATAATTGCCACTGGGATAATCGCGTTTGGCGCGTGTCCCAAGTACATTGATCGCCGCTTTTTTCGCATCGTCGTTGGTTTCCAATGCTAAGGCTTGCGCCACCAACGTTGGAATACGCGGCGGATCGCCATCTGGTATCGTCTCTAAGCGATAAAAAGCCCGCGCCCGCGCCGGAGCGCTTTCACTGCGAATGGTATGCAAGGCCACCCAGCGGCGGTTGTCCTTGTCGAGTTTATTCCACCAATAATCAATTTCGTGGTCATATTCCAGCGCCCCACGCAGCAGTAGTTGCAATCCAGCCTCATCAATATCCAGCCCGTGTTCTTCGGCCTTCATGTAAACATCGTTCATCACCATGAAGTGCGTCACACCCAGCAAAAAGCGCCCTTGCCCATGCGCCCATGCTTTCCGCGCCCGATTGTAAATATCTTGTGCCTCGCGCCGTACCATCGCCCCTTGGTCGGCAATCGTCATCACGCCGCTCAGGTCGATTGTCAGCAGTCCAACGCCATCTTCATCATCGAAGTCACCACCACGCGTCACATTGATGACCGCGCCTTGCACTTTGCCCAGCGCTTCTTCCAGTTCATTCACCAGTTGCATCAGCGTATCGGGACGGTCGTCAGGATTAAGCGCCGTACCCCGCCGCAGCACTGGAGTCAGCACCTCAGCCAATTCGCTGCCCATCTTCTCGGCTTCCGGCAAATCTTCCTGCCACTGCAATTGCTTCAGCGCTAGTGAAGTCGTGGCATCAAACGGCAGTTCACCCGTCAACATCTGGAACACCAGAATCGCGAAGCTGTAAATATCGGCACGGTGGTCAAGTTCACCCGCCGTCAACTGTTCAGGAGCCATATACAGCAGCGTACCGTAACCGGGGTTGGCAGCGCGACCTTCCGGCCCTAGCACCGTCGCCAAACCAAAGTCCGCCAGATAAGGCGACTCATTGCTGTCCATCAGGATATTGGAAGGCTTCAGATCAAGATGAATCACATGGTTGGCGTGGGCATAGTCCAACGCGCTGGCGATATTCCGTGATTGACGCACCACCATATCGGTCGCCATCGGCCCATCCGCCAGCATATTCTCCAACGAACCGCCTGTCACATAGCGCATAGCAATATAAAGCTGACCCTCATTCTCACCGAAATCATAAATCGGGAGGATGTGCGGGTGTTCGAGTTGTGCAATCGTCTGCGCCTCACGCTCGAATAGTTTAATCGGCTCATTCGCGTTATCCTGTGACAAATCCCGTGCAATCGTCTTGATAGCGACCGTCCGGTTCAGCCGCTTGTCACGCGCCGACCACACATCCGCCATACCACCGCGCCCAATATGCTCGATGACCTTATAATGCGAAAACTCACTGCCAATATCCATGAATGCTTCCTATGCGGAATACTAATCCCTTTCTTCATTATAGATTCAGCGGACACTTGCCACAAGCGAACGAGCCGACTTAGCCGTAAATGAGAAAACTTTCCTCAATTTACAACCGCATCTACACTGATGCAAGACTTGCATCGTTGTATAATAACAACCTTCAATCACAAATCTGCAATTGACTATTGTAGGGATGAGGCGTGCCTCATCCACTTGATAATTCGGGCAAGGGCAAACTGATGACCAAATACAAACATTTGTGGGCATGTGTAACCGTCCTCCTCCTGCTCATACTCCTCACCGTCCCGTCGAATGCACAGGACTCCACTGCCCGTGATCCCGAAGCGATGGCGCAGCGTTGGCTCGGTTGGTCGGGCGGCCCCGAAATCGTACCGCCTCCTCCTGCTTATGAGATCAACGCCACAACCCAATTTTGGGTGACTAAAGCAGGCCATGCCAGCCCCTCACAGATTACCGCTAAACTGGCAGCTATCACCTTACATATTAATCTATGGGTCGAGGACGGACTTGATTTTAAACCGGACAGCCTGTCCGATACTGCTATCGCTATTGATGTTACGATGGTTTCCATTCGCATTCCCGAAAATCAGGGAGGCATCGTCAACATTCCCCAATCGCGTGACCAATTCATCAATGCCGATCAACTGCCGCTCCCCGATGTGGATGGTGATGCGCGTCTCAATATTCTTTTCGCACGCGATCTTAATACGACAGCCAATGTCATCTATAACCCTGCCAATAGTCTTCCAACTGCATGGGTCAACAATGGCTGGACAAACCAACAAGAATTATTCGTCATTAACACCTCCGCTACCCCTAGCCTTGCCTTAACCTCCCCTACCTATATTCAACTCGTCGTCCGCAAAATTTACAGCCTTCTCATTGAACACAATAATCCGTCGCAAGCACCGTGGCTGCGCGAAGCCCAAAGCTGGTACATGTGGCTTCAATCTCAACAACAGGACATTGCCAAAAACGACTTCCAGACCTTTTTCCAAACACCGGATTTGCCCCTCACCAGCACCGATACCCAACGCACTGCGATTACGGCTGTTGGGCAAATGTTCCTGAATTATGTCGATCAACGTTTTGGCAACAATGTATTGCGGGAACTCTTTACCACTAACGGTTCAGGCTTAGACCAGCTTACCAATATACTGGCAGCGCATGGCATGACCGATCTCGTTACCGATAATCTCATCACCGGTCAAGATGTCTTTGCCGACTTCGCCATGACCAACTCCCTCAACCTACCTATTGGTGATACCCGTTTCGCTTATATCACGCCAGCAGCGACGGATCTACGGGCGGCCTCGCTCGGCGCACAAGACTACTTCGACTTTCAAGGAGAGCGTTTTCCGCTTCAGCAGTACGGTACGAATGCTCTAGAATTAAGCACCACCAAAGCTGTAGATTTTCAATTGTCCTTCGCGGGTTCGCCCTCTGTTCCGCGTCTGCCCATGCCCGACCAACCCAATAATCACTTTTATTGGTCTAACAATGGCCTTTATCAGAACACATCCCTCGCCCGCACCGTTGATCTCAGCGGCGCTCAATCAGCGACCCTCACCTTTGACGCATGGCACCAACTCTCCGAAGGTTGGAATTACGGCTACGTCAGCGTCAGTGAGGACGGTGGCAAAACCTTTAAAGCGCTGGTCAGTAATGGTACAACCACCACCAATCCCAACGGCCTCGCTTATGGAGCAGGTTTTACAGGCATCAGCAACCCGCAGCCCTCACGTCCATTCCCTTATCTCGGCATCGGTCTTGAATCCGATGGCATCACCATCAGCAGCATTGCCGATAACAGCCCGCTCAAAGGTTTGGATATCCAAGTGGGTGATACCATCGCCGGACACGACGGGCAGTTGTGGCAGGCCAAAGCCGACATTACCGCCTACCTCAGTGCCTACAAACCCGGTGACACTATCAGCCTCTACCTTCAACGCGACGAAAAGCTCTTTAGCGTCGATGTCGTCCTCGGTACGCATCCAAGCCGCGTCATCCCTTCTGATCCCATTTGGACACAGCAGGAAATCAACCTCAACGCCTACACGGGTAAGCAAATCATTCTGCGCTTCGATTATGTCAGTGCCGATGATAAACCCGATAAAGGCATCGCCATTGATAACATCGTCATTCCCGAAATTGGTTTTAAAGATGATGCCGAATCCGGTGTTCAAGGTTGGACGCTCAACGGTTGGCAGCAAATTGATAATGTCGTCCCGCAACGTTATGTTGTCCAATATGCGCTGCTTGCCGGAACCGACTCGCCGACTGTCAATCGTGTTGTCCGCCTCATTGAATCTAACGACACCGCAACTTCTGGCACATGGCCGTTCTCGCTCAATGCCAATGACACACTGATGCTGGTTGTCTCTGGCATCAACGATGCGACCGATATACCAACAACCTATACACTCAGTTCGCAGTCAGCAGCGACATCCCAACCGCAGCCAACTGTCGAATCAACATCTGAGGCAACCGCCGAAAGTACTGCCACCCAATAATTCATTTATGTACGGGTTTGCCGGCGGCAAACCCCTTATCGAAGATTAACCAAGGCACACTGATGACCGAACTGCCAATGAACTTCCATCGCCTAGTTGAAGCTTTTCCCGAACCGGGATGTGTCGTCTGCAACCTCACCGAGCGCGATGTCAATCGTTTCCTCGACTCGCATCTTTATGAATACGTCAACACGCCCGAAACCCATGCCAATATCCGTGCCTCGCGCGGATTATGTGCCACCCACAGTGGACATCTCGTCGAGTTCGGTGCGAGTGTCCTCGGCATTACCATCCTTCACGCCGTGATCATGGATGAACTGCTCAAAACTGCTGAGTCTAACCGCGCCGCTTCAGCATTTGAACGGTTGCGCGGTTCAAGCGGCAGCAATCTTGCCAACCGACTCGAACCCACCGGAGAATGTATGGCCTGTCAAGCACTCGAACGTGCTGAATCTCAGCATATCAACTCGGTTGCCGAACACATCAACGACCAGCGCTTGCATGATGCCTATGCCGCATCGAATGGCCTCTGTTTGCCTCATTTCCGGCAGGTCTTACACGCCGCGCCGAATAGCAAGAGCGCCGACTTACTCACCAAACTTCAGTTGCCCAAATGGCGTGCGCTCAAAGCCGAACTCGACATGCTGGCTAAGAAATATGATGTTAATCATAATGATGAAGCTGTTGGTGCTGAAGCCGATAGCTGGCGACGCGCCCTCATCATGGTCTCCGGCAACCCTGATGTCTTTGGTGTCCGCCGCAAAACCTAACCCGAAATCCAATTTTTGTAGGGGCGCGGATTATGGTCTTTTACATATTAAAATGGTAATCAACAACATCACCTATTGGGTGGATTTTCGTAGGGCTGAGGCGTGCCTCAGCCGCTGACCAAATACCACACTAATTTGTAAAACCTCATTATCCCGCCCGTGTTGACTACAAGACCAATCACTGCAATCGTAATCGTCACCCACTGACATTCACATGCAGGGGTTTAATCTTATACAGTAGCCGCTCCAAAATATCGCGTGATGGCGCTTCAATACCATAACGCTTCGGCTTGCCCGTATACAGCAGCGACAGTTCATTCATACTCTCACCACCACCCTCAGCCGTAATCACTTCAACCACGCCTCGCACTTCCAAATAGCGAAACTGGTTTTGCGGATCAAACACCATGATTGTCACATTGGGTCGTTCCACCATATTTTTGTGCTTCTGACGGTCGGCCGTCGCATTAACAATCACATAGTTGCCGTCATAGCTGCACCAAACGGGCGTGACCTGTATTTGACCATCTGGCATCAATGTCGCCAGCGAGACAAGAATCCCGCTGTCTAATAAGTAACGATGTGAATCAGGGATAGTTGCTCCCATCTATATTAACCTCACTCTGTATTCTCTCTGCGCCTCTGCGGTTAAATCATCTTTGTATTTCACGAATTCGCCAGCGCATCCTTATCCGTTGGGAATGGCACAGCATCGCTCGGACGTGTCCCATCGCGGTCAATCGGCACCACCATCACTGTGCTTGCCTCTGGCACTTGAATGTCATCCGCATTCAACTTGCACGAATCGCTCTTCCCCTTCAGGCGATACGATCCCACTGGCACAGTCACCACAATCCCACTGTACGGCTTCAAATCAAACTTCAAATCGCCAAAGGTCGCATTCGTAATCGTGCAGTAGCTTGGATTAATCAACATCACCGTATGCGTATCAAAATCCTCGATAATCGCATCGACCTCATCCATGACATCGGTCGCGGTTTCCAACTTGCCGATAATCTTCGTCGCGGTTTTCTTGTCCTGCGTCGGCTTCTTATTCGAATACACCATCAGGTTGAAATGCCCACCGGTCTCATCGCCTTTTTCATTGAACCAATTCGCCACTTTAACGGTGTAAGTACCATCCGTTTTCAGTTCAACATATCTTAAGAATGAATTGGTCAGCACCGCATCCACAATATCATCGTTGTAAGCAATCACCTGATTGGTCGGGTCATAAACCACCAGCACCGTATCCAGTAATCGGTCTTTTTCCCGTGTTGCATTATCCGTGTTGTTCGCCGGATTCTCAGCCACCGCCATCAACGTCAGCACCTCACCGGCTGTACCTTTGTATTTCCATACATTAGCGCCACCCTCGTCAAAACCACCCTTGTTTTCGCCAATGGCTAACTCACCTTTCGCCACCGGCTTAACATCACCAATCGGTGGCTGCGCCTTGATTACCCCACCACCGATAACACCCACCAACAAACCCACAGCTATCACACGCCAAAATTGTCTCATCTTCACATCAACCCCTTAACTAGAAAATTGTAGGTCACGCCATAACATGTCCATTGAATACTTCTATATTAAGGAGTTTTACGCTTTCATCGCAACTAACCTTTGCTTGATCTTATTCTCTGTATTTATTTCCTCCCTCGCTTGCGGGGGAGGATTAAGGTGGGGGTTAGTATCGCCTCTTGACAGTTCAATTTTTCTTTCTGAGCCACTCCACCACCGCACCCGACAACTTCTGGGTTACAGATGCTGGAGCATTAGCCGCTAGAGTCGTCTCAAAATGGGCTTGCAACACCGCCGCATCCACACCATCATGCGTCCCAATCACCACAATCTGCGTGAACGGCATTTGATCGCCCCACACCTCACCCATTGTCAATGTCACCCGCCGACCAACCACCTGTAACACTGCCCGCCGCTCCGGCACATCCGCCAGATAAGCAAACCCCTTCGCCCTAAAAATCGTCACTGGCAGTTTTTCAATTGCCTTCCGCAGCGTCTTCAACAACAGCGGTTCGCTCGTCGTCCAACTCCACGTATTGAACACAAAGCTATGATCCGTATGTTCGTGTTCATGCTCGTGATTATGTTCTACACTGCTCTCATGCACATGCACATCATGCCCCTGCCGTTCCGCTAACCGCAGCGGATCATATGCCCCTACCCCAAACACAAACTCCGGTGGCACAGCCCCATGATCAGCTTCTATTATTCGCGCTGACGGCGTAATGTCCCGTATCCATGCTTGCAAACGCGACTTTTCCTCTGCCGTTACCAGATCCACTTTATTGATGACCACAATATCTGCCACGCCGATTTGTGCGAACGACAAAATTTCATACTCGCGCTGCTGCAAATTCCGTGCGTTCTCCGCATCCACCACCGTGATAATCGAATCGACACGCACCTTATGTTGAAGCTGTGGCACAGTAAACGTCAACGCCACCTCCAACGGATCAGATACGCCGCTGGTCTCGACAACAATATACTCCGGCGCTTCGGCACGGTTCAGCAAATCAGTCGTCGCCATCAACAAATCGCCGCGTATCGTGCAGCAGATACAGCCGTTGGATAAACTCACGGTGTCGCCATCCACCGCCGTAATCAACTGGCTGTCGATGTTAATTGCCCCAAAATCATTCACCAGCACCGCGATCTTCAACCCGTGATCCGAATGTAGCAAATGGTTGAGCAGTGTCGTTTTACCCGCTCCCAAAAACCCCGTCAAAATCGTCAGCGGCACAATCGGTCGTACCGGAAATGATGTCGTCATTTTGAAGTCTCTCCTCTAGCCAGATTAATGTTCAATATCCAATGAATCATTTCTGACGTAGGGACACGGCATGCCGTGTCCGTTTGATTTTTTCTATGAATACTGTCGCGCTCCATCATACTCCCGCGCATCTAATCTCTGACACACCAGCCACCCATTTCTTACACGTCTTTCACCACATTTCACTTGACAATTTCGCCCAATAAGCATAACATATGAATACATGTTCATATATCGCTGGTTATTTTGATTATGCTTGATGTTCCAACAGCTCAAACCTTTTGCGTAAGTGATGATACTCAACAGTTGGCAGCCCTCAATGAGCATCTCATTTCTTCTCCAACTGCCAATCGCTTGTCTGAGGTCTTCAAAGCCCTGAGTGATCCCAACCGTCTGCGCCTGATTTCGCTGCTCATTGATCATGAAGTCTGCGTTCATACGTTAGAAGCCGTATTAGGCATGAGTCAATCAGCCATCTCGCACCAACTCCGTCATCTACGCCAATTGAATCTGGTGCGTTTTCGCAAAGAAGGTCGCCACGTCTATTACGCCCTTGATGATGACCATGTGCGCGGTCTCTTCAAACAAGGACTCCTACATGTCGAACATGAATAACGCTGAGGGGGCACGGCTGTGCGCCCTTTTTTTAACCAAAACACATGAATGAGTGTTCATGTATTGATACAATATCCCAGCTACTATTCTGCGGAGGCTAAAAATGACCACTCCCGATACTCAACTCGATCTCTCAATCATCCTTCCCGAACTGGAGGCAGGTGACCAATGTGTAAACATACTCACTGAGCGTCTATCCCTCGAAAAAGGCATTGAAAAAGCACATGTCGTTCAGGAAAAAGACAGCGCTCATCTCTGCCTACATTACGATCCAAACTTAATTTCACTTTCAACCGTACAGCGTCTTGCCAAAGAAGCTGGAGCAGAAATCAGCGAACGCTATCATCACGAGCAAATTCGATTTGACCGCATGAAAACAGCCGATGGCGCGTTGAGTGTTGAACGCCAACTGATCAACCTAAAAGGTATGATTCACGCCAATGTCAATTACGCAGCGAGCATCATCTTCCTCGCCTATGACACACAGGTGCTTCAGCCTGAAACGATTGAACGTACCCTTCGCGGTTTGGGTGTTAAGCTCACTAACGTACCATCACCGACCAAACCCCACCAACATGATGAGGCTGAACACGACCACGATCATGGCACGGCTCCGACCTTCCTACCTCACTGGATACAAGAACGCTGGACGTTCATTTTGGTCGCATTAGCCGGAATTTTCTTTGCCATCGGTGCAATTGGCGAACGCTTCTTTAATCTATCACCGTCGATTGCCTTGATCTTTTTCATCCTGTCTTACATCGCTGGCGGATACGATGTCGCCACCGAAGCCTTACCCGGCCTCCTCAAGCGCAAGTTCGACACCGACATTTTGATGCTTGCCGCAGCCGCTGGAGCTGCCATTTTAGGTCAGTGGTCAGAAGGCGCATTCCTCTTATTCTTGTTTAGCCTCGGTCATGCTGGCGAACATTACGCTTTGGATCGCGCCCGCAACGCCGTCAGCGAACTTGGTGCGCTCATGCCCAAAACTGCGCAGGTCAAACGTGGCGATAAAATCACCGAAGAACCCGTCGAATCCCTTCAAGTGGATGATGTCGTCGTCGTTCGCCCCGGTGATCGTATTCCTGTTGATGGCAAAGTGGCTCAGGGCAGCAGCACCGTTGATCAAAGTCCTATCACTGGCGAGAGTGTACCCGTCACCAAATCCGCTGGTGATGAAGTCTTCGCTGGCACAGTCAATCAAGATAACGCCCTCGAAATCGCCGTGACCCGCGTTGCCGCTGATAACACCCTCACCCGTGTTATGAATCTGGTGGCCGAAGCCCAGAGTCAACAAAGTCCGACGCAGCAATTCGCGGATCGTTTTACTATCCGCTTCGTCCCGCTAATTTTCATCGCCACCGCCTTGATGATCGTCGTCCCACCTGTCTTGAACCTGCTCACACTCCAAGACAGCTTCTACCGCGCCATGTTGCTGTTGGTCGCGGCCTCACCGTGCGCATTGGCTATTGGCACACCCGCCGCCGTTCTGGCAGGTATCGCTCAAGCCGCCCGCAACGGTGTCCTCATCAAAGGCGGTGTCCATCTGGAAAATCTCGGTCGCCTCAAAGCCATCGCCTTCGACAAAACCGGAACCATCACCAGCGGCACCTTCAACGTCACCGATGTCATCCCTCTCGACAACCAATCGGCTGATGAACTCCTACGCATCGCAGGCGCGGTCGAGCAGCAGTCAAATCATCCGCTGGCACAGGCTGTTGTTCGCGCGGCACAAGCCAAAAAACTCGCACTGCCCAAAGCTGATGGACTCGAAAATGTACCCGGACGCGGTGTTCGCAGCACCATTGAAGGCCAATCGGTATTCATCGGCTCACTCAAACTCTTTACCGAAACCGCTAAGCTCTCGCCTGATAAATCCCTCACCGATAAGCTCGACGAACTCGAACGCGCCGGACGCTCAACCATGTTGGTTAGCCGAGGCGACAAATTTCTCGGCATACTCGGCTTAGCCGATACCGCCCGCCCCAATATTCAAGGAGTCATGGGCGAGCTACGCCGCTTGGGAATTGAGCATCTCGTCATGCTCACAGGTGATAATGATGATGTTGCCAACAACATTGCCAAACAGGTTGGCCTCACCGAAGTCCAAGCCGAATTGATGCCCGAAGACAAGCTCAAAATCGTCAAAGAGTTGGAGTCGAAATATCAGGCCATCGCCATGATCGGAGATGGAGTCAACGACGCACCCGCGCTTGCCACCGCTACCGTCGGCATCGCAATGGGTGGCGCAGGCACAGCCGTCGCCCTCGAAACCGCCGATGTCGCCCTCATGAGTGATGATCTCGCCAAGCTGCCCTTCGCTGTTGGCCTCAGCCGCGCCAGCCGCCAGATCATCCAACAAAACTTGGTGATCTCGCTCGGTGTCATCGCCCTGCTGATTCTCACATCGGTACTTGGCATCGTGCAGTTGGGTTTCGCCGTCATCCTCCACGAAGGCAGCACCCTTGTCGTGGTCGGCAACGCCCTCCGCCTCCTCGCCTATCGCCCCAAGACCTAAATATCACAGTATTT
>JBBQLX010000160.1:0-13429 GCA_038328375.1 Aggregatilineales bacterium | reverse complement strand
TGAACGCGTTCATCAAATTCTTGAACATGTTCACCGATCATAATGGTTCAGGAAGGTCTATATTGGCGGCCCTACTTCTATGATTTGTGATGCGCTTGATTTCGTCGCTTTTCTCCACCGTTTAGTGCAGTCCTACCAGGAGAAAATACCAAATTTATTATAGAACAAAAGTTCATAAATGTAAAGCGAAAAAGGTTCGGATTTGCAAACTTTTGAGGAGTGAAGAAGTTTAGTCGGCGGACGCAACGTGTTTAGAGAAATATTGAGTTTTCAAAATAAGCCTTTATTTCTTATCCCCATCGCCTTTGCCGACAAAGCCATAATCATCTTTATTGGTGGAGAAAGGCTTCACCGGACTCTTGCCCGCGCCCATCATGTCACGGATCATATGCATTTCAACGGTGGTCAGCTTGAGATTGGATGGTTGATCTTCTTGGATGGCATTATCGCGCTTGCCGAAAGCTTGGTCGAAGGCAATCCACTGAAACTGCAAATCGGCGATATTCGACACCAGCATATTGGGGTTGATGCCCCGCGCAGACAAATCTTTCGGACGGATGAGCAAGATACTGGCGGCGAGGAAACCGATACCGACGACTTGGGGCGGAGTGAGACGATCCCCCAATATGAAAAAGGCTAAGGCCAGCGCGACACCAATTTCTGTGAGTGCTAAAACAGCCGTTTGCATACTGCCGAATAATTTGACACCCGAAAATAAAGCCAAACGGGATAAGGCTGTTGATATGGCGAGTGCGAAAATGGGGGGGAGTGCCAATTGAATAGTCTGTTCGGACATCGGTTTACCAACTGCCACCCAGACCATCGCGACCACCACCGCCATGCTCGTTAGAATATAAAGGGTGACTGTGGGAGCAGGCATTTCGTAAAGCACATATTGGCTGAGAATGACGGTTCCGGCGAACATGATAGCATTTGCCAGCATCAATCCGACACCCAGCCAGTTGATTTGTTTGCCACTGAAGCCAGTGATGATAATCAGCGCGATCATCGCCAATATGACACGGAAAACGAGTCTGCGGTCAAGTTTTTCGCCACTCATGCGGGTTAAGAGTACGGCGAAAATCAGATACATGCCGTTGAGAAGCTGCGCCTGCGAAGCATCCAACGAGCCTAAGCCACCGTAATAAAAGAGTGATCCGATACCGTTTACGACACCAATTACGACACAGCCTAACAACCCTGCCGGATAAATATAAATAAATTTACGCGCGAAGATTAAATAGCCAATCCATAACATAGCAACCGCAATGGCTGTGCGCCAAGCCGCCACTGTGAAGGCATCTGCCCCGGCGTTGATGGCAAGTTTGCCGAAAATTGGCGCAACCCCTAAAAATAAAGGTGTCAGTAATGCGGTAACCACGCCGCGCATGTTTTGACTCATGACGATCAAAAATCCTTCAGGTATCTAAAAGCAATGGGTATTGTACGTCATTGTAGTGCCAAAATTATAAAGCAATATGTCGTGAGTAGAGGGTTAGAATCGGTGTACAGAGCCAAATGCGATGGCAATGGGTATCTGTACGATGAATTCGCTGCCCGGTAAAGTTTCCGGGTCAAACCCCTTACTGACGACCCAGATTTTACCACCGTGTGCTTCGGCAATTGCTTTGCAGACCGCCAAGCCTAATCCCAAACCACCGCCTCGAAAGGCCGTTTTGCTGGTCGAGTGCAGTCGGGTATCTCCAGCCGTATGAAAGCGCTCAAAAACGTGGCTCTGTTGATCTTGGGCAACACCAATGCCAGTGTCCTTGACGCTGATGCGAATGTTCTGGTCATCGACAGTGGCAGTTAAATAAATATGCCCACCGTCCGGTGTGTATTTGATGGCATTGGAAACCAGATTGCCAATCATCAGGCTGATGAGGTCATTATCACCACGCATTTTGGTAGGCCATGTGGCAATGTCGAAGTGAACATTTATCGGACGGGTTTTGAGCGTATCTTGCAGATTGTTGACGATCTTTTGGACGATGACGGCTGGGTTGATCGGGCCAATCGACAGGTCGATCTGGTTGGTCATGATGCGGCTGATGGTGACGACTTCATTGATGATGGTTTGCATTCGTTTAATGCCGTCATTCAAACCTTGAATCATCGTGCGGGTATTTTCGTCACCTGCCATTGTTTCCTTGATCGAAGGGATTTCGTTTAGCAAACGGCTGTAACCATAAACGAGAGTCAATGGAGTTCGCAGTTCGTGAGCCGTAATTTCGATGAAGGAGTCTTTCATTTTATCGAGGTGCTTGAGCATATTGTTACTGTTCTCAAGTTCCCGAATCTGGGTTTCTAAACGCCCGACGATTTCTTGTATGTACTTGGTTTGGGCATCGGATAAGGTAGCAGCATCAATTTTGTCATGACCGCCATGTAGATAGAAGTCTACCCGTTCAACCAGCATTTCAATGTCAACCGGTTTAGCAAGGTAGCCTGTCACACCGGCTGCCATTGTGAGCGCTTGATTTTCGCCATATCCCTGCGCGGTAAGGGCGACAATCGGTACTTTGCTAAAGCGAACATCCCGTCGTAAAGCGGTGGTGATTTCGCGTCCACTGATGTCCGGTAAATTGATGTCAGTCAGGATCATATCGGGGCATTCACGGCGGGCGATGTCAATACCATCCAGCCCACGTTCGGCAACCAATACGTTATAGCCCGCATGTTTAAGGGCTCGCTCGACCAACTGACGGCTAGCAGGGTCATCTTCGATATAGAGAATAGTTTCTTTTGTTGCAGTCACACGAAACTCCATCTAGGTATTTGTGAGTCGTGAGGGAATAACCATTTTTGACTAATCATATAGCAGGAAAGGACGGGATTGTGATAAAGGTTTATGCAGACTAGACAAAGGTTAATTATAATTTAATAGGAATGAAACGTCCTATAGTGAAAGGTCTGAAGGTCTTAGGGCATGATTAGGCGACAGGTAAAGTAAATGCGAAACAGGCTCCCGGTAAGGGGCTAACAGGGTCAATCCAGATGCGTTCGCCGTGGGCTTCTAAAGCGAGCTTACAAAAGGCTAAGCCGATTCCACTACCTTTGCTGCCGCGAAGGGGTTTGTTCTTTTTGCTTTGCCAATACTGTTCAAAGACACGAATTCGTTCTTTTTCAGGAATACCGGGGCCACTGTCAGCAATCCGTACCAGCAGTTTACCTTTTGAACCCCAATAATCCACCGAGATACGGATGGGTCTGCCAGCAGGTGTGAATCGGATAGCATTATCTATTAAGTTTTGGAAAACGCGTCCGATTTTTGCCGGATCAATATTCACAGCGGGTAATTCGGACGGAATGGCGACTTCAATTGTGATGTTGGCTTTTTCGGCTGAAGTAATCAAGCGCAACCGTGCTAGTTCGATGACCTCTTCAATTTCAGTAGGCGCACGGTCGAGTGTCATCTCGCGGCCTTTGCGGATGTCCAACAGTGTATTGACCTGCGTGAGCATATCATCGGCGTTATTCAGTCCCATCTCGATGGTGCGTTTGACTACCGGTATGCCGCTTGGTGCGTCAATCCGCTCCGCAGCAATTTGCAGCGCGTTGATGATGGCGCTCAAAGGTGCGCGTAGATCATGGACAGCCATACCCGTAATTTCGTTGCGATATTCTTCGAGTTTCTTTTCTTCGGTAATGTCACGCAGTACCATCAAGCGCCCGACCAGATGGTTGGCATCATCAATAACGGGTGAACCCACTTCCTCGATATACAGCATCTGGTTAAGGTTTATGTTACGGGTAAATTCGCGGCGGGTTACACCCTGTGGCCCTAAGCGCGTGATGCGGGCGAGTTTCATCAACTCTTCACGCGAGTATCCGGCCTGCTTATCGGTGCTTGACTCACTGTATTGGAGCAGAATACTCGCCAGATTTTCATTGATATGTTCGCGTAGATTGATGCCCATCAGACGTTCAGCCGCCGGATTGACTTCAATGATATGCCCGGAGTCATCCAGCAAAATCACACCATCACGGGTGGAGTCGAGGATGGCACGTAGGCGACTGTTCACGTCGTGGATTTCTTCATTTAAGCCAGCATTTTCAAGATGGGCGGAGGCTTGTACGGCTAAGAGCGAGAGGGTATTCAATTCGAGTTGGGTTAGTCGTTGTTGTTCTGTAAAGCCGAGACAGAGAATGTGATACACTGTGTCGCCGCGTTTGATGGGCGCTGCAACCAGATAATTATAAGGGATTCCTTCCGGTAGTTTGCTGCCATAAACCATATTGGCATTTTCAACCAGTTTGATTTGACCGCTGCTTTCGACCTGCTGTACCAAATGTGAAATCATCAGTGATTGGGCAGGTGATAATGGAAGGTTATGGTCTGTGATTTGCTCAAGCAAGCTGGGTGGCGCAGGTTGTCTGTTGGTTTGGTAAATCGCGGCATACTGGCTGTGCATGATGCCGGTAGCGGTTTGAATGACTCTCAGTGCTGCCGAACGGGTATCCAGCACTTTGGAGAGGGATAGGGAGAGGCCGCGTAAACTGGTCAGCACATCAACTTGATAGGTCAGTTCGTCAAGTAAGCGCTCATTTTGAATACTGATGATGGCATGACTGCCTAGATTTTTGAGAAAGTCTATTTGGCTTTCTTTGAAGAAATCTGCCTGCAAGCTGCCTACACTAAGGACACCAACAATCAGATTATCCCACTGAAGCGGGATAGCTAGCCAAGAAGGATAGGCCGCGTCCACTGAAACGCTTCGCAGTCCTATGCCGACTAGCACCCGGTTGCCATGCTGCATGACCTCGCCCGCAATGCCTTCATCGGAAGGTTGTTGACTGTAAGACCGCTCACTTTTGCCATCGGTATAGGTTTGTTCAATTGCCCATAGATCATCGGCCTCGGTACGCAGTGCCAAGCGGACAATATCTGCTTGAGTGGTACGGGCGGCGGCTTCAAACACATCTTGTACGGTGGCGTTGAAATCCCGTGAACTGGAAATGCGTTCAACAATGTCGCGGATGAGCGCCGTTTGCTCCAATTGATGGCGTAAATTGTTGTGGGTTTCGTAGTACAACTGAGCGTTGTAAACCTGTGTCGCGACTTGGTTGGCTGCGGCTTCGATCAACTGCGACTCGCGTTCGGTCAATATGCGGAAAGCGGTCGTACCGAGAAAGACTACGCCGAAAGTACTTTCATGGGCGACCATCGGGGCGATGACCAGCGAACGAAGTGAATGAATTTCCATGTAGCTGCGTAGTGGAAGTGACAAATTGGTTTCGTCACTACGAATAAAACGCGGACGCGGCACTTCCATATTACGAATGTTCACCACTTCTTCAAATTGTGGCAGCTTGTATTGGAAAGTTTCGATTTCATTGTTGGTGGTTATGCCGCTGAAACCCACCACATTCATGAGGACGTAGGTATCATCCAGCAGCGCGATCATTGCCCAGTCCATCGCGCTCATCTGGCGCAGCACACTGGTGACATCGGCAGCCACTTGTTCCAACTTGAGGCTGGCAGTGGAAATGCGCGAGAGATGGACGAGATGGGTCATCTCGAAGGCGTGGAATTCCAGTGTATCGAGCAAATGGGCGTTATCAAGCGCGGCGGCTACACGGTCGCTGAGAATGTTGATGAGTTCGAGTTCGGTGGTGCTGTAATGATGCGGCGCGTCATGATAGATCGCCAGATAACCCAATAGGGCATTGCCCGACAGTAAAGGCACAGCGGCGAAAGAAGCCATTTTGATATGCCGGTTGAATTCTTCCAGCGGATTATCGCCTGTAAAGGATGTTATGTCCGGCACAATGTAGGCAGCGGGTTCAAATTGTTGATTAGTCATCAATTCGAGGTTTAAGCCGTTGGCCTGTTCTTCCTCGGTAAAGCCAACGCTTTCCACTAGACTTAATGTGTCACTGTCCCGTTCGGCTACAAATAAGGCTGCGCGGTTGGCCTGTGTGATGCTGGCGGCAGTTTGGCAGGCAGTTTGTAAAGCGAGTTCCTGATCAACACGGAACATAGCGTTCTGAGCCGTCTGGTTGACCAGCGCCAGCTTACGAATGAGTTCAGCATTCTTCTGATGATCTTGCTGAGTTTCATAACTATTGGCATAAGTCTGAAAGAGATACAGACCAAATATGGCGATAACTAAGGTTGAAAGGATGAAAACCGTTATCCCATCATTCGCGAGGATCATGGGCAAAATAATGATGATAGGCAGCAGCATCAATTCGATGAGTAGGTTGCTGCTCTGTACATCAATCCAGATGGGGTGATAAGGGTATCCGCGAAAACGATGCAAGAGGTAACGCCCGAATTCGCAGCTGATAAAGTAAGTGACTAACAGCGCCGCAATACTTAAAGCGGTGCTTACTGTCAAATGTTGAAGCGGTATCAATCCGCCGAATAAACTGTAAACAATCCACGGCGCTAACAGGCTGATGCCACTGAGGAGCAGCATATCGACAATATGGGAAACTGGAGTGACGAACTTCGCTTTCGATTGTGCCCCATTTACGCCTAAGTATTCTATGGTTAAGGCTAATATTCCCACACATAGCAACAATAAAAGAGCCGCGCCAAGACCCAATACCAACCACATGGTCATCACACTTAGCCCACGATAACTTTGGGATAAGGTTTCGTTGAGCTGACCTTTGGCGATATATGTCAATACAAAAAGGTTTAAGCAACCAAACCAAACAATAAGGGGATGAATAAAAGCGAGGTTTGGGAAAAGCAAATAAACCAATAACGGAATTACTGGAAAAAGCACAATCGCTAACCGGGGGAACGACGTTCTCAGGGCAGGCGTTGGCTTAGATTGACTCTCTAAAACGGGTATAGGTGGCATTCGAACCCGGAATCTTACTTTTCTTATTAAATTCAAACCGTGTTGAAACGTTAATGTAACATTGTGGTTTGATTTTGTCTCAATGATCTAACTATACCATGTCAATTGCTTGCCTACAATTAAATTTGGTTCGGTGGAGATAGATCTAAATTATTGCCTGTAAACCAGTAAGCCGCGCTTGCCAACGCCAATAACCACCATAGCAAAAACGCTAAACGATCCCATAGTGCAACAGCATCACCTATACTGAAAAGAATATGGGCTAATAACCCACCTGCGATAGCAAGTGCCAACACTTTGAGGTTGTTATCACCCTTTTGATAAGTACGCCTTAATCCATAAAAGGCAACACCGTACCAAGTGATAAAAAGTGCCAGTCCGGGTAAACCCAAATCGGTTGCTACTTGAAGAAATTCGTTATGAGCATGAGGCAAAACGGGTTGAAGAAATGTGGGAACAGGATAGCGATTTCGCACCGGTTTTTCACGAAACATATTCATGCCTACACCGGTTAGAGGGTAATCTTGGATAATTTTTAAAGCACTTGCCCAAATGTCAAAACGGGTACTCATACTCTCTTCGTCTCGTTGTGCGAGGACAGGTTGACCGGGTGGCGTAAATACGTTACGAACAATCATGAGTTCCAGAACGCCGAATAAAATAATTACACCCCATGCCGCAATGCGCCAACGCCAGCGGGCAAACAGAAAATAGATCATGGGCATTAGGGTTACGAGTACGCCAACTATGGCAAAACGGCTTTGGCCTAAATACAACGCTCCAAAGGATATGATAAAGGCCACGATGAAGCCCCAACGTATGAGTTGATCAAGGCTGCGTTTGCCGCGCCAGAACATCAAACCCGCGCATAATGGAACGATCCACGTTAAACCGCCTGCAATCTCATTGACGTTAAAACCACCCTCTGCGCCGGGGAAACGGTCGAAGCGTGGTATCAAGTTCAGAATAAAATGCAGTTGGTCACCTTTACTATCCCAATTGCTGGAAAGTAAAGCCATTGCGCCGATTAATAATCCGAGCAGCAGCGTAGCAATCAGCAACCCATTAAGGTTACGGTAAAGACGCACATATTCGACAAAATAAATGCATAAAGCGATGCCCAACAAAGGACGACCCAGCAAATACAGACGGCTCATAGGGTTTGCAGATGTAAACGGCGAGATGTGGAGATTAAGGACTCCCAAAACAAGAAACACAATAAACCAGATGTCCAATGGGAAGCGCGTGAACAGCCTTCCATAACGAAGCAGGCGCAGCAGCATGAAAATCGGCACGAAGACAAGTAAGCCTAAATATTGATAGCGTACCTCAATTGGATACCAGAATCGGTAGACCATCAACAAGAGTAGCACGGGTTCAAGGAGCAGCAACCCCTTGAAGATAGTGGAATTGATAATATTTTTCGAGAGTAATGTTACAGTATTGTTCAGATTTTGTATCATATAGGGGAGATATGTTTGAATAAGGTTTGGGTAGGATTGCGACTTTTATAGGTTAGTGTTATTGTACACACTTTAGAGAAATGTTTCTTTATCTTACAGGCTAGGGTGTTAACATAACATGGTACATCAAATCGTTACAAAAGTGACCCTTGAGTCCTTTCGTGAACGGTCGTCGGGCAAAAAAATTATCCTCCTCTATCCTTGGACAAACTACCGTACACTTTTCCTCACTCACTTTTATGAAAACAATCGTGCCGGGTTATTATATTATCGCATCACCGAAGATCAAACTACTTTAGCCGCGTGGTTAAGCGGAATGCTAGAGGAATTTGATAAGGTCAAAGGTGATTTCGGCACCGCGCTAAAAAGTGCCTTGGAAAGCCGCCGCAAATCGGCTGCGTTAGCTGAAGCCTTAGTCGCTGATTTGGCTGCCATAAAAGCTGAACAGACAACGTTGTATATTGATGAACTTGATAGAATTCCATTTGACAGTGAATTCGATAAATTTATCAATACACTCGTCGATGCGTTACCCCCACATGTGCAGCTTGTATTTAACTCGCGTCTCTTGATGCATCAACCTTGGTACAATTTAATCCAGCGTGGCGATGCTATTATTTTAGGTACGGAACGACGTAAAGATAATGGGATGTTTACCTTAGAAAAAAAGGAACATCCGCAGCTTGAAGTCTATGCTTTAGGCAGCGGATATACCATCGTCAATGGGCAGCAAGTTGATAATTGGGACGGCGCACTGCCACGTAATCTCTTCTTTTTCTTTATGGATCGACCCTTAGTGACACGGCGCGAAATCTTTGAGACTTTTTGGCCTGAACTTCCTGTTAAAGAAGCCACTAATGTTTTCCATGTCACAAAACGCAAGATTAGCGAACGAATCAGCCTCAAAATTGATCCGACCAAAACATTTGAGATGACGCAATATAGCGGTGGCTTTTATACACCGGGTGAAAAACTGACCCGACATTACGATGTGTTTGATTTTCAATCGGATGTCGAACGGGCAATGATTAGCGCTGACGAAAATCAAGAAGAAGAATTGCTGCTACGCGCGGTCGAATATTATAAGTCACCCTTCTTGGAAGATACCGATATGCCTTGGATTGCCCAACGCCGTGAGCAATTGCGTTTGTTGAATTCACAGGCGCTTATTAGCCTAGGACGCATTTATAAGCGGCGTGGAGATACTGATCAATCTTTAGGATTTTTCACCCGTTCACTAGCGCATACACCGGAACGTGAAGACATCCATCGTGAGATCATGAATATCTATTTGAAGTTGGGACAAAAACAGGATGCGCTGTTACAGTATCGGCAGTTAGTTGAGACACTGCGAACTTCTTATAACATTAATCCTTCGCGTGAAACACAGGATTTGTTCCATATCATCGAAGCGAGTTAGTTGTAGTTATAAAAATTGAGTTGAAATCAGGGGATGGGGCGCAAGTTACTGCGCCCCATTTTTATTATCTGGTAATTAGGATTGGCTGTCTTTAAGCGCTGCGTCGGCGGCTGTTTGCAGTCCCGCAGCAACTTCAGACACATCTTTGCCATTGCTGGTCACATCGGCAATAGCGGTGCTGATGAGGTCACGAACCTTGCTGTATGCGCTGACAGCAGGGCTGGAATAAACCTTGATACCTTCTTTGGTGAACAGGGCATTGGCATCGTTGAAGTAAGGCGCAAGCCCGTCCGCGGTGAAGGTAGCGGTCTTAAGTGCTTCAGCGCTTGAGGGAACAGGATTGAAGTAACCTGTGCCTGCACTCCATTGGGTTGCAACATCCACTGTTGCCAGATACTTCAGGAACAACCAGCTTGCCAACTGCTTTTCAGGAGTCGAGGGCATCATGATGATGCTGGGGACAAAGGCCTGAATGATTTCGTTACCTTCGGTGTGTGGGAAGGTCATGATCTTCCAATCAGCCGTGACACCACTAGTGGTGAAGCCAGCGATAACGAAGGTGAAACCGGCGCTGCTGGTAACATAGAAGGGTGTCACCGCATTGTTGAAGTCGGTTTGTTCACCGAAGCGTTCTGCGGGCATGTAGGCGCAACCTTCTTTGTACAAGTCTTGGTAGAGCTTGAGGGTGTTGATGACGGCATCATTGCTGAAATCAAAAGCACCGTCGTGGTAAATGCTACCACCTTGGCTGGCAACCCATGATTCAAAGGCGGATGCATCAGTGGTGATGGGGAAACCTTGTCCTTTAACGCCAGCATCGCTGGTGGCTTTGGAAGCCGCGCAAGCCTGTGTTTTGAAGTCCTCAATAGAGGTCGGCGGCGCATCGAACCCTAACTTGGTCAGCAGTGTTTGGTTGTAGGCGATCACCTGACCAGATGACTGGTTTGGGAAGGCCAGAACCTTGCCGTCAACAGTGTTAGCGGCAATCAGACCTTGGTTGATGTCGGGTGTAGCACCCAAGCCCCATTTTTCGCTGGTCATATAGGGTGAGAGGTCAATTGCCGATTCGTCACGGGCATAGCTGGCGGCATCGTTGGCATAACCAGCGACAAGATTAGGCAGTTCACCAGAGGTGATGCCAGCATTGACCAGCTTGCTTATATCGCTATATGTACCTTGGAACGAAGCATCGACAGTGATACCCCATTCGTTAGTTTTGTTGAACTGGTCAACAATCGCGGCAATGGTTTTACCCTGTGCGCTGTCGTTCTGGTATTGATTCCAGTAGACGATAGATTGACCTTTGGGATCAACCGATTCGAGTGAGTCTTGTGCGCTAATGACACCAGCACTCAGCGCAAACACAAATAAGACACTTACTAGCTTGAACAGTTTTCGCATTGTTCTATCTCCTACAACTTTATGCCATCCGGCGAAGCACCTCGCGCTGTTGGATGACCTTCTAAGAAAACACCGCTTGTGCGATGGAGGGCCTTAACCTTTTAAGCCAGTCGTGGCAATTCCTTCGGTGAACTGCCGCTGGGTGAAGAAATACAAAATTAAAATGGGGATAATCATCAGGACAGAAGCAGCCATTTGTAAATGAAGTTCGGTGGGCGCGTCACTGTTGACGAACTTGGTTAACCCAACGGCAACAGGCCGCCAGTCATCGGTTTGGGTGAGTAATAAAGGCCACAATAGCGAATTCCACGAACCGATGAAGCCAAAGGTGATGGCTGTCATAATCGGTGCAGTAGACAACGGAATAACCACAGACCGCAAAAAGCGAATATGTCCTGCGCCGTCAATTCGCGCTGCGTCCCATAAATCCTCCGGTAGCTGCATGAAGAACTGGCGTAATAAGAAAATCGTGAAGGGTACTGCCATAAAGGGGATGGTCAAAGAAGGCCAGTTATTCACCCAAGGAATACCAATCAAACTATCGCTCAAACGCCCCAGCCAGATGACAGTCAAATAATTAGGAATGAAGCGGGCAACTTCGGGGATCATGATGGTTGCCAGCATCATGGTAAATAGAACATTGCGCCCAATGAAGCGCATCCGTGCGAAGGCATACGCCGCAGGAATACAGACTACAAGCTGTCCGGTTAAGGTAATAGCCGTTAGCCGTGTGCTGTTCCACATGAATTGACCGAAATTGGCACGTTGAAAGGCTTCGCCATAATTAGAAAATAGCGGTTGGCTGGGGATGAGCCTACCAAATGTGACTTCGGTTAAGGTCATCAAAGACGCACTGACCATCCACAGGAACGGGAAAATCATCAAGAGTACACCGAAGATCAGAATGGCATAGATGAAGACCTTGTCCCACGCGATAGGTGTTTTAAGTCGGGTGGCAGCCTTTCCGCTGTGGTTGGCAGTTAGAGTGGTTTCAGCCATAGAATACCTTGCTGCCCATAATGCGATTCTGGAAGATTGTCAGTAGTAGAATGACAGCAAACAGGACAAAGGCCATTGCTGACCCATAGCCCAAGTTGGGGTCGGTGTTTTGAACTATCCTGAAAATATAAACGCCCATTGTATCCACCGAACTTTGGGCGGCAGGTGTTCGCATAATCCAAATTTGGGTGAAGGCTTGGAATGTACCGATGACAGCAATCAGCGATAAAAAGAAGGTGGTTGGGGAAAGCAGCGGCAGAGTGATGTGGCGGAAAAGCGCCCAATTGGATGCCCCGTCAATCCGGGCGACTTCATAGAGTTCGGGTGGAACGTTCCCCAATCCTGCTAAGAAGACCACTGCGTCATAGCCGATATACGTCCATGTGGTGTAGAGCATGATAACGATCAGTGCCAAACTCGGCCCGCCGAGAATTTGCGAGAACTGCGGCCCGAAGATCAAATTGAAAATACCCGTTGGCTCAAGTAACCATTTTTGTGCTGGAATACCGAAAGCGCCGATGAGTTGGTTCACCAAAGAAGAGGGACGGTAGGAAAAGATTAACTCGAAGACGATGGATGTTGCCACGAAGGGCATGATATATGGCATGAAGTAAACGATACGGAAGAAGGCTTTGCCCTTGATATTTTGGAAGAGCAAATAGGCCAACCCCAAGCCAATTGCCAGTTGAAAGGGAACTGTGCCGATGGCGAACAACACGGTGATTCCGAACCCCTTGAGAACTTCGGGGTCAGCATTGGTGAGTGCCTGCGGAAGCTGTACCGCCAAAGCATAGCCACCGATGACCAGCAGAACCACCGCTAAAGCGCCGATTCCGAAACGGCGATCCGTTTGCTGTTTGAGCGCCCGCTGCCAGACGACGTAGGCCGCGATAATTAAACCGATACCCGCACTAATGAAAATGACCTGTGACCATATGGGCAGTGATTCGCCGTTGGCTTGGGCAGCCGACACCGCATTTTGAATTTCGGTAACCGTTAGTTGCATCGTCAGACCGCTGATGGCAACTGCCAGCGCGAATCCAGTCGCGTGTATCAGGTAGGTGAAGCGCTTTTCGGATTGTACACGCCACCACCAGATGAGACTTAAAATGATGGCGATTATCGCAGTCAGTGAAAATGGACTGCCGGCTGCTACTGCCTCAGGAAATTGGAAACTGGCAGCCAGTTGGCTGGTAAACAAACCGGGAACCCGTTCTTGACCACGTATGCGCTGGGGGATATTCAAGATGATGGGTAATAGCACCGCAATCCAGTTCACCATCAGGACAATCGCAGCACCATTGGCGATACCGGGTATGAGTGCAGAT
>JBBQLX010000159.1:0-13507 GCA_038328375.1 Aggregatilineales bacterium | reverse complement strand
CATCGAGTACTTTAGCCCATTTCGGAATCTCTGGAGTATAGTTGATGCTAGACAAGATATTCTCCTTTGTGGGTGATGCTTCAAAGTAAGAATACCTTGTCTCCTTAATTCATTGTCCCTTATCTTGATGCCTAAGGGATTTTTCCCGCCCGCTTTTTCTTTATCTCTACCATATTGACCTTAAGCCAACCCAAAATTCTATCCTTAAAAACTATTGTGGTGGCTTACTAGCCGCCGGGTGTCATCGTTGGTTCAGAAGTGGGCGTGGGCGGCGCGGCTATACCCCATACCTGAATAGGTCCGGTTGCATCCACCAACAGTAAAATAAAGCCATCAGGGGTCCAATCTGAATACAAGATTTGTCTTGTGCCGACCGACAACATGGCGCGGTTGAGTGCGGTGGAGCGCATAGTTGAAACATCCCATAGGGAGACATCACCACCCAGCACCGATGTCACCAGCAGATCACCCCCACGCGAGAAGGCGACTGAATTTTCATCACCACCCGCGCCGGGAAGGGTATTAACCAGCGTACCCGTCTTGGTATCCCAGACGGTGAGCGTTTGGATACTGCCGCCGTTTACAATATATTGTCCGTCAGGGGAAAAGAGCATTGTATCCGCCTGAGCGCGTGGCCCGGTGGTGAGTGTGGTAATTAGTTTGCCATCCTGCGTATTCCAGAGTGTTATTTGTCGATCTTCACCAACAGCAATTTGTGATCCATCAGGCGAGAAGGCTATTTTAAAGGCGGCTGCCTTGATTTGAGCAGTGAGCTTCTTGTCCTGCCAATCCCAGATTTTGACCAGTTGTTCGCCGCTGATGGTTGCTAGGCGCGTGCCATCGCCCGAAAAAATCATTCCGGTTACAGGCTGAGAATGGGCTTGAATGGTCACTAAAGATTGGCGCGCTTTCACATCCCAAACCTTGACCGCGCCATCCAGTCCGCCGAGCGCTAACCAACCGTCATTGGCATCGTAGGCGGCAGAGCCGTTGAAAGCGGGCTGCCCTTGAAGGGTTTGTTTGATCTGACCGCCTTCCGTATCATAGACTCGGATTTGCCCGGTGCTATCAACCGTATAGATTTCGGTTTTATCCGCACCATAGTAGATTTGTGCGGCATCCAAACGGGCAGTGTTGAAAAGCAGCTTGCCCGTGACCAAACTCCAGCCGACGAGCTGTTCATTATTAAGCCCGACCAATCGTGATCCATCGGGCGAAAAAGCGTAGGTAAAAACAGTGCTAGCTGTACCTTGGACATCCAAGCGGCCTAAATAAGTGATACTGGGTACATTCGCCAAGGTGAGGTTCTCACCTGCCGGAACCCAAACAGGTGGCGGTAAAGTGGGTAGATCACGCTGCTGCGGTTCAAATGTACCGGGGGGCGCTGTAGCTGTTGGTGCTTCAGGTGCGGGCGCACATGCGCCTAACATCACAAGAATAACGCTGCTCAAGAAAAAGGCGCACAAACGGGTTACAAATTTTTGCATATGCCAATGCTCACTTTGTTGAGACGGTAGAGATGATTTTCATAGACCGCTTTAAGGCTTGTCCGGTATTTTTTTTACCCGAATCCCTGTTTTGTAGGGGAGGGATTCATCCCTCCCGCGCCGCTCAAACGAGAAACCTGTGTCTTTGAAGTCGCTTTAGCAGACTTGTCTGGCGGATAGCCGTGCGGCTTTAGCCCTCGGCGAGGTAAAGTAAATCGTTTTTGAATACCGGACAAGCCTTTTAGGGCGCTAATGGGCCTTGCTGTAAGGTGATACTGCCCGCCAATAATCCATAACTTTCAATCTGGCTCAGGCCGCATTCATCCTCATATGGGTCAACCTGTCCGCTGCCATTGGCATCGACACCATTCATTAACCATGCGGCAATATTAGTAGATTGGTCAGCAATTTTCACGGCTTCCTCGACCGATCCGAGTTTGAGCATTTGTTTTTCGAAATCCACAATTTGCGCGACCCACTTACGTGAGTTAGCCACGCAAATGCGGACAGACTCCAGATTGCCGTGTAAGGCATCACTCCCGCCGGGAGCAGTGGCCGCGCTGTTCAATACTTTTTCGATGTCATCCAGAAAAAATGGAACGCCTTTTCCGAAGCCGGGATTATTACCTCGACCATCGCCGTCATAATCCACTTCCGTACCCATAAAAATGTTGATGGTATGTTCGTTATGAAGATGCATACCGCCGACAGTGGTGGCAATTTGTGCCAGACCTGCGTGCTGTTGCCCTTTCTCGCCTTCAGCCGAAACACTCACCAGTAAACCGGTTAGTGGACTATCAGCAGGGACACTCGCCGTGGTACCGGTATAAGAGCTGTTTGCCAGCGCAGCAGCAGCGATGCCATCGGCATCGGTCACGTAAATGGCAGAGAGGGCATCCATAACGGCTGTCGGTACACTGCCGCTGTAGGCGACCGTACCCGCAGGTTGTTTGCCGATAGCGTTCTTTTTCTCGCGGGTGACGAGAACGGCATTGTAGAGGGTCGGCAATGTGCGCTGCGCGATGTCGCTGTAGGGCGGCAGCACCCCGTTACCCAGCGCATTCAACGTCAGCTGACCCAATTTAAGTGTTTTGTCGTTGGTGGTATTTTTGAGCCATGCCACATAGGTTTCATCCCCGCCGGGAGGATTCATGTTTTGTACCTGAAGCGTGACTGTATCGCCGGTTGAATTTTTCGTGCTGAAGTTCAAGCTGCCGAAGTTGGGAGCCTGTGTAACGACTACAGCAACCTGTGTGTTTTCGGGTGTAGTTTCTGCGGCTTCAATTGTTGGTGGAATTGTTGTGGATGGGCGATTGACCAGTACCAGCACCACGATAACCAACAGTACTGCAATGATGGCAAATCCACCCAGCAGCACCAGTGGATTATTCCCTTGTTGAATAATCATTGTGGGCTGAGGTGTGGAAGTGGGTGTCGGTGGCAAATATTCAGTGGGCGTGGGGCCGTTCGTGATTTCGAGTGTTTCGTAAGGCGAAGGGTTTTTTTTACCTAACGGGATTTGAGTTAGAAGTTCCTCACCGCGTATGGCACGGGCAAAATCGTCAGCGAATTCGGTCACCGTGGCGTAACGGTCATCCGGTCTTTTTGCCAACACCCGTTGGATGACGGTTTCCATTTCTGGTGATAAATTTTTATTCACATTACGAGGATTGGGTACCGGTTCGGTAATGTGCTTAATCACCACTTGCATCGGGGTATCAGCGGTATATGGTGGCTCGCCTGTGAGCATTTCATAAACCACCACACCCAGCGAGTACTGGTCGGCTCTGGCGGTAATGTCGGATAAGCCGCTGCCTTGTTCGGGAGACATATAGGCGGGTGTGCCGACAAGGCCTCCAGTTTGGGTGAGTGCCGGGTTGGTCTTATCGCTGCTTTCGCCTGACACAATTTTGACGATACCAAAATCGGCTAATAACACATTTCCATCATTGTCGAGCAAGATATTGTCGGGCTTAATGTCCCGATGAATGACCCCCTGACGGTGAGCATAATCCAGCGCCCCCGCTACCTGCCGCAAAACCCGTTCGATTTCTGGTAAAGGGATGCGGCCTTTATCCATCATGTCCGCCAGAGAACCGCCTGCAACGTAGGCCATGACCAGATAAATGATGTCGTCTTCAACACCGTAATCATAGAGCGGAAGGATATGCGGATGTTGCAGACGGGCGATGGTTCTCGCCTCTAGCCTAAAACGATCAATGAATTGATGATCGAGGCCGGGGTGAGGCGGCAGTACCTTGACGGCAACATAGCGGTCAATATCTTCGCGGTAGCCTTTGTATACCGTCGCCATTCCGCCCTGACCGAGCAGTTCGGTGATTTGATACATGCCTAACTTACGTCCGACTAAAGAGGCTGCCACGACCTATACTCCCACAACTTTCACTGAGGAAAAAAGAGTTACTCTATTAATCCTTAAACGCGTTTCAAATGTCATTCAGATTGTTTCTCTCACCGTATTATAAGGTGAAGATGTGACGAGAGCGAATATGGATTTACTTACAACTGGTGAGGGTTCTCCCTGATGTTGGATGAGAGTCTGCCGACTTCGTCTGATCTGATATGCGAATGACAAGGAAGCTAACATGTTGTAGGGGAATAGGTTGTGTATACCAGATGAACGTTGGGCGAAGGTGAGAAGTAACATTTCGAGTGTGGCTATTATTTGGTTATAATGCCAAGGGTTACGCCTTTTTGATTTTAGGTTTGTTGATGAAACTGAAGTTTGGGATGGATCGCAAACTGACAACATAAATGAATGTAAAGTATTTTTGGACGGAGATCATCTGATGATACGGAAATTCTTTTTGAGCTTATTTTTTCTACTGATGCTCTATTCAACTACGAGCGCCCAGTTCAAAGATTGTCCTGATGAAATTGCCAAAGCATTGGACACAGCCAGTTCCCTTTGCAGTAGTATCAAGCGCAACGAAGTATGTTACGGGAACTCGCAGGTTGTAGCCAAACCGCGCCCGGATGTGAAGAATTTTCTTTTTGAAAAACCGGGACAAATCGAAAAGTTCTCTCGTATCAAATCTCTTGAATTCAGCGGATTGGATATCAAAACAGGCGTTTGGGGCATTGCTATGATGGCGCTTCAAGCGAATTTGCCCAATACATTGCCCGGTCAAAATGTGATGTTTCTAATCTTTGGAGATGTCCAAATTCAAGGTGATGCTCAAGCCACTAAATCTGTTCGGAGTTTTTACTTTCAGTCGACTGTCAGCACTCTGTCTTGTCATGATGCGCCACCTAATGGCTTGTTGGTACAAACCCCTGAAGGCGCACGAAAGGTAACCTTTTCGGTAAATGACATAAATGTGGAATTAGGCTCGACGGTGTTCATGCAGGCGCAACCAGCCACAGCTACAACAGCGGGACAGTACACCATTTTCGTTTTGGAAGGTCATGCCTTGCTTCAAGTGGCAGGTCAGACCTTATATGTTCCGGCTGGTGCAGGTGGTACGGTACCTTTAGACACACAAGGAAAAGCTAATGGTGTGCCAGTACTCACCTTTTTCCATGATAGTGATGTTGCATATTTGCCAATTTCGAAACTCCCGAAGTCAATACAGCTCACCCCATCGGTGCTTGATAGTGTTGGCGCAGGTAAGGATGTTGCAGCAAATAATATACCCGCTAGCAGTATATGGACGTATGGCTACAAGTTGGTGTCGGGCTGTGCTGATTGGAACCTCTCGCCTGATCTCGCGGGACCAGTACGAATTAAGTTTAATGCGGATCGAAGCACTTTCACACTCAATGCTGATACCTATCAACAGGCCAGTGTTGGAGTTTATGTGCGGAGCGTGCCTTATATGGATGTAGTCTGGGTATATACCATTCGTTTCACTTCAGCCACCACCTTTGATGGAAATATCACAGCATGGTGGGCTCAATCGAAATGTAAGCCGTTCTATTCTGTGACAGGTAGCCTCTAATTGGGATTGCTTGTACATACAATACTAGCTCAAGTTAAATCACAGGCAACGTGGCAATTGCTCTGGCGATTTCTTCCTGTGAATACTCGTAATTTTTCAGCAGGCTGGGAAGAAAATTAACATAGATAGATTGAAGTGAATGATTTTTGCTCACCGCTTTCTTTGCATTCGAGTGCAGCTTCGATGACATCTACGTTAGCATTGAGTTTGGTTTGAACTGACTTTAAGAACTACTTAACATTTACTTAAACTATCCTTATTGATTTTAACATTTATTTAACATAAACTCTGTTTGTGCGTGTGATAACACCATCGCTGAGGATTAGCGCACGAGGAGTTTGGACGTGAACCAATGGATTGCGATTTTGCCACTGCTGCTGCTCATCGTCGCACAGGATATTTTGACGGGTGTGTTCGGCGCACCCAGCATTGTGGCGACCATGATTGCTTCACGCGCCATGACTCCCTACCGTGCCATTCTTCTCTCGACTGTTGCCCAACTGATTGGCCCGCTGCTGTTTGGTGTGGCAGTAGCTGCCGCAGTTGGTAAAGAAGTGGTTGATTCAGCGGGTATCACCATATTGATGTTGTGCGCTGCTTTAGCATCCACTGTATTTTGGATGGTCTTCGCGTGGTATGTAAAAATTCCGTCAAGTTCGACTCATGCCTTAATCGGCGGTTTAGTCGGAGCAGTTTTGGCGGGCTTAGGGCCATCAGCGATTCATGGTGGCGGCTTACTCAAGATGCTACTGAGTCTGACATTGACCGCGCCGCTGGGCATCATAGGCGGTTTTGTAGTGGCGCGACTGTGCTATTGGTTAGCCCGAGCATCAACCCCAAAAGTCAACCATGCTTTCAACCGGGGACAACTTATAACAGCCATTTTTCTAGGTTTTGCTGTTGGCAGTAATAATGCTCAGAACGCGATGGGTATTACAACACTGGCCTTAGTCGTGGCAGGCTTCATCACCAAGTTTGAAGTGCCGCATTGGGTGATTATCGGCAGCGCCATCTGTTTGGCCTTGGGCAATCTCATCGGTGGGATGCGCTTGATGAAGACCATGGGTGCACAATTTTTTCAGGTACGACCGCTGCACGGTTTTAGCGCTGAGGTTTCATCCACCTTGATTATCATCGGCAGTTCGCTGCTGGGCGGCGATGTCAGCACCACCCATGTCACCAGCATGTCGATTATTGGGGCAGGTGCAGCCGAACGTATCTCAATGGTACGCTGGGGTTTTGTGCAAAAGGTCTTGTGGACATGGCTTCTGACCATTCCCGTTACAGCCCTCATCGCGGGTCTGATCTATCTCGTTTTGAATCTGCTGACCCACTGATATAAAAGACCTTTGCTGGTCTCAATCTTTGCGCCTCTCTGAAATAAAAAATAATATATTCGTACTTAGGTTTAAACGTACAAACCATCATAAACCCTTCACAAACCCTTCTCCAACCTTTTTACCGAACCTGCTCCCTCAAAATGGTTAGTGCCAACACCTCAAAAGAGTTACAAAATGTTCTTCCAAATGGTAACCCTTTCACTCTCTATATCAGTTAAACTTTTCATTGGTTCACCTGCATTTGCTCCCCCTACCCTGTTATTACGGGCGGATGGGGCTGGGGGTTAGGGGTATCTCCTATGCATCTTAACATCGGCTAACTGCCCATATCGCGACAAAAACTGATTTGTTGTAACAACTGCAATAACATCAACAGCATCATTTGACACTGACGACAACGACGACATAACCGACATTTCTCAGCTAAATTGAGGTTTTTGTGGCGACAACAGCGACAACTCCGCCAATCGTGTTCCCTATTGTCTAAACCGAATTGTTCTTGCTTTTGACTAAGGACTATCGACTAAAGACTACTGACTAATTTCTGCCGCATTTGCCGCATATTCCGCAGTTTCGGCAACTGTCTCCCTCAACCCCGCGCTATAGACCGCCCTTGTAGATGCAGTTTTTGCAGAATTTGCAGTTTCCGAACAATTGAAGAGGAATGACTTGAAGGGTGTAGGGGTGAGGTATAACCCCACCCGAATGTCAGATGACTACTGCTTATCGGCTTCGTTGAGCCACACCCGCGTACCCTCTTTGAATGATGGCGCGGGGAAGGTGACCAAATCAATACGCCACGGTATCAGTTTCAGCAAACCAAAGTTCTCATGCTCTGGCTTAATGAAGTCCTGTGCCGGATCAAAACCTAGCGGCTCTGGCGTGTTCTTAAACAGCTCCCAAACACGTCGCTTTTCGTCAAGGTCGTTGATCCATTCCGTTTTGCAGTCGGCGTAAACCGGCTGCATGATGTTGGTGATGTAGGCCAATGAAACATAAGGATTGTTCGCCAGATGCTTCGCTTTGTATGAATCGCGGTGGGTACAAATCCATCCGGTCGAACCTTCCCACATAGGATGCAAAATCCGTGAACGTGGACGCTGATGCTCATCAATTGTGGCGACGTTGCACCAGATCATCGTGTGTACGCGCTGGATAAAATCCGCTTCAATGTCAGTGAAATGAGTTACTCGCAAAGTGCTTCGCTTTCCGGTTTGGATAACCGTCAATTTAAATTCATGGGTAGAAAATCAAAAACCGCCGGAGGCAGTCACTCGGCGGTTTGGAGGGAACGATACACAAGGTCAATGCAGCATGATAACTGCTCAGCAAATGACTCTACGTGTGCGAATCGCTGACCACCAAAAGAGGAATAAATGCCCGTTTTGCTGCGTGTTAGCGAGTCGCTTTGTTCATGTGTCACCCTTTGAACTTGCTGACGTTATCGCAGGAGTTTCCACCGCTGCGATGATGAAAGTTTAAAAAGTGGTTTATAAAATGTCAAGCATTAAGTTATCCCTAAAGAACCACCCATCCGCTTCTTAATCTACAAAATTATGCTAATCCTAACATCAACGATGGAGGCCAGATGAAGCCCTTTAACTACGATCAAGACTTTACCAAGATTGATTTTCGGCTGCATCCTGAACAGTATCAAGTTGGAAAAGGTGAGCAGGGTGTCTTGATGGTCGAGCCGTATAAGTCCGAAATACTCCCTCATTGGCGCTTTAAAACACCGGATATTGCTCGCGAATCGGCTGCTAAAATCTACGGACTTTTTCCGGGTTACAAATCTCAGGGTGATTTTGTGGGAATGGACATGGCTCGTAAATTTTTACAAATGGGCTATACCCGTTCGCGTCGCTATGCCAATCATAAATCAGGTCATAAGTACGATGATAACCATGAAGTTTTGCCGCGTGAGGAAGACCCGATCAAAGCCGAGTCAGCGCAAATTTTTTACGCTAAATACCAACGGGCCAAAACCGACTCTGAATATATGCAGATGAAGAAAGCCCATCAAGCGCAGTACGGCTGACCGTTAAGTACCGGAGCTGGCATGTCGCGCATATTCGGCAGGCGAGAGGCCGACGATGGTCTTGAAATCCTTGATGAAGTGCGCCAGATCAAAATAACCGAGTCGTAAGGCTATATCGGTACAATCGGTCACTCGGTCTTTAACCAGTTGGTCGGCGGCATCTTGCAGGCGGTAACGCTGGATCACCCACTTGGGACTTACCCCAACATACTGGTGAAAAAGTCGCTGTAGGCTGCGCTTATTGAGGTTCATGCGGCTGACAAGCTCGTCAACCCGCGTGATATTCCGTTCCGCGATAATAATGTCGATAATCTCATTCACCAAGACCACATTTGGATCATGTTCCGGTAATCGTTCGCGCAGGAAATGTTCCATTTGGGCAAGGGCTTCTTCATCATTTTCAACCGCCAGAATCCTTTGTTCCAACTTGTCGCCGTCGCTGCCAAACACATCAAACAAGGCAGTTGTCTTGTTCGTGAACTCGGATACAGGAGACTGCGCGTAGGGATAAAAAGCCCCCGGTCGGAATTTGGAGGCGACTACCCCTCCTTTGCCTATAAGCTGACGTGTAAATTTACCGGTCACGACTCCAAAAATACCCGACTGACTTTGCTCGATTGCCAGATTAACCGAAGGATAGGGGAGAACATCCTGTGTATGGGGCGCTTGCCCACGCAAATCCCAATGGATGATCCAGTACCATTCAACGAAAAAAGCCAAATCGGGAGAAGGCATGTGGCGCGTAAGTTGAAACTTCTTTTCGGCTATGTGCGGGTTCAAAATGCCTTTAGCATCAACGTTTTTGGGAGCGACCATTTGACCTCCTCACTCATGCAGCTTTTTGAAACACGAAGGGCGACTATACAAGTCGCCCTCAGTATATCAGTCATTCACGAGTCGTTTTCTAATTAGGGGAGTGTAACAGGCGCGGGTAGGCGATAGCTGCCTTGTACTTTGCCCGTGCTGTCCTTCAGCGTTACCACATCGCCGGGTTGGAAGCCGGGTGCTGTGCGGTTCCAAAACAGCGCGATGGCAGTGTCTTGACCAACGCGGCTGTAGACTGTTACCAGACCGTTCGAGAATAGGATACGTTCAGCGAATGTATAGACGTTGCCGCTGGAGGTTTCAATCGTCCAGCCCTTGAGGTTGACGTTGTTGCCATTATTACGGATGGTAATGCCTTCTGACGTGATTTGTCCCGCACCAATCACTTCGGCGATTTCCACTTTGGCGTTAGTCGCGGTGGGTGGTAGTGTCAATGTGGGTCGCAGGGTTGGTGTAGCGGTCGGGCCATTGGTGGCTTCAGCCGTACCCTCCGCAGTTACTTCCGCGCTTGCGTCCGCTGAATTTTCTTCAAGTGTTGGCACAGGTGTCGTGACCGGCCCCGTGAGTGGACATCCATCCAGCGGGACAATCAGCGTGTCGCCAATTTGGAGCAAAGAAGCCGTCTCATCATTCAACCCGTTGACTTCCATCAATTTGAAAGGATCAGCACCATATTGCTCAGCTACAGCGAACGGGGTATCACCCTCGGCTAGAGTATGTAAGATACATTTATCAGGCAGCGCGGTTGTGATGCCACTTTGTGATTGACCATCACCCGGATTAATCGCCACTGCATTGGCATCAATTGTCCCGACGGATTGGGCAGATGAGCCATCAGATGTGACCAAGATGCCCGTCGGTAAGATGACGGTGCCGGGTTGTGGCGTGGCCGTCACAATTTTGATAGTCGGCCCAGCGTTCGGGTCAGTAGTCGCTGTGACCAGAATAGGAACGGTAATGACCAGTTGGCTGGTAGTGGGTGGCGGCGCGTTTGAGTTCAGTAATTTGCTCACCGCGAAGATGACCACTGCTGTAATCAGAATATTCAGTATAACAAACGTAATAAGCGAACGTCGCCGCATGGTGAAGCCTCGTTTTTGAACCCTCGCCCCCAACTCCCGTCCTAAGCTGACTCAGGAAAGAAATCTTTCGAAGGTATAAGTATCTTTTAGCATTATCCCCGTTACAGAATATTAACACAGTGGGCTAATGGGGGCAATCGAAGGGTTAGAATGCGGTTAGGAAACTTAGGCTTCGCAACCCTATTATGCCGTTTGCAATTTTGTTTTTGCTGCTGTCTGCCGCTGCTTCCATACTTGCCATACGATAACCGCTATAGGAACCATCATACAGGCAACAAAGTTCCCACTGATCAATGCCAATGTGACCGAGATCAGATTGACTGGCACAAGTAACCATGCCGGAGCATTACCCATGACAGTCATCTGTGTGTAGAGTAAACCCAGAGGGCTGACCAACAAAGCACAGGCTTTGCCAATCTCTTTTGAAGGTTGCAGTTGCCCCACAATGTAGACGACTAATGCGATAACGATAAGGATACCGAGAATGATAAGCAAGGAAGTTGTAAAGGGCGGTGCGAGTGGTTGCCCTGTCAACCGAAGCAGACTAAATATACCGGTGGAGACACTTGCAGAGTAAATGAGGTTTGCATCACCGCCGCGTCCAATTAACCACGTATGAATCCAATCGGGTCGCCACAAAAGAGGTAATCCCCAAAGCGCTCCCGTACAAAGTAACCATTTGATAAAGGTAGCTCTGTCGTGCCGCAGCCAATCGACCACATGCCATGGGAGTAATATTAACCCTGTCTGGGGTTTCATAGTCAACAACGCGCCGAGAATAGCGCCTCGCCAACCCGGTCTAATATTACGCTCCATTGTCCAAAACATCAGTTCAACTTGCCCTGCACTCAACTCATGTAGAACGGGGAAATAAAAAATCCACTTCCAAAAATCCTTGCGAAAAGCATAAATTAAAAAGCCTACGTTAATGACACCCCAAATAATAAACATGAGTGGCATGGCTTGCTCACCCGGTAAAGCCATCAATGCCCAAAAATAGGTGAACGGAAAAGGATAGCGATAGAGGAGGTTGCTGTAAGGATCAGCGCCTCGTAGCAATAGCATCCCTGCAAAGTAATTGATCGAGAAATCATATGCGTTCACAAACCCGCTCCCCTTCTGTAAGGTTCATGGAATGTTGTCCTAGTAAGATGACGGTGGTTACAATATCTTTCTAATTGTATTCGGGTATCGAGTTGTGGAGGCATTAACATTATGACCTATATGATTGATGGGCATAACCTTATTGGTAAGCTGCCCGATATATCACTCGATGACCCCAACGACGAAGCCCTTCTTGTACAAAAGCTAAATGGCTTCACTGCCCGCACCGGTAAATCATGTTTGGTAGTTTTCGATCACGGACTGCCGGGTGGAAGTTCCCGTATGTCTACCCGCAATGTTCAGGTGGTGTTCGCTTCTGGTCGTTCGAGTGCCGACCGGGTAATGGTCGAGCGTATCTATAAGATACAGGACATAAAGGGTTGGATTGTTGTCACCTCGGATAATGATGTGATGGCCAGAGCGCGGCGGCGGGGTATGGAGACCATGCATTCCGAGGAATTCGCGCTTCTGTTGGAAGCACCGCCTCCTAAAGTCGAGGACGCAGGCGAAGAAACGGATGTGAATCTTTCGGCGGCGGAGGTGGATGAGTGGCTCAACCTATTTGGAGACGGGGCTGCTCCCAAAGACAAGAAGAAAAAGAAGTAGCTCAGGGATCGTTTTATGGCACGACGGTATGACCATTTGCGCGACAAAGCAATCGAACTGCGTACCCAGCATCAAATGACGCTGGAAGATATTGTGGAACGGTTGGCTTTGCCCAAAACCACTATCTACTATTGGATTAAAGACCTTCCTATTCCGCGAACCGAAAAGCAATCTGACGCGCAACTTGCCCGTGCTGCACAGGTCAAACAGAAATATGCTGCATTGCGAGAAGCAGCATATCAAGAAGGTGTTGCACAAGCACCTGACCTATTGAAAGACTTGACCTTCCGTGATTTTGTTGTGCTGTATATGGCTGAAGGCACAAAACGCCAACGTAACAAATTGGCTTTTGTGAATTCTGACGCTCGCATGATCAAATTGGCATATACATGGTTAAAGCGATTATCCAGCCGGTCATTCTTTTATGGACTTCAATATCATGCTGACCATGATGTTGATGAATTAAAGTGTTATTGGGCTGATATGCTCGGAATATCGCCGGACGATATACATCCCACACGGAAATCTAACAGCGGTCAGTTAGAGGGAAGACAATTTCGCTCGGTGCATGGATTACTAACAGTTGAAACTGGTGACACCTATTTACGCGCAAAGATGCAAGCGTGGATGGACATCGTAAAAAGTCAGTGGTAAACTATCCTCTATTCGGGGCGTAGCGAAGCCTGGTATCGCGCCTGCTTTGGGAGCAGGAGACCGTGGGTTCGAATCCCGCCGCCCCGACATTAACAACCACCATTTGTGTTATAATCCTACTATATGCGGGTATGGTGTAGTGGTAACATACGACCCTTCCAAGGTCTTGTCACCAGTTCGAATCTGGTTACCCGCTCTCATGGGCGCTTAGCTCAACGGCAGAGCAGTCGGCTCATAACTGAGTGGTTGAAGGTTCGAATCCTTCAGCGCCCACAATCTAGGATCCAATCCGAACATGAGCCAGCAGGGGAAACTTCGCTGGCTTTTGTTTTGTCTGTACCAACCTCACCTTTACAGCGTACCCGCTCGGAAATTTCATGCAGGTAGGCGAAGGGAGGACGCAATTCCA
>JBBQLX010000158.1:0-13570 GCA_038328375.1 Aggregatilineales bacterium | reverse complement strand
CATCGAGTACTTTAGCCCATTTCGGAATCTCTGGAGTATAGTTGATGCTAGACAAGATATTCTCCTTTGTGGGTGATGCTTCAAAGTAAGAATACCTTGTCTCCTTAATTCATTGTCCCTTATCTTGATGCCTAAGGGATTAATCCCGCCCCTACGAAAATTTCATGTCTATGTGATGATGAAGATGATTCTACAGTACCCACGCCTCTTGTGAACGCAAGCCCATATGGAAGGCGCTCTTGAGACGGTCGGTGGTATTGACCTGATGGCCTGCCAAGCGTTCCTTGATGATGAAGGCGGCATCGGCCACATCCATCGCGGCGCTCATATCCACACCGAGGCGATCCCAAGCAGGCGCAACGTTCCAGCGCCCGCGTCCTGACATCAACAAAATGTTGTGTGTACCGGCGGCTCGACCAGCAGCCATATCCGTCCACGCATCACCGACCATGAAACTCTTTTTGAGGTCGATGTTATATTCCTCAGCCGCTTGCAACAACATACCGGGTTCCGGTTTGCGGCAGTTGCAATTTTCATGTGGGGCATGTTGGCAGAAATACACTTTGGTGATCTTGCCACCCTCGGCGCTGACGGCCTGCAACATGTGGGCGTGAATATTGTTCAGATCATCCACTGTCATCAAACCGCGATTGACCGCTGCTTGATTGGTCACGACGAAAATGGGCAAACCCGTTTCGCTCAATTCGCGGATCGTCCGAATGGCGTTCGGAATAAATTGAAATTCATCCCAGCTTTTGACGTGTTCCGCACTGTTTTCGTTAATAACACCGTCACGATCCAGAAATATCGCGGCTGTTTTGTTGTTCATGATCCCCCGTCCTTGTGTAGCCATAATTCTATGCTCCACTTTTTATAATCTTGCTGAGATCAGTCCAATGAAAGTCAAATGATTAATTGGCTGATGCAACCGGAACGAGTGCCGCAGTTTCTTGATTAACTGCCAAAAGTCGTTCACAAATGGCATGTTCCAGCATCAGGTGAATGTCTTCGACCATTGCCATGTTGAAGCTGGGAATATGCACCGAAATATCGACAGCCTTAGCCAGCTTGCCGCCATCGTAGCCGGAGAAACCAATGCTGATTGCGCCTGCTGCCTTAGCAACTTCGACTGCGTTGATGACATTCTTGCTGTTGCCGCTGCCGCTGATGCCAATCAGAATATCGCCTTTGCGAACCAGCGGGATCAATTGTTCAGAAAACACCACATCGTAGCCAATGTCGTTGCTGAGCGCGGTCATGAGCGCGTTGTTATCGGTCAATGGGATGACGCGATAACGGGGTTGTCCAGCGACAATCGGACGCTTGGCAAGGTCACAGCCAAAATGGGTCGCGGTGGCAGCACTGCCGCCATTCCCGCAGATATACACGGTTTGTCCGGTGCGGTTGGCGCTTACGAGTGTTTCAACCACTTGATCGACCACTTCGAAAGGAACCTTATTGATAAGTTCTTGTACAGTACTGAAATAAACCCGAACATCCATGAATAATCTGTGCCTCACGATTGCAAAATGATGTATTACTACTTTAAGAGGCAGTACCTTGCAGACTCCTTAAAGCCCTTGCAAGTTAGCCCTCAAAAATTAGGGTCAACAGGCGTATAAACGGTTAAATTTACGTTGTGAAGCAAATGTAAGGTTAGAGAATGGCGTTTAGGATGCGTTCGCCTACGCCGTTTTGATACAACCACAGACCATTGGTTTGTCCGTGAAAACTGGGTTCTCCACCCAATGCACCACTGAGCATAAAACCGGAGGCCAACCCGATACCATAAAAGTTAGGGATAGGTTCACCTTGCGAGTCCAATACGCGGCAGTCGTCATCAACTAATGAGGGCGTACCTTCACCACTGGCGAATAACCCAATCTGTTGGTGATGTTCGTCATAAAAGGGCAAGGTTATGGGGCGATAACCGAATGCTGGAATGATGAGAGTGGCTTCATCCAAGAGGGCTTTAATGTCCACCGTGTTGTGTTGATTGGTAGGATCAAGGGCGATTAAGCGCACGCGTTTTTCGAGTGGTACGCCACCGATTCCCCAGATGCGTTTGAGCAATTCACGCGAGTCCCAGCGCAATCCACCGAGGCGATAGAGGCGTTTGGTTAAGGGACAAACATCATTTTCATCAAAGTCGTTGTAGCCTTCGGCACGGGCATCTTCGACCGAAGGATAAAATATTTTGAGTTTTTGGCGATGCAGAATGGTGATGTCGCCTTCTTCAAAGTCGATGCCAGTGCGGTTCAAGAGCGCCCATGCCGCCGAAAAGGTGCTGTGTGAGGCTCCAATGATAACCACTTTATGGTTAGGAGTGGTTTGTAGGCGCTGTTCCATTTCGTGTGCGCCGTGTTCTGTGAGGATGTGACCTGTCAACAGGCTTTTGTCGGCGTAATGATCGGCGAGATTCAAGCCGGGAATAATGTCAGCGGTAAGGGTTTGTTCACGCAGTTGACGCGCACCTAAAGCGGTCACCACAAACTTGGAAATAATATCGAAGGGTTCATCACCATATTCGGGTGTGCAAGGCACGAAAGTCGTGCGGAAGTTGCCATCTGGCATACGCTGAATAGAACGGGCTTCGACATTTGCGAAAAATTGGCTGACCGGATGGGCATCAATGATCTGATGCAAAGCGAGGCCAATCTCGCCCATGAACTCGCCAACGGCTTTTAAAGGCGCGGCTGACTTGCGATAGGCTTCCAAGTTTTGTCTAGCAGGCGAGTTGATGACGCTTTGGAAAGCCCCAGCTTCCTGATTAATCAAACACTCCAGAAAAGTACCACCTATAGTATCCGAGTTGATGATGTGTTGACCGATGCTGCCGCTTCCCATATGTGGGCTGCGGTCAGCAATTGCGATACCCTCATCGAGAAGTTGTGGCAGTAAGCCACGCTGTTGTGCGTTGACGAGTGGGCCAGTTCCGGCTGGGCCTGCACCGATGATGAGAGTCTTAAAAACATTCGAGTCTTGTTTGAAGTGCATCGTTGAAGTGTCCAAAGTAATAAAGGCTAAACCATGAAAAGCGGATTGAAGTTGAAGCTGTTACGCAAGTAGCTTTCGTAGCGACCAAGCCCTTGAATGGCGAAGGCCGATACCCAGACATTAACGTGCGGCATGAGTTCGCCGTTACTCAACCGACCAAAATAGAAGCCGCCATTGATACGTTTGTCTTCGGATTCGGCTTGGTTGCGGGTGATGATCGTTACCAGTTTATCCAACTTGGCGCGTGTTTCAGGCGAATCAGGCAAGCGTCCTTCGGCAAGGTGGATGGCTGCCAAGCGCAGTGCTTGTGACAGAATATCGACCCGTTCGTTATATAACGGTTCGCCATTGTGGAAATGACGTGGCACATAACCATCGGCGGATTGCCAGTCAAGCAGCCAAGCGGTGGCTTTGGCTGAGGCTTGCAAGTAATCTTCGCGGCCTAAGAGCTTGCCAACAACCCATAATCCTTCAGCAGAGTAGGAATGTGGGTGAGAGTTGGTTCCGCCTTCGCTAGGGAAGGAGATAAAACGACCATCGGCTTGCTGGAAGGTCAGCGCGAAATCGCAGGCTTTAATAGCCGCATCTTTATACTTCTCATCGCCTGTAGCTTGGTATACATTAGCGAGGCCGATTGCTACTTTGGTGTGGTAACTGCCAGAGCATAGCGACCATTCGTTATCCTGTTCATTAAAGGTCTGTTTTTCAACATCATAAACAGGTTGAAATGCGCCATTGTCTCGCTGTGCGTCACGGATGAGCCAATCGGATGCCTTTATCGCTGCGGTGAGGTATCGCTCCTGCCCGCTGGCTCGGTATACATTTACCAAACCGCTGATAATTACGCCGGTGTCAAAGACATAAATTTGGTTGTACTTGTAATCAAAGCGGGAAGGCTTCAAGGGAAACAAACAGCGAAACCCGCCGGTTGCATCATCGGCAGTCCGCAGCAACCAATCGGCTGCACCAACGGCACTATCGAGGAAGCGTTGGTCAGCGGTTTGATCGTAAAGATCACACATCATGGTGACCAAATAGCCTGTGATTTCGGAATATACATAGGGCATGGATTGGGTATCGGCTTCGTACCAAGAGACGAAACCCTGTTTATGTAGTGGATTGTCACTGATAACCTGTACCCCTGAACTGACAAGCCAATCAGCCGCTTTGGCTACCGAAGCTGTTAGGGGTTTTGCAGGTGCAGATGGATTGCGTGTGGACATGTTAAAACTTGATCCTTGTGGTTATCAAAAAACGATTGACACGATATCGAACTAAAACACTTAGCGTACTTTGACACCTTTACGATGAACAACCGACCGTTGAATGAATTCGTCAAGCTGCTGCCCGATTACTTCCCAGTCGTGTTTGTCTTCAATCAACTTGCGACCGTTGCGGCTGAGGGTTTGTCGCAGTGCCGGATCACTCAAGACGCGGACGACTTTGTTGGCGTAATCCTCGGCGCTGTTACCGATCAAGATTTCTTGACCATCACGGGCTTCTAGACCAATTGATGCGTGGGCAGTAGCGACAACCGGCGTACCGAGTGCCATTGACTCGAATATTTTGATGCGTGTCCCGCCGCCTACTCGTTCGGGAACGATGCTCAGCCAACTTTCCGTAACCCGTTTGCGAATATCACTGACGTGACCGACATGGGTGGCATTGGGATAGGTGGGCAATTCATGGACAGGCACACCCTCAAGACTGCCGCACATATAAAGTTTGACCTGCGGACGTTGGGCGTTAATCAACGGGAAAACATCGCGCAGAAAAAATTGCATAGCATCAAAGTTTACAAAATAGGTGAGCGCACCGGTATAAACCAGCGTATCTGGCTGCGGTTGACCAAAATCGCCTGTGAAGCGTTTGAGATCAGCGCCATTTGGAATGACTTCGATGCGGTCATAACCGGGAATGATACGATGTAAGGGTTCGACTTCCGGCTTGGAGACAACCGTGATGCCGTCATAATCCAGCATGACCGAGCGCATATGATTAAGCCACTTTGACCACATGAGCTGCTTACGTATCTTTTTTAAGGGATGGGTTTCGCGCAGCAGTTGCTCGTGGAAGACACTAATTTCCACTTCTTCCAAGATATGAGGTGTATCAGGAAGGAGATGGGTGTAGATGCTCATATCAATTTGGCTGGCGACGACTGCGTCAAATGGTTTCTGACTCGCCACCTTGCGGATGTTGGCTTCCATTTCGGGGCTGTAACTATCAATCAACGAACGGGGTTTCGTCGCTAACAAACCCGCTAAGGCTTTGAGGCTGCCGGGATTGAACAGGCGATAAGGTGCAACATGAACTTCGCTGCAAAACTCCAACATGCCGTTCAAACGTTCTTGGGTCACAGGTTCACTATCCGCGTTAAAGGAAGCCAACACCACTTCATGATGCTGTCCTAAATATTTCAGCAGATTGTAAATTCGGATTTTCGAACCATTATTGGCTGGAAAAGGATACCAACGGGACAAAAACAGAATACGCATAACGATAATCCTTCAATATCAGGCCACAACACGTTTAAGAATTATTTCTGAGGCTGCAATCTGATGATATTGCAGGATGGCGTGAACGATTTGTTGACTGGTCGTGCCGTCACCATAAGGATTGGGGACGCTGGACATCTGTTGATAATGGTCGGCATCTTCGAGAAGCCGTATCGTTTCTTGCACAATTTTGTCATAGTCACAACCTACTAACCGTGCAGCCCCTACTTCAACCACTTCTTGGCGCTCGGTCACTTCACGCAGGATGAGGATGGGTTTATGCAGACTGGGCGCTTCTTCTTGGATGCCACCTGAGTCGGTCATCACCAGATAAGCTTCGTTTATGACCTTGACCATCTCCTCATAATCCAAAGGATCAGTCAATGTTATGTTGGGAACATTGCCGAGGATTTCGTGTGCTGGAAGGCGAACGTGCGGGTTGTAATGAACTGGAAACACAATGTGAACACTATCACTGTAACGTTCAGCAATAGTTTTGATGGCACGGCACACTTCAGCAAAGGGTTGACCGAAATTTTCGCGGCGGTGTGAAGTCACTAGAATGAGGCGTTTTTCATCCGCAGCCTGCCGCTTATTCTCTGTGGGTGATTTGTGAAGTCGTTCGACGGTCATGAACAGTGCGTCGATAACACTGTTACCGGTAATCAATATGGAAGCAGGTTTGACCCCTTCACGTATGAGGTTGTCATACGTTCGTGTGGTGGGCGAGAAATAGAGTTCGGACATGATATCGGTGATGCGACGGTTGGCTTCTTCGGGGAAAGGCTGCCCGATGTCATGTGTGCGAAGTCCGGCTTCAATATGACCGACTTTTATTCCGTGATAGAAGGCCACCAAACCCGCCGTCATAGCACTGGTGGTATCCCCTTGTACCAGCACCCAATCGGGTTGAGCTTCGCTAATCACCTCATCTAACTTGCTAATCAGTGTAGCGGTTAAGCGTGAAAGGGTCTGATTAGGCATCATCACGTTCAGATCATAATCCGGCACGATTTGGAAAATTTCCAACACTTGATCGAGCATTTCGCGGTGCTGGCCTGTTACACAGACAATGGCCTTTAACGTGTCAGGATATTTTTCGATTTCTTTAATGATTGGTGCCATTTTGATGGCTTCCGGTCGTGTTCCAACAACTAACATTATTTTGAGCATTATTTCACACTTTTATCGAACTCTATTTCTCAGTAGCATAAATTCTGTACCTTTCAACACCCTTACAATAACTGCTCAAAACGTAAACATGCTGTGTATTCTAATCTTCTGTTTATAATCGCGTGGTTAAAGGTGGATAAGTTCATTTGGGAAACCCAGTCTGAGATTTGTTATTAAATTCCCTAATTTCTATTTATCGGAAGCAGAGCATCAATTCGATCATTTCCGTACCTCGTTATTCATTTGTTTCTCATATTGAAAAAGTTAGACAAAATTCAATTGTTGAAAAGAAATGACTCGAAGAGGGTTCGCGAAACGGAGATTAATAAACATTAGTTACCTAAAACAAGGACATTGCTTTTATTTAGCCGTCTTATTCGAGTGTGTTGGTGAGTGACAAAAGCAAAGATTTCTGCCTCGCGTTATAATCGCAATTTTAATGCCCAGAGTAATAGATTCAATTTCAATTCCCTTGCAAACGAGGAGAACATCAACATGGAATTTGCGATTACGTTTAAAGGTGACATCAGCCCCAAGCGCACCGTTGCGTTGGCACGACAGGCCGAGCTTGCAGGTTTCACCTATGCTTGGTTTTTTGATTCGCATGTCCTGTGGCGCGAATGCTATGTGACGATGGCGATGTGTATGGAAAATACCGAGACTCTGCGCTTTGGCCCGTGTGTGACCAACCCCGGTGTACGCGAGTGGTCGGTGGCTGCCAGCTTATTCGCGACACTGGAAATTCAGAGCGGCAATCGCTTTGATATGGGCTTGGGGCGTGGCGACAGTTCGCGTCGTGTGTTAGGACGCAAGCCGCTGAACATCGAAACGATGATCGAATTCAGCAAGGCCGTTAAGGGCATGATTCGCGGCGACGAAGTGAAGTATGACGATGAGCAGGCCACCGTCCAAATCCCGTGGGCGAATGGTTACGAGATGCCGGTGTGGATTGCAGCTTATGGGCCGAAGGCGCTGGCAGGCGCAGGGGTAGAAGGTGATGGCCTGATTATTCAGTTGGCTGATCCGTGGTTGGTGAAGTGGTTTAGTGACCAAGCGATCAACGCGGGTAAAGCTGCTGGACGCGATATGTCCAACTTCAAAGTGATGTCGGCGGCTCCGGTTTGGGTGGGCGATATGGATAAGTCACGGGCGGTTACGCGTTGGTTCCCGGCGATGGTTGGTAATCATGTGGCGGATATTGTCGAGAAGTACGGTAATGGTGGTGGCGGTGATATTCCGCAGCGGCTGACCGATTATATCGAAGGGCGTAAGGGCTACGATTACCATCATCACGCGGACATCAACGCTGACCATTTGGGCTTCATCAAGGACGACATCGTGGACAGTTTTGGCATCGGTGGCTCTGTTGAGCAGCATGTCGAGAAGCTCAAACAGCTTGAGGCGGCGGGTGTCACCCAGTTCAACATCTATCTGATGTGCGGTGAAGAAGAACGCATTGTGGCGGAGTACGCCGAACACGTCCTGCCGCATTTCCAGAAGCAGACGACTTAAAGATCATTATTATGGTGAGGGTTTGCCAGCGGCAAACCCCTACTAATTCACAATCGGCGGAGCAGTCGCCTCTGGGGTAACGACCAATTCGCCTGTTGCCGCATCGTATGCTTGTTGAATGATAATTGCATCGGGTTTGAAACCATAGCTGTCATTAAGCAGCAAGGCGGTGATGGCTAGAGCAGGGTCGCTGTCACAAGTGCTGTCGCCGCCAATTTTGTAGGTGATTTTGAGCGTGTCACCCACTAATTTTACAATATCGGCAGAGGTCAGATTATCCCACTGGACTTTCTCAAAGAAGGTTTTGGTGAGGGTGTAATCACAAGAGGCTTCGCTGACATAGTGACCTTCGGTGGCATCGCCCACGATTTTATATAGCGTGTTGATCAACGTGCCATCAGCGGGAACATCTTCAATTTGCGAGATGATTTCTTGGATAATTTGGAATGTGCCGTCACATTCTCCGCTTGGAATCACATCGCGCACGGTTCGGAAAATCTCGCCCATGGTCTTGCCCACTTGAACGGCGGGCATACTGCCCCAATCAACATGCCGTAAATATTGGCTGGCTACAACATAGGAACAGTCATTGTAGAGAGCAATTTCGCCCACCGCTTCCTGAATGTAGCTCATTAATCTTGCCAAATCTTCGGGCGGATATTCGCTATGCATGGAACGCAGTAAGTTTTCTTTGAAGCTGCCAATGGTATTCCGACAGTCGGGTTTAATGGCTTCGAATGCCTTGTAGACACCTCGTGCCACTTGCGCCGCAATCACCACATCAATCTGGCCTTCTGATCCACGATGGTCATACTCCCAACCCGACATATAGGCTTCCATCAAATCGACGGCACAGGTTGGATCATAAATGGGCGCTTCTGTTGGCTGTGGGTCTTGGGCGGCGGCTGGCATAGCGCTTGTGCAGATCACCAGCAGCGTACAGGCAATGACCATCATGAATCGTAGGCGCATAATCATCTACCTTCTATTCAATGAGTGTATGTCTTGTAACTTGCTACTATCGACTAACGGCCTGTAATGCATCTTCGAAAATCGTCAGTCCTTCGTCGATTTGGCCTTCATTGACGACCAGCGGCGGAATCCAGCGGATGACATTTTCGTAACTGCCACAGGTTAGCAGCAGTAAGTTGCGTTCGATACAGGCTTTTTGGATGGCTTTAGTCGTGTCCTTATCGGGTTGACCATTGCGGGTGAACTCCGTGCCGACCATCAAGCCGTAACCGCGAATGTCGCCAATCACCGGATAGCGACCTTGCAGTTCAACCAAGCCATCGGTTAAGCGTTCGCCCATCGCGGCTGCATTCTCGGATAGCTTTTCGTCGCGAATGGTTTCAACAGTGGCGACAGCGGTGGCTGTTCCCAGCGCATTACCACCGTAAGTGCCGCCGTGTGATCCGGTCGTCCAATGGCTCATGATTTCTTTGGAGGAGGCCACGCCCGAAATGGGGAAGCCGCTGCCCAAACCCTTCGCCATGATGATGATGTCGGGTGTCACATTCGATTGTTCAAAACCCCAGAACTTGCCGGTGCGTCCAAAACCGGATTGCACTTCGTCTGCCACGAACATGATGCCATGTTGAGTACAAAGGTCACGCAGGGCTTTCATGAAGCGGGCAGGCGCGGGAATATAACCACCTTCGCCTAATTCTGGCTCGATGATGATGGCGGCGGTTTCATCGGGTGATGTTTGACTGTGCAGCATCAAATCCAATTCGCTCAGGCAGAAGTCGATGGCTTGATCTTCTGTCCAACCATAGTGATAAGCATAAGGGAAGGGCGCAACGAACACACCCGCAGGCAGTGGTTGATAACGCGAACGGTAGACCGTTTTGGAGTTGGTCATCGCCATCGTTTGGGCGGTGCGTCCGTGAAAACTGCCCTGAAAGGTGATGATGTTGGTGCGCTTGGTTGCCATCCGTGCCAGTTTGACTGCGCCTTCGGTGGCTTCCGCGCCGCTGTTGGAGAAGAAGAAACAATCAATTGAATCCGGTGTGACCGTCTTGAGGGTTTCCGCCAGCTTGATGGTTGAGGGCGCGATGACCACATTGATCTGCCCGTGAATGAGTTTGGCAGCCTGATCTTGGATAGCCTTCACCACGCGCGGGTGGCAGTGTCCGGTGTTAGTCACGCCGATGCCGCTGGTGAAATCGGTGTAGCGTGTGCCTGCTGCATCATACAGATAAATACCTTCGCCGCGTTCCGGCTGAATCTGCGTCAGATGCGACCATACGGGCGAAAGCATATCGAGCGATTGGGTTGCCATCATCCAGTCCTTATGTATCGATTTCAAATGATAATCGTCTATTCTACCAGCGCTCAGCCGACACTGCTGCTTGTGTATTGTACCTTTGTGGTTAAATCGCAGCTTTTGAGTACAATGATTAATAATTCATCTTGATTAGCTCTATATAGGTGCAAGCGTGGTTGCGATTCCGCGAAACATTAAAGTTCTCCGGCAGCGCCAATGGACAGATAACCAGCTATTCAAAGCGGGCTTTCGCTACTATGCCCCTATTAAGCGGGTTGTCATGGCAAAAATGTTGGATGACAATGCTAACATCGAAACGACCCTCGAAGTCTTGAATGCCGACAAGGGCGACATTATGCTCTATACACCCGGTGACCAACTGCACGATAATCTTGATGACTATGATCATTGGCCTGTACGGGTTGATCTTTTTCGTCAGACCTATGCCCGTTGGGATGATATGACGTGGCAGCCTACACCCACTCAGAAATTCCTTATGGGTTATGGCGGCCTGCCCTATTATCGCAAACGCGGCGTTTGGGCGCTGAGATTACCCATCAGCATCTACATCCAATCACTTGAAAGTCCTGAACCTGTAATTGTTCCAGCCGGACGCTGGTTAGCAATTGGTTCGGAAGGTGAACCTTATAATATGAGTAATGACAGCTTCCGTGAACGCTATCAGATCGCGACTAGTGCGGTGTGATTCGTATGTTTTGTGGTAGCATAGCGCCTTTCTAGACGCGCATTTTGCTGGACGAATCATACGAACCACATGCTGACCATTCTCAAAAAAACCTTACGCGAAAGCCCCATACGCTCTTTTTACCTCGCATTAGCCAACAGCTACCGCCAATTCAAACGACTCTTCATCTATCCGGCGACGGCTCAAGTGGGCGTGTTGGATTACGATGTCTATTGGGATACCAAGCTCGATAAAAGTATTGGTGAACTGTCACCGTGGCGGCGCAAACGAGCGCAGGTTTTTACCGATCTCGTGAGCGATGGTGACCGTGTGCTAGACCTCGGCGTGGGTGATGGTGCGCTGCTCATGTACATGTTGGAGCGTAAGAAGATCGAAGCCTTTGGTTTGGATGTTTCACCCAAAGCGGTTGATTTTTGTAAAGCGCACGGTCTAAATGTGGTTCTGGCAGACATCAACAAGCCGATTAGCGATTTTCTCAGCGGTCAGTACGATTACATCATCTGCTCGGAGATCATCGAGCATTTGCCTGACCCCGAAGGCTTGCTCAACAGCCTTCGCCCCTTCGCCCGTAAAGGCATCATCGTCTCAATCCCCAACACGGGCTATTACCAGCATCGGCTGCGACTGCTGTTCGGGCGCTTCCCGCTGCAATGGGTGGTGACTCCCGGCGAACATCTGCGCTTCTGGACGCGTACTGATTTCCGTTGGTGGGCAAGCCAGTTAAAGTTTACGATTACCCGTGAAGTTGCCTATGAAGGAACGGCTGGCCTTAAAGATGTATGGCCTAGTTTATTCGCGGCGGCTTTTGTGTATGTGTTGCAGAATACCTCAGCACCTTGACTAACTGCCGCTGGCTAAGTTGTACAATCAGATGCTTTTCTTTACGCCATGTGTACAAACTTCACAAATAATCAGCGTAAACTCCGACACTTGTGGCAGAATGAATAGGCGTGGTAATGTGGTTTACTGCGAATCAGCAGGCTTGTAACGAAATAGTCTTTTAAAAAGATCAATTTTTCGCGACCATGTATCAGCGATTACTTAATATTTTCTGACTTAAAACTTGCATCTTTTAACTAATGACTAACTACTAACGGTTAAACTGGGGTTATATGAACATCCTTATCATCGGCGGCACACGTAATGTCGGGCATTTTCTTGCGCTTGAACTCCTAAGCGCAGGTCATAAAGTCACCATGCTTAACCGTGGCAAAACCCCCGACCATTTACCCGATGAAATCGAACGGCTGCGGGCTGACCGCACCGACTCTTTCCAGTTGGAAAAAGCGCTGATCGGGCGCGAGTTTGATGTGGTTGTGGATAACGCGCTCTATAAACAGCAGGAAGCCGAAACCCTCATCCGTCTGCTCAATGGGCGGGTTGGGCAGTACATTTTCCTCAGCAGCGGGCAGGTTTATCTGGTACGGGAAGGTGCGGAGCGTCCTTTTGGCGAAGACAGCTACGAAGGCCGTTTAATCCCTGCACCCAAAGCCAACACCTTCGCCTATGAAGAATGGCTCTATGGTATTGATAAGCGCAAGGCTGAGGATGTCATCTCCAAAGCTGGGCAAGACCTGAATTTCCCATTTACCAGTTTGCGCCTGCCGATGGTCAATGGTGAGCGCGATCACTTCAGCCGTCTATATAGTTACGTGCTGCGCCTAAAAGATGGTGGCCCGATCCTTGTGCCTGAAACACCGGATTATGCCCTTCGCCACATTTATACCGGTGATGTGGTTAGAGCTATTTTGCTTGCCATGCAGCAGCCCGCCAAAGGCCGCGCCTACAATATCTCGCAGGATGAAACCACATCACTTGGGGAATTTTTAGGCATCGTCGGGGATTTACTGAGGGTTCAACCGCAGCTTATTCACTTCCGACGTGGCTTGCTAGAAGCCAATGGTTTCCTGCCGGATTGCTCACCCTTTAGCGAACGTTGGATGTCCGAACTCACCAATGACCGCAGTAAAGCCGAACTGGGTATGACCTACACCCCGCTGCGCGAATATCTGGGCAAAATTATTGCTCACTACGAAGCCACCCCCCAGCGTGATCCCGTCGGTTACAAACGCCGCCACCGCGAAATCCAATTTGCCGAGCAAACTGCCGCCGAAAAATGATTGTAGCCCCCTGCAAAAGTTTGTCACAAACAAAAACCCTCATCAGTTTTTGAGGAGGGTTTGAATGATGCCAGCAAAACTAAAGCGTTATGAGTTGCTGCCTTTGACAACTGTGATTGGCAAATGCATACCGACATCATAATGGCCTGCACCGGGATTATCTTCCGGTGCGTTGGGATCTAACGAGACAAAGCATCCTAATTCCCAATCACCGACTTTTTCATCGGGCAGTGTAAATTCGATTGCGAGGGTTTGCTTAACCAGAATTTCAAATTCATTAAACCCGGCTGCGCCA
>JBBQLX010000157.1:0-13853 GCA_038328375.1 Aggregatilineales bacterium | reverse complement strand
ATTCGATTTAGAAAATTTTGCTGTCGTCCATGCGACCAAGATGAATCTAAATTAGTAATGTTTCGACTAACGAATGTAAAGGCAAATCCTGCCCAAATACCCGCGATAACACTAAAGATTTCGAACGGTATTTTCACTATTTTCCACCGCTGCTACCTACCCATGTGTTTCGTTCTCTTTAATGAAGTCACACCGTTATCATGTCTATTATGAACTGCGGATCGTATATCTGCCATAACCGCAGCGTAGTCCAATCGTCAGCCAGCGACCCATCACAACAAAAAGCGCTTATGGTATGATGTGAGCCAATCGACTTCAGAATGTGTGGAGAATCATACCGGATGAAACGAATCCTCGCCCTGTCAGCCCTGATGCTGCTGACCATTTCCGCCGTAACGTTCGCGCAGGATGCCAATCCCGCCGTACCCCTTTTCGAGCCTGCCGTTTGTGTTTATCAAGAGGGTCAGCCCACCAGCCAAGCCTGCCTTGATTTGATGGCTTCGCGCGACAAATTGAAGTTCGACCGCGCTCCATTGGATGGCACCACGATTGGTTACTTCAGCTTCTATCGTGTAGGACCCGATCCTGTTACCAAGTACGATGCGCCCGCTGGTAATAGCGTCGGTGAAATTCCACAGGGCTTTAACTTCATTACCGCCACCAACGAAGACAATCCCGATTGGCTGCAAATTTTAGGTGGTCTCTGGATTCCACGCGCCAATACCAAATTGGTGTCACCCTCGGAATTTACAGGGGTTGTGCTGCCCGAAAATTGGGACCAACCCTTTGCGTGGGTACTGGATACCACTGGCATTTATGCCTCATTGATCCCCGGCGGCCCCGGCAATAAAGAAAGCGGTTACCTGACCCGTCGTTATGATCTGGTGAATATTTACGCCGAAGCCACCGACTCGGAAGGTTGGCTGTGGTACATGACTGGCCCGAACCAATGGGTCAAGCAAACCTTTGTGTCGAAAGTGCAGCCTGCGCCGCACCCCAAAGATACCGACCAGAAAGAAGTGAACGGACGTTGGGTAGCGGTTGATCTGTATGAACAAACCTTGGTCGCCTACGAAGATAATAAGCCTGTCTTTGCGACTTTGATCGCCAGCGGCTTGCCCACCCATGATACCAACGAAGGACTGTTTAATATCTGGGCGAAGATGCCCGATGATCGCATGTCCGGCGCGACCGGCGCACCCAGCGCTTATGATCTGCAAAGTGTGCCGTGGGTTATGTACTTCGATGGTTCGATCAGTCTGCACGGAACTTATTGGCACGACTTCTTTGGCTACCGCCGCAGTCACGGCTGTGTCAACTTGAGCATCAGCGATGCCAAGTGGTTGTTTAATTGGACAGCAGGCGCAACCCCGGCTGATGATGGCAGCATCACCAATTATGTCTATGTCTTCAGCTCAGGTAAGTATGGCGAACCGCCGCACGGCTTGACGAACGGCTAATAATCAAAAGGGAGGGGTTTACCGCTGGCAAACCCCTCCCTTTTTAGTTGGCTGTTGATTAGACCGCCTCAAGTGCTGCATATTTGGGATAGGCAGTTGATATGCCTGTCGTCACACCGCGCACAATCATAGCGTGTGGATCACGACCGAAGGCGATCCGTTTAGCCCATGTCGTCGGGAACGATTTCAACTCATTCATCGGCATGGCTTGCGCGATTCGCATCGTGAAGCCGTTTGCGGATAACACCTCCTGAACCTGCTTCGTACCGGCCTCAAGCGACCAACCGATTTCCGCCAGTGCGCCACCGTTCAAGCGGACTTCGAGGCTGGCGTTCGGGCGGGCAATCGCTGTTAGACCTGCTAGCAGTCCTACTTCATTTGTGAGCAATCCTTCTAGCAAACTGCCCCACGGAAAGTTGATCGTGATATGCGTTGCTAAACCGCATAACTCAACTGGCAAGGCTTGCGCGTTGGCGATGACGAACAGCGTGTTCGGCTGAGCGCGGCGTGAAACCTCATGTAAGTTTTCACGGCAGGCATCAATACCGATAATGAAACGGTTGCAATCCGCCTGCGCCATATGCTGCACGAAGCGACCATCACCTGTGCCAAGGTCGATGTGTAGGCTGTCGTATCCGTTTAGGCGTTCGCTTAGCGCCGCCGAGTCCATAAACGAGGCCTGTTTGCCCCGAATGATTTCCATAATTATTCTCCTGTTTTGTCTTGTTTTTCGATGAAGTTGGGAAAGACAAAACAGGTAGGAGGCGCACGGGCATGATGAACGCAAAAATCTCGGCGGGGTCAAGTACCGTCGAGGTCTTCGGGTTCGGGTTTGAGGCAAACTTTAAGACAGGGCAAACAAGCCCAGAGGGTCAGTGAGGAGGTATAACTGAGTCTACAACGTGAAGACTAATTAGGTGGACGCTCCACCAATTTCAAGGCGTACATGATAAGAACCGATCTCAAATATACTAAGCTCATATAACGGGTGTTGTTCCCATTATAATATAGTCACGCGTCCCGATAAAACATTACATCTAATCGTTGGAATGGCTGCCAATTTTATAAACCTGAAGTTTTTCGCTGACACCCTTGACCAACACTTCATCAGGGACGACGTGATGCGCCTTGAGCGTTTCACTAACCCCCGGCGAATTGTAGACTTCGGCGGTGATATACACTTCGTTCGAGTCAGCCAGCGCCTGAACCCTCGCCGCGATATTGACCGTCTGCCCAAAATAGTCATTCTTGTCGTTAACGGTCACCGCAATCGAATGCCCCCTGTGGATACCCACTTTCAGGATCAATTCCTGTGAAATCGTTTGGTTAAACGCTTTCAGCGCATCAATCATCTCTATTGCGGCGCTGGTAGCATCTATCGGGTTGTCGAAAACTGCCATCACTGCATCACCGATGGTCTTCACAATAGCACCGTTCCGTTCATGGATGACACGACTTAGCGCGTCAAAGTGCTGGTGTACCAGAAAATAGGCTTTGGCATCACCGACCTGCTCATACATAGCTGTCGAACCTTTTAGATCGGTAAACAGGAATGTAATGTCTTTGATCGAAAGTGCTTCGGCAGAATTGATGACCTGCGACCGGAACAGATTATTAAAAGTTTGGGTCGTCAGCAGCTTTTTACCGCTCAAACTGGGCTTTAATGCCAGCACCGGTGTCGGCATATCGGGTGGCTGATAAATCCACAATGCGCTGCGGCGATCCTGCAAATTCTCCATTTCGATCACCACTTTGCCATTGGGCAGTTCACATTCAAGGTCATAAAAAGAAGTTACTAGCTCATTATTCATAGCTACCGCAGTCACGGTACGCGGCTGCATCTTTGGATCGTCGGATTGAAATTTGCCGTTGACCAGTCTAATCGGTATCCGACTGGCATTCTCATCGTATTCATGCGTCACCGACAACTGAATACAACTTTGGTTTTCGCCGTTCGTCGCCCGCACCGGCCCCGGAGGGATTTCGAAGGCCGTTGTCATTTTCGCTCCGGGTTGTACATAATCAATATATTTGGTGATGTATTTAGCAATATCGCGCCATGAAGAAAATTGAGGCAGCGGCGAAATTAAGTCTTTACTCAGCCGGTAATTAAAGTACAAATCTTCAATGTCGAGCGTTTCGGGGTGATGATACAGGATGTCCCGAACCTGTGGTGAAATCGAAAATGCGACCAGTATGTAATCATCCAGCGAATAATCGCGCTCAATGCCGCAGACCGAGCATACGTTGTGCGACCGAAGCTGTCCCATGTTGTGCATACTGTTGACGATAAAGCCGCAGTGCGGGCAAACAATATGCCAATCCATTTCAAACAATCCGATTTTGGCGGCATGGAGGAACAAATCCAATGTTTCAGATTCGGTCATATTGCGCTCTGCCGCATATTGTATGGGGTTGACTCGCAGCAAATCAAAGTCCGTGGCAGTACGGATAAAGGTCTCCAACTTGGAGATTACACGCGGACTCCACGAACGCGCCAGCTCCAATTGCGAGAGCTGCTCATCAAGCTGCTGTTCATTGATTTTGACATCGGACATGTGCTTAATTCCTTGGTCTTTATGAGATTACAGGGCATCCGCCATGATGTCCTAGTTAAATCTTAGACCGTTTTGCGCGGAATAACAGCAGTGACTTCAACCTCAATCAGCCATTCATCACCCGCCAACGCACTCACCTCAACTAGTGAAGTAGCGGGTGGATTGACCGGAAACAAGCGCTTGCGAATATCACTGATCACCGAACGCTGCCACATATCGGTAATGTAGGTGGTCGCACGGACAATATCACTGAGGCCTGCACCTTCTGTGGCAAGGATGGCTTCGATGTTCTTATAAATCTGTTCGGCCTGCGCCGTCAAATCTTCTTTACCGACCACATTGCCATCTTTATCCTCGGCTACTTGTCCCGCCAGATAAAGAAAGGTCGCGTCACCGACATCCACTTTGACCAACTGCGAATAGAGTCCACCGGGGTTCGAGACAACATCGGGATTGAGGTGTGTTTTTTGCATGGTTGGGCTTTCTAAAAATTCAATAAAACAATTGAACCGCCAAGGCGCAAAGAACGCCAAGATTAATACGGAGAGTTTAACCTAAGAAATGGGATTATTGCTCATTTGCTTTTTGATTGACGTTTCATTTCATCAGAAACCAGTCCGGCAATTGTGATGACGTGGTCGCGTAAATATTGTTGGTCGCCCCAATTCATGGCGGATAGCTGCATCAACCTTGTGGCCTTTTGCAATCCTTGACGCATATACCACCTTCGACCAGACAAGTGTATTAAAGCCCTTCTCCCTTGAGTTCGGGGGAGAAGGGTTGGGATGAGGGATTAGACTTGTATCACCAGCAATTATGAGGCATCAAAAAATGTGGGCGACTTCGCAGCCGCCCACAAAGTGAGCGGATTAATACTTACGCACCAGCGCCTTATACACGGCGGGTTGGCGGTTCTGGATGAACTGGAATTCTTCGCGGTTCTTGCGAACTTCATCCAGATCAATGCGTGCGACCGCAAAACCTTCCAGCGGTTCGCCGGTTTTGGGGTCGGTTTCAGCCGTCAGCGAAGCATGGATATGACCGCGTGGGCCGACGATCATGCTTTCGCCGCCGAAGGTCAGCGTCACATCTTCACCAATGCGGTTGGCGGCGGCTACGAAAATTGAGTTCTCGTAAGCACGGGCGCGGACGTAGGTTTTCCATTCGTCAATGTTGGCGGCTTCCCAGTTGGCGCATACACAAACAATATCTGCACCATCAAGGGCGAGGCTGCGGGCGACTTCGGGGAAGGCCAGATCATAACCGATCATCAGACCGATGTTACCGACTTCGGTGGGGATAATCGGCAGCTTAAACCCTTCGCGGAAGGCCATACGTTCTTCACCGCGCAGATGGATTTTGTTGTAGACATCCAACAACTCGCCGTCCGGCCCAACTAATATCGCCGAGTTATACAGCACCGACTCGACCTTTTCTTTGGTGACCATCCCGAAAGCGATGTACACGCCGTATTCGTTGGCACGTTGGGCAATCAAGTTGATGGTCGGCCCCGGTACGCGCTGCGCCAATTCGGTGAAGCGCACACCCAGTTCGTAGCCGCTGGTGATAAGTTCGGGGAAAACGATCAAGTCCACTTTTTGTTGAGATGCGATCTTGGCGATGGTTTCCGACATCTTAACCAGATTGTCTTCAGCCTCGCCCAATTTGGGGCGCATTTGCACCGTCGCCACTGTGATTTCACGCATGGGTTTTCTTCCTTAATGCTGGATGCAGAACATAACTGTCTATTGTAACGGTAGATTGTATTTTACACGACTCGCCTATGGAGAAATATCACACGGATGTTTCCCGTAGGTTAAAAGCCGTTTAAATACCCGTTTTTGTACACCTATTTTAGAACAAAAGTGCGAAATTTACAAGCCTGAGCTACATTATTTGCGGCGGTTTTGACGGAAACTAATCCACTATATCTGAATAGTTTTCTGGATACAGCAGACGATCAAGTAATCGTTCAGCAGCCTGTTCAATCGTATTTCCATAATCTAAAATGTCTGTAGTTGAGCTAATAAGAACAGCTTGCCATTGAGAGCCTTCTATACCATACGGGCCAATAGCATTAGGGTGAAAAATGAAATTCAATGTAGGTACTTTCCCTTCGGAACCCTTAATTGAACGTACAAATTCCATTAGTTTCCCCACGACTTCGATCTCTTGGTTTTGTTGATCGGAATTCATGCTTTTCCTTTAACTAAATTGACTGGTCTAACTTAAACTCCTCAAACTTGGCAGTTCAATAGTATTTCTCTCGGTACTCAGCACTCATAACTCAGTACTATTTTTTAGGTTTACTTTCGGTTAACCCGACAAACTCTTCTCCAACCATCTCCCAACCTGCTTAACAACGCCACTCCCTCAAAACGGTTAATGCTAACACCTCGAAAGAGTTACCAAATGTTCTTCCAAATGGTAACCCATTCCTGCCTCACCTGTTGTACCATAGTCATCAGAGTAATTGTCTTTGCTCCCCTCTGCCATGAAATGGAGAGGGGTCGGGGGTGAGGATTTGTATTTGCCAACAACAACTGCAACATTTGAAGGGTTTGGCATTTGCGGTTCTTGCAGTTTTTCGCGTCGCACAACCCCAAACTGCATTTCCGAATCTGCCGCAATTGCAGTAATTTCCGCAGTTTCGGCATATCGCTCCCTCAAATTCGCCGTCGAAATTATGTTGTAACAACAACATCAACAGCATCATTTGCAATTTGTGAATCAAACTGAATCACCCAACTGTTACAACGCCAGCGCCGGAACGATCACACGCCACAGCAAATACAGATCAAGCACGGCGAATAACAGGAAAGGAATAACCGTCACCAGCGGATACAACACCGTGATACGCTTCGATAACCACACACGCCATCCGTCGATGCCCAACACAATCACCAGCGCCATCGGGATGATGCCCGTGAACATATAGCGTCCCTGAAATTGGAGGAAAACGGTGTTGTAGTAAATGTATTCCAGCACCGCCAATAGGATCGCCAATTGAATGAACGTCCAAATGACACGGTGCGTAACGACTTCTGTAGGGGAGGGACTCTGACCCTCCCGCGCATGGGTCGCATTAATCACCAACCCGCTGCCTGCCACCGCCAGCAGCCCCAGCAGCATCGTATAAATCCAGTTGGGCATCGGTACACCCATCCAACCGAACTGTCCCCAAAAACTGTTGAAGGTGGTTTGGATGGCGGTTTTCAAATAACTGACAAAGCCAATTTGGGCGATGAGTTCTGCTGTGCGCGGTTGTCCGGTAACGACTTTATCATGTTGGCGTAGACCCAATAAATCAGGGAAGCCATAAGTTTGGATACTGTGTATCCACCAGATGCCGCCGAGGAACAATGCCGGAATGAAAAACGCCGCTAACAACGGCAAAATCTGCTTTGCGATCAATTGATAACTTGCATCCGTAGAGGGACGATTATCCATCCACCAGCGCACCAGAATCGCCAGCGGTACGAAGCCGATGAGAAAAATAGTTGATACTTTGGTGAGCAATCCGAGGCCGACCAGCAGGCCGAGATGCCATTCTTTAATCGACGGTTCACCTTTGAGATATAGAACCGTACCCAGCAGCGTGACCGCAATCAGTAAGTTTGAGAGTGCGTCATTGCTCACCGAGGCTAATCCCGCCAGATGCTGTGGTAGAAAGGCCACCAACGCGGCTGTTCCGAGCGCCACTTGCGGACGTTCTGGTAGGAAAGCCCCTACCAATCCATAGGCACACAGCACGATGCCCGCACCCATGATGAGCGAGAACAGCCGCATTGCGATCAGGCTGCCACTGGTCAAGGTGAAAACTGGCGCTTGCAATAGATAATACAGCGGCGGTTGATGATCTTCATATTGAATAGTCGGCAGATTGACCAGCAAATCCGGCGCAAATTTGGCGGCTTTTAATTGGTCGAGATAAGCCGAGTCCCAATCACCGGGTTCGATTTTGGGGCAGCAGCCGTTAAAAGCCACCTGCAAAATGTAGTTGTAGTGAGCCGGTTCATCCGGCGCTTGCCACGCCGGTGTCTTGATCGCGAACAGCCCACCCACGATGAAGTAGGCGATGAGGATGAGAAGCAGTACCAAGTACTGAGTGCTGACTGCCGAGTTTTTAGAGGATGAGGACATGAGTGCGCTCCGAGCGATAAGTTCGGAGAAGGATTATACATGATGGAAAAATCTAAATAGATCACGGGAGTAGATTAACGAATGATATTTACGTTTTCACCTATACTTGGGTTATATAATTCGCTTCGAACATGTGTAATCTGAGGATAAGGTATGACGAGTCGTAAATTACAGCAAGCTGAACTCATATTCAAGTTTGGTTCTCTGCTTAGCCCTTTTTTGGATATTGTCAATAACCCTTCGAAATACAACGCCGAAATGCGTTCCAAGACCCGTGCAAAATACATGTCTGACATTAACCTATTCAAAGAGCATATCCAGACCTTTGTATCCAGCGAAGAAGGCTACTCGTATGAAATCGAATGGCGAAAAATTCAAGGTGAGATCAGCAGCTTTGCGAACAACACATTGAAGAATAGCTATGACGATAATGCTGCTTTCTCCCAACAATTAGATTTGTATCGTCAAAATCTATTGGCTGAACTTCTGTCTATTCCAACATCATCAGAAGCCGAAACGTTCGGAGCTTCCTCGCCCTTTACCGCGTATTGTTTTCTTCAAGATTTATGCCATACCGTTACAAAACGACTTGTTGTGGTTGATCGGTATCTTGATGACAGCTTGTTTTATCGTTATCTCCGACATTTACCAGAGAATGTAAAGGTGACCCTCGTTACATGGCCGAGTAATAAATACACAGCGAATACATGGACGCAACTGATGGACGTTTCACGTCTATATGCTCAGGAACATCCCACAACATATCGCCTAATGACGCATGATGATCTTCATGATCGTTGGTTTTGGTGTGATTACCAAATATATTTGCTGGGCGGGTCGCTTAAGGATGCGGGTATTAAAAGCGATTTCACACTCTCAAAATTCGATCTTTCGGAGCAACAGAAAAACCCAATAAACCAACTCAGAAATAGCGCTCAAGAGATATTTGGGGGAGCAAATCCACAGCATCCGTGATTGATATTATTGCGAATTACCCAATCTCAACTAGCACTTCAAGTTCCGACATCAGCACAACAGTTTCCTGTTAGTTATCCGCGTGTTGATGTGTCGTAAAATGGGTATAAACGACACATCAACATGGGGCTGATGCCCGATTAATCGCGCAGGCGCAGCGGGCGCATTCCGTTGGTGGTCACTAGCAAGGACATCCCCACATCAGCGAAAACTGCCAGCCAGAGTGTGCCACTGCCTGAGAGCGCCAGCACCAAAATCGCCAGCTTGAGGCCGATGCTGATGCCAATATTTTGGCGGATAATGTGCCGCGCAAAACGGGACAAGCGCACCGCGTAAGGCAGTTGCCGCAGATCATCTGCCATAAGCGCGATGTCAGCCGTTTCGAGTGCTTGGGCGCTGCCTGCCCCGCCCATTGCGATGCCCACGGTAGCGGCGGCTAATGCGGGTGTATCGTTCACACCGTCACCAATCATGGCGACATTACCATACTTTGCCACCAGCCCTTTGACGGCCTCGACCTTATCAGCAGGCAGCAATCCAGCGCGGACATCATCGACACCGACCGATTGTCCGACCGCTTTGGCGACGGCTGCGTTATCACCTGTGAGCATCACCGTTTGGATGCCGAGCGCTTGCAGGTCACGGATCACAGCTTGGCTTTCGGCGCGGGGTTCGTCGGCTAGGGCAATGAAGCCGCGCACACGGTCGCCATCACTCAAGAGCATGGTGGTTTGTCCACCGGCTTCGGCTGCGTCTACCATCTCGCACAGTTCATGTTGATGGGGATGTTCTGCATCAAACAGGCTGTGGCTGCCAACCGTGACCAGCTTACCATTGATGCGTCCCTGAACACCACGTCCGGCTAAGGCGGTTACGGCTTCGGCTGGGGCATAGGTGTGGTCAACACCACGCGTATGTGCCGCATCGACGACCGCTTTTGCCAAAGGATGAGCGCTGCTTTGCTCGACTGCCGAGGCCAGCGCCAGTACATCATCACAGCGTTCGCAGTCCGCGCCCGTCTCACAATCGACCGAGCGCGTTTGGGTCACGGCAGGTTTGCCCTGTGTCAGCGTACCGGTTTTGTCGAAGGCGAATACTTTGACGGTACTCAGTGCTTCCAGATGTGCGCCACCTTTTATCAGCACACCGCGACGGGCGGCGGCGGTGATGGCACTGATGATGGTCACGGGCGTACTAATCACCAATGAACATGGGCAGGCAATGACCAGTAGTTCCAACGCGCGGTACAGCCAGCCCTGTGTGCCATCCGCTAAACTGTAAAAGGGCGCACTAAACAACAGCGGCGGTACAACAGCGACTAAGGCCGCCAGCACCATCACACCGGGGGTGTAGTAATGAGCGAAGCGGTCGATCATGCGCTGGCTAGGCGCACGGACGCTCTGGGCATCCTCGACCATACGGATGATGCGGTTGAGGGTGTTATCGGCAGCGCGGCGGGTGACACGAATATCAAGCGCACCTTCACCGTTAATTGAGCCAGCGAAAACGTCCGCACCAACCACTTTGTTGACCGGAATGCTCTCGCCTGTGATGGGGGCTTGGTTTACACCACTGTTGCCGGAAGTGATCACGCCATCCATCGGGATACGTTCGCCCGGTTTGACGCGAATCAGGTCATCAGGATTGAGGTCATCAACCGACACGGTTTCTTCGGTAGGAGCGGCGGTTATCTCAATGGGGATAAAGTTGCTGCCTGCACTGGATTGCAATGCCGCACGACGAATGCGTAAAGCTGTCGGTGGAACCAGTGACATCAAACTGCGAAGACTGTCACGGGCGCGGTCAGCCGTATAGCCTTCCAGTGCCTCGCCGATGGCAAACAGGAATACCACCGTAGCGGCTTCCAAGGTTTGCCCGATGAGGATTGCTCCAACGGCGGCAACCGTCATCAGCAGGTTGATATTGAAGTCGTGGTTAATGATGAGGGTATTCAAGCCGCTGCGGGCAATCGGTACGAGCGCAATGATCGTCGCGAGAATGTATATAGGCTGGGCTAAGGCTTGCAGCGGGGCAATCAGGCTGCATATTAGGCCGATCATAATGATGCCTGCGCCCAACAAAGCCAAGCGTGTTTCTGTACGCGTGAGTAAATAACGTAAGAAGTTCGGGCTGCCGGTTTGAACCACTGGTTTCGCATCACCATCTTGAATGCGCTTGCCCAACGATTCGACCCGTCCACGCAGCACGGGCAGCGGCACTTCACCCTCCAAGCGCATCTTGGCTGTAGCGAAATCGACCTGCACCCGTTGGACACCGGGCAAACGTCCGACACCTTCTTCGAGTTCACGGGCGCAGTTGGCGCAATCCATACCTTCGATGCGGTAAACGGTTTCAGCCATGATGTTAGACTTTCAGTAAACGATACTTTATCTCAATCCATGTGCACTCGCGCATATATTGATGCTTAATATAACCGGATTGCGCCTCGGTCGTCAATAAACGATGGTTAAATTGAGATTAGGTGGTTTGATTGAGCAGTGATCGCGCGTAATAGAGCGCCCAATCATCTTCCTCAGGTCTGGCCTTTACCTCTTGATCCAAGCGTGTCAATTCATCAATGAGGGCATCTTTGCTCATTGTTTCGCCCAGATAAGGGGTCAGTTTGTCATACAGGAAATCGGCATACCATAATGGCCACGCAGGATCATCGCCGTTGGTGGCGCTGTAGGCTTCGTGATGTGCCATAGCTGTTTCGCGAAACAATTGCGCCAAGGCTTCGATTTTTTCTTCCATGATCATGCTCCTTTAATCGCGTTGAGCCGTTCGATACCTTATTCTACTCTTTTCCAGTGCATTGCTCTTTGACATCTCTAGATCGCCTCGTTACTATACATCGCGCCGGATGCAGCCACCTTGATTAAGGGGTTCCGATGGACGGAGAAAAACGCGCAGCGGCGATCACCACGCTGCCAGATGATGAACTGATTGCACGATTACGGGCAGGCGACGAAACCACATTTGCCCAATTGGTTGAGCATTACAACGCCTCGATGGTGCGGATTGCGGCTATCTATGTGAATGAGTTCGCGGTGGCGGAGGAAGTCGTACAGGACACATGGATCGCTGTACTTAAAGGCTTAGACCGTTTCGAGGGACGCTCATCCTTCAAAACGTGGATATTTACGATTCTTTCCAACCGCGCTAAAACCCGCGCCACCCGCGAAAGCCGATATGTGCCACTGGAACTGAGCGATGAACCGGATGATTCAGACGGCGCGATGCCCCGTTTTAATCCGGCGAACCATCCTTATGCTGGCAGTTGGGCGGACGGTTGGGTTCCACATATGTGGGAGAGCGTACCCGAAACACAGTTGTTGGGGCAAGAAACGCGCAGCATTATTTTCAGCACCATCGAAGCGCTGTCACCCAACCAGCAGCAGGTCATCCGGCTGCGAGATGTGGATGGCTTCAGCGCGGAGGAAGTTTGTAACATGTTACAACTCTCTGAGTCTAACCAGCGGGTGTTACTGCATCGGGCGCGTGAGCGGGTGAGGCAGGCGCTCGACTCGTATTTTGCACAAGAGTAACCGACACATGAGCCATGAAATGTCCTGTAAAGAACTCGTTGATCTCGTCACTGACTATATAGATGAAAGCATCTCAGATGAGGAGCGAGCCAAGTTTGAGCAACATCTTACTGAATGTGGCTATTGTAATGCCTACGTGAAGCAGATGCATCTAACGGTCACGCTTACCAAGAAGCTTGCCGAAAGTGACGAGCAGAAACCTGTTCCTGACGAACTGCTCAACATCTTCCGCGAATGGAAGCAAGAGCAGAAACCCCACTAGACCTTATTTGGGATGTGTGAGGAAGTCAACCGCTCTGGCGAGTGCCGGATCGGTGGCTTCGGTGAACAAGTCCCAACGTGTCGGTACGCTGATGTCGGGAATAATCCCCGTTTCTTCCCAAATACCATTGGCTTGCCCGCGTGGTTGGAACGTCTCACTGGCTAACCACAGACGTGAACCATCTGCCATATCATGAGCAAACAAGCGCTCAACATTACCTAAAGTCGTTCCGCCAATAATCGTGGCGCGTCCGGCAACCCGCAGCACACCACTCATAATCTCGCCATAAGACGCGGTATAAGTATCTACCAATATCACCAGCGGCACGGTTTGCGAACCACCAATATCATGCGGACGCAAGGTTAAAGCCTGTTTACTATCCCGACTGATGAAAGAACCCTGCTCACCGCTGGCGAATAAATTCATAACAGTTTGGGCGCTGGTATTCAACCCCCCAGCGTTAACACGGTTATCAAGTATTAATCCTTGCAGCGGCTCGTCCTTGGTCATGGCTTTGAGAGCATCCTCGACTTGAGTGCCAATCGTTTCATCGAGCAGCGTTGGTAAAAAAATATAACCGATGCGAGTATGCGGGACGATACAGGTGTCAATCAAAAGCGAACTTTGAATGCGCTGGCGGGTGAGGGTAATCTCTTGCGGGTGTCCGCCGGGGTGCTGGTAGGTCACAGTCACTTTGGAGCCGACCACGCCCTGTGTACGGCTGTTACCCTCATCATCTCGAAGTGATTTACCATCCACTTGAAGAATGGTGTCGTGTACTTTGATTCCGGCTGCGATTAAGGGACTATCGGGAAAAATCGTCATGATACTGGCGTAGTCTGTGCCTTCAACCGGAACGAGGAGCGCACCCATACCGACATAATCATATTTGCTGGCGATGGCCTCA
>JBBQLX010000156.1:0-13883 GCA_038328375.1 Aggregatilineales bacterium | reverse complement strand
CTCTACTGGTGGTATTTCTGTCTTTGGCCTACATTGGCAATAGCCTTGCGGTAGATTTGTATGCTTTCGATCAGGGGAAACCCTGTCAAGACTCGACCTCCACCTGTGTTACCGAGCGTGAACAAGCGCAGGCTTTCAACTTTCACGTTCCTAGCTTGACCCTGTGGCTGACGGTTCCCAAACCGTTGCGTCCTGCCTGTGCAACCATCTCGCCTGAATTCTGTACAATGGAAAAGAATTATGATTTTGCTCCGGTCAGCTACCTTTTTGGCGGATTTGGCGCATTAATTGCTCTTTTCATTCTCCTATTAGGGCTGCGCCAAAAGCGTGAGAAAATTACTACCACACCAGCGATTGCCCCTGAAGGATTAGGGTGATAATTCCAAAAATTTTGATCTCGCCAGTTCCGCTAGCAGCTTCCTCACCGGACAAGTCATTGTGATTGATAGTGGTTTGACGCTCTCACCGAGCAGTTACGGCGGATAATCGTCGGTTTCTTCACGACTTCGTTCGATTGAACAACCCTTATAATATATATGTTTCCTGTTTTTCCGATGAAACTCAGATGAAAATTGACTGTGTCTTGTACACACCCGATTAAACCGCCACAGGAGAATGAAGTGGAAAGATTCAACTTTGCTGGGGCTTTCTGGAAGTATGACGATATATTTACTTCAACAGATGACTCTCCCTACGTTTTTCAATCCTGTGATGAAAGTCAGTTAGCCATTACGCTAGGGATAGGATCGGAAACGGGTTTTGACACGAGCTACCACATAAGCCATATTGTAGGAAAACACATGGCTCAGTATATTTGCCAAACCCAAATATCAACCCCTGAAAGCTTGGAAAAAGCGTTTCTAAGTGCGCGAGAGTATCTGACCTCCAAATATCCGATAGATGGTATTTTTAACGTTGCTTCTAGCACCATCTTATGTGTTCTCGTCGAGAATAATGAGGCTTCAATTGGTTGGTTAGGTAATGAGCAGGCATATCTTATTCGAGATGGTCAAATTGCTCAAAGAACACAAGGACATACAATAGCACAACAGCAATTAGGAAAATTAGCTCCTGAAATGCGGCAGATGTATGCCAGATTCCCCATGCGCTATTTGTCTGTTGATGAGAAAGACACAGAGCAATTGCCTGAGTTGCTTAACTTCCCTTGGCACTTATTGACTGGTGACCGAATTGTTTTAATCACACAGCGCCTTTTAGAAGGAATTGCTGAAGAGACTATGCCGGATTTGATTCGAGGGAAAATAGCTAGTGATGCAGCTCAGGCTCTTGTCCGAGGAGCCATTAAGATTACCGATCAGTATCATTGGGGAATTGCAGCCGCAGTAATAGAAGTATTGTAATAATTTATTCTGCTCTGGCAGTCATTAACATAAATTGTTAGTTGAGGGCAACGATGGAAATAATCGTGCTTCTTGTCGTTCTTTTGATTATTGCTGCCGTGTTTTTCGGTATTGGATTTGTGCTGCGGAAACGATCCCGATGGCTAAAAATTGGGTGACAACCAGCATTGCCGTTATGGTATTTTTATCTATTGCCTATGCTGGCAGCGGAATAGGCATCGGTGTCTATGATTTTTACCATTATGGCGAACGAACATGTCAAGACCAGTCACCATCTTGCGCCAATTATATTGAGCAAAAAGAGACTTTTCGGTCAATGGTTCCTCATTTGACACTGTGGATGACTATCCCCAAGCCGCTTCGTCCATCATACGATACTATTTCGCCGGAATTTGCATGTTGGAGGTGTCTTTTGACATGTCTCCCTATAATTATCTTGCTGGAGCCTTTGCAGCCGTAATTGTGATTTTCTTAATCGGTCAAGGAATGCGTCAAAAGGATGAAGAAGCGCCGTTAGTAGAAGCCTTGCCTACCTAAAATCAAATGTCGTTAATATCACAAACCTTCAGGTTAGAATTCGGTTTGAAAAACCACGTACAAACCAAAAATTCACAAAAATAGGCATTTGTTGAGCCTCAATTTACCTGCTAGCACCTGCATAGCAGGTAAATTGCCAACGTTAGAATTCTCTTGACTTCCTAAACGTCTGTCTTTAGCCTTTTCTTGGTACTTGGTACTTGGTACTTGGTACTTGGTACTTGGTACTCTTCTAAATCTCTCGCTTAAAAATCTTGGTCAACTTTTCAAAGTCGATGTTGCCACCCGACACAATACACACAATTTTGCCGCCACCTGCTTTACCCGATAATGCTGCTGCCACTGGTGTTGCACCTGCACCCTCGGCAATCACACGGTTACGTTCTGCCAGCAGCCGAATCGCTTCTGCCACTTCAGCCAATGATATCACCAATGACCCATCCAGCAGCATTTTCGCCAAAGGCCACATATCATCCAAAACGCTGCCACTGCCGATGCCATCCACGAAACTCGCCTGATAATTGATGGCAACTTTTTCGCCAGCTTCTAACGCTCCTGCAAAGGCTGCTGATGTTTCCACTTCGCCTGCATAAATGAGAATCTTTGTTTTCAAGGCTCTTACTGCTGTAGCCACACCGCAGCTTAAGCCACCACCACCATATGGAATCACAATCGTGTCCACATCTGGCAAATCTTCCAAAATCTCCAACCCGATTGTCCCATTACCCGCCATCACTGCCGGATCACTCACCGGATGTATAAACAAGCCTTCCATCCTTGCATATTGATGAGTCACCATTACATTCCACCACTCGTCAAACGGCACTTTGATGATCTCGCCACCCAACCGTTTGATGGCTGCTAACTTGGTTTCTGGTGCATGGTCAGGCACAATTGCCGTCGATGGAATCCCTAAACGTCGTGCATTCCATGCCACACCTTGCGCCATATTTCCGGCACTACAGGTATAAACGCCTTTGGCTAACTGCTCCGGTGTTGCTAAAGCAATTGCATTCGCCGCTCCTCGCAGTTTGAATGATCCGATTGGCTGTAAATTTTCCAACTTGAGGTAAATTTCGGCTGGTGTATTGTCTACGTTGAGCTTAATCAACGGTGTTCTGATAACCGTACCCGCAATTCGCTCTCTAGCTGCCTGAATATCTTCCAATCCAATTGGATTAGTCGTCATGTCGGCTGCCTCCCAACTCGACAGCAATCCCCATGTTTCTTTCTAAGGCTTTGGTGTAGATATGATGTGCTGATGCCACGTCTTCAACCGCTAATCCCAATGACTTGAACAGCGTAATCTCGTCGGCTGACTCTCGCCCTTTGATCTTGCCAAGCAGTACATCACCCAAATCACCTTTGATATGGCTGTCATCAATTGCACCTTCCTTCTTTGGAAACAGGAAGTCACCTGCCTCATTGACCGTCGATTCTTTGCGGTCAACAAACAGCTTGGATTTGACGACTGCCGCTGTATCCAGTTCCCGTGTAAATGCTACACTCGACCCCACCGCATTCACATGCACACCGGCTTGCAGCCATTCACCCTTCAAAATCGGTTCTGGTGATGATGTGGTTGTACAAATAATGTCCGCACCCTCAACTGCCTGTTGTGCATCAGCAATCGCCTCAATCGCAATGCCATAACGCTTGCCTTCACGCTCAGCAAAGGCTTTGCTATGTTCAGCATTACGGCTCCAAATACGCACTCGCTTGATATTTCTTGCCACCAACATCGCTGCTAAATGCGACTTACCTTGGATACCTGCGCCCATAATGGTTAAATCGCTGGCATCTTCCCGTGCTAAAGTTTGTGTTGCCACACCGCTCACGGCTGCTGTACGAATCGCCGTAATCTCGCTCGCATCCACAATCGCCAACAGTTGACCATGTTTGGTTTCGTAAAGCATCACCGCACCGATATGCGAATCATATTCAGTTCCATGATTACCCGGAAATACGCTCACCACTTTCAAGCCCATCATGCCTATGTTGCCCAAGTAGCTGGGCATCATCCCTAACGCTCCGACCTTTTCCGGCAGCCACATCACCGGACGTAACGGCAAAATCGCATTGCCTTCGCTCAGTGTTTTCAGGGTATCCGCCATCACATCCATACACTCGTCCATCGGCAAAAGCTGCCGGACTTCGCTCTGGTTAATCATCAATACTTTCATCAATAACCCTTCCTTTTCGTGAATGCCACTCGGCATTTTGTATTTACTCAGAACTCGGCACTCAGTACTTTTAAAACCCCGGAAAAAGTGCTGTCAATTGGTCGCGTTCTTCGGCTGTTAGATGCAAATCTAAAGCTTCTGTCACTGGTTGGAAATGTGCTGGTCTACGTGGCCCAATAATCGGTGCTGTAATCAACGGATTGCTTAGTAACCAACCAATCGCCAAACCGCCCATGCTCACGCCACGTTTGTCAGCCTCGGCTTTGAACTTCGCCAGCCCATCAAATGTGCTTTGGTTGACCATCTTTTGGTATGGTTCAGGCCGCATTCCCATCCGTGAACTCCCCGTAAAGTCGGCTGCTGATTGATATTTACCGGTTAACCAGCCACCTGCCAACGGACTAAATGGTGTATAGCCAAGCCCTTGGTCAGCAACCAATGGCAGAATTTCACGGTCATCGGTTCGCTCTAGTAAGCTGTAAGAATTTTGCACCCACTCAAAACGGTGCAGATTGTATTTGTCGCTAATCCACAGTGCTTTGGTCATCAACCATCCCGGCATATTCGACGCACCGATGTAATGAACTTTTCCCTGCCGTACCAGATCATCCATTGCATGAATGGTTTCTTCTATTGGAGTCGTTGGATCAGGTTCATGCATCAAATACATGTCGATGTGGTCAACGCCCAAACGCTGCAAACTGCGTTCCACTTGCCGCATGATATGCCGCCGTGATAACCCCATGTTGTTTGGCCCATCCGCTACCCGATTGAAAACCTTCGAGGTTAAGATCAGGTTGTCGCGGACATCTGCACTTTTGCTCTTGAGCCACTTGCCGATAGCCGTTTCGCTGCGTCCACCGCCGTAAGCATCAGCCGTATCAAAGTTGTTGATACCCATTTCCCAAGCCGTGTCCATGATGGCAAAGGCTTCCTCTTCAGTGTCACCCTTGCCAAAAAAAGCAGGCGAACTACCAATGCCGCCGAAGTTCCCGCAGCCCAGTCCGATCACCGAAATTTGCAAGCCTGTCCGCCCTAAGTTTGTGTAGCGCACTGTATCGACATCCCTTGTTAGCATACTTATTAGGTTAAGAGTATAGCTTGTACCCAATCAAGCCACACCCCAAAATGGTCTACATGTTTTATGAGTCACTATGTAAATTCGACAATTACGGTACATTATGTCTATACTCTCTATCAAACTCAATTACTTTAGACCTAAAGTAATTATTTGCGCTGTACAAGATGTAACGGTATAACATTGTTTCTATGGTGCAGACCTATGCCCATAGAAAACAACTCAGGTTTAGGTATTGGGTTGGGAAGTCGTTCATTCTTTTTAAGAAAGGTAAACGTTGTCATGAAGTTTAGAAAATCGCTTATTGGGGTACTGGCTCTGGCCGTCGTACCGATGGCCTTTAACTCTGTTGTTTTCGCCCAAACGCCGACCATCAAAATTGGCATTATGGCTCCCATCACCGGTCCCGCAGCCTCCATCGGCACCGAACAACTGAATTGGGCTAAGATGGCCGTTGATGATTTTAATGCGGCTAATGGCTGGAACGTAGAAGCCGTTGAAAGTGATACCGAATTGGACGCTGCCAAAGCGGTAACCGCAGCCGAATCTTTGATTGCCGATGCTGATATTTATGGTGTTGTCGGACCAGCCGGCAGCCAAGAAGTTGAAGCTACAGGTCCTAAGTTCAAGGAAGCCCGTTTGACCACAATTTCGGGTTCCGCAACTCGTCCGTCATTGACCACCAGCGGTAATGATACCTTCTTCCGTGTTGTGCCGACCGATGATGCACAAGGTCCTACCGATGGAAACTTTATTGCCAATGAACTAGGGGCTACCAAGTTGTTCATCATTGATGATCAGACTTCATATGCTGCTGGTTTGGCTGATGCCGCATCTGCCGCATTCGAAGCCACAGGTGGTACGATTGTCGGTCGTGAATCGGTCAAGCAAGATGACCAAGATTTCTCGACGCTCGTCACCAAGGCCGTAGGTGCTGGTGCGGAAGTCATTTTCTTCCCCGGACAGATTGCATCGCAAGGTGCTTTGTTGGCGAAGGCTATTCTTGAGCAGGGCGCAGACATTACCGTGTTCGGCGCTGACGGCTTCCAATCGGTTGATGACTTTATCAAAGGTTCAGCAGGTGCAGCCGAAGGTGCTTATGTTTCGGCCTTTGCCCCCGATATTCACAAACTGGAATCATCGGCGGATATGGTGAAACGCTATACCGAGAAATACGGTGAATTTGGTACATTTGGCCCACCCACTTATGCTGCTACGACCGTTTTGTTAGAGGCCATCAAACGTGCTTCTGATGCAGGCAACCTGACCCGTGAAGGTGTCCGTGATGAAGTTGCCAAGACCGATCAAGCAAGTAGCGTTTTGGGCAACGCCATCGCTTTTGATGAGAATGGCGATGTGAAGAATGCTGCGTTCTACATCTTCCAAGTCGTGGGCGACAATTTTGAATTAATCCCCTCATCATCTGACGAAATGATGGAAATGACACCGGAAGCCACGCCCAGCAGCTAAGTTTGCCGGTTAAATTCAGTTATTCGGTTTATTCAGGGTGATGCACTACGTCACCCTGATTTATTGAACTCAAGAAGTTGAAAATTTATGGATGTTTTTCTGCAACAGTTACCTCAACTGCTCATAAATGGGCTGACTCTCGGAGCCGTTTACGCCCTTATTGCATTGGGGTATTCGATGGTTTACGGTGTGCTGCAACTTTTGAATTTCGCGCATGGCGACGTTTATATGATTGGTGCGTTCATCGGTTATTTTGTGATGGTGGCTTTTTTACCGCCGGATGGGCCTATCATTGCTCCTGTACTTATCATTATTTTCATGATGTTGTTAGCCATGTTGGGTTGTGGTGTATTGGGCGTGGTTATCGAGCAGTTTGCTTATCGCCCACTGCGGAATGCGCCGCGTATTGCCCCGCTGATTAGTGCGTTGGGTGTGTCGTTCTTTATACAGAACGCTGTGCAGTTAACACTCACCGCCAAATTTCGCAATTATGAAACCGAAAAATTGATCGCGCCGGGTTTGGCCTTTGATTTCGGTAATGCCCGACTATCCGTAACCCGTGCGTTGGTTATTGTGACCGCCATTGTATTGATGATTATTTTGCAATATCTCATTCGCCGCACAAAGTTAGGTAAAGCGATGCGGGCAGTTGCCATTGACCGCGAAGCTGCGGCAATGATGGGCGTAAATGTCGATCAAGTGATTGTCTTCACATTTTTCATCGGCAGCGCTTTGGCTGGAGCGGCAGGTGTATTGACCGGTATTGTGTTCACACGCATTTACCATTTCATGGGTTTTTCGGCTGGCTTGAAGGGTTTCACGGCAGCGGTACTGGGCGGTATTGGCAATATCCCCGGTGCGATGTTGGGTGGATTCATCCTTGGCCTTACGGAAACCTTTGCGGTCGTTTTCATTTCCTCGACCTACAAAGATATTGTCGCTTTTATTGTACTCATTATTGTGCTGCTCTTACGCCCGCGTGGTTTGCTCGGCGCACGTATCGCTCAGAAGGTATAAGCCATGTCGCGCGATAAAATTGGTGTTGACCAGTGGGTAGAGCAGTACGATCAGCGGGTTAGCCGCGCCAAAGGTATTCAGGGATTTATTGAGCAGACCAGCCGTCGATTACCCGTGTGGGGCTGGTTAATTTGCTTGGTGGTTTTGGGTGCGCTGCTGCCAGTGGCTACCACGAATAGTTTTGCTATTCGCATCGCTGGCAATATTGCCTTGATGGGTATATTGGCCTTGGGCTTGAATGTGGTAGCCGGTTATGCAGGGCTGCTTGACCTCGGCTTCATTGCTTTCTACGGCATAGGTGCATACGTTTATGCCTATTTGTCATCAGATTTTACAGGTATACATTTCCCAACTTGGGCGACTTTAATCATTATTGTGGTGGTTTCGACATTGTTCGGTCTGCTGTTAGGCTCACCATCGCTGCGGTTGATTGGTGATTATCTGGCAATTGTGACATTGGGTTTCGGGCAGATGTTTGTGCAGTTGACGACCAGCCTGACGCGTGTTGATTTGCCGGGGCGCGATAAGCCGGTTGATCTGACTGGTGGACCAAATGGTATCGTCAATCTTGATCCATTGAGTATTTTTGGTCTGAAAGCGACTACGGTTGTTCACTACTATCTTATTTTGCTGATAGTGTTTGCGATCTCGATACTCATTATTTATCACCTTTATAAATCACGCGTAGGGCGGGCATGGCGGGCGTTGCGTGAGGATGAATTGGCTGCCCAAGCAATGGGTATGCCCAATCATCGTCTCAAGCTGCAAGCCTTCGCTATTGGTGCTGCTTTCGCTGGCTTTAGTGGCGGTCTGTTTGCGGCGTGGCAGGGATCGGTATTCCCATCCAATTTTGATACAACGCTGCTGATTACCGTTTATGCCATCATTGTCCTCGGTGGATTAGGTAGTTTGCCCGGTGTCGTTTTGGGCGCGGTCATTATGATTGCCGTGCCAGATATTTTGCGGAATGCGCCGTTAGCCGGAACTTTGTTTTATATCGGCGTAATCGTGACCTTATTTTCGGTTATTAAACCACGCTGGCAGGCGATTGTGTTAATTGTGGCGATTGCTATATTTGGCTTTATCCTACGGGCTGTTCTGGTAGGTGCTAACCCTGATGCTTTTACCACACTCAAGCCAGTCGGTGCATTGATTAGCGATACGGTTCGCAGTTGGTTGCCTATCCCGAATAACGCTATGGTGGTGGGTAACTACGGCTTCGCGATATTGATTATTCTAGTGTTGGCTGTCAGCAGAATCAAGCGACCGCTGTGGCGTTTGGCTGCCCTTGTCCCAACCCTTTACCTGCTGCTGTTTGTGTGGGAAACGCGGCTTGTTGCCGAACCGAGCATCACCCGTTTGTTATTCGTGGGTGTGCTGCTGATTGTCTTGATGATTTATCGTCCTAACGGTTTGCTGGGGCAGCGCCGCGTGGAGATTGCGTAAGCTATGGCTTTATTTGAACTTCAAAATGTATCCAAGCACTTTGGCGGTTTGCAAGTCGTTAATGATTTGTCGTTTACGGTCGAGAAGAACGAAATCGTCAGTCTGATCGGGCCGAACGGTGCGGGTAAGACCACAATTCTCAACTTGATTACCGGCCTTTATAAATCGGATGCCGGCAAGATTGTGTTTGATGGACATTCACTTTCAGGGATGGAAGTCCACCAGATTACACGCTTGGGTATCGCCCGCACCTTCCAGAATTTACGCCTGTTTCTGAACATGAGCATCATCGAAAATGTGATGAGCGCGGCTTATGCACGGACTCATGCGAATTGGTTCCAGATCATCGCGCGGACTCCGGGTTTTTGGAAAGAAGAGCAGCGCATCCGCCAGCTTGCCGAACAGAAATTGGCGTTTTTCGGTGAACGCTTGGTGGGCTATCGTTACGACCAACCCGCTTACAGCTTGTCCTATGCCAATCGACGACGACTCGAAATCGCACGGGCAATGATGACCGAGCCGAAGCTATTGTTGTTGGATGAACCTGCGGCGGGTATGAACCCCAAAGAAACACAGGAAGTGACGCAATTGATCGGTCAATTGCGGAACGAACTCGACCTGACGATTATCCTAATTGAGCATGATATGGGTGTGGTGGGTGGTATATCAGATCGTGTGATCGCGCTTGACCACGGTGAAAAGATCGCTGAAGGTTCGTATGAGGCTGTCGCGACTGATCCTTTGGTGATCGAAGCTTACCTCGGGCGTAATGAAAATGTGGGGCGTAAATGAGCAGCAATGGAAAAGGCGCACCGCTCCTTAGCTTGCGCGACATCAATACCCATTATGGGCAGATTCATATCCTGCAAGGTGTGAATTTAGAAGTTTATGCGGGTGAGTTGATCTGTTTGTTGGGCGGTAACGCTTCTGGTAAATCGACGACGCTGAAAACCATCCTCGGTATCGTCAAACCGACTAGCGGCGTGGTTGAGTTTGCGGGCGAAGCGGTGCAAATGCGCCCGACAGGTCATCGGGTTGAACGGGGCATGGCAGTTGTACCGGAAAACCGCCGTATCTTTGGGCCGATGACCGTGCTTGAAAACTTGCAAATGGGCGCTTATCTACGCCACGATAAAGAGGGCATTCACGAGGATATGGAACGGGTGCTGAAGTTGTTCCCACGCCTCAAAGAACGCCTGAAGCAATTGGGCGGTACATTGAGCGGTGGCGAACAGCAAATGTTGGCGATGGGACGGGCGTTGATGTCGCGCCCGAAGCTGTTGTTAATGGATGAACCGTCAATGGGGTTAGCGCCGATTTTGGTGGAAAGCAACTTCGAGATCATCAAGCAGATCAATGAGCAGGGTACGACCGTTTTTATGGTGGAACAGAACGCGAATATGGCGCTGTCGATTGCCAATCGCGGTTATGTGGTGCAAACTGGACGTATTGTGCTGGCAGACGATGCCAAGAATTTGTTGAACAACGAACAATTACGCAAAGCCTATTTAGGACGTTAAGAGGCGCATCATGGTGTCTATTCGTGACCGTTTTCCGATTTTTAAAAGCAAAATTTATATGAATAGCTGCTCGCAAGGGGCGCTGTCCATTGATGTGCAGGACGCATATGCTGATTACCTGCGCGACTGGGATGAAAAAGGCTCACCGTGGGAGTACTGGTCGGATCGCAACGAAGCGGCACGGCAGGGTTTCGCGGGATTAGTGAATGCCGAAGCGGGTGAAGTAGCAGTGGTGACTTCGCTCTCGGCAGGGGTTAGCGCGTTGGCGAGTGCGCTTGATTTCAGCGGGGAGCGTAACAAGGTCGTGGTGAGCGATTTTGAGTTTCCGACGGTCACACAAATCTGGCATGCACAAGAGAAGCGTGGCGCTCAGGTGGTGCATGTGGCAGCAGCCGGAAACCAGATTCCCTTGAGCCGATTTGCAGACGCAATTGACGAGCAAACCTTGATTGTCTCGATTAGCCATGTATGCTTCCGTAATGGCACGATGCTGGACATCAAGGCGATTATCGAACTGGCACATGCTAAAGGGGCGCTGGTGTTGGTCGATAGTTATCAGGCGCTGGGAACAACGCCGATTGATGTGAAGAAATTGGATGTCGATTTTCTGGCGGGTGGTGTCCTGAAATATCTATTGGCTTCGGCGGGGCTGGCTTATCTTTACGTTCGCAAGGAGTTACTAAGCGGATTACAGCCAACGGCGATGGGTTGGTTCTCGCAGGCCAACATTTTCGCGATGGATATTTATGCCAATACACCGCATCCGACCGCACGGCGCTTCGAGTCGGGTACGCCAGCCGTACCCAATACTTACGCGGCGGTAGCAGGGATTAAGCTGGTGCAGCAAGTGGGCGTGGCGAACATTGAACGTCAACTGAAAGTGCTGACTGGAGCGCTCAAAGAGGGCGTTATGAAGCGTGGTTTCAACCTTGTGACTCCGGTTGACCCAGCCAAGCACGGCGCGATGATTACAGTGCGTTCGCATAAGGTTGATTTGCTGGCGAAGTGGCTGGCAAACGATGGCATCATTGTTTCCCACCGCGATGATAACCTGCGGATTTCACCGCATTTCTACAACGATCTCCATGATGTGGACTGTGTGATTGATGGGTTGAGCAAGTATCATGAGTTGTTGGTTTAAAGCAGTTAGCGATTAGCTTTTGGCTTAATACAAAATGCAAAAGTTGTTGCATTTTGTGTCATTTGTGACGATTTTCCGCTGAAATTGCAGGCGGGACGTTCGGCTAAATCCGCTGAATGTGCAAAAGTGCATGGCGGTTGGCTCGGCTGATGGCGCTGAGTGCAGCGGTTTGCTCTCGTGTGTCCGCCGCTGCACAATTGGCAGTGTCGTTGCAGCGGATGTGAGGGAGAAATCCGCCGAATATGCAAACCTCAATGCGATTTTCACCACGAAGGCACGAAGAAGATAAGAAGAGTTCATAACCCATTTTAGAACACTTATTCTTATGTGTCAATTTGAATTTGGTTTGAATCTCTATCCTAACTTTACTGAGATAGAAATAAGGACTCTACAACTCTAAGAATGTCTTCCGCATACGATCTGAGTCCACTTTGAGGAATGTATTGGGATGTAAACCCTGCTTCAACTCATAGGTACGTTTAGCAAGATTCGGCATCTGTTGTGTAAGGGCTACCAACTCTGACGGTAATGGGTTTTTCGCATAAGGATGATGCCACACAACGGCATCCACACTATGTATCGATTCTGGATACAGTTGGTTAAACAGGCAAATCGCACTCATACGTTGTTTTTGATAGCCTTTAGGGGCAAACCACGAACCGTTGTGTAAACGTCTCACATTCGTTTCGTCAGTTTCCTTACTAATAATTATCGCCTCTTGCCCGAAAATCGCTTCAAGGAATGATTCTTTATCGAAAAAAAGATCAACGACGTTTAGCGCTAAGAGATAGGGAATTTGAAGTTCACCGTAATGTTTGTACTTACCATTAATGCGGGATTTGATATTTGCAGCGGTATCGACAAAACCAAACCCGAAGGAAGTTGTTCCAATTGGACGTATTCCGGCTTTGCCGCGTGCCGCATTTTTAGGCCAAACGCTAAACGTAACAAACCAGCCATTCTGTTCCCATGTGAATGAAGGAGCACAGTTTAAGCCTTTGTTGTTTTCCCTATTCTCTACTAGCTGATCATAATCGAGTTCCGCAAGACGCTGATGGAAAAAACGTAGCATTTGTCCGTAGTTCGGGGGATTTGTTGTTTTAGAGTGTATGTCAGTAATACTTATAAAGAAATCCGGCGAATCGAGATTGTCATCTAGGTAATCAAGTATCGTATCCTCTAGCCGTTTTGCTCCGCCAAACTGACTTTCAGGGTAGCTCCCAGTCGCTTCCAGTAAAATTTTTTGACCGTTAGGAGCGGTAAGCAAAAAGTCTGGGCGACCTTGTTTCCAATCTGGTTCAACCTCAATCTCGAAACCCTGTTTTTTGAAAAGCTGATAAAGGTATAACTCAAAAAAAGCGCTCAGATGTTTGGTATTTGTATCCGATTGAAATTCAAGCCGCAGATTACTTCGTTTCTCCTCAGAAGCATCATAGTGATCGAACCATGCTTGTAGGCATTCTCGCAAGTATTCGTATTGTGGGCGTGCGCTTCGATTGAAAAATCCCCAATGTGGTTCGGTTCGTTTAGATGGGCCAATATAGTCACGGTGAAAGTTCTCGAACAATTGGAGATTATCTTTAGTCACAGCGTTTCCTTAAATCACTATACTTTAAGGGATTTTATTATACGAGTGTAGATTGTTCAATCGTTATGATCCTTAAATGCCTTAATAGACCTCTTTTGGTACAGGAAGTAGAGCTTCTTGCTTAGAATAGTGATCCCTGAATAGTCAAACACTACTGGCGAACGCCCAACTGTTGTGCCACAGCCTCGACATCAAACGAGATAGTCGGCTGCTGACCGATACGCTGGGCATCTTCGGCGGCGAGGTTGGCATCTTTGAAGCCTGCGCCACTCATGACGCAGACAATGCGTTCATGCGGTTGAATAAGTCCACGTTGAAGTAAATCGGCTAAGGCAGTGACTGGTGCGGCGGCGGCGGGTTCGATCCAGATGCCTTCTTCGGTGGCGATGCGCTTCTGCATGGCGAAGGCGGCTTCATCGGCAACGGTTACGGCTGTGCCACCGGAATGATTGACTGCCGCTAAAGCATGATCGCCTGTGAATGCGACATTGATTCCCGAAATTTTAGATTTGGCGTAAGGCAGGGTCGCCACGCTTCGCAGT
>JBBQLX010000155.1:0-13964 GCA_038328375.1 Aggregatilineales bacterium | reverse complement strand
GGCATCTCCCTACTCGATATTAATGATTATTACGATATAATAAGCCTTTGGACGTATTCAACAGGTGTATGCGATATTTGATTTGGATTGTGGGTGTGATTTGAAGTTACAAGCGGGTCAGCATATTTTTTTGGTAGGGATTGGCGGGTCGGGACTTTCGGCGATTGCGCGGGTGTTGTTGGGGCAAGGGTACACCGTGTCCGGTTCGGATCGCAGCCTGAACAGCCTCACCGATGCGCTGGCACGGGATGGCGCGACGATCTATAAGGGACATGATGCAGCACAGATCGCGGGTGCTGACGCGCTGATTATCACGTCGGCGGTCAAAGAGGATCATGTCGAGGTGGCGGCGGCACGGGCGGCAGGTATTCCGGTCTACAAGCGGCAGGACATCATGGCTGACCTGATGGAAGGCAAGACGGTGATTGCTGTCGCGGGAACGAAGGGCAAGACCACCACCACGTCGATGATCGTGCATATCCTGCGGGAGTGTGGGCAAGACCCCAGCTATATCGTTGGCGGGATTATGGGGAATACGGGGACGAACGCGGGTGTGGGTAAGGGTAGTGTGTTCGTGGTCGAGGCGGATGAATACGACAATATGTTTTTGGGACTCAAGCCGGATATTGCGGTCATTACCAACATCGAGTGGGATCATCCTGATTTCTTTAAGACACCTGAGGATATGGTGGAGTCGTTTCGGAAGTTTGTTGGGTTACTGCCAGAAGATGGTGTTTTGGTTATTAACGCTGACGATGTTGCATCGTTAACTTTAGCGAAGAAATTTCGTTCAGATGGCTTTCATGTAAAGACATATGGAATCAGTGAAAACGCTGTTTGGCGAGCAACTGATATTCACAGTGATAGTATAGGAGAAACCACATTTAGCCTGCTCATTAATGATCATTTCGATACTACTGTAAAGATGCCTTTACCGGGTACACATAATGTTCGCAATGCGCTGGCTACTTATGTTGTTGCTACGTGCTGGTTCCGACCAGCACCTAGTAGAGTAATAAAATTTCTCGAGACGTTTAAGCCGACGGCGCGGCGGTTTGACCTGCGGGCAGATGTGAATGGTATTGCGATTGTGGATGATTACGCGCACAATCCGATGTCAATCAAGGCGGTGATTGAGGCGGCCAAGCAGCGGTATCCAGAGCGGGCGGTGTGGGCAGTGTGGCAGCCACATACTTACAGCCGGACACAAGCGCTGTTCGATCAATTTGTGACAGCGTTTGATCAGGCTGATCATGTACTGATTACCGATATTTATGCGGCGCGGGAAGCTCCGGTTGAGGGTGCGAACAGCGCGACTGTGGTTAAGGCGATGCAGCACAAGAATGTGCGGCACACGGCGACATTTGCCGATGTGGTCAAGGTGCTGCATAACGAAGTGCGTTCGCCAGCGGTAATCATCATTATGAGCGCGGGAGATGCACCCGAAATTGGTGTGGAGTATCTCAAGCTGCTGCAAAAATCTGGTTAATGGGCAATTAGGAGTGCCAAATAATCCCTTGTTCATGGATTAGATAGTAATATTGTGGCGGACGCAGCACGCTGCGTCCCTACAAATGGACAGGTGAAGTCTTTAAGATTTCCATTTTATGAGTTCAAGTATTTAGGTGACGGACACGGCGTGCCGCGTCCGTACAAAAATCAATTTTCATGGGGTCAAGTTTGGTTGGTTTGAATGTCTTGATGAAAACCTCCGAATTTTCAGACCGCTCTGTGTGAAGGCAATAGGAACGTGTCGTGATTAGACTTCCTGAACTGTATGCTGGACGTTTACAGCGCAAAGGGTCACTCGCCCGATATACGGCGGCCCGGTTGGGGGGCTTAGCCGATTGGCTCTACGTGTCGAAAATTTCGACTGACGAGTTGGCGACGGTTGTCACGGCGGGTTGGGAAGCCGGTATTCCGGTGCGAGTGTTGGGCGGTGGCGCGAATGTGTTGATCTCTGACAAAGGTTTTCGCGGGTTGGTGGTCATCAACGATGTGAGCGAAGTGACTTTTGGTGATTGGCACGATGGGCGCAATGTGGCGGCTACGGGTGGCATGGGATTAACACTACTGGCGCGGAAATGCCAAGCGCGTGGGTTGGCTGGTTTGGAATGGGCAGCGAGTGTACCGGGGACAGTTGGCGGGTCGGTGGTCAATAACGCGGGCGCACATGGCAGTGATATACGGGCTAATTTGTATGAGGCAGTGGTTTTGGAGGCGGAACACGGTATCCAGATCATGCCTTTGGATGAGTTGACTTATGGTTACCGCACATCGGCGCTTAAAGCACGGGCTGACAAACGCTTTTTGGTGTTGTTGGCGCAGTTCGCGCTCAAGCCGGACGATCAAGAGGCGATTTTGGCGCGGATGGAACATAATGTGGCTTATCGCAAGCAGACCCAGCCACCGGGCGCAAGTTTGGGGAGCATCTTTAAAAATCCACCGGGAGATTATGCTGGACGATTGATAGAAGCTGCTGGTCTAAAAGGATACAGCATCGGTGGAGCGCAGGTCTCACCGATACACGGCAACTTCTTCATTAACACGGGCAATGCGACAGCGACCGATTATTATGCATTGATCCGCCACGTCCAAGAAAGTGTGTATAAACAAACCAATATCAAACTGGAAATGGAAGTCGAATTGGTAGGTGAGTGGTAAATGGAGGCGATGGTAAGGGATTTAGGAGGGAAGCACCTGTAGGTGCTCCCCTACGGGTATGAGTGTATATCCCTCTATAAAGTGATAGATATTGGTTTGAAAATATGAACCTCCCCTTGTGTAAAACACAAACTGCTGTACAAAGAAGAATGAAGCTTAGCTCCTTTAGATTTGTGGCACGAGATTATGAAAACAATTGTGATTTTATGATGACTTGTGGGATAATGTTGGTTACAGGAAATTTACCCAAGGCACAACTATGACATCGCGCTTGAGGGATCGGCGACGCACTTCCACCCGTGAACCGGGAATTTTGCGCGGTTCAGTGGGCGCGGCTTTGCCTACCGAACGTCCAGCCATCCAACATGGGGCGCGGCGTTTGGGCTTCACAAGCTGGCGGATGTTCAGCGCTTTTATCGTGGTATCCCTGTCTATTTTGCTGTTCTTGTTTTTTACAGCAGACTTTTTCTATGTGCATACGGTCGCGGTTGGCGGCCTGAGGTACATGACCAAAGAGGAAGTTTTCGCGCTTACGAATATTGCCAACATGCATGTTTTCTGGGTCGATCCGGCGGAAGTTCGCAAAAATATCTTGCGTTCTCCTACAGTGGCGGATGTTGATGTGCAAGTCGGTTGGCCGCCGCAGATGGTGCAGATTATTATTCAGGAACGCGAGCCTGCGGTCGTTTGGGTGCAATCCGGTTTACCGACATGGGTAGACATCCAAGGGCGGGTAATGTTTGAGCGTCAAGACCGACCTGATTTGCTAAGGGTACTTTCTGATGTGCAGGATGGTCCGTTGGGACAGAATGTGCAGTTGGGCGTTGATATTATCAGCGGTGCGCTACAATTAAAGGCGCTCAATCCTACCATGACAACTGTTCGTTATAACCCGACTAAAGGCTTGGGCTATCAGGACGGGCGGGGTTGGTTAGCATGGTTCGGGGTTGGTACGGATATGCCAGAGAAAATTAGCATTTATAATGCTATGGTGAATAATCTCATTGGTCGGGGCATTCAGGTGAGTGAAATCAACGTTGTGAATCCTGATGCGCCGTTTTACTCGGCATTGCGGGGGCAGTAAGTTCAACTTATGCGTGACTTAGCAGTAGCACTCGATGTTGGGACGCGAAAAATCTGCGCTATTGTGGCGGAAGTGCGCCCAGACGATATTTTTGTGGTGGGCGTGGGAATCGAACCCAGCGCTGGCATGAAAAAAGGAATCGTCAACGATATGGGATCGCTGACGGCTGCGATTTCGGCGGCTGTGCATAAAGCTGAAAAGAGCAGCGGCTTTGATATTGCGCGGGCGTTCGTGAGCGTGGCAGGCAGCCATATTGCATCGCTTAACAGTCGTGGTGCTGTAGGTATTGTTGGTCAACGCGGTGTGAGTATTGACGACATTGATAAAGCGATGGAGTCGGCGCGGGCGATTGCCATCCCGCATAACCGTGAAGTGCTGCATGTCGTGCCGCGCAGTTATGCACTGGATGGTCAAGAACGGGTTCGCAGCCCAATTGGGATGCACGGCTTCCGCTTAGAAGTTGAGGCGCATATTATTACCGCGTCTTCTTCGAGCGTGGCTAATTTGGAACAATCGGTGCAACAGGCCGGTGTATCGGTTGACCGGTTTATCCTCAATCCGCTGGCTTCCGGTGAGGCAGTGTTAACGCCTGAAGAACGCGAAATGGGTGTGGTCGTCATCGACATCGGCGGTGGTACGACTGATCTAGCGATCTTTATTGAAGGTACAGTTTGGCATACGGCGGTGATTCCGGTCGGCGGCGATCTGATCACTAACGACCTGACTTACGGGTTGAATGTGTCCTTTGATGTGGCTGAGGCGGTCAAAATTCATCACGGTCACGCGATGTTGAAGGATGTTGATCCACTGGAAACATTCTTGATTGAACCGTTTGGCGAGGGAATGCCGATTGAGGTTGATCGGAGCGCGGTGGCTGAAATTATCGAGGCGCGTGTTTCCGAGTTGTTCATGTTGGTAAAGAAAGAAATCAAACGCTCCGGTTATGACGGGATGCTTCGTGCCGGTGCGGTGATTACCGGTGGATGCGCCCAACTGGCAGGACTCAAAGATGTGGCGGCGCGTGAGATGGGTTTTCCGGTGCGGATTGCCAAGCCCGAACGCCTCACTGGAATGGCAGATGCGCTGCGTGATCCGGCTTACAGCACGAGTGTTGGGCTGCTGCGAATGGGCTTGAGCATGGACTCCGGTGCGCCGCGTGTTATGAATACGCCTAACAAACCTATGCCCGGTGGCGGCTTAGCAAAGGCGTTGGGCGGTGTGTTCAAGCGCTTGCTGCCGGACAGTGACACTTAAAGTGGGTAAAAACTAGGACTTGTTACCTAGAGGATTTGCCAAGTTTGTAGTTCTAAGTACAATACAAGATATTAAGTGAATTAGAGAATTGCCTTTTGAGGAGGCTTGCACCACATGGATATGTTGACACCCGGCGAAAATTTCGCGCAAATTAAAGTGATTGGTGTTGGCGGCGGCGGGGGAAATGCCGTCAACCGCATGATTAATGAAGGTCTTGGCGGCGTTGAGTTTATCTCCATCAACACCGACAATCAGGCGTTGATGCTGGCAAAGGCCAAGACGCGTGTGCGAATCGGCGATAAGCTGACGCGCGGGTTAGGTGCAGGTGGTAACCCCGAAATCGGTCGGAAAGCGGCTGAAGAAAGCTCCGACGAATTGTACGAAGTGCTGCGCGGCGCGGACATGATCTTCATCGCCTGCGGCATGGGCGGCGGTACAGGCACAGGTGCATCTCCGGTTGTGGCGCAAATCGCTAAGGAACTCGGCGCACTGACGATTGGTGTGGTGACACGGCCTTTCAGTTTTGAAGGCACACGCCGCCAGCAATCGGCTGAACAGGGTATCGAGGCTCTCAAGAGCCAAGTCGATACGCTGATTGTTATCCCGAATGACCGCCTGCTGCAAATTGCAGACAAACGTGCCAGCTTACAACAGGCTTTCTCGCTAGCTGATGATGTGCTGCGCCAAGGTATCCAAGGTATCTCGGAACTGATTACCGTTCCAGCGCTGATTAACCTCGACTTCGCCGACGTTCGCACCATTATGAGCGAAGGTGGCGCGGCTTTGATGGCAGTCGGTAAGGCGAATGGTGATGACCGTGCGCGTAAGGCAGCCGAGTCCGCCATTAGCAGCGGTTTGCTGGATGTGACGATTGATGGCGCACGCGGCATTTTGTTCAACATCACGGGCGGCCCGAACCTGAGCCTGTTCGAAGTGAACGAAGCGGCGGCGATCATCAAGGAAAGCGCACATCCCGAAGTCAACCTCATTTTCGGCGCTCAGATCGACGAGAATATGGGCGACGAACTGCGGATTACGGTTATCGCGACGGGGTTCGAACAAAGTCGGGCGCAGCGTAAGATGGAAGCACAGTTGGCACCCCGTCAGCCTGTGGCGCGTCCGGTGCAACAACCTCAACAACAGCAAATGCCACGTCAGGCAGCAACGCAGCAGCCCACTAATCTGCCGCCAGAACAACCCTATGCTCCGCCGCAACCGCGTCCGGCTCAACAACCGCCGATGCAGGATGCTCCGCGCGTGTATGACGAAGAAGATATTGATATTCCGACGTTCTTGCGTAAGCGCAAGTAATCAAACCCCTCTTAGAACGAATAAAATCCCTTGCTCAAGCAGGGGATTTTTGTTTTCGGGCTAATTTGAGGTAAGCAACTATGGCGATGAGCGTACCGAAGAACACGAGTATGCCTGTTGAAAATCCGGGTGGGTCAAAACGCAGTGCATAAGTATGATCGCCTTCTGCAAGAGGAATAGCGATGAGTCCGATAGGTTGTTCACCGAAAAATCTTGTTGGAACGGTCATTGGCTGTATGGCAACACCATCTACAGTGACCTGCCAACCGGGGAAACTGGCTTCCTGTACGACCAAATAGTGTTTATCGTAATCCGGCCATGTGGCTGCTGTGTGGATGACGATGTTGTCTTGCTGGTAGAGCAGTACATCAGCCGGTTTGACTTGATCCGCGTGGAGATTTGCAGCGTTGTTGGTAAGGATAGGTTCAGCAACGATGAAAGCGTAAGGCAGCGCTTGTGGGTATTCATAGAGGTTGAAACCTATTTTGCGAATTGAACAGTTTTCAGCAAGCATGATGGTGTCACCGGAAATATAACAATCACGTAGTTCGTAGCCAGCGGATTCAATAAACGTCTGCATACGTGCATCATAAACCTTTCCATCTATCGTTCGCCCTGTAATGAGCCAGCGTGGGATATTAGACAGGGGAGTCATCCTTAGGGTTGGTTTGATGGGTGCAGCGGGCAGCCAGCCTTCATCCAATGGCCAGTTACGGATTTCATGTTCATAAGATCCAAAGCTATAAGGTGAAAAGGGTATATTGACGGTAGGAAAAGGTGGCGTTGTATCTAGGCGGCGGATGTCGTTGTAGATTCCATCAAATGTGACGTTCCCGGCTGAAAATTGGAATACCGATGTATTCGTAGTCATGACATTGATTACACCAAAGGCGATTCCGAATAGCAACGCTGTTTGAAAATAGGGCATTATGAACGATGTCGCTGAAAATTTTTGTTTGTGACGAAAGACCGTGATAAGATGTTGTCCGAGAAGAATCAATGCATCAATAACGGTTACCGCTATTAGAAGTTGGATTAGCACCCCTAGAGCATCAGGCAATGTGTGAAAACGAAAAGCGTCCAGTAATATCCACCAGCTTATGTTCCGCATAACCATTGCGATACGGTCGGGCGTTAATGAAGCACTGTAGATAAACATAAACAGCCAAGCTAAGGTGACTAAAATGTACACAACTATGAGCCACCGCCGGGATGTACGTTTGAACACAATATGCTCGGTTGCATATTGGCATATCCAGTTCCAGAGTATATCTAAGCTAATGCCCGCCAATAAAATCCACCATAGGGCAGCTATACTTAAAGCGCGTCCGATGTAGCGGAATTGCCCCAATAGAGGCATATGAGCGTATAGCCACGGGATGGGTTGCAGTTGTCCACCCGCCCAAACCATCATCATTATGGCGAGGAGGATGGAGGCACAAATAGCGATTATATATTTCTTCTCATGGACATTTTGTTTTCTGTGGAAGAGGCGTTTAACAAGATATAGAGCGAATACTAGCAAGATTAGGACAACGACCATATTGCCGACATAGGCATAATCGACTGAGTCGATCATTGGTTGGGACTGGGGTTGCCAGTCTTGCCACGGCTGAGTGAGGTTTTTTACTGTTTGTACAAGATCGTAATTATTTACTAGGCCTCCATTGGCGGTAATATCTTGCTGCCCATGAATAATGAAATCCCGTACTTGCCACACTGGAAAGAATTGAAGCGCGGATAATCCAAAGGCGAAAAGACCTGCTATGATGGCCCGGCGAAGCCGGTCACCCCTAAAATGCCAGCGATCTTGATGCCGCTCGATCAGATGTAAAGCGACGATGACTAGGCAGCAAATTCCCGTGTGCAGCACATAGTAAATATTACCTGCATAAAGCAACAACGCGAAGCTGATGCCAACTGCGATTGGCGCTCGGCGTTTGGAAGAGTGTAACGTCCACCATAACGTTGCTAGCACCAGTGGAGGCCACGCTAAACTGCACGCCAATTGAAAATGACCTGCACCGAACTTGGCAGCGATGCTGCCGTTGAGCATGTAGAGCAGTCCAACCGTGACACGAGCAACTGCTCCAAGTCCGATTGCCAGCCCGAATGTCCACATGCTGTAACCGGCGATAAGTAGAGCAATAATTGTGGCAACTTTGCTGCCTGTAACGCCGCCTAAGATCAGAACAGGCAGGCTGTGGAAGGGATTAAAGAGATAACTAAAGGCGTTATTGATAAGCGGAACGCCATTGCTCAGATAGGAATTCCAGAAGGGGATGTGTCCGTAGCGCTGCAACCCAATTTGAATGGGCAGAATGACACCTGCCAACCGTTCATGCTCGATTCCAGTGGGTCGTATGCTAGGATCGAGCAATAAATTGGCAATGGGACGAAGATCAAGTGTCGGGAGTGAATAATCTACTGATTTAGCTGGCACAGCGTGAAACGCGAAATAGATTAATCCAATAACCGTAATGAGCAGAATTTCAACAGTAAAAGAACGCTTCATATAGATGATTGACCACAGCGACTGGTAATGAAACCGGATTCAAAAGCGTCCGCTCTTGAGAGCGTTCACCCTATTAGCGTAGCATGATTTTTGACCTTTGGTGTTGTGGTTCATGAGTTTAAGATTGGTTTAAGGGTAAACTTTTCATGTCATAACAATTCTCAAACAATAATGTGGGAATTGCTGGCATTTAGTGGGAAATAAACAATCACATACAAACTGTTTTCTAACCAAAACACCCCCAAATGTTAGTGGACAAGAGCGCTTCGACCATGATAAATTAGAGAACATATGGTCAAAATAGCAGCATAATTTTGCATTACTCCCTGACCCCCATCTAAACTTTTTAATGGGGGTTATCTATCTCTATTGAGGCTACTACTTCGTTATTTTATTTATGAGGGGAAGGACGTAACAAGTATGGTTCAAACCAAGGCAGCCGAAAGAAATGCATTGCACGAACTAGGATACAAGATATTCCTCGACCGTTATGCCCAAAAGGACATGACACGCTCGACTTTAGCGGTGGGCGATACCGTCATTGTGGTGGTCGATTCTAAAACCGGGCAGCGCGAAATCGGCACGATAAGCGCGATAAATCTGCCTAAAGTGACTGTTCAACTCCTTGATGGGGACATCACCGAGCGTGATATTGAACAGGTTGATAAGCCGCTGGAAACCGATCCCGGTCAAATGATGGATCGGGTGGCGGCAGGTATTGCGGCGGTGGAAAAGAACGGCAAACTGCGGAAACAGTGGACAGAGCGCTTCCGTTGGATGTTGGATGATTGGAAATTTGTTCCGGCAGGGCGTATTTTGACGGCGGCTGGCACGGATCAAGCGCTTACTTACTACAATTGTATGCCACCAGAGCAGGAATTGTTGACTGCTACCGGCTATAAGCCGATAGCTGATGTCAAAGTTGGCGACATGGTTGTGACACATCGTAATCGTCTGCGCCCTGTATTGCATAAATTTGAACGTGAAACAGAAGAAGACTTATACATCATTCGTCCTAAAAAAGTTGGCTACGATGATTTACGTGTAACCGGCGACCATAAAATTTATATTATTCGCTCAGAATGGGTGAATGTAAAACATAAATCTCGTGATGGTTTGAAGTTGCAACAGCAACCCAGTTGGATTCCGGCAAAAGAGGTCAAGGCTGGTGACTATGTCGCTGTTGCTTATAACAATGAAATCTGTCCAGAAGAACCAATTTTCATTAGTGATTATATCAGTGGTTACGATGTAGATGACGGACAACTCAGTAAAGCAACAACGCGAGGTTCGCACGGATACGTTAAGGATTGGGGAACCCATTTCAGCGTCAATAATCAGCTTATTCTTGACGCTGAGTTAGCCTATGTGTTTGGTCGATGGTTAGGCGATGGCTGTATCACACATCGAACTGGTACTGATATTCCTTCAGGTATCAAAATTGTTTTTGCCTTAGATGAAAAAGCTGAGGCAGAAGAAATCAGCCGCATTATTGAGGCGAAATTTGGCATAGAAGCCTCGCTTAAAATGAGCAGTACTGAGCGTTGGTATGACTTGTGGGTGAATTCAATGCCTATTGGTCAGTTCTTTAAGGCATTTTTAGGAGTTTACAGTTACGGCAAACGTATTCCCGAACCCCTAATGCATTTGTCTGATGAACTGACTCTCGATTTGCTGCGTGGTTTATTTAGCGCTGATGGATATGTTTCAGGCAATAAACTTGGGATTGTTCTGTCTAACCGTGCATTGACAATACAAGTTCACCAATTGCTATTGCGTTTAGGATACCTGTTTTCCATTCGTGAAAACACTCATCGTTTGGGGCGTGTCCCTGCTTTCCGTGTTCAAGCAACTTCGAATGAATGTGCGCCGTTGTTTGAGCGCTTCTTCGGTGTTGCCGCGCCTGAGCATGAAACAGACCTGAAATATTATTTCGAGCATGATGGTTTGAAATGGATACGAATTGACGAAATCGCTGTTGAAGATTACAGCGGCGTTGTGATGGATATTGAAGTGGCTGAAGATCACTCGTTCATTTCGGCAGGTGTAGTGGTTTCAAATTGCTATGTAATACCTTCACCGAAAGATTCACGCGGCGGCATTATTGAAACGCTGCGGCAGATGACCGAAATTATGTCACGCGGCGGCGGCGTGGGCATCAATATTTCATCACTCCGTCCGCGTCATTGGTACGTGAAGGGCGTGAATGGGCGTTCGAGTGGTGCGGTCTCATGGGGAGCGCTCTACAGCTTCGTTACTGGCCTGATTGAGCAGGGCGGATGCTTCGGGCCAGATGAACGTATTGCCACAGATTTAGGCCTGATCCCCGCACGGGAACTGGCTGATCGCATTGAAAATGGTGAAGTTATCCATGCCCAAACGCATAAAGGACTACGCCGTATCACTGCACGTTTTCGCAACGGCGTAAAACCTCTGTACGAAGTGACTACCAAACGTGGTTACAAAGTGAAAATTACAGCCGATCACAAAGTAGCAGTCCTCATGGATGGCAAAATCACGACCATGCCGCTCAAGTATCTGGTCGAAGGTGATGAAATTCTGCTGTTGCTGGGCGAAGGGGTTGATGGGGATTATGCACCATTGAAACCCGTTCAATACGAACGCTCGATCATGAGTACTACCTTGAACGAGAATGTTCGGTTGCCTGAAACTTTGAATGAAGACCTTGCTTATCTGATTGGTTATATGCATGGCGATGGCTATGTTCAGTGGGGCAAGAAAGTCAATTGGAGCGAACCCAAGGGCATTAAGCTGGCTACAGCCGATGCACATCCGGCTATTCGCGAACGTTTGATTTCTATTATTGAGCAGCAGTTTGGTCTTCAGAGTCATGTTCGACAGGGTGATGGTGCGCTCAAAGAAGTCTCATTTTATTCCCGGATGATGATTGAATGGCTTATCCAGAACGGCTTACTTAAGGCAAAGGCCGAGGATATTCGTGTTCCCGAAGCGATTTTCCGTTCACCTTCAACTGTTTCGAACGCATTTATTGCTGGTTACTTTGATGCAGACGGTTGCAATAGAGGACGGAAGGGTGGTTACGGTATCGACAGTGTTAGCCGCCTGATGTTGCAAGGCGTACAGCAACTGCTGGCTTTGAATGGGATTGTCTCGCGTATTGGTGAAACAGACCGATCCGAGCAAGGATGGCGCACGATCTACCGCTTGACGGTCATTGGAGGAGAATTTAAGCAACGATTTGCTGACTCTATACCTACTTTGAAGGCTTCTGAGTATAACGGCACACGGGAGATGTATAACACTTATCCATCTGAAGTATGGACAGGACTTGGTGCGCGTGCGAAATATCGGCAGCGTATTTATGATGGCGTATCCGAGCGGATTTCTTTCGGGCAATTGAACCGTATTGGTGAGCGATTGACGGCAGATGGTCAAGTGGAAACTGCTGAAGAACTGAATGATTTGCTGCATACGATTCCTGATCGTATTCAGTCAATTGAATTGCTAGGCGATTCCGATGTATACGATTTTGAAGTTGAAGATGTTCATTTGTTAAGTGGGTCAGGTGTTTACACGTCGAATTCCCGTCGTGGCGCTTTGATGTTGATCCTCAATGATTGGCATCCTGATGTGTTTGACTTCATCAATAGCAAGCGCAAAGCGGGGCAAGTGACCAATGCTAACATCAGCGTGGGTGTGAGTGACAAGCTGATGGAAGCGGTCAAGGCGGACGCAGATTGGGATTTGAAGTTTCCCGACAGCACTGACCCCAAATATGATGAACTCTGGGACGGCGATATTGATAAGTGGGCTGAAGCCGGACACGAAGTAATCAAATACAAGACGGTGAAAGCCCGCGAAATTTGGAATGCGATCATTGAAAGCGCGTGGGCGAGTGCTGAACCGGGTGTGTTCTTCAATGAACGTTATAACAAGATGTCGAACAGCCAGTACTTCGCACCGATCATTTGTACTAATCCATGCGGGGAGCAGGGCCTTCCAGCTTTTGGCGTTTGTAACCTTGGCGCGATCAATTTGGCGAAGTTTTACGACGAAAAAACGCATGATGTGAACTGGGATGATCTGGACAAGACAGCACGTTATTCGACACGCTTCCTTGATAACGTCATCGACAGCACACCTTATTTCTTTGATGAGAACAAGAAGCAGCAGCTTGGCGAGCGTCGTGTTGGTTTGAACAACATGGGCTTGGCTGAACTGATGGTTAAGTTGCAAATTCGCTACGGCAGCGATGAGTCGGTAGCTTTCATTGACAAGTTGTATGGTTTCTTGGCGCGGTCAATCTACGAAACGTCGGTGGAACTGGCGCAGGAGAAGGGCGCGTTCCCACAGTTCAAGGCCGAGCCGTTTTTGAAGAGTGGTTACATGCAGTCGATGCCAAAGGATATTCAGGATAAAGTACGCAAGCACGGTATCCGCAATGTGACGCTGACGACGCAAGCGCCAACGGGTACAACGGGAACGATGGTCAACACATCAACGGGTATTGAGCCGTTCTTCTCGTGGGTCTATTACCGTAAGAGCCGTTTGGGGTTGCACGAAGAACAAGTGCCGCTGGCGAAGGAATGGTTTGAAGCGCATCCCGGCGAAACCCAATTGCCAGATTACTTCGTGACAGCGATGGACTTGTCACCCGAAGATCATATCAAAGTGCAAGCGGCGATTCAGCGTTGGGTAGACAGCAGCATCAGCAAGACCTGTAACGTGCCGAATGAATACACGGTTGAGCAGGTGAGCGATTTGTACCTGTATATGTATGATATGGGTTGCAAGGGCGGAACGATTTACCGCGATGGCAGCCGTGACGAACAGGTATTGATGCTCAAGGGCGATGAACGCGCCGAGAGCGAAATGTCCAAGATGAAGGGCGAGGAGAAGGAAACGGTCAAGGTGATTGTCGAGAAGCCTGTTGAGCAGGTGGCGACACCGCATCGCGTTTATCCGCGTCCGAAGCGCCTTTCCGGTGTGACGGTCAGCCGTAAGACACCGTTTGGTACGGCTTTCATCACGATGAACAGCGATGATCTGGGGAATCCGTTTGAGGTGTTTATCACCATTGGTAAGGCAGGCAGCGATTTGCAAGCCGATGCGGAAGGTCTGGGACGGATGCTGTCGCTGCAACTACGCACGACT
>JBBQLX010000154.1:0-14035 GCA_038328375.1 Aggregatilineales bacterium | reverse complement strand
AACTGCTGCGCCTGCTGAAATGGATGCCCCGGCAACAATGACGCGTCCGACATCGAGATGGTTGATCAAAGCCAGAATATCCTTGCCGATTGAAACCATTCCGTAATCTGACCAACCAATACTACTTTCACCATGCCCCCGCACATCCATTGTTACCACTCGATAACCAGCCGCTACGAGATGTGGACTGAGCAAACGATATTCTTGGCGCAAATCACCCATGCTAGGAACGCAGATTACAAGCTGCCCACTGCCTTGATCATCGTAAGCGATTGTTCCTTCAGTCGTTTTGAGAAATTGTGTTGTCATGATTTTCCTGTTTTCTTTGCTAATTTAATTAGAATTTAAACTAAGTATATTAGTTTGTCAATTCATTCTCATCTGCCATTAATACTTTAATGTTTGGCACTGTCTCTGGCATTCAAAAGGTGGTTCAGATATTATTCGGGGTATACATTACGTAAAATTGATCGGGGAATAAAAATGCTGCTGCGTAAATTGGTTTCGGTTTCAGTCGTGCTCATTTCGGCGATTACACTCTTCTTGACTGCACTGCCCCAAGAAGTGGCGCTTGCCTGCCGACCCTGTGTTTGCCCGACAAACACCAGCGTGAATTGTCAGGGTGATTATGCCCTTTATACCAAACTCCAGAAGAATGGCACCTGCAACATTGAAGTGTTGGGGATCGACCGCAAGACTGCCAAGCCACGTAAGGCCTTGTATGTCACTTCTAAGACACTCGCTAAGCTGCCTGATTTTCCCGAAACAAATACACTGATTGCGACCTACTATGAATTTTCATTGTATAAGTTGACCAGCGGGGAATATCAACTGAATGTCGGGCCGGATGTCGAGAAAAAGGTGAAGGTCATCATTTGGACAGGCTGCCCCGCCGGAACACCTACAGAGAGTGAATTCGTTCAAGGTCAATAAGCCGCTGATTTGAAGAATACGATTGAAGGTGTAGAAAACTCTACACCTTTTTAATTGGAGTTCTCGAAGCATTGACCAATCGGCGTAGGCATTTTGTCGATGCTGAGGCTATTTTTCTCGCGGCGATATTCGAGGATGCCCTCTTCACCTTTGGCTTCGGCCCAACGGTCTAATGTGTCGCGCTCGCCCACATAATCCATAAATGGAACTGCATAACCGCAGGATGTTTGCACCATATGCAAATCCACGACAATGATTTGGCGTGTGCCAAGCTGGGGTGTGAAATGGGCGATTAAGCCTTCCCATTCAGAGTCGATGGGTAAGACAACGCGACCTTTCCCAAAGAGGCGCACAATGTTCGGTGGGCCATCGAAGGCACAGAACATAATGGTGATGCGTCCGTTTCCAGACTCGGCGACATGAGCCGAGGTTTCGTTGCCGCTGCCTGTTAAGTCCATATAGGCCACTTGCGTTTCAGACAAAATGCGAAAGGAGTCATGACCTTTGGGCGACATATTGACATGACCGGAGCCATCAAGCGGCGCACTGGCGACGAAAAACATGTGCTGTGCTTGGATGAATTCTTGGATGGTCGGGCTGATGGTTTCGAAGAATTTTGCCATTTGCTATCCTCTTGCTTGCTATTCGATGTGACGCGCCCACGCGATAGTCTCAGCCATGCCATCATTGATGGCAACTTGTGGCGACCAGCCGAGCAATTCATGTGCGCGATTGATGTCGGCGGCTGAAACCCGCATATCACCCGCTTGAGCCGTGCGATACTCGATAGGATAAGTGTCGCGCGTATGACCAAAAGCCGCTAGCACCAAGTCAGCCAATGCGTTGACCGAAGTGGGTTGGCCTGTGCCGAGGTTGATAATTTGCCCATAGCTGGTAGGATTATCCAGCGCATCGACCCACGCACGAGCCACATCAGTAACATGAACGAAATCACGCGCTTGTTCGCCATCGGAGTAGATACGAATCGGTTCGCCGCGCAGCACATTGCCCACGAAAATCGCAAACACCCCTTGATAAGAATTGGTGAGACTTTGACGTGGCCCATAAACATTGAACATACGGAACGATGTCACGTTAAAGGGGAAATCCAAATCAGGTCGCTGGGCGGTGGCGTGGACGTAACGCTCGGCGGCATACTTGGTGATAGCGTAGTAGGAAATGGGATCGGCAGGCGCGGCTTCGGGCGTGGGTGTGACCGGATTTGCGCCGTAGATGGTCATAGAACTGGCGAATAACAAACGCGGTACTTTGTACTTGAGGCAGGCTTGCAGAACCCGAATCGTACCGAGCGTATTGGTGTTCAGGTCAGCGGCGGGATTACTAAAGGACAAGCTGATGGAAGCCTGCCCCGCGATGTGCATCACCGCATCAATGCCACCTGCAAAAATGGTATCGAGCAACTCTAAATCAGTCACATCACCTGTGACGAGTTCAGCATTAGACGGTAGATTTTCGCGCTTGCCTGTCGCTAGATTATCGATTGCGACGACTTGATGTCCGCGTGAGAGCAGCAGTTCTGCGATGTGTCCGCCAATAAATCCCGCGCCGCCTGTTATCAGAATGCGTTTAGCCACGATCACCTGTTGATTCTTCCGCCGGAACAATCGCATACTCGCCGGTTTCGGTGGCGATGCGCCATGTTGCGCTGGAAACGGGTTTGGTACGGGTTTCCAGTGTCATCATTAAAGCCTTATTGGGGCGCAGTGTTGGCATGGTTGTCGGCTTGATATGGATACCCGGTAAGAGGCGCAAGCGGAAAGCCTGCGCGGTCATCGCCAGAATAAGCTGCATCTCCATCATAGCAAAACTGTTGCCAATGCATAGACGCGGTCCGCTGCCAAAGGGAATATAGGCTTGGCGTGGCACAACCCGATCTGGATGGAAACGTTCAGGGTCAAAGGTTTCGGGATTTTCCCAAAAGTCAGGATGACGATGAACCACATACGGGCTGATCAGAACCGTTGTGCCTTTTTTGACGGGTAATCCATTAATCACATCATCCGCTTCGACCGAGCGCGGAATCATCCACGACGGCGGATAATAGCGCATGGTTTCTTCGATGAGCATCTTGGTGTAAGTCAGCTTGGGCAAAGTTGCCATCGAGGGCAAACGTCCGGCTAAAACGCGATCCAATTCAGCGTGAAGTTTACGCTCGATTTCGGGATATTTATCCAAGACATACCAAACCCATACCATTACAGTCGCGGTGGTTTCATGACCCGCAAGGAACACGGTGAAAACTTCGTCGCGCACCTGTTGATCAGTCATGCCTTCGCCAGTTTCCTCGTCACGAATTTCGAGGAGCATCCCAAGTAAATCATCGGGTTGGGTAAGCAAATTACGACGCTCGGCGATCAAGCGATAGACGAAACGGTTTACCTTTTCAATCGACTCTCGGAATTTAGCATCACCGGGGAGTGGGATAGAAATCGGGAGGAAAGATGTCCACATGCGGGTGTTCATCAGCTTGAGTGCCGTGCCAAAGGCTTCTCCGATCTCGCGTGTTTCAGCGGGATCAAGTCCAGAGCCAAACATGGTGCGGACGATAAGCTGCATGGTGAGTTCGGATTGAGCGCGGGTGACATCCAAAGGCTGCCCTTTTGCGGCGAGTTCCGTCCAACTATCGAGCATTTCGGCGATGGTTCCGGTCATGCTGGTGGCGAGTCCACCGAGACGTTGACGGTGAAAAGCGGGCTGCATCAAACGACGTTGACGTAACCAAACATCACCTTCACTGCCAAGCAAACCGTTACCGACCATTTTACGGATGGCGACCCACATCGAACCTTTGCCGTAGTTGCGGGCGTGGTCTTGCATGACGTGACGTACACCATCGGGATGATGTACCAGCAGGAGTTTAGCCGACCCAAGATTGATCTCGACCAAGTCTCCACGTTCTTTCAAGGTTTCGAGGAAGAAGCCGGGTGGGTTCGATGCCAGTTTGGGCAATGCACTCAGGCCGTAAGGACGTGGTCGGGTTTCTGTTGCAGTCGCCATAGCGATTTACTTTCTTTATATAGTATGGCGTAAAGATAACAGGTAGATCAAATACCGTCAATGCGTTCGGAATTTCCAACACTCAACCGTTGCATCCATTCCACAATTTATCTCCAGCGGCTTATAATCAACCCCGAAAGAAATAGGAAGCGAGATGAACACCATACGCGAATTATTTGTGAGCTACTCACAAGTCGATGATGAAGAACCTGTTTTCCAGTTGGTCGAAGATCGGGAAGCTGTTGAAACCATCAAACACAGCGCACCCTTGTTTAAGCGCATCGGGAGTATCGTGAACGTGGATAGTGTGAACGAGTGGGATCCGATTATCACTATTGCCTGCGTGACCGACCATTTTCTAAAGGCGGGAGAACCGCAAGCGATTACGCAATCAGTTGTGGATTGGCTGCGGCGAAGCGGGCAGATGTGGGCTTAATTCAGTGAGGATAAAGTAGGCTAATATGACCCATCATTATGTGATTCTCGCGGTTGATGATGACCATAATCTGGTTGTTAAACCCACCCAAAGAACGGCTGCTTTAGATCTTTTGACCGAACAGCAGATATTGCCAACGTGGGCGATAAAAGGACAGGATTACACCGTTACTGTCTACGGGGGAGTCTTAGAAACGGTTCCGACCGGGGAAAACCGAGAAGAAATTGACAACTTGATCCTCATCGCACTCGGTTTGAGAGAGCAGAATGCCAATCTGGAATTGCAATTGGTACTCACACAATCCCCTGATGTTGAAGAATTTCGTGATTCTGTGGGCATCAATGTTGTGATCCCTGCGACCGAGATTGCAATTTGTGGCATTTTCGTCTGGGGAAGTGGACAAGCCGACCTCAAAATCTATGAAACGTCACTGTTACGCGTGAATGCGGGTCTTTACATCGAAGTCCTTCAAATTGCGGTTGAAATCGCCAATCATTTAGCAGGTAAAAGGGTTCAAACCTTGCCCCAAATTCGATCCGCACTCAATGAGTTTGCACAAACCTTTGATACAGCTCGTTTGAGCGTAAGGTGAGTAATACAATCACGACCGAAATTAAAAGGGGTTCTTATGAACGATAAGGTTGTGAACCAAAGCGATCTACCTCGCCACAGCAACACATTTGATTTTGAAGGTGCAAAGTGTGGAGTAGATCAACATCTACCCCGCACCACTACTCCAACTGGTGATTTCAGCCAGTTCGTGCAAAGCGGTTTCACGAACGGATAAGTCATTATCCGTTTGAGCAATGGCGACAAGTTCCGAACGCACATCAATATTCAGCCGTTGACGATTAGGTTTGCAGACTTCGCAGGTAGCAGCGTGAATGGCATGGCGGCGATTCTTGGGTGTCGGGTCAGTATGAGCAGCCTCCATCAATGATGTCACATAACTCTCATCGGCGATATGATCCATCAATTGAATACACCACCAGCGCACTTTGCTATTAGGATGTTTCAGCCCTCTAATTAAAGCCCGTTTAGACTCATCATTGACTACGACATGGCGCAGTTCGGTCGCTGTGATGCCGCCGATAAGCGCAACAATCACCGCATTACGCTGCGTTTTATCCGCAAGCAGATCAACCAGTTGATCGGGAGCTAGTTCGTTGTAGTTCACAATAACCTCAAGAACTCTTTTGAACCATTGTAAACCGCTAATACTGACCTCATCAAGGTATAACTTTATATTACACCAGTAGGAGTTTGCGAACGCCCAGCCGGAACATCAAGATTGGTTGGGTATGTTAAAGGAAAATAGGCCAAAGCCGAATAAGCCCACAAACAAAAGCAAGATGCCAAAGGTGGGGTTGAAAAGAAACATGAAAAGCAAAAAGATTAAACCGACTGCCATATTATTTCTCCCCTGCAACACGCTACCGATAAATATTTTTCATTATAGTCTTACATTGATTGAGGCAAAACACCCGATAACACCTTCGTCTGCGCGTTGATGGCCTCGCGGGATTGTAGACGAGATAGACAGCGCACCCATTCAATCCGTGCAACCTGCCCGTAATGACCTTCCACACGTTGATCGTAGGCAGCCAAGGCGGCATCTAAATGTTTTCCCGCTGTTTGGGCATCCAAGACGTTCGGCTGGGTTCCACGAATAAGCAGTGACAATCCAGAATCATGAATGGCATCCACAAAGTTGACAAACCTTGCGAGATAACCCAAGAAGCTCAAGTCGATGGACGAGGCAGGAATCGCCGCGAAAAACGGAACCCCATCGAGCAGTACCGCTTGGGTTTTTTGGTCTACAAACAGGCGGGAAAAATCATCTTTCATCAACGGCTGTCGTTCGAGGTTGCCCCAATTCAAATAGGTGAGGTTGATGCCATCAACGACTGCACTCTCGACAGTCAATGCCTGCCTGACAACGAAATGATCCGCAAATCGGTCAAATAATTCATGCGGTTGATCTGGTAAACACACCTTCGCAATGTCTCCGTAGCGATGATCAGAACCCTCCAATGAGACCAGTTGGACATGATACGGGGCGAGGTGAATCTGGGTTTGGGCAAGGTTGCTGGTGAGGACGACCTGAATCTTATGCTGTGCCAGCAATTCGCTGATATAAACATAGCCTTCCAATTCGGCCTCATCCATAAACACGACTCGGCCTCGTAGTCGCGCTATGAAATCACTAAGCGCCCCTTCATTGGCATCGGCTGTTGTTTCATCGAATGTCCAGTGTCTGAGGATATTATTCCAGTCGCGCACACTCAACATGCCGGTTGATTTCCCGAATAATTGCAACGGTGTGACGTTCAAAATGGTCTTATGGGCAAAATAACCTGTGATCTTCCCTGCGACGACCAGATCACGGCAGCTAGCATTCAATGGGTAGAGTACCTCATCCAAAACCATCAGCAGTGTGGTTTTGCCGATTCCCGGTACACCCGAAATAAACAACGGTTTTAAAAAGGGCGTGTTTGCTTCCCTGCGTGTCTCTTGTTGGGTCAGGTAGTGCGCGATGGGCAGGAGTAACTGGGTCTTTAAAGCTTCAAAGTCAAAATCGGCTTGCTGAATCTCTGGCAAATCATTTAGGACTGCGATCATTTTGCTGTGGAGCGTTTCTGTGAGCGCAAGCACCTCATTTTCATCAGGTTCTGTTTTTGCGTCTCCGGTTACATTTCCAGTACGCGTTAGTAGATTATTGAGGCGAGTCAAAAAACTCATGGGTGTCTCACAGTCAGTTCGAGCCTATCCTTGTGGTGTAAGTGATGAAGTATTGCCGTTTATGCTCGCGTATCTGACTCCAAGATAGTTATTTTTCGTGTGAAGGGGCGGTCTCAGACGGTGCATCCTCAGCGCGCCAAGGCACAAATTCGCCACTGTCGGTGCGTCGAGTATCGTGGCTGACGAGGAGATATTCAAACCAAACCGTGAGCAAGGTGTAGAGATAACGACTGCCCTGCTCTTTCAACTTGAGCGCCGATTCACCAACATCACGATTGCGCCATGTGATTGGCAGTGTTTTATAAGTATATCCGCGCACGATGGCCTTCAACGGAATTTCGATGGTCAGGTTGAAATGTGGCGAGACAAACGGGCGGCAGCCTTCAATGACATGGCGGCGATAACCTTTGAAGGCGTTGGTCACATCGTTGTAACGCAGGCTGAACATGGTGCGAATGGCGAAATTGGCGATGCGGTTGATGACCAACTTGAAACTTGGATAGTCATAAATTTTAGACTCGTGCAGGAAACGTGAGCCAAAGGCGCAGTCGGCTTCATCACGCAGAATGTAGTAATAACGCACCACATCTTCGGGTGCGTCGGAGGCATCTGCCATATAGATAATGACTGCATCGCCCGTAAAGTGGTTCAGTCCAAATCCGACAGCCCTACCAAAGCCATTGCGTCCGGTGTTGCGGATCACACGGATACGCGGATCACGGGCGTTTTCGGCCTGCACAATTTCGTTGGTACGGTCTTTACTGCCATCATCCACCACCAAAATTTCGAAGTTGGTCACACCAGCGCTGTCCAAATGTTCCGTGAGCAGATGGAGCGTTTTACCGATATTGCCTTCTTCGTTGCGGGCGGGAATGACGATAGAGAGTTTCATTATGCAGTTGCCAGTCTACAGTCGCCAATCGTCATGAATACGGATGGCGAGTGACGTTTATTCAGAGTGCCTTATGATAATCCAGTGTGGCAAAAAAGGGAAAGAGACTCATTTATCCGCGCTCATTCTCCCATAACTGGCAGAAGATAACGTAAATAAACCGCTTCCATCTCTTCGAAAATTTCATCGAAAGACAGTTCGGTGTTGGTGGTCGTCATACCTAGCATGGCCTTCATGATGACCATACAAACGAGGCTGTATTTGCGGCGTTCAGCGGCACTGATGTTGGGACGAGCCTGTGCCAGCGCCACATCAGTACGAGCCAGCATCCCCTCGTCCATTGCGCGAATAGTCGCCTCCAAAAAGGCTGGCCCGCGTGAGGTGGCAAAGATCACTTTAAAGTCGCGATTGTCTTTGATGAAAGCTTTCAACGGCACGATGATCGCCTTGATACTCTGTTCGAGCGTCATCTCAGGAAAAGCTTCAACTTCCATGTTGGCGAAGGTCACGCTGGCGGCAGCGACATAACGCTCAACAATGGCAAATAGAATCGCCTCTTTGTTGGCGAAGAACTGGTACATCGAGCCGACCGAGGTATTGGAACGTGCAGCGATCTCAATAATTGTTGCGGATTCGTATCCGACTTCAGCAAATAACTCTGAGGCGGCGTTGAGAATAGCCTCGACACGTTCACGGCTGCGTTTTTGCTTGGGTTGAGTGAGCATCGGTTTGTTTGGCATCATCCCTCTTGACAAGCCTTTATTCTAGCATAGAATATCACTATAAAACACGAATGTGAATTCGCATTCATATTATAACACGAGGGAAATGATGGAGCAAACGCTGACAATTCAGGGGGTACAGGTCTTTGTAAAGGATGTCGGGCACGGTGTGCCGATGGTCATGATGCATGGATCGCCAGACACAGGCACGATGTGGGAGCCAGTTATCGAACGGCTGAAGGATAAAATCCGTGCGATTGTGCCTGATTTACCGGGTTTTGGTCGCTCGACGCTGCCGGATGACTTCGTTCTGTCACTGGATAACTATGCCAACTTGATGAATGAACTACTGGATAAATTGGGTGTCCGTGAGCCAGTTTATCTCTTGAGTCAAGATTTTGGTACGCATTACGCGCAGGCTTTTTTGGTGAAGTATCCAGAGCGAGTGCGCGGTGTGGTGGTCAGCAACAGTGCTTTTGACCGCAGTTATCATTGGCACGGGTTCGCCAAGCTGTACCGCGTTCCAGTGCTGGGCGAATTGTTGATCGCCACCCCCAAGTCGATGTTGAAACAAACCTTGAAGCAAGTTGCGCCTGCCCTACCCTCTTCTTATGTTGATGAGTCCTATCCGCTTGGATTCGGTTCGTCCAAAGTGCGTAAGACCATTTTGAGGATGTACCGCGAACGCAATCCTGAACGGGATTTCATCGGTTGGGACGAGAAGTCGAAAGCATTGATGCAGCAAAAGCCGTCGATGGTCTTGTGGGGTGACAAAGACCCGTTTGCATCATCGACTTTCGCGGATACATTCGGGGCGAAACAGGTTTATCATTTCAAGGATTATAGTCATTGGCTGCCGTTGGAAGCACCGGACGAGTATGCGGAGAAGCTCAGTGCATGGATGGCGAGTGCGTAATGCAAGATTTGACGAGGGCGCATCATGTATATGCGCCCTATGAATTTGTTAAGTTCTACCCCGCCGCAGCGAGTTTGTAGATACCACCTTTGTAATCGACAAGATAGATTTCGCCGGAGTCGTCCTGCCCAAACGAGGTGATGACATGTGAAGTTTGCATCCACAGGTAACTTTGCCATGTGCCATCCGTGTTATGAATAGCCGCCCAGATGCGACCAGCACAATAATCGCCATACAGATAAATCCCGTTCATGGCCGGCAGCACAGTACCGCGATAGACATAACCGCCCGTGACCGAACAGCCATCCGTGTGAGGGTATTCTAAAATGGGCAGGGTTAGTTTGCTTTCATCGACAGGAATGGTCTGTTTGATGTGGGGATGCATCCCTTGGTAAGCACTCCAGCCATAATTTTGTCCACCTTGACCAGCGGGTTGGAAGTCGATCTCTTCATAAGCCCACTGTCCGACATCGCCGATATACAGATCACCTGTTTGCTTATCAAAGCTGAAGCGCCACGGATTGCGTAAGCCAGTCGCCCAAATTTCCGGTTTCGCACCCGATTGATTCACAAACGGATTGTCTTCAGGAACTTTGTAGGGTGTACCGTTGCTGTCGATACGCAAAATTTTGCCGAGCAAGGTATCCATATTTTGCCCGTTGCGCAGCGGATCATCCGGGTTGCCGCCATCACCCAAGCCAATGTAGAGATAACCATCGGGGCCGAAAGCGATTTGACCGCCGTTATGGTCGGGAAAAGGCTGGTTTACGGACAGGATAATTCGTGCACTGGTGGGATCCGCTTTTTCAGGGTCGCTGCTGACTTTATAACGAGCAATCGTTGTATTACCGCGCACATCACTGTAGTGGATGAAGAATACACCGTTATCTTTGTACTGTGGATCGAAAGCTAACCCCAATAAACCCTGCTCGGTATAGCCACCCTGTAAAACAGTCGGTGGCAGCAGTGTGCCAATATCAAGGAATGGCTCAAAGCCAACCTCGCCATCTTTGATGATCCAGATTTTGCCGCTTTGTTCCCATGCGAATTCACGCCCGGAGCCATCGTTGGCGGAGACAACACCAATGGGACTGTCGAATCCATCGGCAACCAACGACCATTGAAAACCTGCTGGATCAGGAATGCCTGCTGGAAGCGGCGCTGTATTTGGTGTTGCTTCCGCTGCCCCGCCGGGTGAGGCATTTCCCCCTTCTTGAGCAACTGCTATCCCTGTGAAGAAAAAGATTGTTAGTGTGAGCAAACATCGTCGGAGCATGGGCTGTGGTTTCCTTATATCCAACCTGAAACTCGTGCGGTATTATAGCAGTCGGTCGTCCAGAGTCTGTAGTGATAAGAGTTATCAATTGCAAGTGACAAGCGATAAGTTAAAAGTCAAGAGTCGTCAATCTAGCGCTTTTTTAATCACCTTTCTATTCATTATATTAGGTGCTTGCAGTCCCACTCCTGCAACACCAACCGCTACCCCTATCCCACCGACATCAGCACCGATTACCAAAAATGCTGATTGGAAACCTGTCGAGCAGGATTTTAACGGTGTGATGATGGTCGAAGTGCCAGCGGGCTGTTTCACAATGGGCAGCGACAAAGGCCGCCGCGACGAACGGCCTGCCACCCAAGTGTGCTTTGATAAACCTTATTGGATCGACAAAACTGAAGTGACCAATAAGCAGTATGGCGATCACGGCAACTTCACGGGTGATAATCAACCGCGTGAGAATTTGCTGTGGTCAGAAGCCCGCGATTATTGTGTTAAGCGCGGTGGACGCTTACCCACCGAGGCCGAATGGGAATATGCCGGACGTGGGCTGGATAACTTGATGTACCCGTGGGGTAATGATCTCGCGGGAGACTTTTTGGTGTTCGACCAGAACTCCAACAATCAAACCGCTGATGTCGGCAGCAAACCCGCAGGCGCGTCATGGGTTGGCGCGTTGGATATGTCCGGCAACGTTTGGGAATGGGTCAGCAGCGCCTACAAGCGTTATCCATATGATGCTAAAGATGGTCGCGAAGATTTGAGCGATACGACTGCCGAGCGCGTCTATCGTGGTGGTGTACATAATTACATCGACTTCGGCGCGGGGATGACAGCACGCTTCAAAGGCGGCGCGGATTATCGCGATTGGTTCGTGGGCTTCCGCTGCGCCAAAGACAACACCTAAAAAGTAGGGACACGGCATGCCGTTTCCGCAATCAACGACCAAGAGATAAACTAGAGAGCATAAATGAACTCACGCTTCTTGAAAATCATTTGGGTATTACTGGCAATTGGAGCAGTCGTGTTTGGTCTTATGGCCTCACCTGCTGTGACTGCCACCGTTACCAATAATGACCAGACCCAAAGTGTCCTTTCACCGACATTTTGGATTTTTCCAGCGTTGGCGATCATTATCATCGTCACCTTACTCACGGTATTTACAACTATTCGCCCTGCCCTATTGCGCGCACCATTGCGATGGTTGCGGGCGCATCCGTTGATTTACTGGTTCACGATTCTGCTATATCTGACATTGGCAGTCGGTTGGTGGGTGTATAAAGAACAACCAACCAATGGACGTGGCCTGACAATGGTTGAGTTCTGCTACCTGTGCAGCATCACTTGGTTGTTCATTTTCCTCATCGGTTATGACTTTGATGTGGCAACCGTCCGCGCAATGGGATCACGGCTCGGAGGCAGCAAGTGGACAGGTGTATTGGTCACGTTGACCACCATTCTCCTCATTTTCTGGGGCGCGGAAGCTTACCTACGAATTTTCTACATCACCACCGACGGCTACGGTTTTACTGCGATGAATTACTGGTGGTATCAGAACTTTTATTATCCCTACAAGAATTCGCTCGGTTATCGAGATCATGAGCCGAAGCCCGACGCTCCCGGTATGACACGGATTGCGATTGTGGGCGACTCGTTCACCGCCGGACACGGCATCAGCAATATTGACGATACATTCCCGCAGGTGTTGGAAAAGGAACTGGGCGATAACTACGATGTGAATACCATCGCCCAATCCGGTTGGGATACGGATGCCGAAGTTGGCTATCTTGGCGCGTATTACGACAATATCAAGCCGCGCTTACCACAGACTGTAGTGCTGTCCTATTACCTGAACGATGTGGATTACATCTTGTTCCGTACTCCAGACACGAATCCCAATAATGTGTTCGCCTTCCAGGACTTGAACACGCCAATGGGCTGGTTTGTGCTGAACTTCTTTGTGCCGAACTATGTCTACTACAATATCGCTCAATTCACCTCGCCACAGAAGAACACCAACTTCACCGACACGCTCATCCGCGCCCATTTGGATGATAAGGTTTGGAACGAGCAAGCGGGCAACCTGCAAAAGTTTTATCAGTGGACAGTGGATCACGATGCCAAGTTGATTGTGCTACTGTGGCCTCAACTCGCAGCCATCAAAGAGTCCCAACCTGCCCTCCAGCGCGTCCGTGATTTCTTCAAAGACAAACCCAATGTCCAGATCGCGGACATCAGCACTGTACTCGACGGCAAGCCCACAATGGACTTGCTGGTGAATCGTTTTGACTCGCATCCCAGCATCGAGGCCAATAAGCTGGCAGCAGATATGCTCTATGGGTTGATTAGCGGGAAGTAAACAAATCTTCTAAGGTAATCACCGAATGGCAAACTTAAAATAGATTGTTCATAACTTAGCCTTACCCGGAAAGGGCGACTTCACTGAACTGAACCGTCGATTTGATGTCGGTGTATTTGGGTACATCCTCGCCAAACACTACAGCGTGAGGATCGAAGGCTGCCCTAAAATCCTCGAACGAATTAAACAAGAAATGACACATAACGATATAAGTGGGTGGCGCATCGGAGGCGTTAACGACTAGGCCACGCTCGACCGATACACCTTTATATCCCGGATGGGTACTCAATAGATTAATTGCCATCGGCATATGCTTATTGAGATAGTAATCCATGTCGAAGCGACCGTCTTTAACATTGGGGTAAAGAATGCTAAATTTTATCATGAATGATCCTCCCTTAGAGTTGTAAAATTTTCTGGTGATTAGTATAGCTCATATATGTGACAATAAATTTTAACCTAATTCAATACTTATCGCTCGCCTGTATTTAAAAACACTTTTGGCAATCGAAACCTCCCTCAAATGTTGACTCTCCGGTTTGAGGATTCAAACGGAAATCGCTTTACAATCTGGTGCAAATGTTCTAAAATTGAAGGTGATTTTTCACATACTGGAAACCATTTCATCCTTCAACCAAACGCATTTTTTGTAGGGACACGGCACGCCGTGTCCGGCATCTAAAGCCCTCCCTGTGTTTTGGCTATCAGCAGAGTGAGCCTGCGAACGTTGCTGATGTGGGG
>JBBQLX010000153.1:0-14289 GCA_038328375.1 Aggregatilineales bacterium | reverse complement strand
TGGGACGCAACCTGTTGCAAGAGCAAATAATCACTGTCGGGCCGATTAACATCACCGTAACCGGACGCTATCTACTGGTGGTTGCTGATGAACAAGACAACCGTACCGAAGCCCTGAACAGCGACTTTGCACTGCTCATCACAAACGTGGCAGGACTCACTATCGTCAACCCCGGTTTGGGTTTTGATCCGGTGACGAAGCAACTGATTGTCAACCCACCACCACCGCCCGGTACCACGACCACTTTCGTCACACCGGTTGCAGCCGCTGTATGTCCATCGCTGGCGTTTACCTGCGCTCAGTTGACCTGTTCACAAGCGGCGGCCTGTTTAGCGGCGGGCAACTTCAGCCTCGACTCGAATGGCGATAGTACCGCTTGTAATGAAGGCTTAGCTTGTACACCGGGCTAATTTGCGGGCGATTTAGGCATTAAACAAAAACAGGCAGACCACTTGGTTTGCCTGTTTTGTTTTAAGGTGGGTTTGATACGAGTGATGAGCTGCCGAAAATAAGTCCATTTTGAGCCAAGTCTTATTATGATATTTCCAACAATTCAATCGTGACGTTGATCCACCCATCAAGCCGATCCGGTTTCGCTGGATGTCCCCATTCCCTCCACCAGATTTCACCGACCGTTGACATAAGCTGCGGGTAATCGGCTATGAGTTTAATTGAGACCTTCATCGACATATGAGTAACCTCATTCTAGGCCGTTGACGATTGGTTATCAGCTAAATCAGCCAGAATGGTTTCGCCGCCTGTCACCTTCTGATCGAGATAAACCTTCACCTGAGCATCCAATGGCAGGAAAACATCACAGCGCGAACCGAACTTGATAAAACCTAACTCATCACCTGCTTGGACTTGCTGCTCTGGTTGCAGAAAGTATCGGATGCGCCGCGCCAGCAAACCCGCAATCTGGCGCACCAGAATTTGCTGACCGCTGACGTTTTCCAGCACAACCGTGTTGCGCTCATTCAATTCAGAGGCTTTGGGGTGGAAGGCTACCAGATACTCGCCGGGATGATAGCGGTCATAAATCACTTTTCCAGTGATGGGTGCGCGGTTGACATGAACGTTGAATGCCGACATGTAAATTGAAATTTTGAGGCGGGTATCGTGGAAGTATTCGGTTTCCTCGGTCGGTTCGATGGCAACAATCGTGCCGTCCGCCGGAGCGATAACCGCAGATGAGATGTTCGGCGTGATACGAACTGGATTGCGGAAAAATTGGGTGAAGAAGCCGAAGATTAGCACCGATACACCCACTATATATCGCGCCACTTTGCCGGGAAGCAGCAGATAAGACAAGCCGCAAACAGCCGCCAATACAACCGCCAATTTACTCAGTGTTGAGTAACCTTCACGGTGAATACGAAAGCCACGGGGTGCTTCATTCATGTTGATATGCTCGATTTCTATTAGCTGTTGAAAAATGGCTCAGTATTCTTTAAATACCGGACGCGGTATATCGTGTCCCTACGAGCAGAACTCTTGTGTAGGGACGACCTACATGCCGTCCGCCTGTACTGAACCTTAGACCTACATAATATCTGCCTTTGGTCGGGCGGCAAATTCAATCGTTCAGTATTCTCCCTCGATAGGCACTTTCCATTAATGAAATTGTACAACGACTACAATTCTTCCGACTTCTTGATCCACTTCTCAAGCTGCGGCGGCTGATAAGTCAGCAGCGTATCCAACAGTTCATCGACTTCATTTTTGACCAGCACTGCCTCGCGATCTTTCGGCTTAATAAAACCCTCTGTCGCCATATGGTCGATAAAGGTCAGCAGCGGGTCGAAGTAACCACCGATGTTCAGCAGCGCAATCGGTTTGTGGTGAAAGCCCAATTGCGCCCATGTGATAATCTCAAACAGTTCATCCAACGTACCGAAGCCACCGGGCATCGCGATAAAAGCATCGGAAATCTCAGCCATCATCGCTTTGCGTGTGTGCATAGAAGTCACCACATGGATTTCGCTGAGATTCGGATGTGCGAGTTCACGGTCTACAAGTGACTGCGGGATAACCCCCACAGCTTTACCACCGCCAGCTAGTGTGCCGTCCGCCACCGCGCTCATCAATCCTACCCGTCCACCGCCGTAAACCAAGCCTAAACCACGCTGTGCCAATCCCATACCCATCGCGTGAGCCGCCGTCATATACATAGGCTGTGTACCCTGATACGAACCACAGAAAATACAAACCTGTTTCATAGGTGATTGTCCAGTCGATGAATAATTACGGATGATTTATTGTATGCGCTTTAGAAAAGAGTCCACCAATTACCGAACAGACTTTACGCCCGCATAAGCGAGTGTTAATCTACAGGGACTATCTTAGCAAACGAATCAACTCTTACGACAGGATTATTATGACCACAAAAATATTGCAAATTACTGTTGATGGCTGCCGTCCCGATGCCCTATTACAAGCCAAAACACCCAACCTTGACCAATTATGGCAAAGTGGAGCCTATACTTGGAAGGCACAAACGGTCATGCCCAGCATGACACTGCCTACCCATAACTCGATGTTCCGCAGCGTGCCACCCTCCAAGCATGGTGTCGGCGCTGACAATGTGTTCCGTGAATCAGCACGGGCTTTCCCCAGTTTGATCGACATCGCAGCACTCGCTAACAAACACACCTGCATGTTTTCGAGTTGGGAACAACTGCGCGATTTGGCGAACCCCGGCAGCTTGAAAATCACGTACTGCCGTAATGCCGACTATGGTTTGGACAATGACACCGATATTGCCAAACTCGCCGCCGACTATCTGGCAAATGAGAAGCCGGATTACTGCTTTTTGTACTTGGGCGATGTGGACATCAACGGGCATATGTTTGGCTGGATGTCACCGGAGCAAATCGCGGCGATTGAAACCAACGACTCAGCCATTGGTATAGTGTTGGATCGCTTGGAAGCGGCAGGAATCCGCGACCAGTACACGATATTTGTGCAGGCTGACCATGGTGGACACAAAACCGATCACGGCACGGATATGCCCGAAGATATGACCATCCCTTGGATTCTCAACGGTTCACCCATCAAACAGGGCTATCAAATTCAATCGCCCGTCAGCATCCTTGATACGCCTGTGACACTCGCCCATCTCATGGGCTTGGAAATCCCGCCGCTGTGGGAAGGTAAAGTCATAAGCGACGCGCTGGTATAAATCAATTTCGATTTTGCATTGGTTTCCTCCCTCGCTTGCGGGCTATCAGCGGGGGAGCCTGCGACCATAGCTGATGAAGGACTAAGGTGGGGGTTCGCTTTTCTTTACCACTTCACCCGATACCAATACTGATAGACTTCGTGGAAACCCAACTTTTCGTACAGATAAAGCGCGGGGCTGTTGCTCATCATCACCTGCAAATAAGCAAAATCTGCACCGTTGGCTTTGCCCCAATTAAGCAGATACAACATCAACTGGTGACCATAACCTTTTTGGCGCATCGACGGCTCGGTCACAATATCAAATAAGCCTAAGAAACCGCGATCCAAGACCCCTAATCCGACTGCCGCGATTTGCCCTTCGATGTAAACCGCCGCGAAACACTTTTGGGGCGCGATATGCTGCATCATGTGGCGCATGACAGGCATATACCGTTCTTGCACATTATTCAGACGGAAATACGCACTCAGCCATTGTTCGTTGGCATCAGCCACTAAAGTGACACGTCCTTGATTAGGTACTTCCAGACTATTGAGTGCTACCAGTTGAACACTCGCACCCGGTTCTTCGCGGTAACCGCGCTCAGCGAGTTGCTTGTCCAATTCACGCGGCTCGGCTAAAGAAGTCATTTTGTAAACTGTCGGCTGCTTACGGACAGCATACATCGACTCGCAGTAGCTGATTTTGCTATCAATGCTGGTGGCAGATGTATAGAGTGGGTTAACCGAGTTGGCGCGTTTGGTGTAACCATCTGCAAAGCGAATCACCCAACCGTCGAGGTAACTGGTTTGTAGCGCGGGCAGTGCGTTTAGAGAGAGTTCTTCCAAATGGCGAATGAGCAATCCCGGTTCGGAAAAGCCATGCCATGATTTAGGCTCAACTTCCACTTGGGAAACAGGTTCTTGCATAGAAAAAGGTGGCACAACGGGAAGCTGACTGTCGCGTTCGGGCATCATGAATCCCTCAATCACTTTATTACAAAGTTTCTATCATCATTATGCATGAAATGATGTCATCTCTTTGTGAATTTTTCGTAAACTAGGTTCGGGTTTTATCTAGAGAAGTTAGGAAACTGAAATACGTCTCAGATACCACGCCCGCACATCTAAATGTTCAGCGTAATGTAAAATCGGTTCGGTATCTGGCAGGGGGATGCCTGATGCTTGTGCCATCGTATTCAGAGGTAAATCGGCGCGGGCGGGTTGCAGCGGCCACGGTTCATGGACAATATCACCCTGATAGATATTTTGGCGACTGTCCGCCGCGAACAAACAGTAACGCTCGGTTAACCAATGATCGAGTGTTCCGGCTTGTGATCGGTAGACCTCGCCTATCGGTTGATAATGCCCCTCAAATTCGCCGGTCTGTGCGCCGCGATGGTTACGGTGAGAGAAATAATGGACTTCGTTAGCGGTCGTGGTCAAGCGCATAACCGCATTGTAATAAGGCAGGTGAAACGCCACACGCGCCCCGGTGACAGCTAAAATGCTGGAAGCATCCAAGCTGAAAAACCACACACCGGGTTTGCCGCCTTTGGGCATCACATAGGTGCGGACGTTCAACTCACAAAACTCGGTCGTCGTAGGGAAGGGAGGTGCATACCGAAAACGCACGTTGCTCATATAAAAAGGGACAACACCCACCCACGCCATTCCCTCAAAGGTATCGACCATTAATCCCGCTGGTATGAAAGGGCGCAGCACCTCTGGCTGAACAGGCCAATGCGCGAACAGCAGTTTGCTCCACGTTTGGCGCATGACCCAGCCGTTATCAACCAATGGTGTTTGCACGAAATAGTTACCTGTCAATCAATCGGATTAACTACATTTGATCTTAGTTGGCTGCTTGGCCTCTGCCCAGCGGCGGTTGAACTCTTCGATGTACTGCAAAGCCAGATCAGGATCAGTGATAATCAGCATGTTTTCGTCGTTCTCATCCCGTGCGCTGGTCGAGAAGTTGAATGAGCCTACCACCACCGTTTTATCGTCAATGATAAACACTTTGTGATGCAGTACATACGGGTTGCCGTCCTGCTTCACTTCTAAACCGGAGCAGAATAACGGCGTGAGTTCGCTGTACTGAGTCTCGCTGCCCGTTGTCTCGAAGATGCCCTTAATGTTCACGCCCTGCTGGGCTTTAAGCTGCATCACACCTGCAATATCATCCAACGTAAACGAGAAGGCCATGAAGCGAATAGATTGGGTCGCCCCACTCAACGTAACCGCCAAGGCCGCGACAACCCGATCTTCCGGCGCGAACAACACTTGGATCGGTGTACCATCCTGACTAAAGCTGGCAAAAGGTGTATTGGAAGGTTTTGCACCACCGAACTTTTTCTGTTCGAACATCTTGTTGAATTCATTCTGGAAATCTTGCACGATTTTCTGCGACCGGAACGACAACAGATTGTTGTTATTGCGGTAGGTGTCGTTGATGGTGTAGTTATACGAACCTGTCCAAACCATAGTGCTGTCCATAATCATGAACTTGTTGTGCATCAGCGCACCACGCTTGTCGTCAACAATCGGAATATCAACCGCCGTAAGCTGCCCCAGCGTCGTATCTTTGCTTTGGAGGCCGTTGACATCATCCACCACCATCCGCACCACAACACCACGCTGCTTGGCTGCCAATACCGCCGCCGTAATCACCGGATCATTAAACTCGAAGGCCGCAATATCTAATGTGCGCTGCACCTGATTGATGGCATCTGCAAGCTGGTAATCAATGCCGCCCACATAAAGGGCGCGGTTACTACTGCCCGTTGGCTTAGTATAAAACACCTGCCAGAAACCTTTTTGTGCGCCGAAACCCTGCTCTAACGGTGTACGTCCTACCGGAAGCGATGTGCTGGTCGGTTGCAACATGACGGTCGGAATCAGCGTTGGTAGCTCAGGAACAGTGGAAGGCTTGTTAGGCAGCACTATAGTCGTCGCAGGAGCAAGCGTCGGTAGTTCTGGGATGGTCGATGGCTGGGGAGGCAGCACTATGGTCGTCGCAGGAGCGAGAGTGGGAAGTTCCGGCAGTGTTAAAGGTTGTGTCGGCAAACTGGCCTGCTGCGTGGGCGGTTGACTCGTCGGTACAGCAGCATCGCAAGAACCCAAGACCACAGCCAATAGCAGAATACTCAAACCAGTACGTAAAGTGGTCACCGTGCGATACGGTTGTTGATAAAAGGCCATGCTAGCCCTCCTCTGGTGATTGCGGTGGTTGTTCGGGAAGTTGTGTCGGCTGTGGCGGCTCAGTATTTTCGGTAACAACTGGAATAGGTTCAGATGGAACCCATTCAGGAGCTTCGGCTGACGATTGTGTAACAACCGGAATAGGTTCAGATGGAACCCATTCAGGAGCTTCGGCTGACGATTGTGTAACAATCGGTGTGGGTTCAGACGGAACCCATTCAGGAACTTCGGCGGGCGCTTGTGGAACAATCGGAGCAGGTTCAGGCGGAACCAATTCGGCAACAGCTTCCCCAATCGTCTCCGAGGGTGGCTGTGATATTTCAGCGGGTTTCAACAACCCCAAAAGTTCGCTGATCGCATCTTGATTGGCTAACCCTGCTTGATGCCGTAAAAAGCTCGTTTGCTCATCTGGAGGTAACGTAAATCCCGCTGCTTCGGCGGTACTGCTGATGGTCGCCATCATTGACAAGTGTTGGCTAGGGGAAGTTTTGCGCTTGCCCACACAAACATTAATCGCCACCAACAGCGAACGCAAACCCTCGGTCAATTGATCAAATTCGCTGTCGGGCAAATCGCGCTGCGCCAGTTCGGTGATGTGGGCTTCTCCCCAACCGAGTAAGAGGCTGGCTTCTTCATCACGCAGTTCGCTGCGAAGGGTATCACTTTCGTAAAGCTGGTTAACAGCGCGTTCGGCCTGAGTATTTGACATCGTCGTTTGCCTCGTAGTGCAATCAGGAATGTAGAGGTTCTTTCACCTAAATGATGAATTTACTCCACGGCTCCATGAGCGCGAAGGAGATTAACAATCACCGGTTGGTCGAGTTCAATCGCTTTTTGAAGCGGTGTTTTGCCTTCATAATTCAATAGTTGTAAGTTACTTGCACCGTGTTGCAACACCCAAGTGACCATATCCGCATGATCATACATGATAGCAGCATGTATCGCACTGTCATAACCTTCGTTGCAACCCGCATCCAGCAGCAGTGTGGTTAAAGCCGTATCACCACTGAGAGCCGCGTGAAAAAGAATAGGAATACCATGTGCGCCGTGAGCGTTGGCTTGCGTAGGATCAGCTTGGATGAAGGCCGCCACATCCGAAGTGCGCCCCAGCATCGCCGCTGCAAAGATCGAGAGTGGCACACCTTGCTCTAGAAAAAACTCAGCAATCGGACGGTTGCCCACATGCGAAGCCGCGCCTAAACCATCCTCGAAATCATTTTCGCCCCACTGATGTCGCACTGTCAACAACGCAGGTTTTTCAGCCAGCATGGATTGCACTTTGTTCAAATTGAAATGGGAAGCAATGACAAATTCACGGATGATTTCGGGGGTTATTTGGGGATCAACCGTCATTAAAACATCTCCATTTCAACTTGGAATGCGCAACATAAACTTCGTTAATCAACGAAACGATACTTAAATAGTGTCCACAGGGCAATCGGTGCATCTGTCCATTTGATCTTTTTGCCCTCGTCCCACTCACGTCCATTATAGGAAATCGGCACTTCATAAATACGGATGCGCTTCTTCAGCACCTTCGCCGTAATCTCTGGCTCGAAATCAAAACGCCGTGAGCGTATCCGCATGTCCTGCACCACTTCGGCACGAAAAACCTTGTAACAGGTTTCCATATCGCTGAGGATGGCGTTGTAAAGAATATTGGTCGCCAGTGTTAGCCCACGATTCGCCACCATATTCCAAAAGTTCATGGCTTTGCGCGGACCACCGAGAAAACGGGAGCCGTAAACCACCGTTGCGATACCCTCTTCAATCGGTTTGAGCAGCGTCGGATATTCACGCGGGTCATATTCAAAATCCGCGTCTTGAATCAAAAACACATCGCTGGTTGCAGCGCCAAATCCGGTGACAATGGCAGCGCCTTTGCCCTGATTATGGTCATGATACAGGATACGCACATTAGGCCGTTTCTCACCTTCGATACGTGCCAGAATGTCGCGTGTGCCATCGGTAGACCCATCATCTACGATGACGATTTCATTGGCGATTCCCACGTCTTCCACCCGACCCAATACTTCTTCAATGGAATGGACTTCGTTATAGCACGGAATAATGACACTCAAAGTCAGATTCGGATTCACGGTGCGGCTGGCTTGCGGCTCACGCAGCGTATGCATATCGCTACTTCCCTCAATAAAGCGTTTCAACAAGATGCGCTATCATTCTACACTATGCGGCAAACAGCAATAGTAAATGCCTTCCCGCTCACAGCAAACTTTAAGCCTAATCTTGGCGCTCTTGGCGATTTGTTTTCATGTTGGGGTGTGAGAGACTTGTGCGATTGCCCTACGGATGTACCGAAGTCATCTGCGCGGAATACGGATTATGGTTATACTAAGGACATATTGGATGGGCTACAAAACAGACTCAGATTTCTGTTGACGCGTGTACGGAGGGTTATCAATGAATAAAAGACGAGCGACCATTTTTGGTCTGATTACGATGGTAGTGATACTGGTATTCAGTTCTGCCGCCAGTTTACTTCAGGCACAGGACTTCGGCACTAACTGGTCAGGTACATTTTTCCCCAGCAATAATTTGACGGGAACCGGTGTCCCGGTCAGCAATATTCAAGGTTTGAACTTTAACTGGGGTACAGGTGTTCCGGTCATCAATGGTGTACCTGTGCCGGGTATGCCAGCCGATAACTTCTCGGCGCGGTTCACCTCGGTGCAGAACTTTGTTGGTGGAACCTACACCTTCACCGCTGCCTCCGATGACGGTATGCGTGTCTACATTGACGGTGCGCTGCTGTTGGATAAATTCACAGGCCGCGTACTGACCCAAGATACCTTTAGTTCGTCTGTAACAGCAGGTCCGCACACGCTAACCGTCGAATATTTTGAAGGCATCGACCAAGCCATCCTGCAATTCCAATGGGGATTGACTGGTGCGGTGGTCACGGCTGGCCCATCACCCACGCTTGGGCCGACTGCTACACCCGCGCCCACTGGCCTGCCCGCTATTCCTGGTGGAGCGCTGACCGCAACCGTCATTCGTGCGCCAGTCCTGAATGTACGCGGTGGGCCGTCAGCATTTGCTGACCGTATCGGCAGTGTTCTGCGTGGTCAGACCTATGCAGTCGTCGGGCGTGATGAACATGCCCGCTGGTTCCTGCTGCAACTTAACGGCAAGCAAGGATGGGCGCTCGGCTACTATCTGTACTTCAACAGCAACGAGTTTAACGCGCCTGTCACCAGTGACTTTGTGTTGGGCGGCAATCCTGCGGCAGCTTCCGGTGTGGTGGCGCAGTCCGTCGGAACACTCAAACTGCGGGCGCAGCCGGATGTTCGCTCGGCGCAAATCGGACGCGTAACATGGGGCGGCGCGGTCGCGGTCATCGGGCGTACCCGACTAAGCGATTGGTATCAGGTCATCTGGAAGGGTACAACCGGATGGGTCGCGGCGGCATGGGTGCGCGTGGTCGAAGGTGACATCAACACCATACCCATTGTCCAATAATCCGGCGGATAAACAAAGTAGGGACGGCATTCTTGCCGTCCATTTGAAAATTTGCTGATCGCACGGGCATTCGGGTGAATGCCCGTGCTTTATTTATTGAAAATACAATCAGCACATAATGAAGTCGCAGTCAGGTGAGTTAATCGTCGTCATCATCATGACTTTCATGCTCACCGTCATGAGATGATCCACTGTTCCCGTTGAAGGCATTGTTATTCGATTGTGATCCGCCATTATCATCGGATTGGAACACAATCTCGGCCTGTTGAGCATTGCGGAGGGCAATATTAAAAACCGCTAGATTATCACAACTGCCATCGAGGTTCACCAGAGTCTTAGATACCCATGCTGAACCTGAAGGTAAGCCCACCACAACCCAGTTCTGTTCGGGGTTGGTACCACCAACCGGATAACTCTCGTTTTGATAGCCGTATCCGAGTACGTTATAGCCTGTTCCGGGGCCGCTGCGTAGATTGACGGATGTGCCAGCAATCGTAGCATTGCAAGCCACAGCGACCGCTGCGGGCGGGAGTGCTGTCGCTGCCGACACGACTACAGGTGCTTCGGTTGCTGCGGGCAACTGTAACAACACAAGGCTAGAAGCCTCGACAGGCATCACCTGTACCCCGGCTGTAATCGTATTGGTGAGGTTGTTACCGACCAGTGTCATGCCGTAGATGCCACCATCCAAAACCATATTTAATCCGTCAATGACACCGCCATACGATGTAGCAAGCACAGAGCCATTGTTATCCACCAATTGAGAAGTCACATTTGCGCCGAAGTAGGTGCTGGTCATGATGCCCGTGCTGTTCGTAGGGATGTTAAATTGGACAGTTCCGCCGGGATTGGCAGCATCTAATTTAAGCGCGTGTTCTTGATTGAGCGCCAATGTCAAGGTATCTACAAATTGAGCCGTTCCACTGCTGGTCAATTCAGGCAAAGCGATGATCGTCACAGCAGCTTGAAGCACACCGGGCAAGCGTTCGACCTTGATCGTTTGTGCGCCGGAATTAGGCACGATACTCAATTCCAGAGTATGGACTCGTCCATCTGCGACCTGAAACACGGTTTTTCCGGTGCTATCGGTAACTGTGACCATTGCGTTGTTTAAGTTAAGCGACACAACACCCGTCGCATCCTGTGGCAGGCTAACATTAGCCGTGACTGACGGTGTAGCATCGTCAAGCAAGATAACATCACTCGGCTGAGATTGTGCCAGCGCAGGCACAACTGTTAACGCCAACACGCATGTCAGCGCAAAAAGCAGCAAACGTTTCATAAAATAACCCTTTCAACATCAAACCTTGATGAAACAAAACGATCTGTAAATGCTCCCCGACCTTAACGGCTGGAGTGCGTTCTAGGGGCAGGTGCTTGCTGGGCAACGCTCGCTTGCGAGTTAGACTGTTGCTGAACAACAACGGGCGCAGGTGCGGCAACTTCCACTGGCGCAGGCGGTTGTATCACGGTCTGAGCAGCTAAGGTTGTCGGCTGAGCTGCGACTGTCTGTGCCGCGGCATTGCTAACCTGCCCGGACTGCCGCACAATGGTGACGCTCGGTGCGATATGCACGATTTGAATGGTAGGCAAGGCACGAACGACCAGCGTCGCGGTGGGCTGCGCCATCTGCGGGATAACTGTGCTTTGAGCTTGCACCTCGATTGCAGTCGTGGATGTATTGAGAGCAGGGTTCTGACTGTCAACGGTGATTAAGGTTTGTGCGCCGATCAAGGTGGCGACGGTGCTGCCTGCTACCAGTGTGGTGCGAACCAGCATACGTTTAGGGCGATCCATAGGTGCCATGAGTCGATCTCCAATTCTTTGACACAAGTCTTCTTCAAACAGTGTCCGCTAAAACGGGATGTCCTGCGTAAAATCTGCTTCAACCTTTCCTTAAATCCAACTTAAATATCTGTAGGCTGTAAGGGTTAACTGAAGCACTTTGCGCCCGACTAACCATAACGACGGACAAAACCTCAAAAAGTTTCTTAGGACGTTAGTCCTGTATTGCATGTCACAAATAGGCCGAAGTGTCCTCGCCCAAACCCACAACATCCTCTACAATCAGTATCAGACGCACCGCTTACTGTAATTAATCGCGTGTAGAGGTGAAGCATATGCCAACCGAAATACCCCTCGAATCCATATATGCACTGGTCAATGGTTATCATGGTAAACCGGGCGACCTTCTCGGCCCGCATGAAGAAACAAATGGGCAAACCACCATCCGTGTGATGCGCCCGAATGCCGCCAGCCTCTCCTTGGTGCACGAGAAGGACAAAGAAAAAATCGGCATGACTCGCATCCGTGAAGAAGGCTTATTCGAAGTCACAGCCAAAGGCAAATGGCCTGTGGGCAGCTACCACTTTGAGGCCACCACCTTCAATGGGCAGGAGGAAACCTTTGGCGATCCGTATAGTTTCCCTTCGCAGTTGACGGATTTTGATATTTACCTGCTGCGCGAGGGCAAGCACCTTTATAGTTATGAGAAGTTCGGCGCACATCTGATGACACTGGAAGGTGTGGCGGGTGTGAACTTCACCGTATGGGCTCCCAACGCCTTACGCGTCAGTGTGACCGGTGATTTCAACAGTTGGGATGCACGAATCCATCCCATGCAGCCCGTTAAAGACAGCGGCATATGGGAACTGTTCATTCCGGGGTTGGGCGAAGGCACAATTTACCGTTACCACATCAAGAGCCGTATCAACAACTTCCAAATCGAAAAGTCTGATCCGTATGCCTTTTACAGCGAAGTTCGCCCACATAATGCCTCGGTAGTCGCCGAAATCAACGGCTACGAATGGCACGACGACGCATGGTTAGAACGTCGCGCCAAACGTGATCCACTGACATCGCCTATGTCCACCTATGAAGTCCATCCCGGTTCGTGGCGGCGTAAAGAAGGCAACCGCTTCATGACCTACTGCGAAATGGCGGATGAGCTGGTTGGTTATGTCAAAGACATGGGCTACACCCACATCGAATTGATGGGGTTGTTGGAACATCCCGATGATGCATCGTGGGGTTATCTGGTAACCGGCTATTATGCGCCCACCAGCCGCTTTGGGTCGCCCAAAGACTTCATGTACTTTGTAGATACCTGCCACCAGAATAATATCGGCGTGATTCTCGATTGGGTTCCGGCACACTTCCCCAAAGATGGTCACGGCCTGAATTATTTTGATGGCACACATCTCTACGAACACGAAAACGCCATGCAGCGTGAACACCCTGATTGGGGAACACTCATCTTCAATTATGGGCGTAATGAAGTCCGCAACTTCCTGATTAGCAGCGCCCTATTCTGGCTCAAACATTATCACTGCGATGGGCTGCGGGTAGACGCGGTCACCAGCATGGTACGCCTCGATTTCTCGCGTGAGCCGGGACAGTGGATTCCCAATAAATACGGCGGGCCGGAAAATCTGGAAGCCGTCGAGTTCATCCGCGAGTTCAACACCATTATCCCTGCCGAATGTCCCGGTGCGGTGACCATTGCCGAGGAAAGCACCTCATGGGTCAATGTCTCACGTCCGGTCTATATGGGCGGCTTGGGATTCACCTTCAAGTGGGATATGGGTTGGATGCATGACACACTCGATTACATGAAGCTCGACCCGATTTTCCGGCGTTTTAACCACACCAAAATCACCTTCAGCATGTTCTACGCCTTCAATGAAAATTATGTGTTGGCGCTTTCCCACGATGAGGTCGTGCATCTCAAAGGCTCGTTGATGACCAAAGCCTCTGGCGATTGGTGGAAGAAGTTCGCTACGTTGCGCTTGCTGTTTGGTTATCAATACACCCACAGCGGTAAGAAGCTGAACTTCATGGGGCAAGAATGGGGACAATGGCGCGAATGGGACGAATCGCACGGATTGGATTGGGAACTGCTCGATCTGCCGACTCATCAAGGGATGATCAAGTGGATGCACGATTTGAACCACTTCTATACCGACCAGCCCGCGCTGTACGAGCGTGATCTTGATTGGTCGGGCTTCCAATGGATTCAAGCCAACGATGCCGATAACAGCACCTTTAGTTACATGCGTTTTGCCCGAGACAAGACGAACTTTTTGGTGGTGGCGATGAACTTTACACCCGTGCCGCGTCATGGCTACCGGGTTGGAGTACCTGCGGAGGGTTTCTATAAAGAACTGCTCAATAGTGATGCATCGGTTTATGGTGGCGCAAATATGGGCAATGACGGTGGTATACAAAGCAAGCCCGAACCTTGGGGCGAATGGAAGCACAGCCTTGATTTGACCATCCCACCATTAGGTATTGTCATCCTGAAATTGGAAACCGAACCCAAACCTGAAAAAGCATTACCCGCTACAACAAAGAAAACCTAATCTCGCACACCCAAACAAAACAGACGACTCGCATAGTAACGAGTCGCCTGTTTTCTTCTGGTCTATCAGCTCTCTATGTTGCCGC
>JBBQLX010000152.1:0-14332 GCA_038328375.1 Aggregatilineales bacterium | reverse complement strand
CAATCGCTAGTCCATGATGGACGTTCAATACCGGGAAGAGTGAGCGCACCTTATGCAAACTGTAAAGATGGTTATCACAGGCCCGTTTAGCGCCGGTAAAACCGAGTTTATCCGTTCAATCAGCGAAATCGAAGTGGTTTCGACCGATCAGGCGATTACTTCGAAGGCAGAACTAGAAGTCAAATCGGCAACAACGGTGGCGATGGACTTTGGTCGTATCACGGTGGACGATGACTTGGTGCTGTACCTGTTCGGTACACCCGGTCAGCGCCGGTTCGACTTCATGTGGGAGATTTTGGCTGAGGGTATGCTGGGTTTTGTGGTGATGGTAGACAGTGCCAAGCCGGAAACTTTCCGTGAGGCCAAGAGCATCCTCGAAACCTTCCGCGCTTATGCACCGACACCGTATGTTGTGGCGGCGAATAAGCAAGATCACCCCGATGCGTGGGCGGCAGACGATCTACGAATTGCGCTGCGTATCGAAGAAGGGGTGAAGCTCCTGCCGTGCGTGGCGAAGGACAAAGAGAGTGTCAAGAACGTACTGCTGGAACTGCTTTACTCAATTTTGGAGGAAATGGATCGGCAGCAGTAATGCCTTTGCGCTGGAACATGTAAGGACTATAGCATTGTGGCATTACTGGTAACAGAGCAAGGTGTCGTTCACTACGAAACTTACGGGCGAGGCCGTCCGGTTCTGTTATTGCATGGGTGGCTCGGTTCATGGTCACTCTGGCGCAAAACGATTGAAGAGTTAGGTAAAGAATTCCGCACCTACGCCATCGACTTCTGGGGATTTGGTGAGTCGGGCGATCAGGCAGTGGATTTCTCGGTTGATAATTTCATTCTCCTCGTCAACCAATTTATGGATCGGCTGGGAATCGTCAAAGCGCCGCTGGTCGGACATTCGATGGGCGGCACTGTATCCCTCGGCACCGCGATCCGTTACCCCGAAAAAGTCGTCAAAGTCATCGTCATTGGTTCACCGATTGTGGGCAGTTCGCTGCGCCCGCTGATTAAGCTGGCAGGTCGACGCACTTGGATGGACTTGGCAGAAACATCACCTGTGTTATTTGATGTGTTTATGTCTGGTTTGAGGGTGTCGCTGCGCGGATATTCGTATCTGCTGGCGAAAGATGGCAAGGCGTTGGGTACGATGTTCGCTTCTGATCTCTCCAAGCTGACGATGGGGCCGTTCTTTGAGAGTATTGCCACACTCAGAACGACGGATTTACGCCCGCGTATGGGTGAGGTCAAAGTTCCGACGCTGGGCATTTATGGTAAAAAAGATTTGATCGTCAATCCTAATCAGGCGCAGGTATTGAAGCAGTACGCACCGCACAGCAAAATTGTGATGTTCCCTGATGCGGGACACTTCCCGATGCTCGATAACCCCGAACGTTTTCACCAGACGGTACGCGACTTCTTGAACAGTGGATAGTCAGAGTCGGTTGGCGTTTAGCGTTTGCTTTTCACATATCTTTTCCCTCTCACTCAGTCTGCATTTTCGCAGCTTCAAATCATGTTATACTTCGGCTAAACGTTATTAACGGTCAGAGGCACCAACATGTATCGTTATATCCTCGAAGACGCGCGTCATGTGCTGCCCTTTAACGAGCCAGCCAGCAAATTGGTCATCGGCACAGCGACACTGAGCTTTCATCATGATGAAGTATTCTCGCAGGTATTTGCAGGCGGCATCAAGCTGGGTGATTCGTTCCAGCTTGCGGGTCAGATGCACAATATCCGTGAAGATGAACCGGCATTTGTCTACCGCGACAGCCTTTGGTTTGATAGTGAATTTGTGCGCCTGTTCGTTGATCGGGCAGTGGCTTCTGGCAAGGCGTGTCAGGCTGCGATCTTCACCGATGAAAAGGAAAAGGCCTTTACCGCCTATACACTGCCGCTTTCTACTTCGTTTGAATCGGTTGGGACGGATGCCGTATCTGGACGACCGATTGCGATGGTCGATATGTGGTATTTCCCCAAGGGATATTCCAGAGAGATAGTGCCGATTGCGATTGACAGCGAATCCGAGCCTCGTGGGTTTTACAGCGTGCCAGATTTTATGGCGCAGGATAAGGTCGAGGAACTTACGCATTATCTGCCGAAATATGGCCTGCTTTCGATTGAGAGTTGGGTACATATTTTCTACGCCAGTGTCATTTTCGGCGTATTTACACGCGGCTATCGTTTCGAAGAACAGATTAAGCACCACAACTTTTTGTCACTCAAACTGCTGTGGCGCGGGATTATTGAGCAGAAGCAAGTTTTGACCACATCCGAAGCGGTTAAAGTAGGCAAAGATACTATCATTGATCCATCGGCGATTATCAGCGGGCCGACGACCATTGGCGAACGCTGCTACATCGGGCCGGGTGCGGTTATCGACAACTGCACGATAGGCGATGATGTGACGGTATCGCAAGGTTGCCAGTTGATGCTCAGTACGGTAGCCAACAACTGCTTCTTGCCGTTTCGTGCGTCACTATTCATGACCAGCTTGATGAGTGGCACGATTATCGCCCAAAATACCTGTTTGCAAATGTGCGTTATCGGACGCGATAGTTTTGTAGGCGCGGGCAATACCTTCACCGATTTCAACCTTGTCGGGGAAACCGATGGGCGCGGTGGTGTCGTGCCACGTACCATTAAAGCCTCTAACATTCGCGGTGAGTTGGAGGATGTGGGGCAGGTGGTATTGGGCAGCGCGGTAGGACACAACTGCCGTATTGGTTCAGGCCTGATTATTTTCCCCGGTCGTATGATTGAGTCGGATGTGACGCTGTTCGCTTCGGCACAGCGGCGTGTGATTACCCGCGATGTTCGTTATGAGGAAAGCGACCATCATACGCTTAAGGCCGCTGAGAAAGCAGTTCAACGCCAATATCCGCGACAGGGCGAACGTGAAAGCGAACGCACTGACCAGCATACATGGGAACGCTGGTAAGGATTATTCGTCTTTAAGAATGATGTCGAGGCTGTAGAGCAGAGAAACGGCTTCGGGCAGCGAGAAGCGCGTTTTCTTGAGCGTGTTATCGGTGGCTGAGATATTATAGTGGGTTGCGTCAGTGAAATTGGCTTCCGTCAGATTGGTGTGGTTGAAGCGGCTGTCGGTGAAATCCGTGCCAGTACAATTGGCTTGAGTCAAATCGGCTTCTGCAAAATCCACATCTTTTGCCAGACATTTAGTGAGAGTCATTTTCCGCAGTGTCAGCCCGATGAAGGTGGAATAATTCAACGTGCAGCCGGTGAAGTTAATCGAGCCGAGCAGGTTGTTTTTACCCCACAAGGCTTCCATCCAATTAACCCCGATCACTTTGGTATTTTCAAACGTGACTTCCGAGAAGACACAGTTTTTGACTTTCATCAAGTTCAAGTCACATTCTTTGAAGACACATTTGAAAAATTTGCAGTTGTCGAATGATACTTCGTTCAGAGTGCATTGGGTGAAAATGCACTCCTGAAACGTTTTTTGTCGGATGATTTGCTGCGAGAGTTCGAGCTTCTTGAAGGTTTGCTGATCATATTCGAGTGCGGTGTCGGTCGCGAAATTCAAGCCAGACTCTTTCGGTAATGATTAGGAACGCGCACGGAAGTAACCGCCCACGAAGCGGTACATTTCGAGTGTATTCTTGGGCTGCTGGGATGAGTCTTCCAACTTGCGGGCGAAACTACCGTCTTCCATCGCTTTAGGATTACCGGACGCGGCAATCAGGTAACAGAGTTCGCCCACACGCTGTAAATCGGTCGTCAGTTCGCGTACAATCTCGCGCTGTTTGTCCAGTGCAATATCGCCCCATAAACTGTCCATTTCTTCACGGATCGACGCGGCACTCAGCGTGATTTTATGGTTGGGTGGGAAGGCTGTTAGAGCGCTTTGCAGTACGGCGCTGACGATACGGGTATCATCCAGCACATGGGGCGCAGTACGTTCACCAAAAATATGCGGGCTGAGGATACGCTGCATCTTGAGTGGCTGACGTTTACCCCGTGCCAGATAACCTGCAACAATCCAGAAGACATCTAGCGCACAAGTCGGGTCTCGGCGACCTTGCAACAGATTTTCGATGTGCTGGTCGAGTTCACGGGCACGGGCTTGCCACGGTTTGCCCAATTCCAATAGGTTTTTGCCAACCGTGTTCAGTTCATTAGCGAGGACGATGCGGTCATTGCTGCTCAGGCTGCCGCCCAGACTATCAAGGCTGTTCCTTAATGCGCCTATGCTGGGGATTTTAGACTTGTCGGCATAAGTCAGCGCAGTATCGTACAGCAACTCCGCCGTTACATGTAGAAAGTCGCCATACTCCACGAGGTCAAGATTATCCAACATGCGGCGCATGGCATAACTGGTTTCGGTAACCTGTTGGATGCCTGCTCCGAATTCACGTCCAAAGGCCGTGACCGCTTTACGTGCGTCGGCATCCGGTGCGATGCGGACATAGCGGCGCAGCAGTTCCAAGGCGGCGATACGAATTTTGTCGTCCCAATCCATCAGCTTATACATACGCCCGATGAGATTGATGCCGCGCGAGCCTTCACGGATGGCAACCTGTGGCATGACACTGGCTACGCGGATGGTTTGGTCAACATCTTTGCGGCTAATGTGGAATTTGAGCAGGGCAATCATGGCAGAGGCCGGAATGACCTTGGCAATGTCGCTATTTTCCAGCAGCATCACTGTGGCTTGCTGGGCAATACGATCCAGCGCCGATGACCACGAATGGGCTTCCAAGATGCCAATGTAGGCCATCAACAGCGGCAGAGATTTCACGCCGGCTTCGTTCAAGGCTTTAAGGGCATTCGGCATTTGCTGGATGGGGATGGGAGTCTCGGCAAAGAGGCGCTGCACCATCGCTATATAATCGGCCTGTGCTTCGCCCGGATACAGTACCCGCGCTTGATGCATCATTTCGTTGGCAGCGTCTTTGTAGCCGCCGGAAGCCAGCAGCAGCCGCAGGATGGATGTTGGGCCGGGGAGTTCCAGCCGAGTGAGGATTTCATCTCTGCACAACATGATGGCTATCCAGTTCAGGGTTTGGCTGTACTGTACACCCCATGTTGTGCCGATCAATCCGACCATTCCACCAAGGGCTTGTGCATCCACAATATCGGGACGCTTGGCACGGATAGCGGATTCAGCAAGACGAATCAGAACAGGATCGCGCCACTCATCACCAAAGTCGGAGGCTGCACTGAGGAGCAGACCGGAGGGAGCCATGCCAGAGTCTTCGCCTGTGAGATAAGGCGCAAGACGACCGAGCGTAGGCGGCAATTGTGCCGTGAATTTCTGAGCGCTAATCAAGCGCCGCAGGACATCACTTTCTAGATAATTGACAGCAATCAAGAAAACAGTCAGGTTCAAGTCACGGTCAAGCACTGAAAGCGGCAGCACCATTTCGATGAGCTGTGGAATGATTTTGCCAATTTCTAATCCCGGACTGGCGCGATGTATTTGTTCGAGGAAAGCGTTGATAGCTTTTAGGTCACGCTTTTGCACCAGTGTTTGCATATGAGATTGGACGGCACGGTGCGTCAACTCAACCCAATGCGCTCCGGTTGGGCCTTGGGGATTCGCCATCCAACGGGACAGGGCATCATAAACCAGCAGCGACTTACCATCTTTGATGGCTTCATCAAACTGGGATTGTATGACCCGTTCAAGATCGCTGTTTTGACGCAGCATAGGTGCAATGGGGTCAGCGTGCTGCATATCACCGAGTGCCAGCGCGAAGGCTAACAGATGCTGTGTGTAGGCGATTTTGAGTTCGTCAGTGAGGGTTGGGTCTTCCGCCAGCACTTTGGAAACATCGGCGGTTTCGACAGGTTGGTTGTTGATGAGGGAATCATCAAGCCTCAAGCGATAAGAGGCATAACCGAGCGCATCGGCTAAGCCTTCACCACGCTTAATGCGCCATGCTGCGACGGCTGTTAGTCCGCGTGTTTGCTGGCTGACGAGTTCGGCATCCAAGCGGAGTTGACTGGCGACAAAGTGGCTGTAGTCATCGCTGACCCTATTGCCGCCTAACTTGCCCTTTTGCCAGCCGTAAATGAGGGTTTGACGGGAAAGTTTCTCGCCACCGAAGAAGCGAAGCTGGGTGTCGATTTTGGTGCTTTCGAGCGTATGGGTGGCAAAGGTCACTCCGAAACGTGCCGACGGTGGCAAGAGCGCCAGCAAGCCTTGAATAAACTGCACACGGGTTTCCAGATCATTAGGCGCACCTTGCACCACGACTGGCACACCTTGCACGATACCCGCTAGAAGCGCCTCGATAATATCAATTTGATTGTGGGTATCATTCATCAACTCAAGGATGTCTTCAATTTGCTCATCGCTGGTGACTATTTGCGGATGATCCACCAGCAGTTGTTGCAGCTTGCCTACCGGTTTTTGGAAGCTGGGCATTTGCACTTGAGCCAAGCCGATGATGGCTTTGAGATTGCCCCCAATGGCGCGTAAGACATCGGTTGGCATAATGATGAAATGCCAGATTGGTTGGTTGGTCGGTGTGGTTTGAGCCTGCACCATGACAAAGGGCAGTGCATGTTTGCCCCGAATCAGCGCCCATGAACCCGTAGGGGTATCCGCTGGAGGGACAAGCGCATTTTCTACCGCTTCCTCCACTTGATCGGCTCCGACTCCCTGCGATTTAGCCAGCAGTTGCGGTTCGGTGGTCGGTTGTTCTAATGATTGACCGTAATAAAAATGTTCGAGTGCATAAGTTACTGTCGACACAGCCCGATCTTTCTATACGTATAGATTGTATGAGGTGCAATAGGACAGGCGAAAATTGTAATATTATGTTGCTAACTATAAAGCATCCTTGATGATAGTACCACCGTACTATCGTACCGCTATCAACTTGCATAAACAAAACAGCGCCGAAAAGCCGACGCTGTAAGCCGATTATAGAGTAGTAAACCCCTAAAGTTTGAGGGCTAGTTACTCACCGCTTTTACGGTCATAGGGAATAATCTTATCCCATTCGTCGGCGGCAGATCGGGCGACGATGGCGATAATCGGCTCATCACCGATGTTAAAAACTTCATGGGGTACACCGGGTTCAATATAGATGAAATCACCCGCTTCATTCTCCAAGACCTTTTTCAGCCCGTCACCATATTCGTGGCGCACTTTGCCTTGCAAGATGTAGAGCATGACTTCAAACCCGTCATGGATGTGGGCGAGGGCAACACCGCCCACAGGTACAGTCGCCACGTTCATGGATAGTCCGCGTGAATTCACGTTCTTACCGGACATCCCTTGCTTATATTGAATATTATTCCACTGGCGGGATTTGCCGCCTCCACGAATCGTCCAGATGCCGCTCGCATCTTCGACGTGTTCTTTGAGTTCGTCGGGCGTAATATCTTTCTTGATGAGTTCTGCCATGATGTTCACTCCTTAAATACTGCTGATGGTCAAAGTAAATGTGATTTAATATTGCACAAGACAGTGCGATTCTGCGTTCGCTATCGTCTTGTAAATTGACCATGATGTTACCTACAGCACTATAACGCGCGTACTATGCTTTCCGCAATATCATTGGCTAGTGGCCTGCTTCTTGCGTTGATCCACAGCGGCGATGAAATTCGTCCGATCTTTTGTCCAAGAAGTCTGTATCTGTGCGCTGTATCCGACTATGATCCACGGCATTCGCTGGGTGATGCCGCGTAAGGTCTCATCGACTTGCGCTTCTTTGCCGTTGATGGTCAATATTTTGCCGTAACGGTCATAGACCAAGGCCGAGTAGCGTTTGCCTCCGCGACCACTGACCACCTTTTTATAAGCCCACATGACATCTTTAAGTTGTGTCGTTTCCAGTGTGGATTTTTGGGAGGCGACGAGCCAATTGCGAGTCACCTGTATTTTGCCGACGGTTTCCGCGCTGCTATTTACTTCAGTAGCAATCTGGTCTGCTACACCTGCCGGTTCACCAAAACGTTCCAATCCACGCCAGATGGGATGGCGTTCGTGGTTGACGATCCTTGCTACTGTACGCAGTACGCCCCATAAACAAATGAGGAGCGCAATTGTGGCGGCGGCTAATCCGGCATAACTTGTGAGGCGAAATTCATCAGCTTCCATCATAAAGGGCAAAAATGCATCTTTGACATTGGGTAGATCGCGTACAATAGCATCCAAGACTTCCCGCTTTTCATCGGATGGAATGGTTTTGAGTAGACCCGAATAACTTTCTTGGTTATCCGCGCTGCCAGCTTTGACGAGCAGTAAGTGATCTTCTAAGACAAGGGCTTTGTAGTATGATTTGCCAGTTTGAACAAAGTTGGTCGTGCGGGTTTCGGAAAATCCAGTGTCGAAGGTTTGTTGACCTTTGACTGTCACGTAAAACTTATCCAAGTGCTCGACATCTTGGATGCCTTCGATATAGGCCGCATCCACTGGAAATGGACCCGCTAGCAAATTGTAATATTGGTTGATGCTGAAACTGATGGCGACGAGTACCAGTATCAGAGCGGTGCCCCAGATGATGAGCTGATTGCGGTTAGAACGACGGATAATATCGGTGATGAAGTTGGAATCCACAATTTGTCCCCTTCGATACAGCCAACAAATGAATTAGCTTTTGGCGTAACCCCATCCACCGCCACCGGGCGTATTCAGTATTACGCGATCACCCACTTCGACTTTACCCGTGAATTTGCCGCCCGCATTTTGGACGGATTGGTCACGGTGGATTATTTTATTCTCGCCTTTTTTTCCGGCTGCGCCACCCTCTAAGCCATAAGGCTCATAAATGCGGCGTTCACTGTTGATAGTGATGGTGGCAGGTGCTAGAAACTCATACGTTCGGCGAATGCCATCACCGCCACGATGTTCACCTGCACCACCGGAGTTTTCGCGCAAACTGTATTCCACCACGCGCACCGGTAAAGCATATTCCAGTGCTTCGACAGGTGTGTTGCGTGTGTTGGTCATATGGCTGTGACGACCACTTAGACCGTCGCCAAGTATGCCTGCGCCATGTCCGCCCGCGATGGTTTCGTAATAGACGAAAGCGTGTCCGTTTTGGTTCCCGCCAAAGGTGAAGTTATTCATGCTGCCTTGACTAGCTGCCGGAATGCGACCGGGTAAGGCCTGTGCTAATGCGCCCAAGACGACATCAACCACGCGCTGTCCGGTTTCGGTGTTACCGACGGCGACCGCTGCGGGGAAGTCAGGATTGAGCAGGCTGTGAGGTGGTGTGATAACCGTTACTGGCGCAAAACAACCGTGATTAACAGGCACATCATCCTCTGCCAACAAACGGACGCAGTACCATGTTGCCGAGCGCACAATGGCCTCAACCGCGTTGATGTTGCCTGCAACTTGCGGCGCACTGCCTGCGAAATCAACGACCATCTGTGAGCCGCTGACTCGCAGTGTCACTTTAATCGGAATGTGGAACTCGCGCTGCCCATCACCTTCGAGTGCATCCTCAAAACTGTATTCACCGTCAGGAATAGCAGTGATTACGGCTTCGGTCATGCGACGTGAATAATCGAGCAGGGCGGCAGCATGATCGCTAACTCGTCTCTCGCCGTGTTCAGCGACCATCGCTAACAATCGTTTTTCGCCTACACGCTGCGAGGCTAACTGTGCTTCGAGATCACCGAGTCGTTCTTCTGGTGCGCGGCTGTTGGCGGTGATGAGTCCCAAAACGCCTGCATTGCGCTTGCCAGCATCAATCAATTTGATGGGCGGGATGATGATGCCTTCTTGATAGAGTTCGGTGCTGAGTGGCAATGATCCCGGTGACATCCCACCGACATCGGCATGATGAGCACGGCTGGCAACGAAGAAGCGCACCTCACCATCTACAAACACAGGCGATACCATTGTGATGTCAGGTAAGTGTGTGCCGCCGTGATAGGGATCATTGAGGATAATCACATCGCCGGATGATAGTGATTCAAATTCGCTCAATGCCGATTCGACCGAGGCGGGCATACTCCCAAGATGCACCGGAATGTGAGCGGCCTGTGCGACCATCCGCGCTTGAGCATCGAATACCGCGCAGCTAAAGTCCAACCGTTCACGGATATTCGGGCTGAAGCTGGCGCGTTGCAGTGTCACCCCCATTTCCTCGGCAACAGCAGCGAACAGGTTCTTGAATACTTCAAGTGATATAGGGTCTACATTTGTATGCATGTTAATTAATTCACCTTTGGACATACTTGGTAATAAGTAGGGGAACCAAATAGTTCCCATGTTGCTATACCTAATTTCCCGTTTTTATCTTGGGTGTAGTGATATTCTATAGTTTTTTTGTTCCACAATAAGTTTATCGCCCAATGTGATTTTCCAATCGACATCTTTACTTGGTATAGCACTTGTGAATATGAGTTTACAAGGATCATAGCCTTCTGCATTAATCGTGATTTTTAAGACTGGATCGCCGAGATGGATATCGTATCCGGTCGAGATTTTATCCTCTGCTTGAACGACAAATTCCTGATTATCAATCGCTACCGATTGCGGACATCCACCTTTAGGTTTGTTCGCAGTGATATGAATCTATTTAGTAGAATTGTTCGAGTCGGCTACTACTTGACCCGTTATTTACACACCGCCGTAACTCGTCATTTCAGGGCAGTCGCCGCCCATCAATCCAGAACTCATGTTTCTGAATATAGTGATGCCCCAAATAGCCACGCCACTACACACGACTAGAAACATCCCTAAAAAACAGTACAGGACAAGGCGTTTTTTTGTTCATCATTTAGCAAGTAGTAATCCAATGACAATGAACCAGCAAACAGCGGAAACTAGCAACAACGCGCGGGGCCAGCGGCAGGCCAGTAAGGTAAAGATAATCAGTACGCTGTTAGGGGCAGTGTAGGGTACAAAAAAGAAGCCAGCCGCTGTACATAAGATGGGATCGCGTTTGCGGAAGGCATAAATGCCCAGCGCAATGCCAACGATTATTGAAACGGGAAGGCCAATAATATTCTTAGGGGCGAGGTTGACCAGCACATTGGTATCGTTAAGCTGCATACTGTTCCACATCGCCAGCGGCCAGTTGCCCCAAAATAGAAAGGCCGCCAGCATGACCACCAGCCCAACAATCGTAGCGCGGACGAAATCGCGCCGCTTAAAGCTGAAGACATAGCCGAAGGCGGCTTGCGGTTTGACCATTAGAAAAGGTGCGCTCCAAACAGCCGGTACGAGCAATCCAATACAGACCATCCAATCAATGTTGATTTCGAGGGCTGTGTCTACGGCTAGAAGGGACGTGAGCGCCACAATGAGTGACCACTTATTCCCACCAAATTTATAAACGATGCCCGCTAAAAGCACGAAATATAAACAAATTTGGGCGAATGCTGCCCATTCCAACGGCAGTGGGTCAAAAGGAATGAGTAAGATCATCGCCCACGGTGGGTTGAAGAAACCGGGCGAATCATTAGGATGCTGCAAAAAGGTCAACGCCGACGTGAATGTGGATGCCTGATCATCCCACACCAGAAAGCGTGTGCCTGCGCGTTCATGCAACGCAACTAACCACCAGATCACGGCAATCACCAGCGCGATGCAGATTAGCGTTATCAATTCGCGTGGGACGGCCTGTAAACGTTGGCGCAAAGTCAGTGATGGTACGGTCAGTGGTTGGGTCATCGCTTATATCTTTGAATATGATCAGAATATCATACCTATTATCGCCTGATGTCCCTTAATTGAGTTGCATAAATTTACAACACGCGTTCCAGATCAGCCCATGCTTGGGCGAGTCCAGCTTGCAGGATACGGGCATCCACCCCCCACACTTGAAGCGTGGCATTCAAGTCGCGGTGCAATATCAGGTCTTCTTCAGTGGCAGCCAATGATCCCCACATTTTACCGTGCTGGCTGCAAATCGCCGCGATTTGAGCAATGGCTTTATTGACGTGGATGCCATCCGGTTGCAGCTTGAGCCGCAGTCCCAAATCGGCTGGCCCAACATACAAGCCATCCAAACCGGGAATGGTTGCCATTTGCTCGGCTTGTGCGAGGGCTTGTGGTGTTTCAATCTGCACGATGACGAAGGTTTCTTTCAGCGCGTTTTCAACCAGAGCATCTTTGCTATCAAGGCCGAAGTTGGCATCGAGTCCACGTCCGTGAATACCTCGATCTCCAACTGGCGGGAACTTGACGCTCTGCACCAGATCACGAGCGGTATCGGCATCATTGACGTGCGGGATGATGAGTCCAGTCGCACCATCTTCGAGGTAACGATAGAGTCGGGCTTTTTCGCGGGTTGGAGGACGTACCAAACAATCAATATCATAAAGATGAAAAAAGGCCAATAACGCTTGCACTTCACGGTCATCAAAGTTGTGATGTTCCATATCCAGCCAAATGCCGTCAAAGCCCAACTTGGCGGCATATGCCACGAACGCTGGAATGAAGTAACCCATCATCGCCAGCCGCGCCGGTTGGCCTGCCCGTACTTTTGCTAAAATTTTGCTCTTACGCATGATCGCTCTTTTCAATAGGTATTTAGAAGAAGATATAGATTATTGCTGCTCTAAAATTAAATTGCGATAGCCATCCACTTTGGCACGCCAGCCAGCGACGATGTAGATGGTGCTGTCAAATTGGAATGCCAGTGCTGGGCCATCAAATGTCGCACCAATTGGCAGGCGATCCCGTTCATACAAGGCCATTTGTTCCCCGCTAATGGTTGTCTTGTAACCGAGGCGAGCTTTATCAACTGACAGATCATCGGCTACTGGTTCAGGGATTAGCTGCGGCTTTTCCACGATGCCCACCGCTTGCAAGCGTAAGTTGACGACCTCGACAGCGCGTCCTCGCAGCGCATGACCATAAGTTTGTTCATGCAGATCATGGAAGGCATTTACCAACATCGCTTGATCGTCATTGCTCGTCTGCAAACTCACACTCAACTCGTAGGCTTGGCCTTGATAACGCATATCGACCACTGGACGGAAAATCATATCCGACTCGACAATGCCTTCTTGTGTGAGTTCGGTTTTGGCCTGCACCAGCATATCATTGAGGAAACCGTTCAATTGGGCAGGTGTATCAGCCGTATATAAACCCAATACCGAGCGGCTGTAATCGAGTGCCACATCAGCAACCAATAATCCAAAGGCGCACAGCACACCGGGATAACGTGGGATAAGGACACGCGGAATATCGAGCCGTTCGGCTACTTCGCAGGCATGTAAAGGCCCCGCGCCACCAAACGCCAGCAACGTAAATCCTCTTGGATCATAACCCCGCGCCACCGATACACGCCGAACAGCCCGATCAATATTCACATTAGCGATATTGATGATACCTGCCGCTGCTGCTTCGGTGCTAAGGTGCATATCACTGGCGAGTTTATTGATCGCCACTTGAGCGTTTTTGAGATCAAGTCCCATACTGCCGCCGAGAAAATGATCGGGATCAAGTCTACCGAGTACTGCGTTGGCATCGCTGACGGCGATGTTTGTGCCGCCGCGACCATAACAAATCGGCCCCGGTGTTGATCCGGCACTTTCCGGCCCAACCCGTAATGCACCACCTGCATCTAGTCGCGCAATTGACCCGCCACCCGCACCAATCGTTTCAATGTCCAGCAGGCGAATACGCAGCGGCAGTCCGTCAATCTCACTTTCGGGACGGCGAACCGGTGCGCCGGGGCAAATGGCGACATCGGTTGATGTGCCACCAATATCCAGCGTGATAATGTGGTCGTAACCCGCGAGTTTGGCGATGTGGAATGCACCGATGACTCCGGCGGCTGGCCCACTGAGTGCGGTTTGTACCGCTTGCTGTCGGGCGCGTCCGGCGCTCATCACACCACCATCAGACTTCATAATACGAAGTGAAACATGGTTGCTGTTGGCATTCAGCCGATCTTCGAGTGTGGCGAGGTAACGGCTCATCACAGGACGCACATATGCATCGAGCGCGGCGGTGCTGGCACGTTCGTATTCACGAAACTCTGGCAGCACATCACTTGAGAGGGCAATTTGCCATTCTTGCAGCAGGCCACGTTCTAAAATGCGCTGCTTGACGGCTTGTTCGTGGGCAGCGTTGACGTAGCTATACAAAAAGCAGACTGCCACTGATTCGATACCTTGTTCGGCAATATCGTCCAAAACTTGGTCGAGGGAAGTTGTATCTAGTGGCGTTAAAACTGCGCCTGTGTAATCCAACCGTTCAGGAATTTCGTAGCACCAACGGCGTGGAATGAGTGGCGGCGGCAGCTGCGGTTGTAAGGCGTAAAGCTGCGGGCGATTTTGGCGACCAATAAACAACAGGTCACGGAAACCTTGAGTGGTAATCAGTGCTGTTTTCGCCCCTTTGCGTTCCAGAATGGCATTGGTGGCGACGGTTGAA
>JBBQLX010000151.1:0-14420 GCA_038328375.1 Aggregatilineales bacterium | reverse complement strand
ACGCGGCGTCGCTGCATCAGGCTTGCGCCCATTGTGCAATATTCCTCACTGCTGCCTCCCGTAGGAGTCTGGGCCGTGTCTCAGTCCCAGTGTGGGGGGTCACCCTCTCAGGTCCCCTACCCGTCGTCGCCTTGGTGTGCTTTTACCACCCCAACTAGCTGATGGGCCGCAGCCTCATCTCAAAGTGACTTGCGCCTTTTCTCGCAACCCTCTACAGGTCGCGAGCTTATGCGGTATTAGCCTGTCTTTCGACACGTTATCCCGCGCTTTGAGGTAGATTAGCTACGTGTTACTCACCCGTGCGCCACTCCAATATTGCTATTGCCGTTCGACTTGCATGTGTTAGGCACGCCGCCAACGTTCATCCTGAGCCAGGATCAAACTCTCCGTTTGATTTTACTCTTGAAACTGACAAGGCTTGCTGCCTTGTTTTTTGTTACTTGGCTGATTGTTTTTTGCTTTTAACAAAGTGTCAATCCACTCTGTCTCTTCCATCTCACTCTTCTGTTGTTAAGTTGCGTCCCGCACATCGTTGTGCGTTAAGGTTGTGTTAAGTCTAACTCCCGTATTCGTGTTCGTCAAGGTCAATTTGTAATTTCTCACAAAACTCATTTGGGATACTTGGGATATTTTGCACAACCCTGTATCACCAAAACTTGACGCTACACACTAAACAATTAAGTTACCTGAATTGCTTAGTCACAACTGTTAAATTGCGTTTTCTGACGGGAGGTAAACTATATCATGCCGTTGTGGGTCTGTCAATACCGTTTTCAAACTGTTTTCAAACCAGTTTTTCATAATCGGCATTTAGAGACAAAAACAGTCCGGTTTGCATTCCCGGACTGTCCGGCATACTTTGTTAAGTTGGTCGTTCTTGTGAACGAGGGCTACTATATGATACGGGAGAACTATCGTCAAGGGCGACTTGTGAAATTTCACACCAATTTGCCCATTTGGTTAGAAAACGGTTTGTTAGATCTCATTTCGTCCCTGTAATGCCCTGCTGAGTGTGACCGAATCGACATATTCAATATCCCCACCAACCGGCAACCCGCGTGCCAGACGTGTAACCTTGACACCGCGCGGTTTCAATTCCTTCTGTATATAGAAAGCTGTCGCGTCACCCTCCTGCCCCGGATTGGTTGCCACGACCACTTCTACTGCTTCACCCTTTTCCACCCGCTTGACCAGTTCACGAATTTTCAGATCATCCGGCCCGACACCATTCACAGGTGAGATCGCCCCATGGAGCACATGATACACACCGTCATATGCACCGGTACGTTCCAGCGCCATCACATCCAGCGGCTCTTCAACCACTGCAATCACATGATGATCGCGGCGTGGATCACTACAAATCGGACATGGATCATCAATCGTGATGTTATAACAAGTCGAGCAAAAACGAATTTGGCTCTTGAGGCTTGAAAGTGCCTCCGCCAAATTGAGCGTCACCTCATCCGGCGAGCGCAGCAGGTAATAAGTTAGCCGTGAGGCAGACTTAGGGCCGATGCCCGGTAAACGGGAAAAAGCATCAATCAGTTTCGTAACCGGTACAGGAATCGCGTTGGTCATCTTGCAACCTTGAATCTATCTTTTAGCCGAAGGAAAGGCGTTTCAAAATAACGATACGACAGCCATGAGAGAACAATTGTTGCAGTAATTATAATCGGATAGATGACAAACTGGTAGATTGGCTCGTTCATATGTTCTTTTACAGCACTTAGAAAAATAAGCAGCACAAATGGATGCACCATGTAAATGCCATACGACCAATTGCCCGCCTTTTCAAACCACGGGTGATCCAGCTTCAACCAGAACTTTTCATTAGTCGCGACGTTGAGCATCAGCACACCGAATGAGATAGCCGTAAACACGGTATAAGGGATACTCGGTGCTTCAGGAATAAATATCGCAATCACTGCCAGCACCACTACCGACATCACCCCCACTACCGGATGATAAATCCACTTCAGTATCCAATGCTTATAGTAATAAGAACACGCAAACAAGCCACCGATTGCGATGCAGTCGTAACGCGTATACCTAATCAAAATGGTGAAGAAGTCATCCGGCATCAGCCAACCCATGATTACCATCAATGACCACCAGAACATCACAATCGCGACAAACACCTTCGCTAGATTCGCACCTGACTTACCAATGTGCGGAATGACCAGATAGAACTGTTCCTCAATCGCAATCGACCACAGATGTTCCAGCGGTGGAAACGGGTAATACAAAATGAAAGCGATATTACCTTGAAACACCAGCAGCAGAACTGCCAACACTGGATTGGCTAACGGGTTCTTGAAATCGGTCATAACCAACGGCAGTATGACAACCGTCGCCAAAATCAGCGCGAAGTACAGCGGCCATATCCTCAGCACCCGCCGCACATAAAACTTTTTAACCGCAACGGTTCCACTGCGTTCGCGTTCCACCAGCATCAGATAGGTAATCAGGAATCCGCTGAGGACGTAGAAAAGATGAACCGCGTCAGTACCATTAATGAAGAACCGCCCAACCGTATCTGGCAGATCAGGTAAGCCGAACCACACTTTTGGGTTATACATAATGTGGTGAATGACAACCGATACCGCCGCATAAAACCGCAGCGCATTCAAACCCTTGAAGTGGATTTTCACAGCTAGACACTTTGCTCAGGCAGGATAACCTGTAACCAATAACGGAATGTAAAAGGACAGAATAACTCTGCCCTTCCATCAGTTTACAATCATCATCGCTCTGGTGAGCCTTGAGCCTGTGTTTCTGGGGATATTAATCATAGGAATGTTTAGATCAAAAAATTGGATTGTTGTAGGGGCGCACGGCTGTGCGCCCACTTTAAAGACGAGGGGGTTATTTATTACCCGCCCAACAAACCGCTGAGCAGTGGATTATCACCCAAACCGCCGGTGATACCTTCCATACGGCGAGCCGACATCTCTTGGCTCTGCTCAATCGACTGATTAACAGCCAGCATCACCAGTTCTTGCAGGTCACTCAGCCATTCGTCGTCAGTCTGGTCAATCATGTCTTTGTTGATCGTTATCGACTGTACCCGCTGATGACCACTAATCAAAACCTTGACCGCGCCACCACCGACCGAAACTTCGACTGTTTCCTTTTCTAAGGCTTCTTGGGCAGTAACCATATCTTCCTGCATCTTCTGAATCTGCTTCATCATGCCGCCCATACCGCCTTGCATTCCACCGGGCATCCCGGCTCCAGCACCACCACCAAAACCGCCGCGTTTACCTTTTGCCATTTTAATCTCCTCATTCCTTCGTCACTATCGAAAGATATTAGCTTGGGTGCAAACCGCCTAAACGCCATTTGCATAAGACCAAGAAAATAGATGTGTCTAATCACTCGCCTTCTCACTCTTACGCTTGGGTTTATCCACAGGCGTAATCTTCGCTCCTAGTTGTGCGCCTTCCGAAAGCAGCGGGTCATTCGGATCAAATCCCTGCGCCTCTACCGGAGCATCTTGTAAATCGTTGGAACTCACCATCATCAACCGCACATGCAACCGCACGCGATGCACCTCAAAAAAGACCCGCTCCAACACTTGTATCTTCTCCGGATATTGGAGCTTCTCATAATACAACGTATTATCCGTCCCCAGAAAAAGCGTATTGCCGTCGACGCGCACCACACGGAAGTACTGCATCAAGTCCGGTCCATTTTTGCTGTAGCGATATAACGCCTTCAGCGCGATGTTCCATTTCTCGCGGATGAGCGCCGGTTCCACAACTGGCGGTGCGCCCACTGGCATCACTTCCGCCGGAGGCACGATTTGTTGAGCAGCCTGTGGCGGCGGTGCAAATGCTGGCTGAGCATACATCGCGCCCATATCGACCGTCACTTCTTGCTGCTTGAGGCTTTCCAGCAGCGCCAATTCTAACGCCAACTGCGGCTGCCAGCCCCCTCTATAATTATTGACCGCATCATTAAACGCCTTGATTGCCGCCAATAACCGTCCGCGTCCGATCAGTACCGCTTGATCTTCATATAAGGAACGGTCTTCTGCGGACGCTTCCACCAGATCAGCACTAGCCGTTTGCGTCAGTAGGATTGCCCGCAAATGTTCGACCACCTGCTCACCAAATTGTTTCGGATCAGAACCCGAATCGACTGCGTGGGCAATATCATGCAACCCACGTCCGGCATCCTCATCAATCAAGGACGCGACCACATCTTTCACCGCGCCCATACTAGCAGTACCAAGGATACGCTCGACAATATCCAGCGTAATCACTTCATCGGGGTCGGACACAATTTGGTCGAGCAAGCTGATACTGTCGCGCATACTCCCCGTACCCTGCCGCGCCACTAGTTCCAACGCATTCCGGTCAATATGCAAGCCTTCGCTTTCGGCAATCAACTGCAAACGGTCAGCCACTTCTAGCACTGAATATAACCGGAACTCAAACGGCAAGCAGCGACTCTTGATCGTCTGCGGAACTTTGTCGATCTCAGTTGTCGCCAATATAAAAATCGCATGTGCAGGTGGTTCTTCCAGCGTCTTGAGCAGCGCGTCAAAGGCGTTGCCCGTGAAGCGGTGAACTTCATCTATAATGTAGACTTTGTACTGGCCTTCCCCCGGCGAGAAAGCAATCTTGTCGCGCAGATCGCGTACATCGTCTACACCCGTATGCGTGGCAGCATCAATCTCAATCAGATCGAGGTAGCGACCTTCATTGACAGCTATACACGCCGCACACTCGTTACACGGACGTTTATCAGGGTCGGGATTCTGGCAGTTAATCGCCTTCGCCAGCAAACGGGCGGAAGTCGTTTTACCCGTACCGCGCGGCCCACTAAAGAGGTACGCATGACGAATACGACCCGTTTTGAGCGAGTTCCGTAGGGTGCGGGTGATATGTTCCTGACCAACCATGTCATCAAATGACATCGGGCGAAATTTAAGGTAAAGAGCTTGTTTTGGCACGTTAATTTGCCTCCAACCTAGAGTCTAGCATTTCCGTTCGTGTGGGGCAATAGGCATAGCAAATATGAACATGATTCAAAGGATGTGACCAACGAATCCCAGATATATTGTAGGGGAAACATCTTGCTCCCTCCTACAACATGATCTATATATCCATCCAATAATGAGAAATAGCTCATCAGGGCTACCCCCTACCACCTTCAACAGTGTTATAATGAATAGAAGTCGGCATTGAGAGGAGTAATTTAAATGGCGGGTTTTGGTCCTACAGAATTGATTATTATTTTGGTGATCGTCATTCTGCTGTTCGGTGTCGGTCGTGTAGGCCGTATCGGTGGCGAATTGGGAAGCGCGGTAGCAAACTTCCGTAAGGGCTTAGAAGACGGCAACAAGAAAGATAGAGTAGTTGAAGACGTGAACACCGCGGCTATGGCTGCTGAGTTGCGGGCTGCTGAATTGAAAGCCGCTGAACTCAAAGCTGCCATTAAAGCTTCTGAAGAAGCCAAAGTCTAAAGTTCAAATTTGACGATATGAGGCGAGTCACAACCTCGCCTTTATTGATTCATTTCCACAGCGATTGGTTTCGTTGTAGGGATGGGATACATCCCGTCCGCCGCAATCTTTTCTACTAACCCATTTTAATTATAATAGGTCTCACTTACGTGAAAGACTTTCGACTGTCCGTTGTAAATTCAATAACGGACGATGGGGCAACCCTTGAGGCAGCTTGAGGTTGAAAGCCACCACCTCTTTGTTCAACTTATCAGCATCCTCGCCCAATTTTTCTTTCGCGGTCAGCCATGCCACCACATTATTAGTCTGACTATAGCTTTTGTGAGCCACATTCAATCGTGTTTCCCACGAGTCCAACTTGGCATCTAACGCTTTGCTCTGCACAATCCAATCTGGAGCAATGCCGTTTTGCTTCATGATTTTATAGGCAAGCTGCATATCAGCCGGAGTATAAGCATCAGTATTCAGGTCGAGTGGTTGGCCTTCACCGGGAAGATTATTGAACTCGCCCGCTTCCATAGCCTTACGTATGGCAATGTCCACGCCCGTTTCCCACTGCTTCATCTCATCCTCCCAATTTATGAGCAAACTTTATCTTGATTAAAGTGATTGTACTATTTTTCTCAATCAAAACAAATTACAAAGTATTACACTGATTAGAGCGTATCTAAAAGTCGGGATTTCCTATCGAATTATATAAACGATGTATACTTGTCCCCATAAAAATTGGTTTATTTGGGACATCGCATGTGTTGAGCGTCGTAGGGATATATCAATAAAATGACATAAGGATAGATCAACTGTATTTGAAGTCCCTTTAGTGGACTTGTCTTATGGTTAGCGTCACGGCTTTAGCCTGATGCGAGACAACCACCGATTCATTGTGATCTAACCAACTGTCGTATCACTTAATCTACCCCTATGTCGCCTGACACATACCGTGTCAGGTATATAAGCTTAATATTTAGATCACCGCTATCAACGTTAATATAATACTCTATTTGTTTTTACAAACCTACCAAACCGATCACCAACTGATTTCTAACCTTCAGCTCAACTCTCCTCCCTCAAAACGGTTAGTACCAACCGCGCCAAAGAGTTACAAAATGTTCTTCCAAAATGTAACCCGTTCCTCTCGCAAATCGAATACACTATCTACGGGGCTGTAGGGGCGGACGGCTGTCCGCCCTTTCTAGCCGCGCACCTTAACATCTCATTTATTCTGTAATGCTGCAAAAACATGCTTGTCGCAACTGCAACAACAACATCAACAGCATCATTTCGGATACTGATAATAGTGTTGACAATACCACCGCAAACTACAGACTGACCACTGTATCAGTCTTGTAGCTTGAAACTTGTTCGTTGTAACTCCTTTGAATGGCAATCTTGGCGGCGGCAGCCTCTTCGCCAAAATTGCCGCATCTCTAGCCGAGCCATCCGCCGAAATGTCGCTAATTTCGCCAAATATCAGACCGAAATTGCCAACGTTTATGACATTTTCGCCAAAAACAGCTTTGTATTTTGACCGATGACTGAAACAACTGACTATCGACTGAAAACAAAAAGGAGTGCCTAAGCACCCCTTGACACATCTGAATTTGTATTGACTAAAACTGACGACTATTAACTAACGTCTATTTAGTGGACAGCCGCCTGCCGCTGCGAGGCTTCGATAACCGTGTTCGCCAGCGTCCGCAAATCGGTTGGCTTGGTGCAGTAACGGTAAACCTGTTGTTGGAACTTGCCCACCAACTTATTCGCCGGATCATTGAAAGCAGTCAGCACAATCACCGGGAAGTTCGCCTCAGGATACAGCACTTTGATCTCATCCAAAACCGCCCAACCGCTCATACCCGGCATCCCGATGTCCAGCAGCATTACATCCGGTGTCCGCTCACGCAAATAATCCAGTGCCAACTGCCCATTATGGACATAATCAGCCTGTAAACCCGACCTTATCAGTGAAGCCTGCACCAATTCTCCATATTCAATCGTGTCGTCAACAATCAGGATATTGGGCTGCATAATGATCTCCACGCGCATTGAACTATTTAGGATTAGTCTCAGTATATCCAGACCGCCCTTTAATAGCATTGATTTTTGTGAAAAATTTACGAAATTAACAACTCTTCATTATTTCTTGGGATGCTTCAATACTTAATCAGATAGTCTTTCGGCTGTTTCCGGCTTAATTTAGGTCAAACAGTAATACTTCACATTCTTCATCCGTCTAAACCATACACTCTAAAGTCCATCCAATGAGGTTCATTAACCGATGAGCATACCCGTATCCATTCTCGATGTATCCCCTGTTCCATCAGGTTCAAGCAGTTCACAAGCCCTGCGTAATACTGTTGATCTGGCACAGTTTGCCGATGTGCGTGGCTTTACCCGTTACTGGCTGGCTGAGCATCACAACTCAGGCGGGATCGCCAGCACCACTCCCGAAATTATGATCGGGCAAATCGCCCGCGAAACCAGTCATATCCGTGTCGGCTCTGGCGGTGTGATGCTCCCTAACCACGCCCCATTAAAAGTGGCCGAGTCCTTCCGTATGTTAGAAGCACTCTACCCTGAACGCATTGATCTCGGCATCGGTCGCGCACCGGGAACCGACATGATGACCGCTCTAGCCTTACGTCGCTCACAAGAAAACCTCAACGCTGATAACTTTCCTGAAGAACTCGGTGAACTCTTAGCCTTTGCCAATGGAACATTCCCTGCGAACCATCCTTTTAACACCATCCGGGCTTATCCAAACGACGTGCCTTTACCCCCCATTTGGCTGCTCGGTTCCAGTGGATTTAGTTCGCAGCTTTCGGCTGAACTCGGTATGGGTTTTGCCTTCGCCCATCATATCAATGGCAGCGCAGCTATTCCTGCGATGAAAATCTATCGCGATCACTTCGAGCCATCGGCAAACTTCCCGAAGCCTCACACGATTTTGGCTGTATCCATTATCTCAGCTGATACCGATGAAGAAGCCGACGACTTGGCGCTCTCGGTACAACATGCCTTCTTGAGAATTCAAAGTGGACGTTCCGGCCCGCTTGCCAGCCCTGCCGAAGTCAAAGCCGCTTCCTTAACCCCTGTCGAGAAGATGCAAATGCAGAGTCTTAAAGAACGGCATTTCGTCGGTAGTCCAGCGACTATCCGTGAACGCCTCATGCCCCTTGTCGACCGTACTCAGGCCGACGAAGTCATGGTGCTGACAATGGTTCATGACCACGCCGCCCGCAAGCATTCCTATGATCTCGTAGCCAATCTGTTTGAGGTTCAACCCGCCTTATCGGTCGCCTCGACACCCAGTCTATAAGCGTTCAGGGAGGAGGTGCGCACTTCCTCTCCTGCTTTCACATGCATATCATAATTTCGCGCCAGCACAAACTATAAAATCACTATATAATGAATTGCAAATATCAGTCCTCTCATGTAAAGGACAAATCCGATGCCTGCTATAACAGACCCGGCTCCTGCTGACATTGAAGCTGAACTCTTACAACTCCGTGCCTTTTTAGATAATGATCTACCAGCCAAAACGGTTGACCAAAACTTACTGATTGCGACTTGGAATATACGTGCCTTTGGGGATTTAACCGAGAAATGGGCTTCCAGTGAGTCCGACTCACCCAAGCGAGATTTACATGCCCTGCGCTGCATCGCTGAAATCATCTCCCGATTTGACGTGGTTGCGATTCAAGAAGTCAAAGAAAATCTTAAAGCACTGCGTCATTTGTTTAAACTTGAGCCTTTCAAATCGAATTGGAGCTTTCTCCTTACCGATGTCACCAGAGGGGATCCCGGAAACGGTGAACGCATGGCCTATTTGTTTGATCGTCGCAAAGTCAACCTGTCGGGCTTGGCCTGTGAACTCGTGATCCCTAAAGAGCAGCTTGATAGCATCGAACCGGACGCACTTCAGGAGCAGTTCGCCCGCACGCCCTATGCAGTGAGCTTCGTATCAGCGGGTAAGACCTTCATCTTGGTTACGCTGCATGTAATCTACGGCAAAAATCCTCGTGAGCGCGTCCCTGAACTCAAGGCCATCGCCAAGTGGCTCGCAGATTGGGCAACTTCGCTCTACGACTGGGATCACAACCTGATTGCATTAGGGGATTTCAATATTGATCGAAAAGGTGATCCATTATATGAAGCCTTCACATCTACCGGATTAACCGCTCCGCCCGATTTGAATGCCGTGCCGCGAACCATTTTTAGCAAGCCAAACGAACCTAATCCGGATAAGTTTTACGATCAAATTGCGTGGTTTACAGGCACCAACCATGCGCCCAAGTTATCGTTAGTCTATCGGCGTGGTGGCAGCTTTGATTTCCTACAGGCGGCTCTACAATCTCTGAACCTGACCAAATCGCAGCTTTCGTTCCGTATTTCGGATCACTATCCCTTGTGGACGGAGTTTTCGCTGCGCGATTAGCGCGAATCACTACATTCTAAACACGCCGAAGCGCGTCTCTTCACTAGGTTGATTCAGGCAGGCACTTAAAGCCAACCCTAATACGCGCCGGGTTTCCGATGGATCAAGAATGCCATCATCCCACAAACGTGCGGTTGAATAATAAGGATTACCCTCGGCCTCATATCGCTCAAGGATCGGCTGTTTGAAAGCCGCTTGCTCATCAGCACTCATATCCGGCTTACCCTGTCGCTTGAGCTGATCGCGTTTAACCGTCAACAGGACATTCGCGGCCTGCTCCCCACCCATCACACTAATCCGCGCGTTAGGCCACATCCACAAGAAACGTGGCTCATAAGCCCGTCCGCACATCCCGTAGTTCCCTGCCCCAAAACTCCCCCCGATGATGATTGTCAGCTTAGGTACACGCGCGTTCGCAACCGCATGAACCATCTTCGCACCGTCTTTAGCGATGCCCTTCTGCTCATACTCCTTGCCCACCATAAACCCTGTGATATTCTGGAGAAATAACAGTGGAATATTACGGGCGCTGCACAGTTCAATAAAGTGTGCGCCTTTTAAAGCGCTCTCACTAAATAACACGCCATTGTTCGCGATGATCCCCACCGGATAACCTTCGATTCGCGCAAATCCGGTAATCAACGTTTTACCATAATTGGCCTTGAACTCGCGCAGCTTGCTCCCATCCACCAGCCGGGCAATCACCTCGCGCACATCATAACTCTCGCGAAAGCTAGCCGGTAAAATCCCGTAAAGTTCCTGTGGGTCATAGAGTGGTGCTTCTGATTGAGCAATATCCATGTCCACTTTCTTGCGCCTGTTGAGCGTCGCTACAATATCCCGCACCATTTCCAGCGCGTGGTCATCATCTTCTGCGAAGTGATCCGCTACCCCCGATTGATGGGTATGCACGAACGCTCCACCCAATTCCTCGGCGGTCACATCCTCGCCCGTTGCAGCCTTCACCAATGGTGGCCCACCCAGAAAAATAGTTCCCGTCCCTTTAACAATAATCGTCTCATCAGACATCGCTGGCACATACGCCCCACCTGCTGTACAGCTACCCATCACACAGGCAATCTGTGGAATTTTAGCCGCGCTCATCACGGCTTGATTGTAGAAAATACGCCCGAAGTCGTCCGCATCAGGGAATACCTCGTCCTGCATCGGCAAAAATGCGCCTCCGCTGTCCACCAAATAAATACATGGTAAATTATTTTCGAGCGCTACCTGCTGCGCCCGCAGATGCTTCTTCACCGTCATCGGATAATAGGTTCCACCCTTAACCGTCGCGTCGTTCGCGACGATCAAACACTCAATCCCACCGACTCGCCCAATCCCTGTGACCATGCCCGCGCTCGGCGCATCACCATTATATAAATCCCAAGCCGCGAGGGGCGCAAGTTCGAGAAACGGCGACCCTTGATCCAAAAGCTTATCAATCCGATCCCGCACGAACAATTTGCCCTGTTCGCGTTGGCGCTGTTGATACTGCTCACCTCCACCTTGCCGCACTTGAGCAATACGCTCCCGTAATTCATTGATGAGGGCATGGTTATGAGCGCTGTTCACGATATAATGTTCGTCGCGAGTATTAATGTTGGTTTCCAGAGAGTCCATACGTCTATAAAGCCTTCTCAGAAATTCCCCTTCGCACCATGCGGCTCAGGAAAAATGTTGATAGAAGTCCCATCAAAAGTCTGAAGTCATCACTTCTCAATAACTGTACACTTCTCAACAGTGATCCGCTATTGGAGCTTGAGAAATATCGTGTTCAGCCAGTCGTCGCGAATAACCTTACGTCTCGCCCTTTTATTGTTCATCGTGTTGGTGACTCAATCAGATGAAGGCCGCTTACTTGCCCAAAGCAACAACCCCATCACCAGACCATTGCCTTTCAATAAAACAGTGTCGGGTCAACTGCACGGTAAAAGTGAAACAGTCACCTATACCTTTGATATACCCATTGATCAGGATGTCGTCATTGAATATCGCGCCAATAAGCTAGTATTTTCCGGTCATTGTGTTTTTACCGGCGAATCTTTACCTGACGAGGAGCATTGCACCCATTATGGAGGCAGCGGTGGCGATAGGCCGATTACCTCGGTTGACCTGATTACAACGCTTGGTAAAACAGGCCAGCACGTTACAGTGACTCTCGTGCGAGTCCTTGATGGCGAATCCACTTATCAAATCACCGCCTATACCTTTGCCCCACAAGTCATTAATCTCGGTCAATCTGTCAACGGCACACCCGCAGACTCATCTCAGCACCAAATTTACACGGTGGAAGCTGATCCGACCGTTCCTTTCACCGTTGAAGTCGAAGACCTAGAAGCGAAAGGGGATTTTCTCTGGGCAGCCTACGAACCCTTTACGTTCGCATCGTTCCCGATTGTCGAAACACAACCATTGTTGCTGCCACACTATATTGATGGAGTGCGAAGTTCTAATGGCACTACAGGTATCAACTCGCTGGATGTCTATTATCTCGGCGGACGCACATTCCACATACTCGTCCGCTCACCCAAGAGTTATAAGCTGTATTCAACAAAAGCTGACCTGCCCGTATTAAACGAAAATCACCCAATCACAACGACTGTTTCGTACCGCCAGCCGCTTCTCGTAACCCAACTGAACATCCAACCGGGTGAGCAGGCACAAGTGAACTTCAATGTAACTGTCGGAAAAGGTGCGATTGTGCGTGTATTCGAGGTGAATAGTCTGTCCGATGAGGGATTATCACTGGGATGGACAGGGGCTAATGGTTCAACCTTTGAATTATCGGGTAATGTTCAGCGCACAGTCAGCAAAGCGCTGTATGTAGTCGTGCAAATACCATTCAACTACACGCGTGATAAGGTGAATATCAGGGTGAGTTGGCAGCGCATAAACTAACGCGGTTTGACCTTATCAAATAGGCTCAATCAGCCGGCACGATACTCGGCGCTGGCACAATATGGGGGCTGCTCACGTAACGTATTGCTACAAATAGCGCACAGAATACCATAACGATAGCAACCACAAATAGCACTTCATAACCTAAACTTTGTGCAATCGTACCGGCGATAAAAGGCGAGGCTAAAGAAATCAGAGCCGATAATGTATTGAACAAACCAGCATAGGTTGGACGCTGGTCTGGCGTGGCATAAGTAATCACCCAGTTTTGATAACTAAAGCTGAGGTTACTCAGCGCGACACCCGATACAAAAAACCCGATATAGAGCGGCAAAGGCCCAACTGCTGCCGCAAGTAGTGCGGTGATGGGTAGAATTGCCGCACTAGCCAGCGCCAAACGGATATACAACAAATTATTACGTGCGCCCAGCCATGAATAAACCACTGCCCCGGTCACATTACCAATCGTCTGCATTGCGAGTAAAGTCGGCACAGCCACCGTACTTGATAACTTCAGTTGAACCGTAGCAAAGCCAATATAAAATGGTCCGGCCATCATGAATAAAACGGTCAGCAGCCGTGTGATGATAATCGCCCGAAACGGCCCATCTGTCCGTAAAACATGTCCAAGTCCCGGTAAAAATTCACCCAACGAGGGAATCTTTTCAACGGCTTTGCCACCCGGCAGTTCACGAATAAATAGTCCCGGCAAAATCGAAATCGCGAATAAAACCCCGGCAAAACCAAAAAGTAAAGCGTAGTTATTAGGAAAACCCGGCCCGCTATCACTGAGGATAATCCCCAAGACAGGCGCTACACACAGCATAATGATTCCCGCACCAGCAGACATTCCACCAAACATACGGGCGCGCCACTTGTTGTCCATACTGGTACCAATCAGATCTGCCCACGGTACACCTACTAGCCCGTCCCCAAAGGCAGCGATACCATAACATATCAAAAAGGCGATCAGAATTAAGGTGGGTCTATCTTTGCCCAGCAGCACCGTCACAATGCCAAAAATCACCATCATGAAGCGCACGGGAATATTCGGCCCGATAAACCACCATTTTTTATGCGCCGAGCGGACAATATAACGGGCAATAAACAACTGAGGCAGCGTAAAACCCACATCAAAAATACTGGAAGAAAGCCCGATGAGGATTTCCGAGTTAGTCAGATGACGAATAAAATCGGGGATCAGTGTCGTCGGCCCAATGATGCTCATTGCAACGCCGAATAAAATACCATCCGTTAAGAAATAAAGGAAGTTGCGACGGTAGACTTGCTCACGTTGCGGTGCGGTAAGCGTCTCCGCGCCTAATTCAGTCATGTTGAGCCTATACTTTCATAAAATTTAAAAAGAATTATGTCGAACTTATTATGTTCCAGCTATGACCAGTATGTGCCACAACATCCATGAAGCAAAAAAACCGGCGCGTTTGCCGGTTCTCAGGTTATTGCAGATTGTGGGCATTATAAGACTCAATCCGAACATCCCACTAGTCTAAATCTCAAAACGGAATTCCTCAACTTTATCGCCTTTCCTCAGTTCGTCAATATGGAACACTTCTCGAACCGTGTATTACGTTAGCTTTTCGGTGATTGGGA
>JBBQLX010000150.1:0-14525 GCA_038328375.1 Aggregatilineales bacterium | reverse complement strand
GTAATATCACCATAGTCGTCTATCCAGCAAGGAAAAACTATTATGGATAGTGGGCCAAGTGAACTCATTATCGTATTGGTGATTGTGCTGCTCTTGTTCGGACCCGGTCGCATCGCCAACATTGGCGGCGAAATGGGTAAGGCGATTGCCGAGTTTCGTAAGGGGTTGGCAAAAGGTGCTGACCGTGATGAGCCAGCCGCGCCAACAGTTGATGTGAAGCCTGCCAGTACATCGGATACGGTCGCCTGATGATTTTTATTTCCTCCCTTGCTGCTGCGAGGGAGGGAATATTGCTAACCTCGTTTATCTAAAACTGCTACTACCTGCGGTAAAACCACACCTGACGGCGCATCCAACCGTAAATGGGCAATACGGCTGATCATCGTGTATTCAGGATTGACCTCAATCACTACGCCGCCGTTACGCTTAACCCGCCCCGGCATCTCTGCCGAAGGTGATACCATTCCCGATGTACCCACCACCAGCATCACATCGGTGATTTTCAGCAAGTCCGCCGCTCGTTCGAGTTGGTCACTCGGCAGCATTTCCCCGAACCAAACCACATCCGGCCTCACGGGTTGCCCACAGTGTGGGCAAGGTGGCGGGCCACTGTTTTTGTCCCACGATATTTGGCTCACATCCACAGGCGTTGGATTACCCTGACAATTCGCGGAACATTTATTTTTGGCGATGTTTCCATGCAGCCGGATCACATCGGTGCTGCCCGCCCGTTCATGCAGATCATCTACATTCTGGGTGATGATCCGCAGCGTTGGGAAGCGCTTTTGTAAAGCTGCCAGCGCATAGTGACCGGGATTCGGTTCGGCAGGACGCATCAGTTCGCGCCGATATTCATAGAAATCCCACACCAATTTAGGATCGTCTTTAAAGGCTTGCGGCGTGGCAAGCTCGGTCGGATCATACTTGACCCACAACCCATCCATCGCATCGCGGAAGGTTGGGATACCTGACTCCTTGCTGACTCCTGCGCCGGTGAGGACGACGATTTGTTGTGCTTCTCGTAAATATTTCGCGGCTTCTTGTACGGCACTCATATCACTCGTTTCATATCAACTCAAAGTGACCTTATTATAAGCCTCCGACCCCCAGAATATTGATGCTATAATGGCTCAAAAGCATGAGGGATTAAATGCAATGGTGCTTCAAACCCAACAGCAGATTCGAACAACTGATGAATTTATTGCCTATGCGTCGTTACCTGAAAATGCCGAACGTAACTTAGAATTCATCAATGGGAAGGTAGTGGAGAAATTGGGAAGCACCACACAAAACGCCCAAATACCGATGCTGTTATCTGCAATCGTCGTCACCCATTGCGACACCTATAACATCCCCTGTTTTGTCACAGGTGCAGATGGCGAATATTGCATCGACGATTGGTGCTTCATCCCCGACTTTGCCTATAAACAAACCTCCGTATCCGCCACATTTCCAGATCGCGTACCACCACTGTGGTCAGTCGAAGTAATCTCTGCTAATGAAAATCCCGCAGCCAAACGGCGCAAGTATATTCAAGCGGGTATCTTGTTATGGGAAATTTATCCTGATGAGCGTGTCATTGACGTGTACACACCCGGTCAATCGCTAGCTACTTACGGGGTTGGGAGTTCGATTCCCGTTGACGTTATATCGGAGTTAAATGTGGAAGTTTCAAAACTATTCCGCTAAGAGGTTTGAATCTCTAAACAATCGCTACCGAATTCCAACCACTTCCCAACCCGTTTAACAATTCTGCTCCCTCAAAATGGTTAGTGCCGAACCTTCGAAACAGTTACAAAATGTTCTTCCAAAATGTAACCCATTCCATGTCCACTTGTTGTACTATAATCATTAGACTACTTACATTTTCTCCCCTCCGCTATGAAATGGAGAGGCGCGGGGGTGAGGATTTCACTCTCACGCACCTTAACATCTGACCAACACACAATCGGCACAGATTTCTGTGCGGAATTTGCCGCTTATTCCGCTTTTCAGTCACCTTTAGGTGGCTTTATTCATCTTGACGGAGGGTTTATCCGCTGGCAATTCTTGGCACAAAACCCACCTTTGGCATTGCCGACGCTTGTCGGCTGCCAAATCTGCCAATCTTTCAGTGCGCTTTAGCGCCCTTTGTTGACTCAGGCGGTGGCTTGAGCCACCGACGACATTTCCGACACAAACTTCACTTCCGAATCTGAAGAAACTGCCGCATCTTCCGCAGTTTCGGCACTTCGCTCCCTCAAACCCGCCGACACAAAAACCGTTTGTGTCACCGCCGACATCGCCGCCGACGACGACACAAAAATGGATCAGTGAACGATCCTAACCTTCCACCGTTTGGATGATCTGCGCGAACTGCGGCATGTGGGACATTTCGTGGCGAGCAAAGTAGGTCGCCTGCGAGAGAACCGTTTGCTTGCCGAACTCGTCATGCCATCCCGTGCGCCACCAATCGTTAGAGGGCAGTGTCCGAAGCTGGTCAATTACCTTATGCCGTGAATCGAGGTAGTGTTCCAGCACATCGCCAGTAGACATATTTTGCTGGTCTTGCTGCGCCCAAACCGCCTGACTCGCCAAGTTGGGATTATCTTGCGTCAGCATCAAATAGATGCGCTCCGAGAGCAAATCCTGCGCCGACATCAGATGCCACAGGAGTTGGTGCATGTTCCATTCGCTGTGGGCTGGCGCAATCAGCAGTTGATCCGGGCTGAGTCCAGCGATTTGCTTCTGGATGGTCGCCGGATTGCTTTCGAGCGCGGATAAGACTTCCGTAGGCGACATCGGTTCGAAGTACCAGATACCTTTGAACTCGCGCAGCGCTAAACTGTGATCGTTGTAACCCGTCAGTTCGGGCGGCTCACCGAGGAATAACTCACCCTGCGTCCGGCTGACGTAAACATCAGGAATATCCGTATAGGGAATAGTCCGGTCTTCACGAACAGCACGCAAACCCTTATCTAACGCTTGCACGATAGCCTCATCCGTACCGTCGGCTTTCAGGTTATCCATAATATTCACCAGCACCGCATCCAAGGCTGCACCCCGCGGAATACCTGCCGTGTTAGAGGCATTAATTTCTGCCGAATAGGCCAACGCCCACAGCAGCTTAGCCAGTCCATAATAACCGCCAGCCTCTAACCCCCGTGCGGCCTGTATCAACTGCACCAATTGCCCGAAATCGGTTGCTGCGCTCATGTGGCATTCCTCCTGCTGATGCTAATCCCTCAACAATAACCTGTTAGAGGCGATTTCCGCAAAAGATGATGATAAATTGATGAGCTGTCTAACGGGATTGTTTGGTGTCGAGGACGAGTCGCAGGCGGGCTTCGAGTTCACTCAACATGAAAGCCGTCGCGCCCCAAACTTTATGTCCACCGACACTGTAGTAGGTAATGGGCAGCATCGTACCGTTGATGTCCCAATCTTCCGTCAGTTTGATTTGAGGGTCGAGCAGCAGTTGAAGCGGCATTGTAAACACCGACTCCACTTCAGCCGGATTAGGGTAATACGTCGGGCGTTCCGGTAACATGGCGACCGTTGGGAAAACCTCAAAGTTACTCGGAGGGATATAAATGTGTGACAGCTTCCCGATGATCTCAATCCCTTCGCAGATGCCCAACTCCTCGCAGGTTTCGCGTAGTGCCGCAGCTGTAAACGACTCATCTTCAGGGTTGAGTCGCCCGCCGGGAAAACTGATCTGTCCACTGTGTGAGCGTAAGGTTCGGGTACGCTGTGTGAGGATAACGTGTAGGCCATCCACTTCGGGATAAGTGAGTACCAGCACACCCGCTTGGCGTGGAGTCACACCCTCAGCAGGCTTCCGAGGACGGTTGGGAACAGCGAGGTTGGCATAAGCTGCGCTCGGATCAAAATCCGGCAGATCAACAGCTTTTTTGAGAATGTCGAGGGTTATCATAGTTGCATCGTAGGGGTTTGTTGGCGGCAAGCCCTCTAAAATTGTTGATGATCGTTTGTCGTTAAAAGGGATTAGATTTCCATCCAGACGCGCAGTTCATTATAAGGCCGTTCGTAAACTTTGGTGTTGCTAGGCTGGACAATCGGTTCGACTGAATCTTTGGGAAGCAGTTGAATACGAATGCGATCTGCGCCCGGTCGATTACTCTGTTCCCATTGGTCAAGTACAGATTGTAACGTGAAGAGTGCATCCGCCCCCCCGAAAAGATGTGCCTCGCCTTTACCTTGATAGCGTACAAAGCAAGCGCTGCCGCGTGTGATGAGCGCGAATCCATCGCCTTCCAGACCAAAATCCTTTTGTTGTTCACCGACGCTGTAGGTGGCGAAGAAAAAGCCTTCAGGCATATTGAGTGTCAAGTATGGCACGAAGCCGCGCCAATATTCGCTAAAACTAAGGGATGTACTCAAGTGAGTCGTTTCAGCATCATCGGAAAGCAGCGATAGCAAAGCCGCACCGTCGATGAACGCGGCTTCATTAGATGAAAGTGTCAAAGTCGATCCGCTGACTCGTCGGGTGATATTCGGGCCGGACGCAATCCCACGCAGGGGAATAAATCCACAGGGGATATTGGTACGGCTGTAGAGGGAGCCGTCCGGTTGGATGACGAAAGCCGCGCTGACCTGCATACTTTCCAACCAAATCGGTGCCACTAGAATGCCATCCTGCTTAAGCTGTTTGATCCAACTCGTCGGTATATCCCACACCGCGACGGTAGCGATAATCCGGTCGTAAGCCGCACGAGGCGAATAACCCATCGCGCCATCTGCATTAACGATGTTGACTACCGCGCCCAAACGGGCTTTTTGGAGGTTGGAACTGGCCTTATCTGCCAGCAGTTTATCCAATTCGACCGATGTTACGTTGCCAGTCTCACCGATGATGGTCTGCATGACAGCCGCGTTGTAGCCTGTACCCGCACCGATTTCCAGCACGTTATCGCCTTCACGCAGCCGCAGTTGGCGCAGCATAATCGCCATCATGCTCGGCTGGCTGGACGAACTGAGGATACTGCCATCACTATCGGTTTTAATGGGTATAGCTTGGTCAGAGTAAGCGACTTCAAGCGATTCCTTCGGCAAAAAGAGATGGCGTGGGACAGCCAAGAACGCTTCTTCAAGCGTCCTGTCTAACAGGCCATCCTGTTTCTTGAGTTCAGCGACCAGCGCCTTGCGATAGGCTTCTGGTGACTTATCGACCATACCATGCCCGCCGCTTCTTCAGGGAAACCCCTGCTTCGGCATCCGTGCGACGTGCCGTTTTCACCCGTCCACGCGCATCAATATGTACCTGTCCAGCTTTTTGTAAGCGGGCAAATTCTTCCGGTGTAATCGCTGGTGCAGGTTCGCCACCCAATCGTTCCAGCCGTTCATCCATGTTGTCATGGTTGACGTTACTTTCCGGCACATCATTTGGCGGTGTATTTGTCGGTGGCACAGGTGTAGTTCCTTCGACCGGAGTATTGCCGTTATCCACGGGTGGATTATTCATATCACTCATTCTTGTTCTTCCTCCGCGTTTCCTTCCAGTGTAATGCCGGTCGCATTCATAAGCGCATCCAGCGAAAGTGACTCGTGTGCCTCGCCGGAAAGATCGTTGCGTAATGCCTCGCCGCATACCAGACAGTCGGGATCACGCTCGATGTTGACCCATTCGGCTGAGTAGGGCTGGCTGATTTGCCCGCTAAGAATTTCGAGTGCGGTGTTGGCGAGTATGACGGTGTTGGCGGGCATGACTTTATAAACGTTCGTACCTGCTAAAAGTTCATTCAGGGCGAGATCGGCTTGAGTGGCGGCTACGCGGACAACATGCAGCCACAAACCGGGTTCGGCTTCCAATGTGCCATCTTTACCAATCATACCATAATCAAGTTCTTCGCCGGGCGCTAGGTTTGAAACAGCTAAACCTTCACGGAGTTCTGCTGCCCAACATGCATAACACGGTCCATCATAGGGGTGAATAACCACCACGTCGCCACCTTCACCGCGTTCATAAACACCCGCGTAAACCGCTGGCAAATTGCGCTTGAGGCAAGCCTGATTAAGTACATATTTCGGGCCTTCACCGTCCACTCCCGAAACCAGCAAGTCGATATGATCTAACACATCCATATTTTGCTCGATGCGCCCGACTCGCACTTCAATTTCGGCCTCTGGATTTCGCAGGTGAATGAGTTCGGCAACCGCTTCGGCTTTCGGGCGACCAATAAAGCGGCTGTCTGCCACATGCCGGACGATATTGGTGTTCTCTAAAATGTCATCATCCACCAATACTAGCTTACCAACACCACTCATGGCTAACGTTAGGGCGACAAAACCACCACCGGAGCCGAGACCAACCACACCCACACGCTTCTTTTTGAGCAGCGCTAAATTGGTTGAGCCGATAAGCCGTTCTACACGGTCGAAGTTCATGATTTTTCCTCCGGCGTGAGTTCAGCTTTAGCAGGCTGCGCGAGGTCTGTGCCAGCGGAGGAGGGCGGCGGGATATGTTTGATTCCCAAAGATTCTTCCAGCGCGAAAATGTAGTCGATCACATGGCGGCCTTCTGACCACTTCCAATCAGGCGGGTCTTTAACCACTTCCGACTGTTTCCACAATTCACCGAAGACTTTATAAATATCTTCGTCAGGTTTGATGCCTTTGAAGGGAGCAACCCGCGCATAAGGCGCATGAGCCGGATAATCATAAGGTGTGACGATCAGCAGCACCTTATCAGCGCCCACCCGTGCCGTTAGGAAGCACACATCCAAGGGCGGGGCATTTCCCGTGTCCCACAGAATGAGCGTCGTGAACAAGCCACCTGTTTCCAGAAGTTCCGACTCGGCTTTGAAGCGTACTTCATTGACCAGATGCCAAGGATAAGGGGCTAAAGCGGGCAGTTGATCATCAGGATAAACCGAGGGGTTAATAGGATAAAAATCGCGGCTTTGACGGTCAATATACCAAAAATCGACACGCATCGCTGTGTCATCGCCCTGTGAAACCGCGATGAAGTTGCCCCCACTTTCAACGGTCGTCGCAGCCGGATGTCCGAGCGTGACAATCGGTGCAAGCAAGAATTCCATACCATTGTCTGTGTCATCAATCCAGCTTAGGGCAGTCATCAAGTCACCACCGCTAGGCTGCACCATGAAACCGGGCTGCTTATGCCAATCACCGAGATAACGCAGCGGCACATCCCATTTTGCCAGCACTGGCTTACCCTGCGAGTCGCGCTTTTTCTGGCGTTGAATATGCCAATTTTCTTGCAACCAGTAGATCAGTTCGTCTTGATGTTCATCGCCTTGCTGGAAGGTTGCCCATTCACGCACGACAGCCGTTTCGTCAGGGGCAATCGTATCCAGCACATACAGTGTGTCAACGCCTGTATGTGTGCCACGCACGATCAGGCCAACCATCGCCTCGCCTGTTTCATCCTGCAAAAAGTGCTTGGCAGCGGCAGCCATTTTGTCAACGACCCGCTGGGCAATCACGAGGTTCGGTACACTGCTTTTGCTTTTTTTGAGCCGTCCAATCATGATCATTTACCTTTGTTAGCGACGACGCGGCGGCAGCGGTGTATTCGGATCAACACGTTCTTCGATACCCGGCCATTCTCCGGTTGCTCGCCATGTGTAGTAGGCATACATCCACTGTACCGCCCAACCCGCTACCGTGACAGCCGTGGACTTGCTGGGATTCCAACCGTACTGCGTACCATCTTTCGGGTTGAACAAGCACAATTGACCGTCTTCGTACTGGTGCTTTTCACTATAGATGCGCGGGCGCAACACGTATGCCTCTGCCGGACGGTTCGGATATTCGTTCGGGTAGAGGATTTTGAGCCGATGAAAAGGGGATTCGAGCGTCGCTAAGTTCAGCTCGACATCGCCTTCCCAATACAACGCGCCAACGGGCGGAACAATCAACTTAAATGTATTGTCAAAGGTCGCCCGCATGGCTTCCACTTCCAACCTCAGCCTTGCCGATACATTGTTCTTCGACCCCCACCATGCAGACATCGCAGGATTTCTCCTTGTTCATCGTGTTTGTAATCTTCCATTATTGTACCACTAGCGATAATCGGATAACCCTGCGATTTAGGGGTTTTCTTACTTAACTATACGTGACACCGGAGTGGAAGTTGCGGTTGTGAGAGGTAAGGGGATTGAGATACGTTGGGCTAAACGGCCACTTAGGATTTTATGGCGCGTTTTGCATTATTTCCGCTGAAATGACGGGCGGCTGTGAGGGAGGCAGGCGCTGAATTGATGCAGTTGCAACACGGCTAGCTCGGCTAATGGCGCTGAGCGCCGCGGATTGTTCGGGTGTGTCCGCCGCGTCGTCAGTGTCGTGTCGTCGCAGTGGGTAGACGGGAGTGATCCGCCGAAAATGCAGCAATACAAATGCATTTTTACCACAAGTCACAAAGAACACAGAGGAAATACATAGCAGACATTTAATACAAAGACTCCAAGGCACGGTGACATAAAGATAATTCCAGTATAAGCGATTATTGAGGGGAATGGGTTACCAAAATGTAAGTCTTTCGGGACGAGTTTACCAACGGTTTTGAGGGAGCAATCGAGCCAGTAAGGTTGATGGGGCGTTAGAAAATGGTTTGAGAGCATTTTTGATGGTTTAACAGGCGAAATGGTTAATTAAAATTCCGTAGAAATTAAATGTTGTAGAACTTCATTGACATTGAAGCCATTCTCATAATATGATTAATATTGAACATTGGAATTGTTTTAAATGTTCAATATCAATCATACATTTCAACGTATTACAAATAAGAAGGAGGATATACGATGTTCAATGCTAACTTTATGCTGGCGCAGGCGATTCAAAAAGATCAACTGCGAATCGCACGGCACGAACGACTCGGTCGCCAAATGATCGAAATTGCACGTAAAAAATTACTCGCTAAACGTACAAAAAAGGAGAACCGTTAACAATGGACGGGCTTCCCGAAACGGCTGAAGCATCGACTTAAAAGAGTAGTAGGTTAAAGACCTGCTGTCCTTTTATTTTCTCATGGCGTAATGCGGAAGGCGATATATAATGCATAGTATTTGATCTTCAATAGTTGAGCAGTATTAAATAATGCACGTTATCCTGTCCGACGCAAAACCTGACCCTAATCAGCGGCCTTATAAGCCCGAACCCGAATTTAATATCAATGATTTGGAAACGCTTAAAGTTTTAGCTGACCCGCTCCGTTTACAAATCGTCGAACTCTGCACCCAAGCCCCGCGTACTGTTAAGCAGGTCGCTTCTGTTCTCAATCTGCCGCCCACCAAACTCTACTATCACATCAAACAACTGGAAGAACGCTCACTGATCAAAGTCGTGGACACGCGCATCGTTTCTGGCATTGTCGAGAAACAATATCAAGCCGCAGCCTTCAACTATCGGGTTGACCGTGAACTCTTTTCGCTGACCTCACAGGCGGGCAAAGAGGGCTTGAATGTCATGCTCACAGGTTTGTTCGACGATACGCGAGAAGATATTCAAAACAGCGCCGAAGCCGATGTGTTGGATGTGTCACCCGACGATGAGGATGACAAACCGCTTAACCGTTCGCTGCTCATTTCACGCAATACGCTGAATCTTCCACCGCAAGCCGCCGAGGATTTTTATCAACGGCTGAAAGCGCTCGTAAAAGAATACGCTGACCTGCCAACAACTGATGCGACCGCCGAGCAGCCTTATGGATTGTTGATTGCGTTGTACCCTTCTACGGGAACAGCATCGACAGATTGAAGTTGTAATTGGTTATTTTGCACAAACTTTTGAGGAAGTAGTTGCAAAATGTTAAATTTGTGGCATACTACTAACATAAATTAAATTTAAGAACCCTAAGATAGAAAACAAATATTAAGGTTATTGAAATATTTTTAACAAAAAGATCCCTCTACCTAGAGGGGTCTTTTTGTTTGTATAACAAAGTTGTTCGTCCCAAAAAAGTTCATACGTCACTCAGTAGATCTTCCGGCAAAAGCTTGAAGGTCTGTTTCTTTCTGAAATCGACCACAGTGTTTGCGGTAAAGCCTCATACAACTATTCGAGATCAATTACTTCAGCCAGTGCTTTGTAGTGCTGCCAATACAACCGAAAAGCTTTTTTCCCCGTAACTGTAAGGGCGCAATCCGTATGAGGATAACGCCCTTTAAAGCTTTTGCTGATCGAAATGTAATTCGCCTCTTCCAACTTTTGCAACTGGACTGATAGATTCCCTTTCGTCAATCCGGTGAGTGTGAGCAAGGCGTTAAAGTCAGCGCTTTCACAGGCTGATAAGACTGACACAATAGCTAAGCGAGCTGGTTCATGAATGATACGATCTATCGTTGTAATGTCGTGAACTTCACGCTGCATCGGTGGTTACTTTCTGTTGTTTAGCCACTTGGTGCATCCCATATACCCCACTCATGATGAGCAGTATCGCCCAGCAAAGATTAAGAACTAAACAAAATAAACCGAGTTGTAGCGGTAACAGCGACAGGATAATTGTGCTTGCCATTCCTATTCCAGCAACGACACGATAACGCGGGAGATCAAACTTCACAGCCAATGCCAAAATACCAAAGGTGAATTCGAATCCGATGCCTATGTACAATCCACGTATGATCAGCGATGGATTTTTAAACTGAATCGCAAGGAGTATTCCAGCAACAAATGTCACCATCGCAATCCCAAGAGCTGTATACAGAATGCGGCGAGGAAATAATGATGTTTTGGCTTTGACGAAACCGGTGTTGCGCCACAACCAACGCCGCCGTATATAAGTATTCACTACATTCATACCAAGCTGTGAGATGATGAGCGGGACAGCGATTGGCAAAATAAAAGTGATGAGAAATACAAATAGGCTTCCCCGGGCGCGAGCAAATTCTACAATTGGCGTGATAGAGGATGGGAAATCCCATACAACCCATGAATAGCAACCGGTGACCAATATCCAAAAGGCAAAGTGAAAATCACGAATACCATCTGCAAACTCATATCGTGCTGTGTTTTGCTGAAGTTTAGCAACATTAACCATCATATAAATCACCTCTTTTTCTGTAGACTAGTTTATATAATAAACCAAATGACCGATTTGTCAATCAAGACGGTGATCTCCACAGCAAACTTGCGGTTACCTTAGCCTTCTTAACGAATGAATGCAGGGTTGCGAACACCAATACTTCCAAAACAAAAGTTCATATGACAAATGACTAATGTAACACCTCATGATACTCACTACAGCAAAGGTAGTAACAGGCGCATGCTGTGGTCATAGTACAAAACAGAGAGATGAACACAGGGAGAGCAACGTCGTAAGCAAGAGTGGACATATTATCGAAGACCCACCTCTGGCACGGTTTCTGTTCAGTGATAGCCGGTTTGCATGGGTTTGGACGATTATCCGCGTTCTCATAGGACTATCATGGCTTGAAGCTGCTTCACATAAACTGAGCAGCCCAGCTTGGATGGAAACGGGTGCGGCGCTGAAGGGTTTCTGGATGGGCGCACTGGCTATCCCAGAAGGGGGTAGTTCAAAGATCGCCTTTGACTGGTATCGTACCTTCCTGCAAGGTATGGTGGACAATGGTTCATATGTCTGGTTTGCCAAGCTGATTGCAATCGGTGAACTGTTGATTGGTGTAGGCTTGATTGTCGGCGCATTCGTCGGTATCGCGGCTCTTTTTGCGGCGCTTATGAACTGGAACTTCATCATGGCAGGTTCAGCAAGCACAAACGGTTTACTGTTGGTCGGCGCGATTGCTCTGATCCTCGCTTGGAAGGTCGCAGGTTACTACGGTGCCGATTACTTCCTGCTGCGCTGGCTGGGAACCCCGTGGCGTGGGCGTAAGGTTGATGAAGTCAAAGAACATGTCTCCACAGGGCAGGCGGTTTCACCCGGTAAAGCGTAACGACCTAACATAACGAAATCACATCATCAAAATCCTTCTCACAGTGAGAGGGATTTTTGTTTTGTGTCATGATGCCGCACAAAAGTTGACTGTTCTGGTGGTTTGTGGCATGTTGCTTGTAGAATTGTGTACACTCTTTACTTATATCGTCAGCCTCGTTTTGCTGTTCCTTATCCACCGAAATTATCAAAAAGGATGACATTTATGTTCACAGGATTGCCTGCTACCACCCAAGAATTCATGAATTGGAACTGGTTACAAATCGAACCTTTTTACACGGATTTGCTGGCTCGTCCATTGGATGATAGCAGCATAAAAGATTGGTTGGCGGATTGGACACACCTTGATGACTTATTACACGAAACTCGAACTCGTTTATGGATTGGCACGACCACCAACACAGCGGATACCGAAAATTTAGAACGTTTCCATACGTATCTGAAAGACATTATTGAGCAGGTGGAACCCGCCGAACAGCGCTTAAAGGAGAAATTGCTGGCGAGCGGACTGAGTTTGCCGGGGATGGAAATCTCGCTGAGGGATATGCGAACGGAGGCGGCTTTATTTCGTGCAGAGAATGTGCCTCTGGGAACCTACGAAAATAAGTTGAGTACGGATTATGATCAAATTTTGGGATCACAAACAGTCCAGTGGGAAGGCGAAGAAATAACCCTGCTGCAATTGCGCTTGGTTTATCAAAATCCAGATCGGGTGATCCGTGAAAAAGCGTGGCGTTTGGAAATTGAACGCCGTGCTGTTGATACGCCCGCATTGAATGCATTATGGAAAGAAATGTTGGCTGTTCGCAGCAAAGTTGCCACAAATGCGGGTTTTGCTGATTATCGCGCTTATATGTGGCAGGCATACAAACGGTTTGATTACACACCGGCGGATTGCACCACTTTCCACGATGCGGTGGCGGAAGTTGTTGTACCTGCCGCAGCCCGTATCTATGAACGTCGTCGCCAACAGTTGGGCGTAGAGAGTCTGCGACCATGGGATTTGTTGGTCGATCCAACTGGAAAACTCGCGCTGCAACCGTTTTCGACTGTCGAGGAACTGGAAAGCCGGACGGAAGCCATTTTCCATCAAGTTGATCCGCAGTTGGGAGCCTATTTCACAACCATGCGTCAGGAAGGCTTGTTGGATTTAGGGAACCGCAAGAATAAAGCTCCGGGCGGCTATGAAACCGATCTACGACTCGTCAAACGCCCTTTTATCTTTATGAACGCGGTCGGTACGCCTGAGGATGTTCAGACCATGATTCACGAGGGTGGTCATGCTTTCCATACTTTTGAAAGTGCTGTGCAGCCTTATAGCCAGCAACTTGAAATCACGATGGAAGTCGCTGAGTTGGCTTCGATGTCGATGGAGCTGTTGGCTGCACCTTATATGTCGCAGGACAAAGGCGGGTTCTACACCCCTTCGGATGCCGCCCGCGCGCGTATCGAGCATCTGGAAGATATTATCACGCTGTGGCCCTATATTGCTCTGGTGGATGCCTACCAGCATTGGGTTTATACACACATCGAAGAGGCGGCTGATCCCGAAAATTGTGATGAGCAGTGGGTTGCACAATGGAACCGCTTCATGCCGGGAATCGATTACAGCGGTGTCGAAAATGCCTTGCCTGTACGGTGGCGGCGACAGTCACATATCTTTCAAAATCCGTTTTACTATATTGATTACGGTTTAGCGGAAGTCGGCGCGCTGCAAGTCTGGGAAAACGCTCTGCAAGATCAAGCGGAAGCCGTGAAAAAGTATCGTGCAGCACTCGCTCTCGGCAGCACGCGCCCCGTGCCAGAAGTTTTTGCAGCGGCAGGCGCAACCTTTGCTTTTGATGCAGGGACGTTCAGTCGCTTAGTAGGTCTGATCGAGCGCACATTAGCTGAATTGGAAACACAGATCGAGTAATTCGCAGAATGTAATTGTGGTTAGCCGGACGCAGCACGCTGCGTCCCTACAATAATTCGCTAATCGAAGGGTGAAATTGTCGATTAGCGAATGAAAATTTAGGCCGCCATCAGCTTGCTAATGACGCTGTCCGCGCCGACAAAAATTGAGCCGCCGTTCCGCACCGTTTCACGAATGAGTTTGATGATGTTGTCGCGGTCAGCTTTGACCATCGCAATCCATTCGGCAGGCGCACCGGTTTGCGGATCGTGTGTTGCGCCCCATGTCGCCATCTCTAACAGAATCGGTATGAGGTCTAGCCCCTTCTCGGTCAGCTCGTAAATCTCTTTGCGCTTGTCCTTCGGATGAGGCTTCTTAACGAGGATGCCCTTTTCCTCCATATTCGCCAATCGATCCGCAAGGATATTGGTGGCGATTTTTTCATCTGAGTCCAAAAATTCGCCGTAAGTTTTCTTACCGAAATAAACAATGTCACGGATGATGAGCAGCGACCACATATCGCCGAAGGTTTCCAGCGAAAAGTTGATGGGGCAGTCGGAACGTCTTTGTTGTTGTTTCCTCATGGTGTGCCACTTTGTGATAGCTTTTCTGTTGTCATCTCGACAAAGTCACATTCAAGGTTTAAAACGGCGTTTGAGGCGAGAGGAACGGGAACGAGTACGGTTATCGAGATGTTTGAGCACCAAAAGAGCAGCCTGCTCGGAAGAAAGTTGAGGTAAAGGGAGAGTAGCGCGAAGC
>JBBQLX010000149.1:0-14549 GCA_038328375.1 Aggregatilineales bacterium | reverse complement strand
ATTCCCACTAATCACTTTGTTACTGTTAGGCGGCAAACTTGATAACCCCGCCGCGCCGCAACGCTTTTTCGATTTCCACACCCACAAACATCAGTGCTGCTAGTCCAATGGTGATTAACAGATCGCTAATTGGGAGGGCTGTCGTTTCAAATGTGCGACGTAGGAACGGCACATAAATGACCGCAAGCTGCAAGGCGAAGGTTGAGATGCAGGCATAAAGCAGAAGTTTGTTTTTGGCAAACCAATGCTTGAAGAACGATTCTTTGTCACCTGCGTGAATAGCGATCACATGGAAGATTTGACCGAGCGCCAAAACGCTGAAGGCAATGGTTCGCGGGGATTCTTCAGCCGCGCCGATGATGCCGCCACTGGCATTTTCCCCTGTTGCATCGTCTGTTTCATGGACTGTTAAGAGTGTCCGCCTTTCGTCTAGAGAAAGCGTATCCCAATTGGCTGGAATGAGCCGTGCTGCTGCGTCGCTGCCAATGGTGACACTCAACTGCTGTGCGTCCTTATATTCCAGCGCTAAGGTGGGACTCAGCGGGTTCATGTTGTGGGAAGCATAGCCGTAGAGATAACTGCCGAGTGTGAGCGCTGTCAGTAAAATAGATGCCCACAAGATATGAATACCAAGTCCACCTGCAAATACACTGTCGGTTGTCGGGCGCGGCTTGCGCTTCATCACGCCTTCCTCGGCGGGTTCGAATCCCAGCGCGATAGCGGGCAGTCCGTCCGTAACCAGATTGATCCACAAAATTTGGATCGCCAGCAGCGGAATTTTCAAGCCTGCCACCAGCGCCAAGAACATCACCAGAATCTCGCCCACGTTGGAACTGAGCAGATATTTGATGAACTTGCGAATGTTGTCGTAGATGACGCGGCCTTCTTCTACTGCCGCCACAATCGACGCAAAGTTATCGTCAGTCAGCACCATTGCCGCTGCACCCTTGCTCACATCAGTGCCTGTAATGCCCATTGCTACACCGATGTCGGCTTGCTTGAGGGCAGGGGCATCATTCACACCGTCACCGGTCATAGCGACGATCTCATTTTGGCTCTGGAGGATTTGCACTAATTTGAGTTTATGCTGTGGGGAAACACGGGCAAAGACTGAGGTTTCTTTGACGACATTTTGCAGTTCGGCATCACTCATTTTATCAAGTTGGCTGCCAGTTACAGCCGCTTCAGTGGATGTGATAATCCCTAAATCCAGCGCAATCGCTTCGGCTGTCAGAGCGTGGTCACCGGTAATCATTACCGGACGGATGCCAGCCGCGCGCGCGGTTTTGACGGCTTCACGGGCTTCAGGTCGCGCCGGATCAACTATCCCGACTAACCCTAGGATACAGAGTTCGCGCTCAATCTCGGTGGTGACTTCGGCAGGTATGTAGTCCAACGTTCGAAAGGCGATGCCGAGTACGCGCAGCCCTTGTTGTGCCATGACGTTGGTCTGGTGACTGTATTCTTTTCGCCGTTCAGGAGTTAAAGGTTCACGCCCACCCGGAGTCATCTCGCAAGTCGCCCACTCTAAAAGCTGATCGGGCGCACCTTTGGTGATCGCGATAAAAGGACTGTCGGGAAACAATGATTTGGCATCCTCAGTCACCACTTGGTGTATGGTGGTCATGGCTTTACGTTCGCTGCTGAAGGGTATTTCCGCTACACGGGGCATATCCGCTTCAAGCTGCTGCCGCGTCCAACCGACTTTTTGGGCGGCGATCAACAGCGCCCCTTCGGTTGTATCCCCCACAATGCTGTAAGTTCCTTCGCGATCACCATCTTGCAAATGGGCATTGGTTGACAAGGTTATCGCCGAGACAAAACGACGCACCGGCTGATTGAGACTGACGTTGAGTGTTTGACTGTTATCACCTGTTTGAACAATAAATTTCCCTTGCGGTGTATAGCCAATGCCGCTGATTGAAATATCATCAATTCCCGGCAGAGCAATGCGGGTGGCGGTCATTTCGTTCTTGGTGAGTGTGCCGGTTTTATCCGAGCAAATCACGGTCACGGAGCCGAGTGTTTCGACCGCCGGCAGCCGTCGAATCAAAGCATGGCGGCGCACCATCCGTGCCGCACCCAACGACAAGCTGATAGTGATAAGCGCTGGTAGACCTTCTGGCACAGCGGCGACCGCTAAACTGATGGAGGTCAGGAACATATTTTGCACAGGGATGCCGCGCAGCACACCTGCAATAAAAACAATCGCTACGATGATACCTGAACCAATCGCTAGCCATTTACTGAGGTCGTTCAGCCGCCGTTGCAGTGGGGTGATACCCTGTTCAACTTGCAGCAGCATCGCCGCGATGTTGCCGAGTTCAGTTTTTAATCCGGTTTGGGCGACAACCATTTCGCCGCGTCCATAAGTGACCGCCGTTCCCATGAACGCCATGTTTTCGCGGTCGCCAACGGTTACGGTTTGATCAGTCGATAAAGCATTGGTCGCCTTGCTCACAGGTACTGATTCGCCTGTGAGTGCTGACTCGTCAATTTGTAAATTGATGCTTTCAACCAGCCGTCCATCGGCGGGAATACGGTCGCCTTCGTTGAGCAGCACGATGTCACCGGGTACAAGTTCTTCGGCACTAATTTCTGTGACTTCACCTTTACGCCGCACCCGTACCAGCGGCACTTGCATGGCACTCAGAGCTGCCAGCGCTTTCTCCGCTTGGAATTCTTGGTAAGTTCCAATGATGGCGTTGAGAATGACAATCGCCAGAATGACCACGACATCTTTGCTGTCGCCCAGAAGTGCGGAAATGATGGCGGCGACAATCAAGATGATGACCATCAAATCTTTGAACTGCCCTAAGACCAGTTGTAACCAATTCGTGCTTTCGGCAGGGGGTAATGTATTTTTGCCATAGGCAACTTGTCGTTGTGTAATTTCGGAGTCGCTTAAGCCTTGGGCGACGTTGGATTTCAAGTTATTCAGCGTTTCAGCGATAGACTGCTGATAATATTCCGGCATTTGTGATGAACCTCAATCAGATAGGGTGAACATAAGTCTGCATGTTGACACAAGGGCAGACAAAATAAGCAATTCGAGTTGTAGGTAAGGATGTGACAGGGATACTTACTTATAACCTACTCTACGCTAGCTGCACAGACTACAGCGTTAATCGCGGGAAAAACCCCCAATTATGAGGGGGATGTGTAAAGCTTCACAAATTATTGCTGAATTCATTTATACGACCGCGATTCGTGCCAATTCATCCCGACAGATATAATCAACCTCAATACTTATTGGGGGTTATTTTTATGCAGGTCGATTTAGAACTTTATCGTGAAGATATTCTTGTTTCAGAAACGCCGCCCGTCCGCTTAAGTTACATCGAAGTCGCTCCTGAACATCCCGCCGGAACCATCGTGTTTATACATGGGTACGGCGGCTATGCCATGCAGTGGAAGAACCAGCTTAAAGCCTTCTCGGATAATTATCGGGTTATTGCCTATGACGTGCGCGGACATGGACGCTCAGACGCACCCCATTCGCAGTACACGATGAGTGAATCGCAAGCTGATTTGGATGCATTGCTAGCAAAGTTAGATGTGAAGCTGCCTTTTATTTTGGTCGGGCATTCTTTCGGCGGTGCGATTGCGACCGAGTTTGCTCACCGCCGTCCACAGGATATTGCCCGCTTAGTCCTCATCGCGACCACAGGCGAATATCCACTGCTCAGGCCAGCGGTTATGGCACTCAGGCTACCACTGGCGATCCTTATTCCGATCCGGCGCATGGTACGTAAGCAGCTTGCAGCCGAAGCCCATGTACTGCGCGATGTTTACTTCAACAACATGTCCAAATGGAACGGTTGGAGTATGTTCCGTGACTTGCGAATGCCAGTGATGGTCATTCGTGGGGAGCGTGACCAAGTTTATCCGACTGCTGTGTTTGAAGAAGTCGCTCGTACTATTCCCAACGCTGAGGATGTGAATATTGGTGTCTCGCGGCATCTTGTGCCGTTGGAACGCGCCGAAGCAGTCAATCGTGCCATTGGGCGGTTTATAGGCGGTGAAGTCGATGAACCGAGTTGGTGGGGCAAGCGCACCACGTCCGAGTTCACAATAGCGCGACCGTGGATCAAACACTACGAAGAGGGTGTGCCGATTACACTCGGTTTGCCTAATCGTCCATTATTTCGTTTGCTGCACAGTGCTGTACGGCGTTTTGGTAATCGGCCTGCGACGGTGTTTGGCGGACGGACGCTGACCTATAAGCAGCTTGATAACGAGGCGAACCGGCTGTCAAATGCGCTGCGCTCGTTGGGTGTCGAGAAGGGTACGCGGGTCATGCTGCTGCTACCCAACACACCACAGTTTGTTATCGCTTATTATGCCGTGCTGAAAGCGGGTGGCGTGGTGGTTTCTACCAGCCCAATCAGCGAGCGCGAAGAACTTCAACGGCAGGTGATCGACTCCCAATCGGATTTTCTGATTACGCTCACGCTGTTTAGTGAAACGGCGCGTTTTGTTCATGCGAGTACACCCCTTCGAGCTGTGATCTTCACCAACATCAAAGATTATTTCAGTGTTTCGACCAAGTTGGTTTTTACCTTCATGCGTGAAAACAAAGAAGGTCATCAACTTGTCGGCGGTCTTAAAAAGAATGAGTATCTTTGGACGGCACTCTTACAAGCGCATCCACCAACCCGCCCACAAATCGAGGTCGATCCTAACAGTGTGGCGGTTATCAAATACACAGGCGGTACGATTGATAAACCCAAAGGAGTCTTGCTCAGCCATCATGCGGTGCTGGCAAACGCCTTACAGACACGCCATTGGATTACTGATTTGAAGGAAGGCGAGGAAACGGTTCTGGCTGTGCTGCCATTCTCGCATTCTTACGGCATGACTGCTGCGATGAATGTGCCGATTGCGTTAGGCGCGAAGATGGTCATTTTGCCGAGCTTCGTGACACAGGAAGTGCTTAACCACATCAAACGCTACAAGCCAACTTTATTTCCCGGTGTGCCGACGATGTATATGGCGATTAACCAGTTTAAAGGAGTGCGGAAGTACGGCATTAGCAGTGTGAAGGCTTGTATCTCTGGTGCTGCGCCCTTACCTGTTGAAGTGCAAGAAGCCTTTGAGAAGCTCACACGCGGACGTTTGGTGGAAGGCTATGGTCTGACCGAAGCCTCACCTGTGACCCATTCCAACCCACTGCGTGGTGTGCGGAAAATCGGCAGCATCGGGATTCCCATGCCCGGTACAGATGCGCGTATCAATGACCTCATTACAGGTGAACGTTTGCCCACCGGACAAATAGGCGAATTGGCAATACGCGGGCCGCAGGTTATGTTGGGCTATCTTGGTAAGGATGATGACGATCAACCTTTTACAGCCGATGGTTGGTTGCTGACAGGTGATCTTGCACGGATGGATGAAGATGGCTACTTCCAGATTATCAGCCGTAAGAAAGAAATGATTCTGGCAGGTAAGTATCAGGTTTATCCACGTGATGTCGAGGAAGTCCTCTACGAACATCCCGGCGTGAAAGAAGTGGCTGTGGTTGGTCTGACTGTGGCAGGGCATGAAGGCGAACAGCGCATCAAGGCTTATGTCGTTCCACGCCCCGGCAGCACCCTTTCCAAAGATGAACTGATTGCACTGTGCAAACGCCGCCTCAAAGAATATGCTGTGCCGTGGGAAGTCGAGTTCCGTGATGAACTGCCCAAGAGTTTTGTCGGTAAAGTGCTGCGCCGTTTGTTGGTGGAAGAAGCGCCAACGGTAGCTGCTAAAACAGCAGAAAAGATACCTTGATGCTCAATAAACCTAATCGCTTCATAAAGTACATTATCGGGTTGGTGGTTCTTGTTGCTGTTATTATTGTGGTTTTGGTGTTGCTCGGTCCATCGGATAGTGGTAAACCCTTTACCGGCATTACTACTGTGACATGCATTTATACGGTCAAAGTAATTGCCTTTGCCGATAACAACAGTGACGGCCTTCAGAGTGCGGATGAACCCGGTATTCCCGCTGTCACCGTTTCGCTTCAGCATTCACTGCCCGAAAAACGCACACCACAACCGGAACAAACCAGTACCGATGCCAATGGACTGGCATCCCTTAACGCGGATAAACAGTGTCCCCCCGATGATATGCTGATGGTAAATGCAGTAGCCCCATCCGGTTACAGAGCGACAACACCCTTATCGTTTGGGCCTTATCTAGTCCCTGAGTACGACTCATTAACACAGGCTGCACAGAATCCGATCCCAGAAGTGATTTACGTTGGTCTACATAAAAACTGAATTTAATAGCACTTTGACCAGCCTATCGGGATAAATAAGTGTGTGCCATCATCGGATACAATATTGTCGCTAATCGGCTTTCCATTTTTGCTGACGATACGTAAATGCTGCTGCCCGTTGTTTAACCCACTGGTCAGGGCAAGTTTCTCGCCATCGTTTGACCATGCCACGTAGGTATTGGCATTTGGATCAATTTCAATTGATGTATCGTCCTTTATAGACCGGAGATAAAGTGCGCCTTTGCCCGCAGTTGATGAGCCTGCGTTCACAGCCATCAATGTTTGCTGCGGGTTCATATTGATAGTCCAGCCACTTACATCTTGAACATTCTCTAGTGCGAGTGTTAGTTCGCCTGTTTCGATGTTGATTAGATACAGATTGAATTGCCCATCTTTTTTACCGGCAAATCCCATCATTGGTACGTTTGCATTCATAATAAAATTGATGTTGTTGATAGCGTTCCAACCGTCATCAAAGGTATGAATATTTCCACCATCTGAATTGGCTGTCGTGATTTTTATCCGTTTTTCAGCTCCGGTTCCTATAGCCCATTGAATCATAATTGGGGCTGTATCGTACATGTCAGCTACCCAGTATTGTCTCTGACCGGCGATGTCTGGCTGCGGTTCGATGTGGTCTGCGCCATGAACGAGGATAATGGGCTGTTCATATTCGCTGCCAGTCAAGGCGACGTTGACTTTGCCGGCTTCGATGTAGGGCAAAATCACTTGGTCTGATTTCGGAACGTAAGGGATACCTTCTAGTATTCGGTTGCTGAAATAGAGGTTTTGCGAAATGTGAAAGAAACTGTTAATCGAACGAAAAGTCGGGTAAGTCATTACCGTTTTTGTCTGACCGCCTGCGATATCAATAGCTTTTAGACTATATATGGGGTTTGCGTCACTGCTTACTTGTTCGAGGTAAACGAAACGCTTGCCATCATCTGACCACATCGCATTGAAACTATAACCGCTAATGATTGTGCGCCCTGAATAGCTATAAAGCGTATTCCCGATACTACTGCCGCTATTTTGAATACTCCCTGTCAAATCGGATGCTATAGTTTCTCCGTTAGCGCGGAACAAATCGTAATACCACCGCTGTTGGCAGTTCGCCTCTGTACAACCTAAATTGCCAAGTACTAATGCGCTGCTGTCTGGTGACCACATCAAATGTTGATAGTTCACGCGTGGTATTGGCACTTTTATCAGCGCACCAACCGCATCGGGATTTAAAATCATTAAATCAGTGGGTTCGTGATGCTCATCCCGAAGAATAGAGGCGAAACTGTGACCTTGAGGTGACCAGATGCCGCGCACCATTGATGTCGTGCCGAATGGATAGGAGACTGCTTCAAGCGTGTCGCTATCCCAAAACGAATAATAAGTGTCGTTCAGCATTTGCTCGATCACTGTAAAGTAGTGGTTATCTGCCGACCATTCTTGTACATAAGAGTAGAATGTTTTGCTGGGGTCTTTGGCAAAAGGTGTGACGGTTTTGGTCTGATTATTATCGACATTTGCAACTGTCAACTGCACATTTTTATCGCGATCACTCCACAAGAATGCGATCCGTTTGCTGTCTGGTGACCATCGTAACTGGTCGCCGATGCTCTGTAACCCGCCGCTGCTTATCCATATGCCGGACTGTAATAACCGTCCATCAAGCTCGTAATCCGCTGGTTGTAAGTAAATGTCATAGAGATCAGTTTCGTGGCGCATTGGCTTGAAAACAGCGTAATACTTTCCGTCCGGTGAAGGAATATCGGTTGAAAAGTTCCGATTGCGGTTTTCGCGTGTGTATTGCCCTCGCGTGGTGTCATAAAGGCTGTAACCATACTTTCCCGGTTGGGTCGTATAGTAGTCGTAGCTCATAACACAAATCTCATCGTCAGCTAACCGTGCGCCAAATACTGCCACCAAACAACCCATGCTAAAAATGCCAAAAAGAGCGACTGTACACCTTCGAAACAACCCAAATAACATAGCAAAACCTATTCGATGATATTTTAGGGTTATACAGCGAATGTTTATATTTTGCTCAGTATCGCGCTATTAGAGAATGGGTTGTGTAGTTATTTTTTTAGCGAAGCAACCATATCCCGAATGGCGCTGACTTCGATGTCTTGGGCGTTTGCACCGTCAATAATGGCCTTTTGCATCGCACTGATGTCAGCATGACTCGTCTCAAGTCGTTCAAGCAGGATATGTTTTATGGTCGCCAGTTGCTCGTTGATGTGTTGGCGCAGTTCTTCGTGAATTTTCTCAAGAGCCTCCGAGTTGGCGGCGATTTGCTCATCGACCAGTTTTTGGTGCTGTGCCGCCAGTGCTTCACGCTGCTCGGCTGCTTTCCGGTCGCGGATTTCGGAGATGGTCGAATACAACAAAACGGTGCTGCTAACCACAACCGACATCACATTCAGGTAGCTGTTGGTTGCAAGGACAAAGACCTGAACATTAGCAAACACAATCAACGGAATAAGCAGGCACAGCGTTGCTAAAATGGTCACACGGTTGGTTAGATATTTAACGGGGTAGGGTAGAACATAGGTATCGAGAAAGATATTCAACCGTGTCATGCGGCTGTCGGTATCTGCTGTTCCCATTTGGGGTGTCGATGGGTTCGTCATGCGAAACCTGCTCCTTGTTAGATTATGGTGTGTCTTATTAGCATAATCCCGTTAGAGGTTATTGAAACCTATCCCTCACCGGAAGCACATTTGGCGGCGGATACCTCGCTGGATTCCGCCGCCAATTTCCTTATTCTTCCGACACAATCTCGATAGTGAGGATTTTGAAGATCGGTGTGATGGTATTCTTGTCACCTGAATTTTCGACGGCGCACCCACCTTGATTCACGTCTCGCGACTCTTTATCCAAGGTTTCACGGTTACGGTATTCCATAATGATGAGTCCAGTGCGACTGTGGATCGCTTCGAGTGCGGTATCACCCAGTGCTTTGTCTGTGGTGCAGTAAGCGGCTACATCGTCATTCCGCATCCAAATAATATATGAGCCATTGTTGCGTGGCTCCACACTGAAGACATAGTCGCGCAACGTACCCGGATTCCGTTTGCTAATATTTCCAGCCGGACTACATGCTGCGGCTAAAACCGTCAGTAGTAGGACAAGACCGAGTAGTTTCTTATTCATCCAAGTCTCCTTATGAGTTGTTACATAGCTTTATATACGCATCTGAAGGGGTTTTGATGCTCGTCATGATCGTGATATAGCCCCTAATTTTTGGTGTTTTCAATCACATGTCAATTAGATTTTTAACTTAACACATTATCCAGTTATCTCTTTTCAAAAAAGCGCCTTGAGTGCGAAGTACATTTGATGGCAGAGAAGGGTATAATACGAGTGTGTTTTCTGCCACTAAGAAAGCTTCGCTTGCATGTCCATGCGTTTTGATGTTTCGTCATCGGTGCAGGTTCTTCCGGATCATCTGCCGCCTATTTTCTCGCTCGCGCCGGGGCAAAAGTATTGCTGCTGGATAAAGCCATCTTCTCGTATGATAAAACTTGTGGCGATGGTTTGGTTCCGTGCGCTACCGATTTTGGCGGAAATGGGCGTGCTGGATTGGTTGGATCCACTGGCGGCTAGCTGCCCCAAATTGCCGGAAGCGCTGGTGAATGTCTTGCTAGGCGCACAACCAGCGCCTGAACCCTTATCGTTTTTGCGTATAGTCAAAGGAGTAGCCGCGAGGCTGTAATCGTGATTAACCAGAATTCCATTCAACAAGTTAATGCTCTCCGTGATGGAAAGCATTTCACCAAACCCGCCTATGGAAATTATTGCTTCGCTGGGCTGCCACAGCTTATCCAAAATGTATTGACAGGGACAGGCGAACTCGGTTTTGCGCCTGATGTGTTAGCGGGTCTTCCTTCGCAGTATGATAAAGTGGTGCTGCTGTATGTGGATGCTTTTGGCTGGCGCTTCTTTGATCAATATGCGGATAAGTATCCTTTTCTCAAGCGCTTCATCGAGCAAGGGGTAGCCTCAAAGATCACCTCACAATTTCCCTCAACCACCGCCGCGCACCTCAGCACCATTCATCTCGGTATGCCCGTTGGTCAAACTGGCATCTATGAATGGTTTTACTACGAGCCGCTGCTGGGGCGCATGATTGCCCCGTTGATCTTCTCTTACGCGGGCGATCAGGAGACAGGGACGATCAAACTGCCACCCGGTATGAATGTTGGCAGCGCGTTCGGTTTCCAGACCATTTATGAGCAGCTCAAAACGCAAGGGGTCAATTCCTACGTCTTCCAGAACGCCGCCTACGTCAACGGAGGTTTTGCTGATTTGGCACTGCGGGGCGCAGAACTGCACGGCTTCAAAACCATGTCTGAAGGCTTACTTAATCTAGCGGATGCTGTGGTTGCCGAGCAGGGCAAAGCTTATTTTTACTACTACTACGATCCGATTGACTCGATGGGACATAAATATGGCCCACCGTCACCTTACTTCGCCGCCGAGATTGATGCTTTCTTTACGGCTGCTGAAAACCTACTTCATGCAACCTTATCTGGTAAAGCGGGCAAAACGCTGCTGCTTTTGACTGCCGATCATGGGCAAGATGATGTTTTCCCTGAAAGAACTGTTTATGTGAATCGCAGTATCCCCGAACTTACACCCTACATACGCAGCGATGGGGAAGGGCGTTTACTGATTCCGGCTGGTTCAGCGCGTGACTTATTTCTGTACATCAAAGAAGGTCAGGTTGATGAGGCTTTCAATCTGCTTACATCACATCCAGCCTTACAGGGCAAAGCTGATGTGCGACGCGTATCAGACTTAATCGCACAGGGTTATTTTGGCGAGTCGCCTTCACCGCTGTTTTTGGCGCGGGTTGCTGATCTGGTTATTTTGCCTTACAACGGCGAAACCGTCTGGTGGTACGAAAAAGATCGTTACGAGATGGTGTTTTATGGGCATCATGGCGGCCTTACGCCCAACGAACTCGAAATTCCGCTGCTGGCCTTGGCTTACTAATAACAAAAAAGGACGTGTCATAGCAGACACGTCCTTTTTTGTTTAGCGCAGTTATGAACCGCTGATTACATGAAGCTCTTCATCAGATCAGTCAGCGCAGCCTGTGATGGGCGCAGCTTTTCGGCTGGCAGGTGTACCAACGGCATTTCGGTCAAGCCGAGTGTTTCAGCCAATGTCGCACGAGGTTCTTCGTAGTACAGCAATCCCGTCAGGAATTGTTGTTCCATCGTGGCCTTTTCCAGCACGTTGATTGCCGACTGGCGGTTGCGCGGATCGTGATCTTTATCAACGCTCTTGAGCTTGATGAACGAACCATCGTGCATCTCAACCTCAATGACTTCCCCGGCAGCGTATTCGCCAACCAAGATTTCTTCACGCGGCGGAACAGCACCACGTTCGTAGTAGGTGATTTCGTGCAGCGGAATTTCGTGTTCCTTGCCGTAGCTGTAGCTCTTGTTGGAGGTAGCGTCGTTGTTGAAGGTCACGCATGGACTGATGATGTCCAGCACTGCTGTACCGCGATGGCTGATAGCCGCCTTCAGCAGTGTTTGTACTTGCTTGGCATCACCGGAGAAGCTGCGTGCCACGAAGGTACACCCTGCGATGATCGCCTCCAACGGCAAATCCAACGCGGGAAGTTCGTTCTTACCGTAGTACTTGAGAGTCTGACCGGCATCCGAAGTCGCCGAGAATTGGCCTTTGGTCAGACCATAAACGCCGTTGTTCTCGATGATATAAATCATTGACACATTGCGGCGTACCAGATGCTTGAATTGTCCCAACCCGATACTGCCTGAATCACCGTCGCCACTGACACCAATTGCTGTCAAACTGCGGTTCGCCAATGTTGCGCCCGTCGCAACCGAGGGCATCCGCCCATGAACCGAGTTGAACGAATGCGCTCCGCCGAGGAAGTAGGCCGGAGTCTTGCTTGAGCAGCCGATACCGCTCAGTTTGATGACGTTGCTCTGGTCGATACCCAGATCATAAGCCATGCTGATGATCTGATTAGAAATCGAGTCATGTCCGCAGCCGGGGCAAAGTGTACTCTTTACGCCCTTATAGGCTTCACGTTCCAGCCCGAGTGAGTTTGTCTTCGGTGGCATGTTACTTACCCTCGTGTGAACTAATTTTTTCGTAAACCCAATCCGCAGTCATCGGTAGCCCATCACCTAAAGGCAGAGAAACCATATGTTCGGTGCTCTTGCTGGTTTCCATGCGGATGATCTGTGACATTTGTCCGTCGAAGTTATTTTCAATCACATACACATGCTCATGTGAATGAATGAATTCATGTACGCTCTGTGCCAGTGGCAGCGCACGGACGCGCATATAGTCAATCTCAATACCGGCTGCTGTAAAACGGTCACGAGCTTCTAGAATAGCGGGATCATTTGAACCATAGGAGATAATGCCAATTTTGCTGTTCTTGCCATTAATCACTTCCGGTTGCGGCAGTGTTTCACGCGAACCATTGATCTTTTTGTGGATGCGTCCGAGGTTTGCAACCCAGTCTTCACTGCGTTCGCTGTAACCTGCGCGTTCATTATGACCGGTACCACGTGTGAAGTAAGCAGCGCGAGGATGGCTCGTACCCGGTACAGTGCGGTAAGGAATACCGTCCTGATCGTAATCCTTATATCGATACCATTCGCCTTTTTCGGCAATGAATTCGGTCAGTTTTTCGACATTGAGAATTTTGCCGCGATCCAATTCCTCGGTCGGATAAACGAATGGATCGCTCATCCAATTGTTCATGCCGAGGTCAAGGTCGCTCATAACGAATACCGGAGTCTGATACAGCTCGGCGTAATCCAGCGCCCGCCAACCAAATTCAAAGCATTCGGCTACGCTGCCGGGAAGCATCGTAATCAGCCGTGTATCGCCGTGACTCAAGAAGTGGATAAACAGTAAATCGCCTTGGCTGGTACGTGTCGGTAAGCCAGTGCTGGGGCCGATACGTGTCACATCCCAAATCACGCAGGGGATTTCTGCGAAGTAAGCCAAACCCGTGAACTCCGCCATCAAGCTGATGCCGGGGCCGCTGGTCGCTGTCATGGAGCGTGCGCCTGCCCAACCTGCGCCGATAATCGTGCCGATGGCGGCGATTTCATCTTCAGCCTGCATAATCGCGATGGTGTTTGCACCCGTCTCCGGGTCTTTACGCAAATCTTGATGATCGAACATCGCGTCAACCAAACTGGTCGATGGGGTAATCGGATACCACGCCACCACCTGTACGCCGCCGAACAACCCGCCGAGACCACCCGCCTCGTTACCGGTGATGATAATCTTGTTCGGGTTGCCGCCGGGAATTGTTTCGTAATGGTACGGGTCTTGCTTGGCGATGTTCGTGGCAGTCCATTCGTAAGCCTTCTTCACCATCTCAAAGTTGAGCTTGGCAGGCTTTTCTTTACCGTTGAAGTTGCTGACCAGCGCTTGCCACACAATATCCAACGGAATATCAAAAAGTTGGGCGACCGCACCTACGTAGACCATGTTGGCAACGCGTTCGCGCAGATCAACATTGATTCCGGCTTCTTTCACCATCGGATCAACTGGAATTTCGTAGTAGGTGATGTCGCTGCGGCTCTTTGTCCAATTCCACTCTAGGGGCAGAATGCACACGCCGCCTGCGGGAACTTTCTGGACATCTTCAGCAGCGGTATCGACATTTAAGGCAACTGTGATGGCTGCCGCACTTTGCCGTGCAACATATCCGTCTTTGTTCGCACGGATGGTATACCATGTCGGCAAACCTTTGATGTTCGAGGGGAACAGGTTCTTGCCGTTCACGGGGATGCCCATCTTGAACAGCGAGAGTACCAGCACATTGTTGGATGTCTGGCTGCCCGTACCATTCTTAGTCGCTGCCGTCAACGAAAAATCATTGACGATCTTTTGACCTTCATACGTTGTCTGGGTTGAAGTCTGTACATCTAAAACCATAAAATATTTCCTTTACGCAGGTAACTGCGTGCTGCGCCTTGCGGCCTATTCGGTGACTTTTGACTCAAGTATTTCTGCCCCGTTTTCCATGTCCTGCATCCTCGGTTGGTGGTGCAGTAATCGGGTATGCTGCATGAATGCTTCCTGTGCCGCGCTGTAGTCACCCGCACAAATCGCGTTCAGAATGCGTTCATGGTAATCCCAAACCTGTGTATGGTAGCCATATTCGGCGTAGCGGTTCAGTTCTACCGCTTCATAGGCATCCCAGTAGGCTTCGAGCAGACCAATAACAAATGGATTATCGAGATGTTTAAAAATGGTGAGATGAAAAGCGCGATGT
>JBBQLX010000148.1:0-14600 GCA_038328375.1 Aggregatilineales bacterium | reverse complement strand
TAAGCGGGTGAGCGCAATGGATGTGCCTCTGCCTTATGCCCATGATATTGAGTTGATGGCACTGCCTAGCACCGAGAAAGTAATCGCAGCCGTGAGAGAGGTACTCTAAAATGGCGAGTCAAATTACTGCGTCGATGGATGATACACTGCTAAATTGGTTGAAGAATGTTGGTGATAACGTCAATAAAGGTGATGTGATCGCTGAAGTCGAGGCCGACAAAGCCACGGTTGAAATTGAAGCACCTGAATCGGGTGTCCTGAGTGCTGTCAGCGCACAACCCGGCGATGAGATTAAGACCGGACAGGCCATCGGTTCGATTGGTGGTGAGGCCGCCGTGCCTGCACCAGCGGCAGCAGCCCCCACAAAGCAAGCTAATATTGCGGAAGCCTCCGAGCCTTCGCCAGAAGCCCAAGTGGTTGATGAAGAAATCGCTAAAGAAGAGAAAAAAGCGCCTGCAAAACAATCGCCTGTTTTGGCAGCTACTCCGGCAGTCAGCACGACTGATGATGGACGGATTAAAGTTTCGCCACTTGCCCGCAAAGTTGCCGAGGAAAAAGGCGTTGATCTGGCACAAGTTCACGGCAGCGGTCCCGGTGGACGGATTGTTAAGGAAGATGTGGAAGGCTTTACACCCTCTGCACCTGCGACTAAGGAAGCAGCCCCAAGCACTGCGCCTGCTCCGGCAGCCAGCACGGGTTTGAGCGCTCCCGCAGCCCGTAAGCCGCCAGCCGAAGGGCCAGATGTCGAGTACATCGACCTGACCAATATGCGGAAACGCATTGTGGCGGTGACAGTTGAGAGCAAGCAGTGGATTCCGCACTTCTATGTGACCAATGAAATTGATGTCGAACCCTTGTTGGCCCTGCGTAAGCAGATCAACGAAGGTTTGCCCGAAGAGAATAAAATCAGCGTCAACGATATGGTGGTGAAGGCCACTGCGCTGACTTTACGTCAGTTCCCCAATCTGAACACCCATTATTATGGTGATCGGTTGGTGCATTTCAATCGCATCAACATCGGCATCGCTGTGGCTTTGCCCAAGGGCGGCCTGATTAATGTGGTGGCGCAGGATGCGGATAAGGTCACGCTGAGTACGATGGCGGCACAGAACAAAGCGATGTTCGCCCGCGCCCGCGAAGGCAAGATCAAGCCGGAGGATATTACCGGTTCGACGTTCACAGTCAGTAACCTCGGCCCGTATAACGTCGAACATTTCAGTGCGATTATCAATCCACCTGAAGCGGGTATCTTGGCGATTGGTACCGCGACGAAAGTGCCTGTGGTTAAGGCCGATGGTACACTAGGCGTTGGCAACCGGATGAAGGTGACGATCAGCGTGGATCATCGTGTGAGCGATGGTGCCGAAGGGGCGCAATACTTGCAAGCCTTCAAGACCCTGTTGGAAAATCCAATGCGGATGCTGGTGTAATTTACCCCCACCCCAACCCTCCCCCGCAAGCGATGGAGGGAGTCAATTCCAAAACGGAGGCAGTGATGCCTCCGTTTTTTATTTGTGACAGTTATTGCAGATTTCGCAATACATCCGCTGAAATGAGGGGCGGGAAGCACGGGAGAAACCGCTGAATCGACACAACATGCAGCGTGGAAGCGCGGGAAAAACCGCTGAGTGCAGCGAAACGCTCCCGTGTATCCGCCGCGTGCATATTGGGGTGCTGCCGCAGCGGGTGTGAGGGAGCAGGCCGCTGAAAATGCAAAAGCGAAGTGCAGTTTAACCGCAGAGACGCTGAGAAAAACAGAAGAAGTTAACACTAAGCCTCCGAAACACAGTGACACAACCATAAGAAGAGAATACCATAAGTGAAAGGCGTTCGGGTTACATTTTGGTAACTCTTTGCGAGGGAGTTTACCAACCTTTTTTCGGCTGATGAATATTAAGTTCGTTCGAGGATGGTTAGGAAAGGGTTTGTAGCATAAAAGTAGGTAGTCTTTAGTGGTTAGTCGTTAGATGAAATACACTTTGGAAGTGTTCGCTCATATCCGCCTGGTTGGTTTATCTACTATAATAGTCAACAAAAGACATCAGCAGGAGTGAATTGATATGACACTACTCCAAACCAAAATTGGGATGCCGCTGGATGAATTTATGGAAGCAGAGGCGGCTCAACCGTTTGAACTCATCAATGGCGAACGGAGATTTAAATTGCCGAATATTTTTGGACACAGCGAAGTGATTAGGTTTCTATTTCTCTTGTTGTACCAATTTACACAATTAAAAGGTGAAGGCGAAGTCTATAGTGAAACCACCTTCATCATGCCAGATCGAAGTGATTCAAAATGGGTAGAAGGCTCACGTATACCCGATGTGATGGTTTTCAATGGCAATCGAATTATAGACTATAAAAGTAATACATCTGGCTATCGAAATCACCCTTTAGCACTCGTACCGGATTTGGTGATTGAAGTGGTGTCACCGAACGATAAAGTGAGTGAGTTGGATGAGAAAATTGACGCATATCTCTTGGATGGTGTGCGGCTGATTTGGATAGTTGATCCGCAGCGGCGTAAGGCGACCGTTCATGCACCAGATATAGAGCAACCGTTACACCTTACTGTGAATGGTGTATTGGATGGCGGCGATGTGCTGCCGGGGTTTGCAGTCAAGCTGGTGGATGTGGTCGGACAGGAATGAAAGGTTTCTGGGGTTGGTGGGAATAGGCGATCAAGCTACAGACCCGATTGAGTATAAAGCTGGGGAGTTTGCGATGAGGGTATAATGACTTAGCTTAACCTTTGCAGACACAAGCGAGGTAAAAGCATTCATCTGAATTAAAGGAGCATTGAATAATGGCATCGAATAGTGATAGCAGCGAATTGAAGAAACGATTCGACGTTTTCCATCATGAGGCTCGTTTTCAGGAGAAGCCTTACCGGATACTGGGTGGCGCGCAGATTACGGACAAGTTGGTGAGTGTGATGATTGCGTATCCAGAGCAGGTGGGCGACAAGGCGGCTTTTGTCGAGGGTGTGGTGAACACGTTGAAGGTATATGGATTGGACGCGTCCGAACCCGTTCGGCAGAAGAACGGTATCCGTATACAAGCGCGGTTGCTGCCGATTGTGACCGGTGAGGCAAACACCGTTGAGAAGGCCGAATAGCTGGTCGTAACTTGTAGCTACATCATTCGCCAGCCAGCACCCAACAACGCGCAATCACTGCATCTTACCGTGAATGGTGTGCTGGCTGGCAGCAATGTGCTGTCGGCGTCCCATTGCCACCCACTCATATTTTCAGCAAATATCTGTCCCAAGTCTTACTCCGAATCCTCATTATTAAGCCGACAATGGGAACATGTGATGCAAGCAGTTATATTTATCGGCATACAGGCAACAGGTAAATCGACCTTTTACGCCCAATATTTCTTTAAATCCCATATTCGATTGAGTCTCGATATGCTGCGGACTCGCTACCGTGAGCAACTGCTTTTTAATGCTTGCTTGGAGGCTAAACAGCCATTTGTAATCGACAATACCAATCCGACGATTGAGGAACGGGCAAAGTATATTGTACGCGCGCGTATCCATCGTTTTAGCGTGATTGGTTATTATTTTCAGTCGAGCGCTCAAGCATCTTTAGAACGAAATGCGAGTCGTACTGGCGTTGAACGTGTGCCTGATAGAGGCGTGTTAGGTACTTACAAGCGTTTACAGTTGCCGCGTTTGGACGAAGGCTTTGATCAACTTTATCATGTTAATATGGGTGAAAATAATACTTTTGTAATCAAGGAATGGCAGCATGAACTTTGATGAACTCGACCGCAATATGCGTGTTTACGAAACGACCCATGACCAATATGTACTGCCCAATATTTATATGGTTGCACGATTGGATGGTCGAACATTTACGCGGCTCACGAAAGAAGTTCACCAGTTTGAAAGCCCATTCGATGAACGTTTTCGCGATATGATGCTGAACACTGTTAAACATCTTATGGATTGCGGGTTTCCCGTGATTTATGGGTATACGCAGAGCGATGAAATCTCGCTGCTTTTTCGTAAAGATATTATTACTTTTAACCGCAAAGAGCGTAAATTTAACTCTATTTTGGCGGGCGAGGCCAGCGCTAAATTTTCCCTGTTACTTGGTGCGATGGGGGTCTTTGATTGTCGAATTTGCCAACTGCCGGGAATCGATATTGTTGTTGATTATTTCCACTGGCGGCAAGAGGATGCACACCGTAATGCCTTGAATGCCCATTGTTATTGGTTGCTGCGTAAACAAGGGCAGGATATGAATGCTGCAACACAGGCGCTTAGTGGGTTATCGGTTGCAGATAAAAATGAGTTGCTGTTTCAGAACGGTATCAACTTTAATGATTTACCTGCTTGGCAAAAGCGAGGCAGCGGAGTTTATTGGGAAACGTTTATCAAAGAAGGTTATAACCCCATTACTAAAGAAACCGTCCAAGCGGAGCGCCGCCGTTTATATAGTGATTTGGAACTCAAATATCATGAAGAGTATCAGCAATTTATTGCTGAGTTGGTAAGGCAAAGCGATCAAGGTTAAATAAAAAATGGGGCGGAACATGTTCCGCCCCTACATTGAGAATTTGGATAGGCGACTAGACGGGTTTACGGGCGCGTTGGTAATGGGTGCGGGCTTTAGAGCGATTTCCGCATTCCTTCATGCTGCACCAACGGCGGCTGTGGTTTTTGGAGGTATCCAAGAACAACCATTCACAATCGTCAGAGGCGCACTCGCGTAGGTAATGCAGGTCGTGGGAGGTCATCAGTTCGGCGGCAGACCAGACCACAGGCCAGATCATGGTTTCCAGATCATGTTCATCAAGTACACATGTCCAACAGAAATTGGCTGATGTGGGAGTCATATGCAGATGCCCCATCGCCCGTGCTAATATGCTGTTGAAGGCTTGCATATCTGCTGGTTCTGGTTGGCGATCCTCGGCGGCAGCGTCGAGTACACAGAAAAGAGCTTCACGCACGGTAATGGCAAAGCGCAGCGCTTCATCGGCTTTATCAGGATGCTGCTCGGCTAGTTGGAGTAATTGACCAGCCTGCTCATCGCTGATGGATTTTGAAAAGACGCTCCATTCTACCAGTCGGGCGTAGCTAGTTAGATATTCAGCGTCAGGTTTTGAGGGATGCTCGTCGGACGTATTCACGAAGTCGAGACAAAGGCGCTCCTTCAAAAGTCCGAGCGCTTCAACAGTTTGGATTTCCACCATTTGTCCTATATTCTAACTGCCGAAAGTCAGTTGACTAGTTATCAAGGTTGTGGTAGTATAACCATCAAAGCAATTATAGCAGGTTAAAAAATCTGTGTATAGGGAAGTGTGTTATGTTTGGATATTTAGGATATGTGAAGTACACCATGCAGTCGAACCATGAGACGCTCATGCCGAATCCTGAAGAGCGCGAACTGATGGAACAAGCACGGCTTGAGACTGAGATGGATGTACAAGAACCTTTCTATTACGGGGCGTTGGCGGGCTTAGGTCGCCAATTAGCTGGTTGGGGTGAAAGCCTCCAAGAACGATATGATCGTGAAGTCTGAATGCGATACCATCTGTAGTTAAAAATCCCCTCCAAGCGAGGGGGTTTTTATTTCAAAAGTATGTTTAATATCAGAACCAATTGTTAAGCGATATTTGACAGTAAACCGCATTTGACTTACATTATCCTGCCTACCCATTTTTGCAATTAAAGGGGCAAGTATATGAAACGACGTTTGATTCTTTTTTCGGTAATGCTGGTTGGTGTCATGCTCTTGAGCATGGGCGTAACACTGGCACAGGATAACACCTTGATTGTCACCATGAATATTGATGACATCATCACGCTTGATCCAGCGCGTTCTTATGAAACCACGAATCTGATGATTCAACATGCCGCTTATGACACACTGCTCGAAATCCGCGCGGATGATCTGAATAAAATTGTCCCCGGTTTGGCGGACAGCTATACCGTTTCGGATGATGGGCTGATTTACACTTTCAGCTTGCATAAGGATGTGAAGTTTGCCTCTGGCAATCCGTTGACCGCAGCCGATGTTGTTTTCTCGTGGATGCGCCTCAAGAACATTAAAGGCAATCCGGCGTTTTATCTTGATCAAGCAGCCACTATTGAAGCAGTTGATGATCTGACGGTCAAAGTCACATTGTCAGTCAAGACTCCGGCTTTCGCGACGATTGTTACCGCACCCGCCTTGAGCGTCTTGGATAGCAAATTGGCGAAAGAACACGGTGCGACGGATGCGGCTGACGCGGATACAACCGATACGGCCAACGACTGGTTGACTCAGAATTCGGCGGGATCAGGTCCATTCGTGCTGACAAGCTGGGTGGCACTGAGTGAAGTTACATTGGTTCGCAATGATGGCTACTGGCGCGGGCCGGCCAAACTGGATGGCGTGAAGTTGGATCAAGGGACTGACTCGACCACCAAACTTCAACTGCTGGAAAAAGGGGATGTCGATGTCTACGAAGATGTCGATAAAGATTTGACCGATCAGGTGAATGCCAACGCTGACCTCAAGACAGCAGCCGGACAAACCTTGAACCTGACTTATCTCGCTATTTCGGCTGATGAGAAGTTCAATCTGCCCTTGAAGGATGCCAAGGTTCGTCAAGCGATTGCTCAGTCAATTGACTACGATGGCATTATCAACGGCCTTTTGTTGGGATTTAGTGATCGTCCCGCTGCCATGCTGCCGATTGGCATCATCGGTTCCGATCCGACCAAGCGCTATGAGCATAATGTGGATGCCGCCAAGAAACTGCTGGCGGATGCCGGTTATCCTGATGGATTTGAACTGACCCTTAGCGCTTCTACAGGTACATCAGGTGGTGTCGCGAATGAAACCCTCGCCGCCAAGATTCAGTCTGACTTGGCCGAGGTGGGCATCAAGGTCACGATCAAGCAAACCCCGAACACCGACTTCTTGACCTCGTACCGCGCACAGGAACTGCCATTCTTATTTGCTACATGGACACCGGATTATCTGGATGCGACCATGTGGTCGGACTACTTCTCGTTCCCGGATACTGGCCCAGCCAAGCGTATACTGTTGAACTCCAAAGCCATCGCTGATCTGGCGAAACAAGGCGCGGCTGAAACCGATCCGACCAAGCGCGCTGAGATTTACGCGCAATATCAACAGGCACATCTCGACGAAGCGGTATTCATCCCACTGCTCCAGCCACAGCGTTTGTACGCCATGCGTTCGGACATCGAGGGCTTTGTGTTCCATCCGGTTTACTTCATGGACTTCTACGAAATCAGCAAGTCGTAGAAAGTACCCCTAACCCCAACCCTTCCCCCATAGCAATAGGGGAAGGGAGCAATGCGAAGAGAACTTGGTATCCAGAGGGGTGAAATACTCCTCTGGTGTTTTTTGAAGGATATTCATGCTCGGTCGTTATATTCTCCAGCGATTGTTGTTGACCATTCCGATGATGCTGGGCATCTCACTGGTGTTGTTCCTCATTTACAATCTGGTGCAGGTTGACCCGTTGGTGATGATTGTCGGCGAACGGGCGCTGGATAAGCCGGAAATTGTGGCGGCAGCCAAAGCCAAGTGGGGCTTAGACCGTCCAATTTGGGAGCAGTACATCAGCTATGTTGGGAATATGACGCGGGGCGACTTCGGCAATTCGTTCCTGACTAAACGTGCGGTGGCGACTGATCTGATTACCTTCCTGCCTGCGACGGTTGAACTGGCGATTAGTTCGCTGATGTTCGCGATTATATTGGGGATTCCGTTAGGGATTCTAGCAGGGGTGAAATTCCGCAGTTTGCTTGACCGGGTGGTTTGGTTTGTATCGCTGTTGAACGCCTCATTACCACCTTTTTGGAGTGGTCTCATTTTCCTGACGATTTTTTACTTCAATTTGGGCATCGCACCGGGGCCGGGGCGACTCGATCCGCGCATGACCGATCCGGTACGCGTGACCGGACTGCTCACCGTTGACTCGATACTGAGTGGTAATTGGGCGGCATTTGGGAGTGCATTACACCACTTAATGCTACCCACATTGATCCTCGGTGGATTTACGCTGGCGCTGGTGGTGCGGGTGACGCGGGCAGCGATCATCGAAGAGATGCGGCGAGATTATGTTCGCACGGCGCGGGGCAAAGGCTTGAGCGAACGCAACGTGATTATCCATCATGCGCTGCGGAATGTGTTGATCCCCTTAGTGACGATTTTAGGGCTGGCCTTCGCGGGTTTGCTCAGCGGCGCAGTGATGACCGAAACGGTCTTCGATTGGCCGGGATTGGGACAATATTTAGTGAAGGCAGCGGTCAATTTGGATTATCCGGCTATTCAAGGTGGGACACTGTTGATTGCCTTCATCTATGTGTTGATTAATCTGACGGTCGATATACTATACGGGATACTTGACCCGCGTGTGCGCTATGAGTAGTGTCTCGATAACTGCCTCGCCTGTAGTCACTGCGAAAGCGAAAGCCAGCACCAGCGCTCAATTATGGAAGCACATCCGCAAGTATCCCAGCTTTTGGGTGGGGCTGATCGTACTGGTTTTCTTCGGTTTGGTGATTATCTTCGCAGACCAGATCGCGCCGGTTGATCCGCTGGCACAGAATTTGGCTCAGCGCTTGAAAGGGCCGACCGAGCTGCATATCTTCGGCACGGATGAACTGGGACGCGATATTTTTAGCCGCGTGGTACATGGCGCTCGGATTTCGCTGCCTGCTTCGTTTTTTGTGGTGGCGGTCTCCTTGGTGATGGGATCGTTGTTGGGAGCAGCAGCGGGCTTCGCCGGTGGTTTCATCGACGAGGTGATTATGCGGTTAGCCGATGTGACGTTGGCTTTTCCATCGGTGGTATTGGCGCTGGCGATTTCGGCCTTCCTCGGCCCCAGTTTGAACAATGCGATTGTGGCGGCCTGTATCGTGTTGTGGCCTGAATACGCGCGGTTGATGCGGTCACAGGTGATCGTCATCCGGTCGCACGAGTATGTGGTGGCGGCGCGGTCGTTAGGGATGCGCGAACCGTCGATTTTACTGCGTTATATCCTGCCCAACGCGTGGACACCGTTGATTATCAAGGCGGCGTTGGATGTGGGCAGCATCATCCTGCTGGTGTCGGCGTTGAGCTTCCTCGGTTTGGGTGTGACTCCGCCCGCGCCGGAGTGGGGTGCGATGATCGCGTTGGGGCGCACCAAGTTTTATAATTGGTGGCTAGCGACCTTCCCCGGCATCGCCATTTTGTGCGTTATTATGGCCTGCAACCTGCTTAGTGAAGGCCTGCGCGACTGGCTCGACCCGAATTATTAAGTGGCAAAGTTGGCGAAATCCTTCATTTTCGCCACATTTTAATGGCATTTTTGGCAATTTTGTGCGGCAATTCGGCGGATTTCCCGGCTAAGGCCGCGGCAATTTAGGGAGTTGGATGTCCGATGCCAAGATTGCTAAATACCGGATTTAACCACAGAGGCACAGAACCCCCACCCCAACCCTCCCCCGCAAGCGATGGAGGGAGCAATACAAGCTATATGGTAGTTTATTGTAGAACAAAAGTTTGTATAGGTCAACGCGATTCGGTTCGAGTTTACAAACCTTACAGGCTTTGTTCACAGACGAATGACACGGCTCAATTCATAGTCACACGCTCTCATCCTCCGTTTGGCCTATGACGATCCGCAAGAGCTTGTGACCTGCTTTATTTCCCTATAGAATTTATCTAATCATTTTTGTTGAGTGATCCGATATTTCTATGAAAAATTCTACACGTCGATCACATTTTTTTCTCATAGTAACTATTGTGCTCTTTACACTCGCCGTCATAATGAGCTGGTCGGTAAGTGTTGCCTCGAAAGCAGCGGATGACTCTGCCACCCTGACTTATAAAAATGTATGTCAGTCTGATATTGTTCGTCAATTGGTCGGGCATGGACGCAATAATGGAACTGCTGGATATGTCACTGACGTGGAATGGAGTCCTGATGGTCAAACTTTCTTAACACTAGGATTTGGTAAATTCGGTCGTCAACTTTTCCTTTGGGGTTCAGAACGTACAGTTTTTACCCAATGGTTCGCGAGCTTAGAGGGATTGATTCACCTTATTAAATGGAGTCCAAATAGCCATTATTTCCTAATGGCTAATGAAAGAGGACAGGTATATTTATTCAATATTACCCAATCTTCACCCATGCGTTGGCTTCTCAGTGATAACCCCGAACCGTATCATGTCGCTTGGAGTCCTGACAGCAAACAATTTATTGCAGCGGCATCCAAAGATATGACCCTTTTGGATTTACGACAACTTGAGCCTGTCCAACATTTTAAGGCTCCAGATACTCTATTTGATGTCGAATGGAGTGGAGATGACATACATTTTATAACTGCTGGGCGAGATAACGATATTTACCTGTGGGATACGAGGCAGGTAGCGCCAGTTCGTCAATATAAAGGGCAGGTTGGGGATGCTACTCAGTTAGAATGGAATACAGATGGGAAACATTTTTTGACGGGGAATAATCGGGGTGAAGCATTTTTATGGGATATTGATAAAGAAACTCCCATTCGTAAGTTTGAGAGTCCAGATCGCTACTCTACTTTGAAGGATATGAAGTGGAGTCCAGATGGTCGACAATTTTTGACGATGAACGATAAAGGCAATATATTTTTGTGGAATATGCAGGAATTGCAACCCGTTCGTGAATATTTAGGGCATGAACCGAATGGACGTTTGCAGAGCATCGAATGGATTCCTGATGGAAAGCAATTTATAACAGCGGGTAGCGATGTACTATTGTGGAATGTCGCTGTATCACAGCCGATTTGGGAATTCCTACCAGCCACAGGTGATGCACTGAGCATATCATTGAATCCTGATGGTAAATCACTGGTTATTACCGGTACGAATGGTCAAGTATTTGTATGGGGTATAGACAAACTTACTAATTTGTTGCAGTCGATACCGAATACAAATTTGTCAGCGAATGGTCAATCTTGTAGACCAAGAAGTGCTTATCTTCCTCCCCCAACACCAAACAATGCCACAGCGACTAGCTTGGCTGACCAATACTTTGCGACTCTCCATAAAAACGAGACACAAGTTGCCGATTTGAACGCAACGAGTACAAGTGTGATGTTGACTGCTACTTCTATTACATTCACGCCTAGCACTACATTCACACCATCTCCTACGATCCCTACGCTCACACCAACCGCTATATTGCCTATTATCTACCAAACTGCAACGGCACTTGCCATGACTCGCCAAAATGAAGTTCCTTCATCTGCTACAACACCGACACCCAACCCAACTGATGAAGTCGCGATGACATTAACCCGCATAAGTGTTGAACAAACAGCAACAGCGATGGAGTTTCTTTTTTCCGATAATCGAACGATCACACTCACACCCAGTTACACCGCCACAGCAACACCCTTGCCGCCAACCGCTACGCCAACATCGAACCTCGCGACGCAGACGGCACAAGCCGCCACGGATGAGGCTTATCGTGCGGCGACGCAAACATCTTCGTTATTGACTGCGACGGTGGCTACTTATACACCGACGATGACACCGACGTAAAAGCGAAGCAGCACCCCACCCTAACCCTCCCCGTGGTAACAGGGAGGGAATCAATCCGCCCCTACAAAGTGTTAATGTGATTATTGAGGAACAGCGACTTCTTCGAGTTCTGCGTTAGCAGTTACTTTATTGACGGCTTCGCCCATGCGGATGACCACGCCAGCCCATGACAAACCACTGCCAAAAGCGACCATGCCGGTCACATCACCGGAGTTGAGACGGCCTTCCTCGATGGCTTCGACCAATGCCAGCGGGATCGAGGCGGCGGAGGTGTTGCCGTATTTATGCAGGTTGACGAAGAACTTATCCATTGGCAGTTGCAGCAAACCGGCTGCGTATTCGATGATGCGCAGGTTGGCTTGATGCGGAATAATCAGGTCGAGGTCAGCCGGAGTCATGCCAGCGCTGGCGGTGATGTTTTTCAGGCAAGCAGTGAACTTGCGGGTGGCGAATTTGAAGACTTCCTGTCCGTTCATGCGGATGTACATCTCGCGTTTATCCACCACGCTTTGTGACAGCGGATTGCGCGTGCCGCCACCGGGAACCCAGAGGTGATGCGCCAGTCCACCATCCGATCCGAGTTCAAAGTTGAGAATGCCCGCGTCACTCTGGCTGGGTTGAATGACCACCGCTGCCGCCGCGTCACCAAACAGGATGCAGGTCGAACGGTCGGTATAATCTAATGCGTAGGAAATCAATTCCACGCCGATGACGATGATATTTTTATACGCGCCGGTTTGGATGAACTGGCTGGCGGTCACCAGCGCATAGACGAAGCCAGAGCAACCTGCCGCGACGGTTAATGCCGGACATTTCGCGCCGAGTTCATGTTGTATGTAGTTGGAAGGGGCAGGTAATAAATAATCCGGTGAGGAGTTGGCAACCACAATCAAGTCAATGTCGGCTGGTGTGAGTCCGGCGACTGCCATCGCGTCACGGGCAGCGGCGCAGGCCATGCTGGTGGTGGTGTCGGTTTCGCTGCGGATATGACGCTCTTTGATACCGGTTCGGGCGATAATCCACTCGTCGCTGGTATCGACCATCTTCGCCAAATCATCATTGGTGAGGATTTTAGTCGGGACGTACTTTCCCCATCCGGTAATTTCGGCGCGCGGCATCGTCATATTCATAAACTCCTCATTAGCAATAAAATGTTTACAAGCGTCAGTTTTTAGGCAAGCGTCTAGAACTGGGTAAACCTATTGTAACGGTAGACCGAAAAATTTGCATAAAGAGTTGCTGAGTGTTGAAGCGGCGAGGGCTGAGAGGGAAATTAACGGTAGGGAAAAGACACATCTTTTCCCTACTTAAAGATCGATTACTGTTGTTGCAATAAAGGGATTTCCTGTGCCTCGTGACGGGCATCTTCCACCAAACGGCGGCGGTTGAGCAGCACGAAACCCGCGACCAGTGCAATACCCGCAGCGATCTGTACACGCGGCGGCAGATAACGCACACGGTTCACGATATTTGCGCGTTGGGTTCCAACCAGATCATTACGCAAGCGGTTGACGAAACGGCGCGAGGGTTGTGCGCCGACTAAGGTCATATGCAGCTTGCGGACGATGCCGACGAGACCTTCGACTTCATTGCGGGGAACGGCATAGCGCTTGACAATGCTATCAAGATTGGTGCGTTCGTCAGCCAGTAGCGCATCAGTTACGGCGGAGAGCAGGTTTTCAAGTTCGTTATGATTCGTCATCGGTTCAATTGCCTTCTGTACGTTTGTCAGAATTCGAGACAGGTGCGCGACCCACTGCACCGACGCGGGTGTGCTGCATTTCGATGTCGTCCCGCAGCGCTAAAAGGGTACGGTGGTAAAGCGATTTGATTGCCCCTTCGGTTCGTTCCAGAATGTCGCCCACATCCGCGTTCGACAGGTTGGAGACAAACTTCAGGTAAAGTAACTGCTGGCGTTCTTCCGGCAGCCGTGCAATTGCCGCCAACAAAGCCGTGCGCTCCTCTTTATCCTCGGTTGCCATGTCTGGCGACTCAAAGTGCGAGTCCGGCCCGATGAACTCTTCCAGCGGGATAATTTTGCGGCGACCGCGATCCCGATGCCAGTTGGCAACCAGATTGTGCGCGATGCGGTACAGCCACGCCTGAAAGGGTACACCACGCTCGGTATAGTTTTCGATGTGCGCCATGGCACGGTGGAAAACCGCCGCCGTCAGGTCTTCGGCATCCTGATGGTTACCGGTGCGGTAGTAGATGTACTTATAAATTTTCTCGATATAACGTTCGTAGAGGACACCGAAGGCCGCTTGATCATCTTTCGCCAGCAGCACCAACTCAGGGTCTTCTAACTTCGTCAGGTCGGGTTGTTTGGATTTGCGTTTAAATATGTTCATCAGCAGTAATAACCCTGTCGATTATGGGGAGTTGCGCGATTGGGAAGAAAAAAAGATTGTAACACTTGGTTACTTACCGTGTCTTAATCATCAGAGATGGCAGAAATACCGCTCAGGGCTAAGGTTAGGCGGGCAAGTGATGATTGTGCAGGACACTGATACTAATCTACAAGCAGATGACCTTCGCATCATGGAAGCAGCGAAAGCTGATCTGAGCCGATTTATGCCGCTTTACGAACGCTATTTCACGCGTATTTATCACTACTGCCTACGCCGTGTTGACAGCAATGAATCAGCCGAGGATTTGACCAGTTCAATTTTTACACAAGCCATGACTAGCATTGATGGGTACCGAGGCGGTTCAGTGGCGGCATGGCTGTTCCGCATCGCCCATAATCTGGTTGCTAACCATTACCGCAGCCGCCATCCGCAGGTGTCATTCGAGCGCGCCGAACTTGATCTGGTGGATGAGGAATGGGTTGAACCCATTGACCATTTAATTACAGCGGAACTAGGTGCTGTGCTGCGGACATTGATCGATAAACTGCCCGACGAGCAGCAAGACCTTTTAGAACTCAAAATGGCAGGTGGTCTGACAGCCGAGGAAATCGGGGTCGTTATTGGGAAAAGCGCTGGTGCGGTACGGGTAGAACTTCACCGAATCATCACCCGCTTGCGCGCAGAATGTGAACGGAGAGGGCTGTCA
>JBBQLX010000147.1:0-14645 GCA_038328375.1 Aggregatilineales bacterium | reverse complement strand
ACCAGGCGGAGGGAGTGGGATTCGAACCCACGGTGCCGAAATTCGACACACAGGTTTTCAAGACCAGCGCCTTAAGCCACTCGGCCATCCCTCCTGGATAGGAACATTCTAGCATGGGGGTAACGCATGGTCAATGCTTGATGTCTCCTGCTATAATGGCTCTTATCGCTGTTAAACAAGTCACAAAACATGGGTCTCTTTGAGCTTATTATCACCCTTTATATCGGCGTGATGATCTACTTTGCTAATCTTGCAGATTTACATACTACCTCTGCCCTTGCAACCACTACGTCTTATTCAATTCTGCCTCCTTATAGTGTTGTTGTCCGAAGAATGTTATTCGGTCTTATTGCAATGGTCGTTCTGTTCGGCATCTACGCGGATCGGATTTTATTGCTGGATTTATCAGCCTCCCAATTTGAGGAATTAGGGATTAGCCCCGGTGCCGTATCCCCAACCAGCCTCGTATTTATCACAATACTGACCGTAATTATTGGTATCGCATCTTTATATCTCATCCTATCGCCGATGTTGCGCCAACGTGTGCGGGTGCTGTTTGGCAATAACGCTCATTACAATGCCGAATCTCAAGTTCACCTTGTAGCGATGATCTTAGCATTATGTTTGGTAGCATACCTATTCACAAACTTTGTTATCGGTGGCGGATTAAGTGGAGTCGCGCAGTCCATTCAGGAAAACGGCATTAGCTTAGGCACATTAGTCTTTCAAGGCATCATGTTTGTCATGGTAGCCTGTTTAGGGATCGGTTTAGCCATCCGCCGCACACCGTCACAAGCGTTGGAAAGGCTTGGGCTAAAAATGCCAACGCCCCAAAATATTCTCTCAGGCATCGGGGCTGGCATTGGATTGATTATCTTATCCGTTATTATGACACTCATCTGGATAAAACTCGTTACGCCAGAGCAATACGCACAACAAAGCGCTGCGGCAGCCGAAATCGACAGTCAGTTCAACACATTGCAATCGGCTTTCTTACTGGCGATTGTCTCATCAGTGAGCGAGGAGATTCTATTTCGTGGAGCGCTTCAACCTATCTTCGGAATGCCCCTAACCACTGTCCTTTTTGTGCTTTTCCATAACCAATACACACTTACGCCTGCCATGTTAATTATTTTAGTCGTCGGTTCTGGACTAGCACTTTTACGCCATTATCAAAGCACAACCTCAGCAATAATCACTCATTTTGTATATAATTTTGTACCGATTGCACTCGTTATCCTTCTGCCACAAGCGGCTCAACGTTTGGGACTATCATAATGTATCGCAAATTGATGATCGTCATAGTATTCGCAGCATTACTACTTTGTGGTCAGGTCGCCTTTACTCACGCCCAATCGACGAATCCAACCCCACAGGCCGAACAAGCTTTTATCCAAGAATGGTCACAGGAAGTCATCTTCCCGGCTGCTGTGCGCTTTAGGCTGACTCTTGCTCTACCGCCCGAACAAGTTTCAGCCGCCACGCTGACCATTAAGTCTGACTCTCGTCCAACGGTAACCATCCCCCTTGATTTGAGTTCCGCTATCGTTGTTGGTGGGCAAGTCACCGGGATCGCCTATATCTGGCAGCTACCGTCGGATACTCCGCCGCTGCTCTTCAAGGACATTACCTTTGATTGGCAAGCGACATCGCAATCGGGTCAGAGTGCGAAAATTGAAGATAAATTCATATTTGCAGACCAACGGGTCAATTGGCTTAACGATTTGCCCATTACCAGCAGCATAAAACTGACACTCCCCAACGGCAGTTCAGCGTCAACCACCAGTACACCTACTGCTTACAGTCGCACTGGACTTGATAACCTAAGCACCAATTTGAAGCAAGTCTCTGACCTCTTATCAAACAATTTAGGCAGCGCCCCAACCTTTAATCTGCTCATCTATGACACTACTCAACTACCGATCTGTACGAAAAACGCCAAAGGCGAATCGGTCGCTGTCAGTGTTGATGGCAACGTCGAACTCCCCTGTATACCAGCGACAGCCGATCAAATCTTTACAGCAAGCGGATATACGACCCTAAAACTCAAGTCAACAACTCTCGCTAACGTTCAAACGGCTGTGACTGATTTCATCGTCAGGCAATCCTACGCCCAAAAGTGGTCAGATAAGACCGTTCCCAAATGGTTTCAGACCGGACTAACCGATTTCTACTCACCCGATTTGAAAGTCGAATTAGGCGCACCGCTTCTCATTGCAGCACGAAGCAACAGCTTGTTCCCATTAGATGTAATGGCACAAGCACCTACAGCCAACACCAATACTGAGCTTTGGCGTGCTGAAAGTTATGGGCTAGTGGTCTATATTACTTCTCAAATTGGAGTGGATGGGCTTTTCAAGTTGGCTACTAACGCCGGAACATCAACCTCATTTGAAGCGGCCTACCAAACAGCGCTCGGCAAACCCATTGACACGTTGTTGGATAACTTCCGCCGTTGGCTGTTCTCAGACGGCGCATTAGATGCTTTTACCTTTACACCTTATCAAGTGGCAACTCCGACTCCAACACCCAGCCGCACACCAACAGTGACTCGAACCCCTACACCCACATCAACTGCCACATTTACCCTTACACCAACGGTAACGGGTGTACTATCTATCACGCCCCTGCCATCCAGAACACCAACGTGGACACCCAGCCCTGCCCCCGCCACCAATACACCACGAGCAGCCGGCAGCTTGAACACACCGGTGCCTGTCTTGGTGAAGATTGCAAACAACAGCAATCTCAATATCGGTATCGTCATTTTAATAATTGGAATACTAATTGTGGCAGTAGCCGCCGTCATTCTTTTCCGACCACGCCGCTAAAAATCTATTCGACCGTCTGATGTAATCATCAACGGGTTAAACGTGAGTACAACATGATAAATCTTTACGAATTGACACAAGAGCAGTTGGTTGATCTATTCAAACAATGGGGAGAACCCGGCTTCCGCGCCAAGCAACTGCGCGAATGGCTCTACGACAAACGTGTATCCTCCTTTGACGCGATGAAAAATCTTCCCAAAGAACTTCGCACACGTCTTGAGGCCGAAACCACGCTGGGTACGCTCACCCTTGTCACCGAACAGGTCAGCCGCGATGGAACCGTCAAACGCTTGTATAAGCTACCAGACGGACAGCTTATCGAGTCGGTGATGATGCCGTATGAGGATGATCGCCGGACAGCTTGCATTTCGACACAAGCCGGTTGTGCAATGGGCTGCGTCTTCTGTGCCACCGGACAAATGGGCTTCTCCCGCCATTTAACCCCCACCGAAATCTTTGAACAAGCCATGCGCTTTGCAGGCGAATTAGAAGCCGCAGGCGACCGTCTTAGCAACGTGGTATTAATGGGTATGGGTGAACCCTTCCATAATTATGATGCATCAGTAACAGCTATTCGTCGTCTCATGGACGATCTTGGCATCGGTGCGCGTCACATTACGGTCAGTACCGTTGGCCTCGTGCCGCAAATTCGGCGCTTTGCCGATGAAGGCTTGCAAGTCAAATTGGCGATCAGTCTCCACGCGGCTACAGATGCTGAACGGGGCAGCTTACTTCCGGTAAACAAGCGTTGGCCGCTAGTCGAATTGATTGATGCCTGCCGCGAGTACATTGATAAAACGGGTCGCCGTATTACCTTCGAATGGGCAGCCATACAGGGCGAAAATGACACCAGCGAACAAGCAAATGCGCTCGGCAAACTGCTCAAAGGCATGTTGTGTCACGTCAATATCATTCCGCTCAATCCAACCGGAGGCTATCATCATGGCCCTGCCGCTAGTGATCGTATCGACCAGTTTATCGACACACTCGCGACTTATGGCGTAACAGCTACCGTTCGTGTCCGCCGTGGCATCGACATTGATGCAGGCTGCGGGCAGCTCAAAGCATCAGTCATTAGCCCTGATGAAATACCCGGAACCGCCTGATCACAAAACATATTGATGTAGGGGAGCACCTACGTGTGCTCCCGCTTTAAACATTGAAAAACAATCTACGAGTTTCATAAAGCGGAGAACACATTATGGATTATGTCAATTTCGGTAACACAGGCATGAAGGTATCACGACTCTGCCTCGGTTGTATGACCTATGGCACACCAACTTGGCAAGAATGGGTCTTAGAAGAAGATGCCAGCCGTCCTTTTTTCCAAAAAGCACTTGAATACGGCATTAATTTCTTCGATACTGCCGATATATATTCAATTGGTGTGAGTGAAGAAATCACAGGTCGTGCCTTACGTGACTTCGCCAAGCGTGATGAAATCGTCCTCGCCACCAAAATCTATAATCCAATGGGGTCACAACCCAACCACCGTGGCCTCTCCCGCAAACATATCATGCAGGGCATTGATGCCTCGCTGCGCCGTTTAGGTACGGATTATGTAGACCTCTATCAAATTCACCGTTGGGACAACGAAACGCCCATCGAAGAAACAATGGAAGCGCTGCATGATGTTGTCAAAGCGGGTAAAGCCCTTTATATCGGCGCATCCAGCATGTATGCGTGGCAGTTTGCTAAAGCTCAGGCAACTGCTCAATTAAACGGCTGGACTCCTTTTGTCTCGATGCAAAATCACTACAACCTTGTCTATCGTGAAGAAGAACGCGAAATGAACCCTTATTGCCGTGAGGAAGGCATCGCCCTCATCCCGTGGAGTCCCCTCGCCCGTGGCTTTCTCGTAGGCAACCATAAAAGCGACAAAACAGGTGAAACCATCCGATCAAAAACCGATAACCTCCTCCACGACCGTTATTATCAGGATAACGACTTTGATGTATTAGATCGCCTGTTAGACCTCGCCAAACGCATGGATGTCAAACCCGCTCAATTAGCCTTGGCATGGGTACTTCATAAACCCGGCATCACCAGCCCCATTATTGGTGCAAGCAAGATGTTACATTTAGATGACGCGATTGCCGCCATGAACATCAAACTCTCCCCCGAAGATATAACCTATCTCGAAGAACCTTACATACCCCACCGCATCGCAGGCCATACCTAGCCTTGACCTGTCTGAATGATTTAACTAGTTCACGGGATGCCGTCCCTACGACCAAATGAATTTACGTAGGGACACGGCATGCCGTGTCCGGCAAATAATTACGGCACTAGTCTCCTTCTCACCTCCTCCTCCTAATGCTCGTGTACAGACTGCCCACTATATGGCATAATCCCTCTTCTAAGTCATCAACATATTCTCTCTGTGAGTTGGAAACAAGAAGATGAAACAGCAAATCGCTGATTGGAATAAACGGATTCAGTGGAATGACCTTCAGGCGCAATTCGACTGGATCGTTCAACAAGGCATCGCCATACAACAAATACCAGCGCCGACCTTTTCCGAAAAAACCCGCGCTGAATACGTAGCTCAGCAGTTCAAGCAATTCGGCCTCCAAAACATCCAAATGGACGAGTTGTATAACGTTACCGGTCTCATGCAAGGCAAACAAAGCCAGCAATCCGGTATCATGATTTCCGCCCATACCGATACCGTCTTCAGTGCCGATACCGACTTGACTATACGCAAAGACAAAGATTTGATTTACGGGCCGGGATTGGGCGATAACAGTGTCGGTGTATCCGGTATGTTGGGTCTCATCGCCATCATGCAAAAGCTGAATATCCAACCCGAAACGGACATTTGGTTCGTTGCCAACACCCGCGAAGAAGGCTTAGGTGATCTAGGTGGCATGAAGGCCGTCTTCCAGCAGTTGCGCCCACATATCCAAAGTGTCATTAACCTCGAAGGCATGGCCTTTGGGCATGTCTATCATGAAGGCATCGCCGTCCGCCGTTTGCACATCACAGCCAAAGGTGAAGGCGGGCATAGCTGGCTTAATTTCGGTCGCACCAGCGCCATTCATGGCATTATGGAACTCGGCGCACAAATTACCCACCTGCGCCCGCCCGAATCACCTCGTACCACCTTCAATATCGGCATCATCGAAGGCGGTCAGAGTATCAATACCATCGCTGCTGAAGCCGGACTTTGGTTGGACTTACGTTCCGAAGAATCAGCTACCTTAGCCCGTTTTGAACGTGAGGTTCGTAAAATTGTAGACGCAGCCTCAAAACCGAACCTCTCCTTTAATATAGATGTTGTCGGTGATCGTCCTGCGGGTTCGATTCCTGCCTCTCACAATTTGGTGCAAATGGCACTCGCCGCATTGGAGCAAAGTGGTGTAAAAGGGACACTCGAAAACGGCAGTACCGATGCCAACGTCCCACTCGCATCAGGCTGTCCCGCTGTAACCATTGGCATCACCCGTGGCGGCAACGCCCATCGAATGGACGAATATATCGAGGTGTCACCAATCGCCAGCGGTATGCGCCAGTTACTTTTACTCACGTTGGCTGCCAGTAACACCTAACCATCAGGGAAAATTGAGGAATTTCGAACCATAAACGGTTTTGCCTCTTAACCATTTGGTTTTTGTAGGGACAGCATTCTTGCTGTCCGCCGCACTTCATTCTCAACTTGTCAATTTCCCTAATTCCTACACCAAACCACTGCAAATCAAAACCAATATTTAGCGTATAATCGGATTAATCCATGCGCCTATATTTTTGCTAATCTGAAAGTAACCTCATGACATCCATTAATGTTCTCGTGGCTGTCCGTCGTGAACAAGCAAGTCGCTATTACAAAGCGCTGTCCAGTCAGCAGAATTTTCAGACGGAGATTGTTTCGGCTATCCAGGACGTTCACGATGCCATAGCCAACACCGACAAACATATTGATGTCCTCATTTTGGATAATGGCTTGGGTGCGGTTCATGAACTCATTGACGATGTACGTCTCACTCATCCACGCCTATTCATTGTGCTGGTCGATGAAGAGGCAGATTTCGGTACACCCGGTCAAGCCGATGAACTCAGCACTAATCCATTTACCGAAAACGACCTTATTAAGCGCATTACCCGCCTCATGTCGGATCGCAAACTTGAAACATTACGTGCTGATAGTTTGCCTGCCGTTCGCCAATTCGCCAAAGAACTGCGGAATGCCGTCGGAGAATTTGGTAAGCTGCAAACCGCTGTCACCGTCTGCAAAAATCTCGGTTATGACTATGTGGCTTTCTATAGGCTGGAAAATCCTGAAACATTGAGCATGACCCTCCGCGCTCAAGTTGGCCCTGCCCCTATTCAGTCCATCGCCCCCAAAACAACCTCGCCCAATGACATCATGACATGGTGTTTGGCACATGGTCAAAGCCGCATCGCCGCCCATCAAGACACGCCCAATCATCCACTGGTTGCTAAAGGTCGCTTGGGCGCAGTTGCTAGCGTTCCCGTTCTCTTTAGTGGCAATCAGTATGGTGTTCTGGTCGCCTTCCGCGATCAACCCGGCACGATTACACAGGATGACATTATGATGCTTGAACTAATCGCCGCCCAACTCGGTTCAACCATCACCAAAGAACTCAGCGGTTAATCCCCATATCGCAAATCTTCGTGGGACGCAATGCGCTGCGTCCGTTACACTTTATTTCCATTGGTATTTCGTAGGGGCGGAACATGTTCCACCCTCCCGTATTTCTCCCTTGCCCTGTTACTACGGGGAAAGGGTTGGGGTTAGGGGTCTGATTTTCTTTCTCCGCCCTAATTTGTTAAACATCACCATGCCGTCCGCCGCAATTTATTTCCGCACAACTTCTTATGCCCAACGTTTACTTTAGGTTTGTCGGCAAACCGTTTACCAACCACTCACTAACCTAAAGCCTCCTACTTCTCCCTCAAAATCGTTTATGCCAACTCTACCAAAGAGTTACAAAATGTTCTTCCAAAATGTAACCCTATCGCTTCTGATTTCTGCTATCCTGTTGATACACCCTATCCTACAAAGAGGCGGCGTTACTGTGTTGTCTACTATTTCATCTCTCCACATTTTCTCTGTGCCAGTGCGAAGCCTCCCCGTGGGACAGTGGTTAAATCATATTGCATTCACTTTTGCACTTTCAGCGGATTCCTCCCTCGTACCCACTGCAACAGCACCCAAATATGCACGCGGCGAATCGCTCCCGTATATCTGCTGCACTCAGCGGCATCAGCCGAGCCACCACGCTGCATTTTGTACTGATTCAGCGGTTTCTCCTCTGTTTCCCGCCCGCCATTTCAGCGGATGTGTTGCAGTTTGTGCATAATTTGCAATACATCTCGCACGGTGAGACGACATCTTTCAAAAATAATGAGATGCTTTCTGGTAGGGGAGAGTCTGTGACCCTCCCACTTGTGAACCAATTAGAGAGGATTGAGCCTGAGGTTTAAACTTGTATCTTGTAACATAATTCTTGAAACTGCCTTAAAGCTTCTGAAGTGCTGCTTCAAATCGCTCGATTTCTTCATGAGTGTTATAGTGAGCCAATCCTACCCGCACCATCCCATGTTCGCTGTGTCCCAACCGCGCCATAATCTCGACCGCATAATAATTACCGTCCCACACATAAATCGACTGGCTAGCCAGATACGCCGAGATTTCCTCAGGTGTATGCCCTTCCAAGGTAAATACCACTGTCGGAACGCGTTCTTGGTAACGCGCCGGATCAGTAATCCCTGCAATCGTCGCACCCGGTCGCCGTTGAATAACCTCAATCAGATGTGTAACCAATTCGCGCTCATAAGCTCCTGCTGCTGCCATTCCCGTTTTAAGCGCTAACCGTCGCCCACTATACTGAGAGAATTGACCAGCATATGCCTCACCAAAATCCGTTCCCAATCCGGCAATGTAATCAATACACGCGCCGACTCCCGCAATCGTTTCAAAGCTCTCGGTTCCTGTTTCCCAGCGATATGGAGCCTTATCTTTTGAGGGTCGCACCTTGTAAACAGGGAGCGATTCTAACAGGTCATGTCGCCCCCACATCACCCCAATATGCGGTCCAAAATACTTATAGGCCGAGCATAACAAGAAATCACACCCGATTGCCTGCACATCAATCGGAACATGTGGCGCACTCTGTACCGCGTCCACCACATAAATCGCCTTCGCCGCGTGAGCCATCTCTGCGATTTGCGCCACTGGGTTGATTGTCCCAACCGCGTTAGAAGCATGAACAGTCGCCACAATCTTGGTTCGGTCGGTCAACGCCGCTTCAAGACTGTCCAAATCCAACGTACAATCTTGGGTATTGATGTCCACCCAACGCACCACCAAATCGTAATCCTCGGCTATCCGCAGCCAAGGCGCGACATTACCATCGTGATCCATGCGTGTTAGAACAATCTCGTCGCCCGCCTTTAGAGTCTTTCCCAGCGCCCGACTCAAGCTGAAATTAAGCGTGGTCGTATTCGCACCCAACACAATTTCAGAAGCGCTCGGTGCGTTCAAGAAATCGGCTAGTTTTTCCCGAACCGACTCGACCATCGCATCTGTTTGTTTACTGGTCGCAAACCGACCACCCGAATTAGCGTTCATGTGCAAATAATAATTGGAAACCGCGTCAATTACCCGCTGCGGAACTTGTGTACCAGCCGGATTATCAAAAAATGTAGGTGTATCCGAGTTGAGCATCGGAAACTGTGCGCGAACGTGTGCCACATCAAAATCCATAATGATCCCCTTATTTATCAAATAACCGCTAATCATAACGACTAACGTCAAAAGGAGCGAAGGCCAATAGTGTCCAGTTCAAGTGCTTTTATCTTACTTCCCGTGAGGAGAGATGTTGCTGTATACTCCTTTTATAGACCTAGTTATTTAACTTCCCTATCAACTAACCAAATGAGTTAAATCGTGCAAAACGATCTCCAAAGTCTGATTATACAAAATCGCTTATTGACCGATGAAGTCAAACGCCGCATTGACCAACTTGGTGCGATTAATGCGGTCGCCGCTACTGTTAGCCAAACACTCGATTTGGACAAAACCCTCAAAACCGCTTTAGGAGCGGTACTGAATGTGGTGGGAGCCGAAGCGGGTGGCATCAGCCTCATTGACGAAAAAGCCAATGAAGTGGTTTTACGCGCTCAACAAGGTTGGCCTGATGACTTCACCGATCCGCCCATGCGAATCCCCTTGGGCGATGGCATGTCTGGGAAAGTCATCTCCAGTAATGACATCGTGGTTGACAACGACTTCAGTGAAACCGATGTATTAGCGGTTCCCCGCTTCCACGACGAGAAATTTCGCTCCATCGTCATGGCTCCCATGCACGCCCGTAATAAAATCATCGGCATCCTTAGCCTGATGAGTAATAAACCCAACAGTTTCAATGAAGAACTCATCAACGTATTACGCGCCGTAGCCGATACCGTCGGTGTAGCAATCGACAACGCCCACCTCTATGAAACAACTTCCGAACACGAAAAACAACTGAATGCTGTTCTACAATCCACAACCGACGGCATGATTGCGACCGACCAATCCGGCTGTATTAGCATGATTAACCACGCGGCGGAAAACCTCTTCGATGTGGATGCCCGTAAACTCATAGGGACACCCCTTCGTGATGCGCCTATTCACGCTAAGATACGCGAATCGCTTCTCTTTGCCCTCTCATCACGAACTGGAGAGAACAAATCCTTTCAGACAAGTCTTGAAAATGGACGAGTCCTATCCAGCATCGTGTCGCCGGTTTATATCGAAAGTCAGGTCGAAAAAAATGGCGAACACGATGGCTGGATAATCGTATTACGGGATGTTTCTCACCTGCGAGAATCCGAAGTGCGTCGTGCCGAATTCATGCGTGCAGCCGCCCACGATATGAAAAACCCATTGGGTGTCGCCCTAAGTGCGATGCACATGTTGCAGGACTACTTTGCTAACATTGATCCTACAGCGATGGAAATCATCCGTTTAGCGCTCAACGGTATCAATCGCTTACAGTCGCTCATCAATGACCTACTCAACCTTGAACAAATCGAAAGTGGTTTAGGGATTACCAAAGCCGAGTTCAATATTAGCGAATTGATCCGCGAAATCTTTGATGATATGAAGCCTATTTTTGTCGAAAAGAAGATGACATACAAACTAGATATTGCCGATGGAATCCCAAACATTCCCGGCGACCGGAAATGGCTCAAACGCGCTATCCTCAATTATGTCGATAACTCTGCTAAATACACCAATGATGGTGGCGAAATCAAAGCCCATATTTTTATGGTCGATAAATTGGTACACATCGAGATAATTGATAATGGGCCGGGAATAGCAGTTGAATTTCAGCCTCGCCTCTTTGAACGTTTCTACCGCGCCACAAGCGATAAGATTCAGGGTACCGGCTTGGGGTTGGCAATCGTCAAATCGGTGGCTGAATTACATGGTGGAGGGGTTTATCTACAAAGCCAACCGGGAAAAGGCAGCACCTTCGGCATGACACTGTCGACAAACGGAATTGAAAACTAATAGCTTTAGGTGGATTGTACCGCTGCTCGAACCTGCCCTGCTAGATGTCCGAACTCGGCTCCATAAGAATCTTCAATGCGTCGAGGGCGCGGCAGGTTTACAGAAATATCAGCCACGATTTGTCCGGGGCGACGGCTAAAAACGATAATACGATCCGCTAGCAGCACCGCCTCATCAATATTGTGTGTAACCATAACCACCGTTTGATGAAGGCTCGTCCACATTTGCATCAGATCAATGCTGATTTGTTCGCGGGTAAAAGCATCCAGCGCACCGAAAGGCTCATCGAGTAAAAGCACTTCCGGGCGTTGGATTAAGACGCGTCCCAATGCCACACGCTGCGCCATCCCGCCTGATAATTCACCGGGATAAGCCTCGGCAAACTCCAAACCAAGCCCTAATCCCGGTAACATCTGTCGGGCTGTTTCCGAGCGCTCTCGTTTTTCAACGCCCGTAAGTTCAAGTGGCAGTGCGATATTTTCGATCACTGTCCGCCAAGGCATGAGGTTCGCATCCTGAAACATTACCCCCACTTGCCGTGACGGTTTTAGAATACGCTCTTTACCAAGGTATGCCTCGCCGCGTGTCGCTTCCTGCAAGCCAGCTAACACGCGAATCAGTGTACTCTTGCCACACCCACTTGGGCCAAGTAAACACACAAATGAATCTGGCACAATGTCGAATGTGATAGCACCAAGTGCCGGTAGGTTTCCACCATCCGGCGCTTGGTAGTCAACACTCAAATCACGGCCTGTTATCTGCAACCCCATCACTTGCCTTCAGGGGGCAAAAAGTCGTTATTAAAGGCTGTCTCAACATCAATCGGTGTGGTGACGAACTTCATGTCGGTAAGCACCTTTTGTGTCACGTCCCATGATGCTTTATCAGCTAGGCCGAGGCGATCAGCATCCCAGAGATCAATTGTGTTGAGCAGCACCTCAAATTGAACCAGCGTTTCAGCATCAAATTGTGCCGATAACGTTTTCAGTAAAGCAGCACGACTTTCCGCAACCGCAGCCCGATCAGGGCTAGTGGCTAGGAATTTATCCTGCGCGGCGGTTGCATCTTCTAAAGCTGATTTGAACTCATCATTAATTGGTAGATTTTCGACATACTTTAGCGTCAGGAGGTAAGCTTCGGCAGGATTATTGATCGTCGTGCGTAAACCCGCATCAAAAACTTTCACCACATCTGTAACCAACTGTGGGTTATCCTTAATCGTCTGTTCGTTGGTCATGATGCCGTTCGACACCATATCAACACTGTCAGAGACCGGAAACACCTTGACCGTTTTAACACCGTTGCAATTACCTGCGTCGGCACGTTGTTGAATTTGCAGGGGTTCATTATTGACATAAACAACTGCTGCCTCTACTGCACCCACACAAAACACATCAGGCGCGTTGTACCCAATCTCCTGCAAATCAATGTCGCTCTCGGTCATATCGTTAGCAGTGAGCAGTGCGGTTAAGGCGTTGTAGCTTGCGCCAAACCGCCCCGGAATACCGACCTTATGCCCCTTTAGCTCCTTAACAGATTGAATTCCGCTGGTATCCGAAACGACGATCCCAATCGGATACTTCTGAAACCATTCATAGACTTGAACCACAGGACGCTCATTTGCCCGTGCTTTGATCACTTCTTCAGCACTGATAAAGCCAAACTGAAGTTGATTAGCTGCGATCAGATCAACTCCGACCGGTTCATCGCCATACTGAAGCTGCACATCAAGATTTGCGGTCTTGAAGTCCGCTTTTTCAAGCATAACGTAAATCGGCGCGAACTGGATGTTCGGCACATAGGTCATAAAAAGGGTCTGCTTAACGGGTTCAGTTTGCGCTTGCACACCCACTACAGTAAATAGTGAAACCATCAAAATGACTACCAATGCCCTCAAACGACGCATATTCCAATTACTCCCACGACTACATTGTAAGAACGAAGTAGAACCAGCACATTAGGAACGGCGAGCACGCTTTTGCCAGCTCAACACATACCCTTCCATGACAGAAACCACACCATAGAGAAAACGGGCAATCAAGGTCAGGCTGAGGACAGAAATAATCACCAGAGGCGTATCATACTGGCTGCGGGCTAGGTTAATCAGGAATCCAAGTCCGGCGTTGGCGCTAATAAATTCCCCAACCACAGCACCAATCACCGCTAAAGTAGCGCTTATTTTTAGCCCGCCGATAAGCACAGGCATCGCAGCAGGAATTTCCAACTTGGTGAAGGTTTGCCAACGGGTTGCCCGCATCGAGAGCATCAAATCACGCAGTGGCTGCGGCACGGTTCGAATACCAACAATGGTATTCATCAACATTGGAAAAAAGACGATCAGCGCACCCGTCACAATTTTGCTAGTGGGGCCGCTTCCAAACCAGATCACAAGCAGAGGTGCATAAGCCACAACCGGCGCGGATTGAACAGCTACGATAACTGGCGAGAGAAAATCTTCCAAAAGTGGGGTCTTGGCAATAAGATAGCCGAGGCTAACACCGAAAGCAAGACCAACGAATAGTCCTGCAACAACGTTCCCAAAAGTTACCGCTGCATGATGCAATAAAGAGCCGTCACCGATAACCTGTATACCTTTATTGACGACCTGTAACGGAGCAGGAATGATGAACGTTGGGTAAATCTTCGCACTAACGATGAGCTGCCAAATCACAATGACAGCAAGCACTGTAAGGATAGGAATAATTCGACGTAGGCGACTCATCGACAAGCGACGTTTATGATGGATAACGGTTGGTACAGGATTGACTGTCTGAGGAAGTACGCTCTGGCGCATAAAAAACCCCATCGGCTAAGGACAAGCGCAACGGGGTGGGATACTCAAATAAACTGGAATAGAACGATCCTACAACATATTAGATCAAGTTGTGGTCGTAACCCAAGCTATAGATGAGCAATGCGAACAAATTCCTAAACACCTCATTCGAGGTTGGAAAATGTTTGCGCCTTCTTTCATCCAGACTTTCACTGTCGGCTCTGGCTTTTACCAGATCCACCGTCATGGCCGAAGCTATGATGCACCAATTTGGGTATTGAAGATGGGTAACAGATTGCAAATTGGCGACTCGGGTCGCGGGCTTGATAGGGACTATCATACCGCCGGTAGGGAATTTCGCCCTGCCCCGAAGGCTTGCTATATTCAATTAGAGGCAGTATAGCAGAAAGAATATTAGAATTGCAATAAGTTGAAGATACGATTAGGTGGGATTCGTTTCTTCCTCAACTCGCCCAAGCGTGAAGATAAACTTTGCGCCTTTGGTCTGGCTTTGCCC
>JBBQLX010000146.1:0-14709 GCA_038328375.1 Aggregatilineales bacterium | reverse complement strand
CGTACACCAATTGCCATTTAGGAAAATCATGTGGCAGCGAACGCCAACTACATCCCGTCCGCAGAATATAGAAGATCGCGTTGACGATCTCGCGAGGATCTGTTTTGCGCGGGCATCCTCCCGGCTTGGCTGCCGGAATATACGCCTCGATTAATGTCCATTCTTTATCTGTCAGGTCGCTAGGGTAACTTGCTCGGTTTATCATCCCCTCATTCTAGTCTCCTTTTTCCCTTTTTAGACAGCCTCTTACAGAAGTCGCCGCAGTCATACCATAGGCTAACTCAAGACCCGTTTCTTTTATCGCGAGGTGGCGAGACTATCGCTACCTCGTTCAGTCACCAATCCACATAACCACTCGATTTTTCGCATTTATCTAACTTTGTTTGTATCATAAATTTACAGTCCATAAAGTCCGCTTATTTTACAGTTCAATATCTTTATTCGAACTCCACTAGCGAGGATCGTTATGAGTGTTTCGACTTCTGCTGCTGTAACGACCGATACCCGCTTGCGACTTTACATCGCATGGGGCGTTGTGCTGCTGCTCACCGTACCGCAGATCATCCTTGGGTCATTTATGCACTTGGATGTCTCATGGTTGGTTCTTGCCCGTATCCTTCTGCTTGCTGGGTTATTAGCAGCCAGTTTTGTTTGGGAAACTCTTCGCCCATTACGCGGATTGTTCATCATATTTTTGGTGATTTATGCGGTTGAAGGCTGGTTTTTTCTAACCTTCATTCCATCAACCCAAATTTACCGTGACCTTTTTAGTGCCAATAGTAACCTCGCACTCTTCGGTGAACGGCTGATGCGTCTCGGTGCGGTACTCGTTATGGGGCTGGTGCTGCTTTTGATGGGGTTTAAACGCCGCGATTTTTATCTGGCAGTGGGTGATCTGAATGCCACGGCTGAACCCTCGCCGCGTGGCATTCCGCGTAAACCGGAATCGTGGCGAAAGTTCGGACGAAACTATGCGCTCATTTCGGTTGGTCTGCTGCTGATCTTTATGGTTCCTGCTTTCCAACCCTCGTTGAGCAATTTATCTGTCGGCCTGATATTGTTCGCTGCTTTATGTGCCGCCATGAACGCGTTTGCCGAAGAATTTCTATATCGGTCTGCTTTGCTGCCCCAAGTACTGAACCTGTTTGGCAAGAACACGTCTTTGTTACTTGTCCCTTTATGGTTCGGCTTGGGGCATTATTTTGGCGTGCCAAACGGTATTACGGGAGTCATTATCACATCCATTGGCGGTTGGTTTTTTGCCAAGAGCATGATCGAAACACGCGGAATGGGGTGGGCTTGGTTTTTACATTTCCTAGCTGATTTTACGGTTTATATGGTGTTATTGCTGGCGGCACAACTGTAAACAGGAGATATGTGCCTTCTATAAAGCCAATTTCTAGCAGCTTAATTGCCTACACTATTCTTCGCAACCGCTTCTGCCACCAACCGCTGACCTTCTTCAAGCGTTTTGGTAAAGTGGACACGGTTGCGCCAATGGGGCAGCATCTTTATCACAACTTCAGCAAATACCTCAACGATATGAGATTGCAAGGCGACAATGATATTTCTCATGTTATTGGGCATGGTGTTGAAAGCTGTACGACCATAAGACAGCACATTACCCTGCGGCATTTGACTGGCTTGACTCATATCAATAAACAATAGCATATTATGAGGGACTGAATCCGCCAAGGTTCGTGTTTCTTGAGACGCGTGGCTAAAGTCTTCCCACGTCCATTTACCTTCGTAACGCTGAAAAATGACATGCTTTGTGTCATCATACCAGCTTATAGAGACAGGCATCGTTATAAATTCCTCAACATATCTTCTGCGCTAAGTATAGGCCGAAAATGTTTTATCTATAATCAAGATTTCTATCGACCGAGGAGGATGTATCGGTCGTTGGGTCATGCACGAATACATCCTCCTCAAGCAATTCGCGATTCTTAGCTCCCAATCGGTGGTGCAAGCAGCGTGTGCAGAGTTGTGAAGGGGATTTCAACTTTTTGCGGTCCTGCTGCGTAAGGGGCTACCTGATAAGGATCGAAGAAAAAGATGATCGATTTGTCGGTCAGCGCCCAATTCTTGTAATTGTCGTGGTTGGTGGCTGTTGTACCCGCTTCAAGCATGTCGGCATTCATCATATCGCCTAAATGGGTTTTTAAATCGTCTTGTGCCAATTTAGCGATGATGTCCCACGGCACATCGCCATTGATAAAGACATCGGCAAGTGTCAGTTGCTTGCCTTGTTTCACATCAAACGTGAAGCTGTTATAGCCGCTGTTAGGGTGTGCGCCGCCCGTATAAAAATAGATGTTGAATACGACTGTCTGAATATCGTCCGAAAATTTGTAGATTTCATTGCTGATGGTCATTGACCAGTCATTGACGTGCGCGGGCAAGGTGTAGTCCGGTGTATATGAAGCGATAAACGTTTTCTGCTGGTCAGCGATAAACGTGTCGATTACTTTTGCGACTTCGGGATATTGCGCCATTGCCAGTGGATAATCCACGTCCACATGCACACCCACACTCACCACACATTTCTGGGTATCGGGCAACCAGTTACCATCTTTGCCGTAACAGGCATCTTCCTGTGCGGTGGCGGGCAGCATCCCCAGCGCGAATAAGCTCATCAGCATCGAAAGACAAACCAAGACTCGTGTTTTCATGTTGAAATCTCCTCAGCGAATAGTCTTACAAGTTTCATTATTGAGCCAACATTCGGGTAAAACAAGTAGCGCTAACGTAAATCTAAAGTGGATAGGGCAACCGTATATCAAGCGTAGAAAACGAAACCTGCTATGCTTATCAAATACACTTTTGCCACTCAAATTGGAGCGAACGACATGAACCCCTATCTGCAACCAACGGGATTCTTGGGAACAGGCGCGAGTCTGCTGGCGGATATTACGCTGCTGGCCTACATCCTGCTCATCGTACCCGGCATGATCGCGGGTTTCGTGTTCGCGCGGCGTGGCAAACATCGTCCGCATCACAAGCGCGCGATGATCACCATCACGGTTATCAATTGGCTGTTGATTATCTTCTTGATGCTGTTCGCTTATCGTTACGATGTGGTTGAAAATATCGTCGCCCAGCCGACCAACGCCCGCTATTTGCTACCGAGTATTCATGGTATTTTAGGCTTAGTCGCCCAACTGCTGGCAACTTACGTCATCATTCGGATGCTGCGTGAAGATAGTCAGGTTGCTGCTGCCAAAGCGCGAGGTGAAAAAGGTCAGCAGCTATCAAAATATTGGTTCAAGAACGCCAAAACAGTGATGCGTGTGACGATTATTTTTTGGTTGATTACCTCGCTGCTGGGTATTTTTAATTACCTGATTCGCTACGACATTTTGCCTTCGTTCAACGGCAATCGTAGTGGTACGCCTGCTGTGACGGCTGAACCGGCTGCCACTCTTGAAGCGCTGACCACATCTGAACCGGGTGTGACTGCCGAACCGGGTGTGACGGTCGAACCGGGTGTGACGGTCGAACCCGCCACGACTGTTGAACCCGCTGTGACTGTCGAGCCAGCCACCACCGCCGAAGTCATCGTGCCTGCCACATCGCGCCCTCGACCCACCGTAACCCGCGCACCTGCCACCACGCCCGAACCCGGTGTGACACCTGAAGTCACGCCCTAAATAGAATCGCAATAGATCAATAGGGGTTTGCCGTCTGCAAACCCCTATGGCTAACGTTCAGTTACCAGAGGAATATTAACCGTTGTTTCGCCTATTTCAGTGGTAATAGTCGAGCGCGTTTGATCCGCTGTTTCGAGGCCAATAGCTAATTGTGTCGTTCCAGTCGGCGGGGCAATCTGATTCCAGTCGATGAGGGTATCGTTCATACACCAGTTAGTGCTTCGCCAAAAGGGTTCTTTATGTTGACCAAGAACCTTTTTGTCGGCTGATAAATACGAGATGACGGTTGTGTAAGATGTAGCACTCCTCGCAGGTAGCAGCCAGCGCAGTGTAAAGGTGTTTCTATCAAGGTTGTAACCCGTAAATGTCATCCCATTCATGAAGTTTGCCGGTTCAACAGCGCTAATGGGTTTTCCTGTCCATTGAAGCGCCTGCTGCGGGTAAATTTGGAAAGGTTCAGCACCGGACATCAGGTTAATGGTCGTTGCATTTGCTGTTTGATAAATTGCCTTCAGAGTGCTGACATCAACATTGGATTGTCGATAACCGAAGACCACCGCGAAAGGCTCATTTGGAAAGACCGCCATCGAATTGGCGACTGTTAAGTCACGGATACAACGGTTGCTATCGTGTAACAACGAGTTCCATATCACGGCTCCGGTATTCACGAAATCTCGCCCATCGCCATTGACCATAATAATGTTTCGGTAAGGGCGTAGGGCATCGCGCACACTCAGTAAATAGTGAATCGGGATACCAAAACCAGCTCCGGATGTCGTTAAATGGGTGTCTACATAACGCAGCATTCCGAATACAGCCAGAAATTGCGAGACAAAAATCGCAGTGACCAAGCCACCTGCCGCTATAAGCCCCACCTTCATTTGAGGTCGCCAAGTGGCAATAGCCGTGACACCGATACCGATCAGCAGACAGAAGGCCGGAATCGAGGGGATGTAATAATGAGTCCACGATTCGATCCAAAGCCGTGTGACATTTCCGAGAATGGCAACGCCTGTAAGGACGACGACCGTTATAAATCCCCATATCAGCAGCATAATTGCTAAGTAGCGGGGCGATTTCCGCCATACGGCAATCATGCCGATAATCACAAATAAACCGGACACCGCCCATAGGAAACCGGGTTGAGGCACTTGCGCCAGAAAATCGGCTGCCTGATCGTTTGCAAATGTGCCTGCGAGTTGAATTCCGGTCGTCAAGTTGGCGACATCTTGAATGGGTTGTGAAATCAGTTCGGTAGACCAGTTCTTCGGAAATACGGCTCTCAAATTACCAAGTGATTGTGTAATGCCAGCCCCATAAGGCAGCATGACCACAACGCCCAATAAACCACTCAGGATGAGTATCCGCCACGATGTATTTTTGCGTCCGTACCATACCAACCAGAGATAAACCGGAACGAGCGACCAAGCGGCAAAATGGATTTGCAAACCGATAAGCAAAATCGGTAAGCATAAAATCTGCGCCCAACGTTTCTTATCAACAAATCCATATAACGCGAGGAAAATAGCCAGCAGAATGAACGGCGTGTGATAGTCTTGCGCCCAAATTTTGCGGCTGTAGACAACCGCCCAAGGATTGACCGCATAGGCTAATCCTGCGACCAAGGCCACGCCGCGCCCAAAGTAACGATAGGCAATCAACCACAGCAGCGCTACACCAATAACATTGAGAATGGCGATATAGGTCATCACCACGAGTGGGTCTGGTGAAAACAGAAAAGGCGGCAATAACACGTAAACTGTCATGGGTGAATTAGGCAGACCGATTGAGGAGGGAATACCTAAGAAGGGGATCGGCTTTCCTTGAGCCATGTCCAAGGAGATAGAAGTTAGCAGCGCCTCATCAGTACGATATTCCGCGACTCCGGCAAACCCCAGCCGTAAAATGGCTGCCACAATCAAGATGAATAATATGCCCAATAAATCGACTCGCCGCGAAGTCCTGTTACCAATGCCCACGTATTATCCCCAAAACCGTAGATGGCTCGTAATTAAAATTTATTCAACATAAAAATGCTGCGAGAATAGATTGAAACTTGCTTCTTGTAACTACTGACTCACCGCCGCTTGCCACACCGCATTCACCGCCATCAACCCCGTCAAGTCCATCAACCCATAGCCGCGTGTTAGCGCCTCCGGTAAGCGCCAATCGTGGGCATAAAAGGTTGTCAAATGGACCTGATCTTCGCCCAAACCCCGTGCGGGCAATGTCCCCGCCAACAGGTCAAAATCCCACAATGGAATGTTATATTCCGCCGCCAGCCTGCGGATAATCTGGTTGTTGATGTCGCTGCCTTCGTGACGGTCGGCTTTGGTACTCAGCACCGGAATCACACCTTGCATCGTTGTATCCACGATCAAGCGCCGGATATTTGCCTCGAATTGATCTGGCACACCCACATCATTTGAACCGAGTTTGACAATCAGCATCATGGGGTTATTCAGTCGGATTTCGCACAAGAGTATCGTCTCGCCGTGATTACATTGCTGGGTGTCCGCCCACATTGGATCATAGACCGACCAGCTATGCAGTCCGCGCCGTACTGCCACACTGTCGCGCGCGAACGAACCGTGAAAAGCATCAATCGTCGGCTGCAAATAACTGTAATTGCCGAGGTTGTAATCGGGGGTATCGAACCGTGCTAGAAAGTAGGGGTTCTCAATCGTGCTGTCACCGAGTTTGGAAAAAGCGGTCGGATTACGTTTGAAGGCTTGCCCGACACCATAAATCATGCGGACGGTGGCGACCGTTTGCGGCGGCATCACCATAATCGAAGTCATTGCTACACCGTTGATGCCGTTGGGATCATACGGTGCGCTAATATTGACCATCGCGGTTGTCACAGGGGCTTCGGGAGTCGCTGGTTGAAGACCAGCCGCAGCTTCAGCGGTCGTTCCAGCCGCCGGAATCACCAGCACTTGCCCGACGCTGATGCGGTTGATGTTCACAATGCCGTTGGCTGCTGCGATTGCTGCCACCGTCACCCCGTAGCGCTTACTGATGCGAGACAGAATATCGCCGCGCTGCACTGTGTAAGTCGTAGGGGCAGGTGTCGCCATCGGCACATCTTGTGCTTGAGTACGGTATGAACCTATCAAGACAACACTTGATAGAATCATCAACAGCAAAAAATGGTGGACTACTTTTCGCACATGACACGCTCGATAAGATTGGTTCTGAAAGTAAACCAATCTCTCCCTCTGATCTCTGTGCCTCTGTGGTTAAATCTTGTATTGGTTTGTGTTTTGACTTTCATGATGTTACCTGCCGCGTGGCATTTCCAAGCGCAGGAATAAGATTTTTTCCTTGCCGCGTTCCAAATCCATCATCACGGTATGGCTGTCCTCAAACCCTAACCGACGATAGAGGGCTGCCGCGCGCGGATTATCCAGTGCCACGCCGATCTCGAAGGCCTTCGCCCCTTGTGCCAGCGCCCGCTTCACCAACGACTGAATCAGTGCCGTACCCACGCCTTGCCCACGCAGCGGTTCTGCCACCACCAAATCGCTGATCTCGGCGCAGGTAGGCCATAAGGTAAACTGCCCGTAAGCCAGCGGAATATCGTCTGTGCCGACTACCACCAATCCCAATCCACGCCCGTCAGTCGCATTTCGTACAGCGCGCGTAATCAGATTGTAGACGGTGAGGAAGGTGCGGTTAGGCCAGCAGTTTGCCCGTAAGCGGTCGCTGTCGGTCGCCCGCACTTGCCGCATGGTGATGGAAGTCGGCGGTGTTTGTAAGGCCAATGGCTGTTTTTTGGTAATCAAATGACTCTCATCCCCAGCGGTTCGCCGTTTTGATAAACGCATAAGCCTCACTCAAGAGTTTGAAGCGGGCTTCTGCTTCCGGTTTGGGCAGCGTACTCACGTCTGGATGAACCTCGAAGGCTAACTTTCGGAAAACGGCTTTCACTTCTTCACGGCTGGCGCTGGCTGCCACACCCAGCACCTCAAACGCCAACTCCAACTGTGATTTCTGTGGCAGGTTGCTAGTGGGCGGTGGTGATTTCTTGTCGGCGTTAGGCACTTTTTCCCAGTGCGGCATATCTTGAAACGATGTACGTGGCCCCGTGTATTGGTAACTGCTGTAATCGGTGCGTCGTATCGGCGGCACGTTGGCGTTCGGATCACTTTCAAAGTCCGCCAGCAGCCAGAAACCTTTTAGCGAACTTTGCCGCACCGTAACACGCGAATGCTGAATCTGGCTGATACTCAACGGCGCACCATAACTCACTTCCAGTTCGATCCGGCTGTAAGGGCGAAACTGCACCGGCAGCACAACCGGCAGGTTATGTTCAATCTTATAACAATAAGCCCTATCATCCACTAATGATTGAAACGGCACATACCATTGGTCGATAGCGATATGCGTTTTAGCCGCAGGTAGTAGGCTAAGATCCAACAGAAACAGTACCGGAATGCCATTATCGGTGGCGCTCTCGATGATGCGCCGAACCCTGCCCACCTTGATCGGTTCATCAATCACATGAATATGGATGATTACACCCGCCCACATTTTCACCACAATATCCGCGTCGCGCACCGGAGCCGCAGCCATTGTGGGCTGCCCAAGCACACAGCGTTGGACACCCACAAAACGAGCAATATGGTCACGAAGCAGTTTCTTGAAAAGTTGGGTATGCGCGTTCATGCACTTTGTTGAACTGTGTGTTAATTGACCCTATGCCTCTGGAAAGCCTTTTACGGGCGAACAATGCCAAGGTCAATAATGATGCTGATTCTATCCACCAGAGTAACCTAATCCCACTTCTCAATGCAATAGCTAAGGCACAGCAATTGCCCCTGATTTCTGAATGTAACAACCCATTTGAATGGCATCTGAAACAGGCTGCTGGATCAGTTTTGAGCAAAATCGCACTGTTTTGCGTTTCACTACCGTCATAACATGTGAATCGAAAAAATTCTCAATGGAGGAAACGATCATGAGTAACGCAGCCAAAAGCATTTTGGTACATGGTATATATCTGCTGGGTCTGGGTGTGGTGATGATCACCATTCCCAATGTTCCGCTGAAGATTTTCGGACTGCCGGAAACCAACGAGGTTTGGATACGGGTGGTCGGCATGATGTCGCTGGTGCTGGGCTATTACTTCGTCCAATCGGCCCGTAAAGAGCTAACCGATTTCTTCCGGTCAACCCTCCTGACGCGCAGCGCGGCGATTGTCTTTTTCGCGATCTTCGTGGTATTGGGTTTTGCACCCATCAACCTCTTGCTCCTGATCGCGGTTGATCCCATTTTTATCATCTGGACGGCGATGGCACTCCGTTCATCCCAACCCGCCAACACCGAACTCATCCGCAAATCGGCATAAGCGCCTATTTGGAAATGGATTAAAAACCGGACGTGATAATGCATATTAATAATTAAACACGTTGTGCCTGCCACTGATTTGTTCCCTCCCTCGTTTACGGGGAGGGCTAGGGTGGGGGTTCTTTCTCCGGCAATCCAAAGTACGCGAACAACGCCGGATTCAAAAACGCCGTTAGTTCAATAATGCCTGTACTGTCCAGCCTGAGAACATGAATAGCATGTGCCTCGTAGCAGTCCGTCGATGTGTTGTACTGATAGGCTGCGAAACCGGCTTGACCGCTGGCACGAATAGGCCGCAAACGCCAAGCAATGCCCTGCGTAAAAACGCTCGACGTAAAAAATGCAGCGATAGCTTTCCGCGTCTGAAACCATATCGTAAAGGGTGGCATCGAGAAGGTGGCATCTTCCTTGAGCAGCGCGACCAATGCAGCAACATCGACTGCTTCCCAGGCGCGTACATAACGTTCCAGAAGGGCGCGTGTTTGTGGATTGCCATCGGTTAGGGTTGTGTCTTGAGGCGCATTCAGATGATGCTTGGAAAGGGTCGTCCTTGCCCGATGTAAAGCGCTGGCAACGGCTGATACCGTCATATCCAATAACTCGGCAACTTCGCTGGCCTGCCAATCCAGAACATCACGCAGAACTAAGATCGTTCGTTGGTGCGGCGGCAATATCTGGAGCGCTGTCAAAAATGCCAGCGTGACACTTTCTTGAAGGGTGTAACGGGCTTCGGCGCTGGGGGTTGTCTCGTCAAGCCATTCGTCGGGAAATGGGTCGAGCCAAACGGGATCGCTGCTGGTTGGAGCGAGTGTATCCTGTGGATTTGAGGCTGACTGTCGTGTGCTGGGAAGCCCGCGCCTTGTTGATTTGTCGATGACATCAAGGCAGGCGTTGGTGGCAATTTTATAGAGCCAAGCACGAAATGAGGCGCGACCTTCAAACGTCTCCAAACGTCGCCAAGCCCGCAGCATCGTTTCTTGTACGAGGTCTTCTGCGTCTTCCAGCGATCCCAACAGCCGGTAACAATAAGCTCGCAGTTCACGCCGGTAAGGTTCGGCCAACGCCTCGAACTGCTGTGGATCACCACTGCGGGCGGCTGTCAGATACCCAAGTTCAGTCTGGCTTGACATCTGCATACATCCAACCTGTCGCTCAATTGGCGAAAAGCCCAACCATCAACCTTCGTTAGCGTAACATAGAAACCTAAGTAGGGACACAGTACGCCGTGTTCGTGGCTAATTTAAATGCGATCTGCACCTCTCCGCCACACCCATAAACAACCCATTCCCAAGCCTGCCAATCCGCCCGCCAATGCCCAACTCGGCGCTCGTGTCAGCATCGCCACCACCATCCCCGGTGGGAAATCCCAGAAGACATGGGCATGTAAGGCGTTCTTAAAAAACATCAATCCGGCTGAACTGAGCGCACCCCCTAAACCGACAATCCCGCCCAACAGCGCACCGCTAATGGGTACATACTGTGCGGGGAAGGTGCTGCCGCCGAGTCGCCGCCGGATGAGCCAAATTAGGCTCACTAAAGCCAATCCTAATCCGATGAGCGCCACAGGCCAAACAGCGTTATCTTCCGGGCTAAGCCAGATAAAAAGCAGCAGCCCGTAGCCCATCGTCAGCAATCGCAAGCGCCTGCTGGGTGCTGCCAGATAAAACATCTCGCCAAGCTCATTGCTCATTGACTCTAACCCAAAAATCTATTGTAGGGACGGAAGATCCACAGGAGGCTGCGCACTGTTCCGCCCTCGTGCTAACCACCGCATTCCGTCATATAACCAATACAAACATTGCCCTTTGATGCGGTTTTCAACGATAATAGAAACACATAAAAGGAATTGTAGACTAGATTATGTACGACGAGTGGAAATCTGAAGATGCCGATGTTGATGATGCGCCCACAGCTTATTGGACGTGGAAACGCGCTATCTTTATGCTGATTGTCCTCATCATGCTCGTCGCATTTCTCGTCTATACCTTCTCGCCCCTCATCAGTGAAGCCATCAACCGCCTCCAACCCGAACCCCCACCGATTGATTTACCCAGCCAACGCGCCTGATAACCTAGTTAAAGCGGAGGTCAATCATCAGGCTAGAAGCGTCTAGATTTGGCACAATTCAAACATCACCAATTTTTTAGGGTTGTTCTATGCTGCAAAAGACCTTATTCACATTCATTTGCTTCCTATTAAGCCTATCCCCTATTGTTGTTCAAGGTCAATCTGCTCCTCAATATCACGAAATTGCTCAAATAGGTCGTCCTTCTATTGAAGCCATCGACTGGAATCCGAAACAAGACTTAATTGCAGTCGCCTCTGCACATGATATTTGGCTTTATGATACCCAACTAAAAGATGTCGCTCATCTTGATCTCGCAGCAGCCATTAATCTCAACCAATGGACATCTGAAGGTAAAGTACAGTCAGTCAATATTTGGCGCATTGGCGAAATCAAATGGTCACCAGATGGTCGCTGGCTGACGATCCGAATCTCCATTTACACGGCAGATACGATTTGGCAGCCGAACATATGGCAGATTTGGTCTTGGGACGGCACACAATTTGCTCAAGTGATGCCCGACCGATTTCAATTTGTCTCAAAAATTACATGGAGTCCCAATGCAAGCCAATTTGCCGTCCTCGCCACTGACAAAGTCTACCTATTCGATTCGATGAACGACAACCTTCTGTTTTCAACAGATGCTAGTGATTTTAGTTGGAATAACGCCAGCACATCAATTGCGCTCTTGAAGTCGGACACAATCGAAATCATCGATGCCCAAAAACGACAAAAAACGATTTCACTTCCGACCGATGAGTCAGGTTTAACACAAGCAATGTGGAGTCCTGATGATTCCAAACTCGGAGTGAAAAACAATAATCGCCTACTGATTTGGGATGTCAATACAGGTAAGCAATTATCCGTTTTCCATAGTGAAATTCCCAATGAATGGTTAAGTGGTTCTTCTAATCCAATTTTTACTCTAAAGCATCATTCTCATAAAATACGCTATCTACAAACGCCTCTTCCACTGCCCACTATTGCAGAAAAGATAGAGGATTGGCTCTGGCTTCCCGATAGTAAGCAGATCATGGTTTCCTACCACCATCCTGTATTTAGCCAAAATCACATCGTCGTATCTAATGTTGAAACAGGCAAAGATATTTATCAATCACCGATCTATAACCTTAGCCTTTACAAAGTACTTGCGCTTCCAGAAATAAACGAATTAATTGCACTAACATTTAGTATGGGTGGGTATCCGAATCCCGTAATTTGGAACACAACTACTTGGGAAATGCTTAATAGTGATTTTGAAGATACTGCTTGGATACCAAGCCCTGATAAGCGGCTAGTCGCAGGTTATAGTTATGCGACTAGGGGAATCAGGATGTACAACGCAACCACCTTGCAAAAGGTGTATGAGTTCAAGCCTATAATCGATAAAATACGTTCTGTTGCTTGGAAAGCCAATAGCCAACAACTGGCCATTGCCAGCGCGGATGAATTGCAAATTTGGGATATACCCACACAGCAAAGAATTGAAGATAACCTCTTACATAACGGCGATATAACATCTGTAATTGGCTGGAGCAAAAGTGAAACTTATTTCGCACTCGCCAGTGAAAGTAGTTATCCGAGACTTGTGGACATCTGTCCGAGCATTCGTGTTTGGGACGCAAACAATAACCTACCACTTCCCGATGTTCATATCTCAACAAGTATATTCCCCAACGCAGCTTGGGCTACACAAACTGATCAATTATTAATAGTAACTTCGCCCGAATATACTTGTGGAAAATCATCTATCTCAATTTGGAATCCGACAAATGCAGAAACCTTCAATCTGAAAGTTGATCTGAGATTGCGGGATATAACTTGGGCGGAAAGTGACTCGACATTCACCGCCACAGATGGTACGAATTGGTATTTATTAGACGCAAAAGCAGGGAATGTTCTCCGTACAATTACGCTTCCCAAAACAACAAGACACGTTGAATGGATACCGCGAGATAATTTGCTTGTCGAAAGCACTTATAATTCTGCTGATCCGCAACACTTTACTTATTCACTGGATTTTATAGATGTAGTGACAGGGAATCTATTATATTCATTCGCCGACATTCAAGACTTCAGCCTTGCCCATAATCAAACTATAATAGCAATCGCCTATGCATCGGGTGGTATTGAAATTGGTTCAATTAGGCGAGATAAAGACAATATTATCTATAAGTCAATTCGTCAAAAGATTTCGCCTGATGTGAGCTATTGGAATATGGACTGGAATCAGCAGGATACCGCTGTTGCAATACGGGGCATTACTAACCATATTCCTGATGAAATTCAAAATGAGGTTTTGCAAATCTGGCGCTTGGATAGTCAAGATACGCCCGAAACCTTATTCAACAACCCCAAATTGCTAACAAATAGCATATCCGGTTTCGCTTGGCATCCCGATGGCAAAACTTTCGCCACCAGCCAAAACGGGGGCATTATCAAAATCTGGTCGCTAGAAAATTAGATGGATATGCATTAATTTCTCGACAAACCCAATTCCAACCATTCACCAACCGATTTAACAATCCTACTCCTTCAAAATGGTTAATAAACTCGTCGCCAAAGAGTTACATTTTGGTAACCCGTTTGCCTTCGTTTTCTGCTAAAATGTTCTTATTGTTCTATTATTTTAAAGGTTGGTATAATCTCTTGGCGACTTGGCGGTTCACTTGCCTTTGCATTTTCTCTGTGTCCTTTGTGGTTAAAAATGGCTTGGGAATTGGCAATCTTGGCGGCGGCAGTCCCACTTCTAAAATCGCCGCGCTTCTAGCCGAGCCATTCACCGGAACATTGGCAATTTCGCCAAAAATTAGCTCGGTTTCGCCAATAATTGCCATAAATGCAGTAAGCTCAAATTGGTTTTCGCAAATAAAAAGGCTTGCCGATGGTAATTCACTCATACCGCAAAATCCGCGCCACCTTTTCACGGATCGCGACTCGCGCACTCAACAAAGTCGCCACCCATGCGATCACCACCGAAGCCACCACCAACCCCACCGTAATCAAGGTCGCGTCGCTCGGCAGGGGAATACCACTACCTGTCCCAAACAGGGTCAAGACCGTTACGCCCAATGAGCTAATCCCGATGCCAATCAAACCGCCCAATAAGCCGATAACCGTGTTCTCCAAAAGCACCACCCACAACACGCGCCTGCGGTTCAATCCCAGCACTTTGAGGATGCCGATTTGGTGCCGTCGCTCCAACATCGTCAGGGACACGGTGTTCGCCATAATCACCGCTGCCGCGATCAGAGAAAGCAGTCCCACAATCGTCGGAATCGCTGCCAATTGGTCAATCAGCCGCTTGAGTAAGCTGTCGATGAACGATACATCGAACGCAAATACCAACGGAATCTTGCTCATGTTCGTCAGGAACGTATCCAATTGCTCAGGCTGAACCTGCACAACATTGAGTTGATAACCACTGTTGGTCAAACCCTTCACATCGGGCGGTATATAAGCGTTGGCGATACTCGGCGTGAAGCGGCTTGCCGTCCCCACGATGCCCACCACCTCAAACTGATGCGCTCGTCCGCCGAACTGGAGTTGGATGATTGAGCCAACTGTCACACCCAAATCGTCCAAAGATTCGAAACCTTGCACCAACCCCCCAATCGCGTTCTGTTGGGTCAGCACGAT
>JBBQLX010000145.1:0-14835 GCA_038328375.1 Aggregatilineales bacterium | reverse complement strand
AGATTATCGTATATCCGCTCGGCAATGTCGTTACTATCGACACGACGATAACTAATAAAAATTTTTGGCATTTGGGATTTCAGTTATGTTTGGGAATAAGGTATACAGTGATATTAGCGTAAAAGGGAAAAGTGCGAAAGGAGGATGAGTGAAGTTTAATGTTATAATCGGGTCGCAGCGGTTCAGTGTTGGGAGGATAAAGAAATGAGTGTAAATGAACGTGAACACATTACTACGATATTTAAGAGTTTATCCCGTTTAGAGCAGATTGAATTGATTGAACAACTAACGGGGATGTTTAAGCAGGAAATTGCAGAAGAGCAGCCGAAAAAGCCACGTCGGTCGATGGCTGGGCTTTGGGAGGGTGTAAGTGTTTCGTCAGAAGATATTGATGAAGTACGGCAGGATATGATGAAAAATTTTCCGCGAGAGGATATTTAATGAGCATTGCCGTCGCGGATACACATGCTGTTATCTGGTTTCTTTCCAATGATAAAAGATTATCGGTCAAGGCAAAACAGTTCATGGATGAGGCAGAGAACCGAGATCAAAAGATTGCCATCTCATCAATTAGCTTTGTTGAGATGGTTTATCTCATTGAAAAAGGTAAGATTCCGTCTGGCTTATTTAGTCAACTTGTGCGGGAAATCCGCGAACCGGACAGCGTGTTTGTTGAAATACCGGTGAATATTGCTATTGCCCGTGCTATGTCTAAGGTGAGTGCTAGAGAAGTGCCTGATATGCCTGACCGGATCGTGGCAGCAACAGCAGTCGAATTAAGTGTGCCGGTTATCAGCCGCGACGGGAAAATTCAACTTTCGAGCGTCTCAACCATCTGGTAACCCCCGCTCGCATCCCCAAACGCAACGCGCTACAATAGAACACCTATTCCGTAACCAACTTCCCCAAATGCGGCGGACACGACATGCCGTGTCCCTACAGACACCAAATCTAAGGGAAGCTATAGATCATCAAGAATAAATGCTATGACGTTTAAAGCATCTGAACACATCGCCAATATTCTCTCCAGCCTGCCGATGAAGCCCGGTTGTTATCTGATGAAGGATAAGGACGGGAAGATCATCTATGTGGGTAAGGCCAAGCGGCTGCGTAACCGTGTGCGGAGCTACTTCAACTCCAGCGCGGAGGGCAATCCAAAAACGCTGCGGCTGCGCGAGAACATTGTCGATATTGAGATCATCATCACCGAGACGGAAGTGCAAGCGCTGATCACAGAAGAAACGTTGATTAAGCGGCACATGCCCTTCTATAACATCAATCTAAAGGACGATAAGCATTACCCGTACATCAAGATTAACTGGCAAGATCCGTTTCCGAAAGTGGAAACCACACGTCGAGTGCTGAAAGATGGCAGTCGATACTTTGGGCCATATGCGGCAATGTGGGCGGTACAGAATACCTTGCGGACGCTGCGGCGGGCATTTCCTTATTTGACATGCGACCGTGTGATTACGGGCATGGATGAGAGACCGTGTTTGTTCTATGACATCAAACTGTGTAATGGGCCATGCATCGGTGCGGCGAGTCAAGAAGAATATCGCGCCATGATTAGCGAGTTGATGGATGTATTGAGTGGCAAAAGTGAGCCAGTGGTCAAACGCATTACCAGCGATATGCAGACGGCTGCGGAAGCGCTCAACTTCGAACGGGCGGGTGTGCTGCGTGACCAATTGAAAGCAATTGAGTACATCACACAGCGGCATAAGGCGGTCAATCCTGAAATGACTGACCATGATGTGATCGCATTAGCACGCGACAAGAATGATGCGGCTGTGCAAATCTTGTTCATCCGCAACGGCAAGTTGGTGGGCAGCGACACACGGATGCTGACAGGCGCGGAAGGCGAACCGGATGCCGAAGTTTTGGAGCAATTCCTAACCCAGTTTTATTCGGAAGCGGCTGAAATTCCACGTGAGATTATGCTGCCGAATGAGGTCGAAGGCGCACGGATTATCGAGCAGTGGTTACGCGACAAACGGCGTGGACAGAAGGTCACGATCACTGTGCCACAGCGGGGCAACAAGCGTGATTTGATCAAGATGGCGCAGGAAAATGCGACTGAAGGACTGCGGATGATGCGGGAACAATACGAGGCCGATACACATAAGCAAGAAGAAGCGTTGGGAGCATTACAACGTGAGTTGAGTTTGCCAAATCCGCCCAACCGGATTGAGTGCTTCGACATCAGTACCACGCAGGGAACGGCGATTGTGGCGGCGCGGGTAGTATTCGTTCAAGGTGCGCCGAAGAAAAGCGAATATCGTCGCTTCAATATTAAGACAGTGACGCACAGCGGGCCGGATGATTATCAGTCGATGCGCGAGGCGTTGACGCGGCGTTTCAACCGCTGGAAAGGCACGCTGGATGATCCGACACAGGTTGCACCGGGGAAAGAAGATCACGAAGAGACATGGCGACTGCTGCCCGATCTATTGATTATCGACGGTGGTAAGGGGCAGTTGGGCATCGCCGTGGAGGTGCTGACTGAATTCGGGTTGATGGATCGGGTGCCAGTGGTGGGATTGGCTAAACAGTTTGAAGAGATTTTCTTCCCGCACAATCCAACGCCGCTGGTACTGAACCGTCGCAGTCCAGCGCTGTATCTGGTGCAGCGGGTACGCGATGAGGCGCATCGTTATGGCATCACCACCCATCGCAATCAACGGACAAAGTTGGGCATGATGAGTCGATTAGAGCAAATTCCGGGTATCGGGCCAAAACGTCGCAAGGCGATCCTTAAAGCATTTGGCAATTCGATTGACGCGGTGAAGAACGCTAGCATCGAGGATTTGATGCAGATCAAAGGCGTGACGGCGGAGATTGCTGTGAGTTTGAAGGAGCTTCTATAAGATATCTGAGTTACGAGTGCATCGAAATCAGCATTAAAAGATGGGAATCAAAAGGGCGCAACGAAAACTGCGGAGGTGGTCAACGTCATACGCGTTGCTGAAATCGCGATAAGACGCAGCAGCTCCGCTCTGAAAGTAGTTGAAAGACCCGCCCCGCAGCACCCGATGCCTAGCAACATTTCGAATATCTGAGTTATCAGGATTATTATGATCCGTCAAACACCATTCCCATAGATTGCCACTCATATTGAATACTCCATAAGGACTTACCCCTGTTGGGTACTCTGTAACCGCTACTGGTTTTCTAATGCCCGATTCACTTGTATTGCAGCGCAAGGAATCAAACTCATTGCCCCACGGATATATGTATCCTGTGTCGCCAATAGCACCACGCTGCCACTGCTGTTCAGTTGGAAGAGAGATAGTTAGTCCTGTACGGTGGCTCAGCCAGCGTGTAAAGGCAACTGAATCGTACCAACTTATATTAGTGCGGGGGATATCAATGCCATCGTAAGCAGTCGATGTAGGTTTTAGCTTTTCAGAGAGGTAATTTCTCGCAGCAGCAGAAAAATTGTACCATTTAGCATCTTCATAGCCATCTGATGCTTCAATGAACACCAGAAATTGCTCATTTGTAATAGTGTATTTTGCTATAGCAAAATCTGCGATGATGTAGGGTTTAGGGAGATCGGTGTCAAGTGTGACCTTGCCAAAGGGAACAAAACACCACTCGAATGGCGGAGGAATTATTTTAAGAACAGCGGCAGTCTGTGAAGATAAATCAGGAATTATAGTTACTGATCAGTTTCAGTTAGGTGAGCAATATCAGAATACGCTGCAATCGCATTTACACCTACCTCAATCCTAGCGGAGGTATTGCGTATAAGTTCAGCAAGTGAAGCAATAGCCGCATCAATGTATAAATTGCGTATATCAAGAAAATGTACCCCATCAGACTGAAGCAACGCGTATACATGATCGTCTGGAATTGGGTTAGGAGCACTATAACGTTCTTGAAAAACGGGGATTAAGACCTTGCCTAATGTATGAGCATGTTCAATTTCCTTGCTCACCCATTCACTGTCAAAAGTTGTTGCGCCTAACAAACATACAAATATATCACGCTCTTCAATAGCGCGACGCAAGCGATTTGGAAATGGTCCACCTCCATCAATATTCCTCGTGTCGACATAGGATTCGATGTCAAAGGACTTCAACTTTGTTTCAAGAAGTTGCGATAACATAGCACTATCTGCACGACGGTAAGATATAAAGATTTTGGGCATATTTACTCAGTGAAGATCATGTCAGTATAAATACTATTATGACAGGAGAGGAAAAGTGGCGCAAACGGTGAATGTCTTTAGCGTGGCGTTATGAAAAGTGTGCGACTATAAGTGATCGATTGCGTTATAGGGTGTGTATCTATAACGGATGGTCATGCGAGTAAGGATGGGTGATGGCGGAAATTATCAATCAGATTACGATGTTTTTTGAACATTTGCTGCTGGTGTTCGGGTATCCGGGGATGTTCTTGGTGCAAGTGTTGGAAAACGTATTTACGCCTATACCCACCGAACCACTACTCCCGTTGGCGGGTATGATGGCGGCACAGGGCAAATTTAATCTGATTGGGATTTGGGCGGCGGCGGTAGCAGGCAGCACCACTGGATCGTTCATCCTCTATCAAGTGGGCAAGCGCGGTGGTGAACCTGTGGTACGGGCGTTGATCCGACGATGGGGCAAATACACAGGCATGAGTGAAGGTGCGCTGGACTACACACTTAAAATGTGCAAACGATATGGCGGCTGGATGGTGTTCTTCGGGCGATTTTTGCCAGTGGTGCGCCCAACCATGTCGATTGTATCCGGCATGAGTCGTCTGCCACTGAAAATATTTATACCGTGTACAGCCATGAGTACCGGTTTCGCCATCGCTGCCTACTTGGGTTTAGGTTATGTGCTAGGCGAAAATTGGCGCTCGATTCTGGACATCATCCGACAATATGAACCGCTCATCATTGCAGTTGTCGGGATCATCGGCGCAGTTGTCGCTGGTTATCTCATTTGGCGTTGGCTAAAGATACGCGAACTTCGGCGTCTAACCGACACGATTCGATTAGAAGCAGTTAAGGGAACCACTCCACTACAGACTCCACATGAGTAGACTATGATTATGTTTACATAAAATTGACGAATTGAGCGAGAGAGTTCTATAATCTATACAGATTGCACTAAGCAACACTTTTGATTAACCAACCTGATGGGAGCGCAAGAGTGCCAGATTTTTCCGCCGATTCGCCTACAACACTCGTTCAAGACCGCATTTTCACCCTTCTGCAACAACTGTATTCCCCGGAACAAGCCGCGATCTATCAACAGCAACTCCTCGATATGTTGAGCAAAGTTAAGCTCAAGCATATGAGCGCGGATCATTATTTCTCCGAGCGCAATATCACACTGATTACCTACGGCGACACGCTGCAACAAGCGAGTGAAGCACCTTTAAAAACGCTGCATCATTTCTTGAAGCAGCACCTTAAAGATGTGATTACGACGGTTCATATCCTGCCGTTTTATCCTTACTCGTCGGATGATGGCTTTTCGGTGATTGATTATTACGCCGTCAATCCAGACTTAGGCACATGGGATGATATTCAACATCTCAGCAGCGATTTCCGGCTGATGTTTGATGGAGTCATCAACCACATGTCAGCAGAAAGTGAGTGGTTTAAAGGATTCTTGGCGGGCAATGCAGACTACAAGGGATTATTCCGCACCGAAAGCCCCGACACCGATCTTAGCAGCGTTACAAGACCGCGCACATCGCCACTGTTAACAGCGTTTAAAAAGACTGACGGCAGCACTGTACACGTCTGGACAACTTTTAGCGCCGATCAAGTGGATTTGGATTATAGCCATCCCGAAACGCTGCTGCGTATCCTGAAAGTGCTACTGTTTTATGTGGAGCAAGGCGCGTCAGTCATCCGATTAGATGCGATTGCCTACATGTGGAAAGTGGCTGGCACATCCTCTATTCACCTGCCCCAAACACATGCCATCATCCAATTGATGCGGGCGGCACTGGATGTTGTCGCGCCGGAAGTCATTCTCATCACCGAGACCAATGTTCCTCACGCCGAGAATATTTCGTACTTCGGCAATAACAGCTATCCCGAAGCGCAGTTGGTTTATAACTTCACCCTACCGCCGCTGTTGTTTTATACGCTGACGGTTGGCGATGCCTATAAACTCAGCACTTGGATTAACACACTCACGACCCCACGCGAACACACAACCTTTTTCAACTTCACCGCCTCACACGATGGCATCGGGGTACGACCAGTTGAAGGCATCCTGAATGCGACGGAGTTAAAGCAGATTGTGGATAAAGTCGAGAGCAGCGGTGGACTCGTCTCCTATAAAACCAACAGTGATGGTTCTCACAGCCCATACGAACTGAACATCACTTATGTGGATGCCATCATCGACCACAATGAACCCGTTGCTCAACAAGTGGCACGTTTCCTTGTGTCTCAGGCGGTTATGTTGTCGTTGGCAGGTGTGCCAGCCATTTATATTCACAGTTTGATTGGTTCGCACAATGATCTCGAAGGGGTCAAACAGGCAGGTTATGCAAGAGCCATCAACCGCCGCAAAGTGGATGTCAGCGAAATCTCAGGCGAGTTAGATGATCTTTCGAGTTTCAGAGCGCAGGTGTTCAGCGGTTATTCGCACATGATACAGGTACGGATGCAATATGCTGCCTTCCATCCCAATGGCAAACAGCAGGCACGTACACTGGCTGATGGTCGTGTGCTGATTTTAGAACGCACATCGCCGGATCATAGTGAGCATGTTTTATGCCTATTCAATATCGGTGCTGAAACCGAAACGGTAGAAACGCCGTTTGCCTCTTCAACTGACCTTCTGACGCAAGAAAATTGTGAAAAGCTTATTACTCTTGCGCCTTATCAAACGCGCTGGTTGAAACCCATTTCATAAGCATCTCTGACCATCGCTAAAGGATGACGTTGTGACATTTTCAGAATTGCTCAAAAATCGTATTGATTTGACCCATATCCCTTTCACTGACAGGGGAACTCGTCTGATGTTGTTCAGACGGGAAAACGAACTGTTCATCCGATTAGCGGAACGCTGGGAAAAAATCCAAACACGGACCGGACATTACCGGTTACGTCCGCCGATAGTCAAAGAATTTGCCTTTCTGGACGACGAAGGCCAACCGCTGGCATTTGAGGTTGAGAGTTACCCATACTTGACACGGTTGCACACTGCCAAAGGGATATTCGAGTTTGTCTTCACAGATACCGAAACGCTCTTGATGCGAATGCCTCCCGGTAACCATCAATTCCAATTTAGCGCACAAGCTGAACGAGGTCAGATTGGGCGACGTGGTGGCGATTTACATGGGTTTCGCAATATTGCTTACACCACTAACGCTAAACTGACTTCAAACGAACTGAGCTTGCAAGGGGATGAGTGGTATAACATTAAAGTCGGGCTTGAGGTCGAGCATGGGGATGTCTTCCTCATCAATATCACGCCACGTTTAGGTTTTAACCGATCCATACCTGATGCTGACAAGGAAATCAAAGCTGCATTTGACCGCTGGGATCAATGGTTCAAAGCCACGCCGCCCGTAATGGCGCATTATCGCGAGCAGTATGATTATGCGTGGTGGGTGATGCGTGCTGGATTACTCAGCCAGCGCTTTTACTTCACACGCGAAGCCTTGTCGCCATCCAAAATCCATTATGTCGGTGTGTGGCAGTGGGATCAATTTTTTCATGCCCTCGCCTTCCGACATGTCGATGCGCGGTTGGCAGAAGATCAACTGCGTATCGTACTCGATCATCAACGACCTGACGGAATGCTGCCGGACGCTATTCATGATGAAGGTCTCGTTACGCATTTGACACAGCCAGTAGAGGCCGATGTTACAAAACCACCGCTGGCTTCATGGGCGGCACTCAAAATATTCGAGGTTTCCCAGCACAGTGATTTTCTTGAAGAAGTATATGAGCCGCTGGTTCACTGGCATGATTGGTGGATTAATTACAGTGGTGACGGTCAGGGGTTATGTGAATATCGCCATCCTTTCTCATCCGGTTTGGATGACAGTCCGTTGTGGGATGCCGGTATGCCCGTGACCGCACCAGATTTGAACACCTATATGTGTGTCCAGCAGGAATCGTTAGCACAGATTGCCGACTTAATAGGCCGACCGGAAGATGGAGTTCGCTTCCGTGATGCAGCCAAGCAAACCACACAGCACATGATTGACTCTTTGTGGGATGAAAGTCGTGGCATGTTCATGGCGAAGCATAATGGCGAGTTCATCCCGACGGTCACTCTGTTTAGCCTCATGCCATTCTGGACAGGTCAACTGCCAGAGAAAATGCAGAACAGCCTGCTCAATCACCTCGTTGATCCAAACTTGTTCTGGACGAAATATCCTCTAGCAACCGTGTCGATTAAAGATCCGAGTTTTGATGCAATGCAAATGTGGCGTGGACCATCATGGATGAACATCAATTACCTGTTTATTGAGGCACTCACACGCATCAACCAAACCGAACTAGCAACCAAACTGCGGCGGGATACGCTGGAAACGATTATGCAGCAGCGAGACATTTACGAGTACTACAACCCGATTACGGGAGAACGACCGCCCAAAGCCGCGCCGATTTTCGGTTGGACATCAGCGGTATTTATTGATCTGGCGATTCAGGAAAGCCGAAACGCTGAAACTACTTAACGGTATTGGGGTCGATAACATACTGCCACCAATTCCATGAAATGCCATTGGTCTCACCGACGATATGAGGGAAGCGGATGAACCACCATTTATGATGACCGCGAATGTCACCGTTTCCCCAATCAGCACAGGTGACCCTGCGTGATTGCCCTGTGAGATCGGGGAAGTTCAGCCATGTATCACAGCGGCTAGAGACTGGTGTGTGATTGCCCCAATCATAATCACGCTGACTGTTGGGTGCGAAATGGACGTTACCCACCTCGGCGCGTCCACGATCTTTCTTGTCGTAGCGGAGAAACTTTTCAAAAAGATTGGCTTCGCCGTGTGTGTTCTCAAAGACTTTATAGAGAATCGACTCGGCGCGATGGCCTAAATCTTCGAGCATCTCTCCTACGCCACGTTCGAAGTTAAAGCCCATAATCACAAAACGACGTGAAGCGTGTTCGGTTCCAGCCAATGGCGGCGCATTGCACCAAAACGCTCCCGGCCCACACATGATCGATTCCCAGTAACCACCGTAAGGATGCCCGAACAACCATACTTCATCAATTTCACCACTATCGACACGCTCAATCATACGAAACTCGCGCACCAATTCGAGGTAATCCACACCGTCAGGATCATGAAACTCGCGATTACGCCATGCCTCAAGATAGGATTGTTCGGTGTATCGAAAGCCATCTCGCTTGAGTGGATAGGCATTCACTTCGAGATGTTCAACAATTTCATAGTTGGCGAAACCAAAGCTGATCTCGCGAATATCATTGATATAACCCTGCGCCAGTTGATGCGGGTCTTGCCAGCGAAAATATTCTTTGAGGGTTTTTCCACCCTGCCTAACCAGTATTGGATTATGGGTAATCACCAACACTTTGCGGGTGATGGGTTGCGGCAGCTTGAGATCAGACGGTGGGACAATCGGCAAAGGTTCGGATGGTTGACTGAATAAGCCGCGAAAGAATTGTTGCATAAGACACTCGTCTTTAGGTTTGGAGGCGATACCCTACACCCGGTTCGGTCAGGATGAGCTTGGGAAGTGTGGGATCGTCTTCGAGTTTCTGACGCAATTGAGCAAAGTATACCCGCAGATAATGAAGTTCATCCACATATTCCGGTCCCCAAACCTCTTTGAGAATTTGGCGATGCGTAAGAACTCTACCCGCGTGCTGAATCAGCAACCGCAGCAAAGCATATTCGGTAGGAGTCAGTTTGACGGGTTCGCCGCCGCGTGTGACCAACCGACGGGCGAAATCCACTTGCAAATTACCAACTGCAAAGATGGCTTCCTGTTCCTGCGGTTGGGCATGACGTTGAGCGACCCTCATTCGCGCTAAAAGTTCTTCGGTGCTAAACGGCTTGGTGAGATAATCATCCGCGCCTGCATCCAAAGCAGCAATTTTGTCACGGTCGGCATCGCGCACTGAGAGAATAATCACCGGCGTTTTTGTCCATTCACGTAAGCGTTTGAGGACTTCCAAGCCATCCATGTCGGGCAAACCCATGTCAAGAATAATCAAATCCGGGCGCAACTGCGCTGTTTTGACAATGGCATCATGTCCAGAATCCGTTTCATGCACATCATAGCCATTCGCTTCAAGGCTGACCCGAAGAAAACGTCTAATTTGCAATTCATCATCCACTATTAAAATCTGCGGTCCTTCGGTCATAACGTTGCCTCTCTTACAGGTGGGGGAACAGAATTGGCAGGCAAACGGATGACGAAGTTCGCGCCGCCCGTATCCTTATTGCTGGCAGTGAGCGTACCCCCATGCGCCTCCACCAAACCGCGACAAATCGACAACCCTAAACCTGTGCCACCGGTCGCTGTGCCGGGAACACGGTAGAACTTCTCAAAAACGCGCTCAACATCGACATCGGGTAAACCGGGGCCGGAGTCGGAAACCGTTAACACCAGCCAGTGATCTTTTAATTCAGCCGATATGTCGACCGTCGTACCAACTGGCGTATAGTTGCAAATATTATCCAGCAAATTGACCATCACCTGCTCCATAAGCACAAAATCCATCTGCACCAGCGGCACATCGGGCGCGACACGAATCGTAATCGGACGTTCAACAAGACACTTTTCCACACGCTTGACCGATACGCCAATCACATCACTGACATCACACCAGTCATGCTTGAGCTTGAGCCGCCCTGAATCAAGGCGTGACATATCCAACAAATTTTCCACAAGGCGATTGAGGCGATCAGCGGCATCATGAATATCGTTCGTTAGTTCGGTACGGACTTCCTCATTCGCCCTTGTTTGGGGGTCAAGCAAACTGCTGGACGCACCCATAACGGTGGCGATTGGTGTACGGAGTTCATGCGAAATCGAGTTCAAAAGTGTGGTATAAAGCCGCTCCGATTCCTGAAGCATGGCTGATTGCTCGGCGGCTTCATCCAACAATTCACGCTCAATGACAAGCGCAATCTGGTTGCCAAAGGTTTCGAGCAGCGCTTCCTGATCGAAAGATAGACGATCATTCTGGTGGGTACGGATGCCGAAAACACCCACGGTACGGTTCGGTGTGAGTAACGGCAGATAGTGGGCAGTGGCAGATGGCAGTGTATTGGTAAACCGTCCGGCAGCCTTGCCATTATCAAAAACCCATGAGGCGACACTATAATCTTTTTCTTCAACGGCAAGGGTGCTTGAAGAATGGGTCATTCGTTCCAGTTTGCCATCCTTGGGTAATAAGATAGCAACTTCAGCGGAAAATACACGTCCAATTTGACTAACACCTGTTCGCAGCACATCATCCATATTAACAGCGGTCGCTGTCTCGTGCGTCAGCGTATAAAGTGCCAAGGTACGATCCGCGTTGTAACGAGCCTGACGCTCTTGAGTACGGATACGGGCTGTCATATTGCCCGTGAGGATGGCAATCACAAAGTACATCGAGATTAGAATGGTATCTTGAAGCCGTGAAATCTCGAAGGTAAAACGGGGTGTAATAAACAGAAAATTCCATGAAACAGCACTAACCGCTGCCGCCAGCAAAGCGGGTCCGCGTCCCAAATAGACGGCAATGAGCAAGACTGCAAAAAGCTCTGTGAGACCGACGGCTTCATAAGTCAGCCAACTAAGAGCCCACAAATCTATACTCGTGATTACTGCCACAAGACCCAATGCTATCAAATACTGCCGCCATGAAGAATGCGAAACGGGCGCGGTAAAACCCAACCGTGGACTTTTCTCCTCACCCTTATCACCTGTCACCACAAAAATATCAATGTCACCGCTGGCTTTGATGAGCTTGTCAACCAGTGAACCACCGCGTATTAACCGCTGCCAGCGGTTACTCGTCGGTTTACCCACCACCATTTGCGTGACATTCCGTTGACGGGCAAGCTGGATGAGAACGGAGTCAATATCATCACCAGCACTCACAAGAACTTCCCCACCGAGGTCGCGGGCAAACGCTAGATTTTCTGCCAAACGTGATTTGGTTTCGGGGGAGAGCCTTTTAGAGGTTTCGACATACACCGCTGTCCACGGTGCTTCGAGATTATAGGCCACCCGGCGCGTCCAGCGAATAAGCTGTTCAGAAAAGGGAGTAGGACCAACCGCAACCATCAGATGCTCACCCGATTTCCACGGACCCGCAATCCGCTTGACCTGCATGTAATCATGAAGTTGGTGGTCGACGTGTTCGGCGGTGAGGCGCAGTGCCATTTCCCGCAAAGCCGTAAGATTACCGGTACGAAAGAAATTATTTGCAGCAGTATCAGCCCGATCAGCCGTATAGACTTTGCCCTCGGCCAAACGCTTACGCAGATCATCTGGAGAAAGGTCAATCAGTTCAATTTCATCGACAAGATCAAGGATCGAATCAGGTATGGTTTCGTGAACGGTGATCCCTGTAATCTGCTTAACAGTATCGGCGCGGCTTTCGAAATGCTGGACATTAACCGTTGTATACACATTCAAGCCATATTCAAGCAGTTCAATCACATCCTGATAGCGTTTGACATGACGCGCACCAGCCACATTGGTATGAGCCAATTCATCTACCAACACCAACTGGGGTCGGCGGGCAATGATGGCATCGGTATCCATCTCTTCGAGGGTTGTTCCACGATACTCCAAATTTTGACGAGGAACAATTTCTAAGCCAGCGAGGAGTGCCTCGGTCTCGACACGTTTGTGGGTTTCAACATAACCGATTACGACATCGACACCCTCAGCCTGCCGTTGGCGCGCGTTATCAAGCATGGTATAGGTTTTGCCCACGCCTGCTGCCATACCAAAGAAAATCTTGAGCTTGCCGCGCTGCTGCCGGTCTTCAACCTTCTGGATAGCAGCTAGCAGCTCATCAGGGTCAGGTCGATATTCGTCCATATATGTATTCTAACTTATCAAGCGGTAAATTGTGTAACAGTGGCTCAATACAAGGCTAATGCCCAGCATAACTACGGGGAGAAGTCAGGGACATGAGCGCGACAAATAGCAAACAACTCCGAATGGGATTAGAAATAAGGGTAGTCTTATATCAACACACCCAAATCTGAAATAAGGATGCTTCTGACAGATTAAACTACCCTATTCTGACGGCTGTTAAACCACTTCATGCGGACTGTTCTGAACATTATCATCCGGTATTTCACTGCTGTATTGTTGCAAGAGAAGACGATCATCATCAAAAAACTCGGCAACAGGCGGCGTTACAACCGTGTACTGATAAGCAGAACTTTCAGTTAGTTGTGCTTGGTTCGTGGTCAACCAGACCCCAATTCCGCCGAACATGCCAACTGTCCACATCATCAGAGCTGTTTTATTGGTCGGTGGTATGAGGAACAACACCACGCAGCTCGCAGCCGCGAACAAATAAAGTTTCCACCACATTGGTTTACGTTTCATAATTCAGCATCCTGTCGGCAACTTTTAAGACTCTGAAGACATTAATAGTGGTGGGACATTGACGCATGAATTGTTGGAACAAATTACGTCACTGTTTGGATAGTCCACACCCAAAATAATTATTGATCTTTGGAGGTCAAAAGTGGCTCAGGGTTTAGAGGAATGACATCAAGAAATTATCAAGAACAAAATCGTTATCCATTCAGAAGTGATATTCGTCTTACTTGCGGGTGACATTCAGCACCCCTATAATGTGTCCCATGACAAAATCAAAAACACGTTCCCATTTGTTCGTCAGTTACAGTCGCAGTGACCGGATTGCGGTCGATAAATTAGTCGCGGACTTGCGCCAACGCGGTTATGTGCTGTGGATGGATGTCGATGAACGCGGCATCGAACCGGGCGAGGATTGGCAGCGCGAACTCACCAAACAGATGTCGGAATCCGAAGGGGTAATCGCCTGTATATCGCCTGACTTTTTGGCTTCGCCTTACTGTCCAGCGGAAATCGCTCAAGCCCAGAGCGAACATAAAGTGATTTATCCCGCTATCGTGCGCCGCATTAGCGATGACCATGCACTAGCAGCCATTCATCTTGACCATGTGCAATACACCGATTTGACCGCCAATTACGCGTTGGGCTTACAAAAGCTGCTGGTCGCACTACCCTCTCCACAAGCTCCTTATCGCAAGTTGATCCGCACATTGAGCATGGCTGCCGCAGCTATCGCGGTAATTGTGTTGATATTTGGGGGGATTGCACTGGCCGTTCGGGGTGGGTTCGCCAGTATCCAAGCAACTGCCACTGCGATACCTGCGACTCCCACGCTCGCATTACAAAATTTTGATGTCAGTGTGGTGATCAGCTACTTTGTGGTGGACGCGCCAGATAAAGTATCACAGGCGGATGCCGACGCGGTAATCGAACGTTTTGCAAAATCCCTCGACCAGCAACTCGGCTCAGAACTCAGTAACAATACGTTGAACCTGAGCTACAAAATGGATGGACCATCAGGTGTAGCACGGATTACAGGTAAGGATGCACAGGCCCGTCAGCAGGCAGCCATTAGCCTACTGAATGATCGCAACGCAAAAGTCGCCATTTACGGGGTCATTCACTATGACGCGACCACCCAACAAATGCTGCTTCAGCCTGAGTTTTATGTGTCGGCTGACCGTTACTTCAATGACGCACAGGAACTGACAGGAAACTATAACTTCGGCAAAGAACTTCCGGCTGACTCATTAGATGATCGGGGCAAGTTGGGCGCACATGTGACCGCCCTTTCCTACGTGATGACGGGCTTATTCGAGCAT
>JBBQLX010000144.1:0-14966 GCA_038328375.1 Aggregatilineales bacterium | reverse complement strand
TCCGTTGTGTCAGCATCTTGAAAATTTTCGATGAAAACATTGGATGTAATGGGTGTGGCGGGTGGTTGTGTGACTGCTTCAGTCGGAGCAGCGGGCGTAACCGTTGCATCAGTGGGAGCGACGGTTGGCTGCTCGCTTGTGGCTTCAGGCGGCACGTCGGTCGGTAGTTCGGTTGGTAGTTCGGTCGGCGCAGCAGTTGGGACGACCGTTGGCAGTTCGGTCGGCACATCGGTCGGCGCAACGGTTGCCGTGTCGGATGGTACAGGCGTATCCGTGGCAACATCTTGGGCTAATGAATGACCTGCTGAAAACGATAGGCCAAGTGCCAATAATATAATAACGGCACACTGAATGGCGAAAGAAATGAAACGGTGGGTATACGCCCTCATGAAATCCTCCGAACGCGCTTTAGTATTGAGATTGCCTAAAGGCCATGTAAATTTCGTCTACTAACACATTTACCGATCAACTTTAGAAAAAGTTACGGTATGAATATTCTCTGAGTATAGTCAATATTTGTGGTTCGCAAGCCTTGAGGAAATGTGTATCGGTTTACTTAGGGGAAGGAGCTAGTCCACTTGTACTCTATTTTATAATGAGGGGAGACAAATTTTATACATGTTGCTATGACCCTTCACAGCCAGCCCTAGCAGATTGGCTTCAAGCCACATATGATAATTCGGGTTAGGTTTGCATCCTATCAGATGGCTAGCACTGAATAATTACATCTTGAACCAAGCACTCCGTAAAATCACCCCTTATCAAATACTTGTCATTATTCTTGTGGTCAAGCTGTTTTTAGGCGTGTTCTATGTGACACAGCAACCTTTGTGGCAGTATCATGAGGCGGACTTTCTGCGGGTGGTACGTACTTTACGCGATGAAGGTAAGCTGCCTGTACTCGCTGATGATGCCGCACCCGACACCAAGAACAACAGCCAACCGCCGCTTATCTATTTCATGCTGCTGCCGTTTGTCGCCATGATGGATGACAATCAGGTGGTTCCGCCCGGCGTTAATCCGCTGGCGGTTTGTGATGGCTTTAATACCAACCTCACCTCACTCGTCACCACAACTGCTTATGATAATCCACTGCACGGTGCGGTTGCCTTGGGCTTCACGTTACGATTGCTCAGTTTGATAACCAGTTTGCTTGCAGTGGTGTTCACCTATTTAGCCGGACGTATCCTCTTTCCACAAAAGCCATTTATTGCATTGGTGGGCGCGGCTCTCATAGCCTTTGAACCGACAACGGTGATCGTTGCCAGTGAAATCAACAACGATAACCTGATATTGGTACTGGGTGCGGTTCATCTCTGGCTCTGTGCGCGGCTTATTCACCAACGGGGATCATTGGTCGCTAACTTGGTGGGCTTGTTATTGGTGGCTGTGCTGGCGCTGCTGGCTAAACTCAGCGGGTGGTTGATGCTCAGTATCAGTGTGCTGCTCATCATCGGCGTTTTGGTACAGATGACGCGCCAACGGGCTTCCCGTCGTCAAAAACAGATCGCGCTTGGCTTTGGCGGATTTCTGATCGTTGCGGTGGTGGGCGTGATCTTATTTAATATCACTCAATACGGTAGTGTGCTAGGGCGCTATCGCGGGTTGGATAAGACTATCAGCACCACATTGCAAAATTTACCGCCACGTCACGTTGTCAACATGACAGTGGCAACACTTCAGGACACCTTCAGCGATTACCTCAGTCCGATCAGAAATTTGCAACCCTCCAACATTTTATTAGTCGTTTACAGCGGGTTGTTGGTACTCGGTATCCTCGCGGGTGTATATGGCATCTTTCAAGCCGTTCGCAACCGCAACAAAGTCTTCTTGATTTCGTTTGCGCTGCTGGTTGTGTATGCGTTGTTGATGATGGGGTTGGTAATTTTCCGCAGCATCTTGAACAATGGCACACCTGATTTCGTCAATACCATGATTATCATCTCGCCCGTTCGCTATTACGCTCCGGCGCTGCCCGCGTTGGCGCTGATTTGTGCGGCAGGTTTTTCAGAGATTAGGTTGCCACGATTACAGTCGGCTGGGATAGTAATGGGTGCGGGAGTAGCTGCCTGCTGGTTTATGATTGCGTTGGCAGGACTTACGATTCCACTGAATATGAGCCAACTTCGCAGCAGCGCGATCCTGTCACAGGCGGAATATGATTCGTTGTTAGGTATCACACCTGTTCAATCATCGCAAGCTGCCGCACTGCCACAGGTGTTAGGGTATCAGCTTCATACTCATCCTGCCGAGGGTTTGATTGACCTCGACTTGTATGTTCGAGCTAACCAACCGTTGACTGATAATTATATTCTTCAGACTGATTTGTCCAGCAGTGTGCAGCGCTCATCCTGCCGAACGGTTCCGGTGCGCGGCCTATATCCCACTCCCCGTTGGCAGCCCGATAAAATTATCGTCTTGCACAGCCAAATTCCCAACTGTGTCGCCCGTCGCACATCGCCCATTCAGTTGGATATGCAATGGTTAAAAGCTACAACGACTAACGGCTTGGCTTCAACTCAGCTTGTTGGCTCATCGCTCAACCTTGGCACGATCAATGACACGCTTGAACTGGCGGCATCCTGTCCGGTCAATAAAGGCGTGATTGGCGGTGGGTTACAACTGCTCAAGTTCAACTCGCCAGCGACACTCACGGTTCAATCGCAGCCTGTTTATTATGTGCCGTCCGTCAATTGGCTAGCCCGTCATATTCCGGCGGATGCCTATTACCGCATCTATCTGTTGGTGAATAGTCAAAGTAACACGACCTACTTTTGTTCAGGTTTTCCGCGCCAAAACACCTATCCTTTTAGCAAATGGTCAGCGGGCGAAACAGTCTACTTTGATGAGTGTGTTATGACTATTCCGCCGGATGCACCTAAAGGACTATATACCGTCAGTGTCGGAATCCAAACGGCGGCTCAGACGTGGTTGAGCGCGGTGGACAGCACCGGAACAACTATCGCTTCGGGCGTTATTCCGATAGGGACACTGCAAGTGCAGTAAAGGTTTGGTTTAGGTGGGTTTGACTGCGACGATGCGCGAAAGATGGGAGTCTTCAGCGTAACTCAGGACACTCCAATCGGCAAAATAGCCGACCAATTCACCGACTTCCAACAGATAGGCGGGATTGAATCCCGGTACAAGTTGCAAATAGTGGCGGTTAAAAGTCTCATAGAGGATGCGTCCACCGGGGCGAATGGTGAGCCGCAGTTGTGTGAACAAATCCCGCTTGAGGTAACGGAATACCGACACCAATTCATAGTGGTCGGCGGGGAATTCGTGCTGGTCAAGATCAACGGGAATGAGATTTAACTCACGCAGCCCACGCTTGGTGGCTTCGGCTTGCGCCCGCAGCAGAGCGATGCGGCTAACATCTAATAAATCAACCAGATAACCTTGCGAGGCCAACCATAAACCGTTTTGTCCCATACCACAGGCTAAATCAAGCGCCCGATGTTCGGCTTCATCATTGATGGGCGGCGAATAGTCAAAGAGCAGCGGATCAGGCGGTGGATAAGGCTCGTTGTTCATCTCACCGTAGACTTCATCCCAGCGCAGCCGGTCAGCACCAGACATCAGCTTGCCCCTCCGTAAACCGGTGTATAGCGCAGCACGTCGGGTACTTTCGCCATTACAGCGTCGTCACCGGGATAGGTACGGGCGTTGGGGTTGCGACGGCGGCGTTCGTGTAACGGATAAGCATCACGCAAGCTGTCGAAGTCCGGTTCACGCCAATCTTCATGCAGCGTCAGACAGTTCATGACTGCCCGGATACGCGCCCCACCACTGCTGTTCCAGTCGGGTGCATCACCCGCGTTAACCAAGGCGCGGGCGGCATCAGCTTGCCCGCTATCTTTACTGACCTTTTTAATGAGATCGCCACTGAGACGGGTGAACATCTTTTGTGCTTGATTGGTATTTACTTTACCTGCCAGCGCTTTTATATCGTCGGGCAGCACGTCAAATGGTAAACCCGTATCCGGCTTATCTATTTGGATGATGTTTGAGGTGGTGTGCAGTGCGTTGTGAAGATCGGTAGCGGCTAAATTGGGACGCAAATAAGGGAGCAGGGCATTTTCGATAGCGACGGCTTGCCCATTAGAGTAGACCCAAATATCTGCACCAGCGCCATCTAAGGCGGTGTAGATCAAGGTTGTGTTTTGTGAAAGTGGTGCGAGTTGTCCTTCGTCAGGTATGCCGATGACCTTCACCCAACCGTCTGCGGCAGGTGCGACGAATAAACGTACCGAGCGTGAATAGGCTTTGCCGGGAATCAATCCGAACGGATTGTAGAGTGTATAGCCGAGGTCGGTTAACGAAACCTGCAACTGTTGTACAACGTCCCCGGCATCATCAGAAGGCAAGTATAGACAATTCCATGTTGTTGCCATTGTTACCATTATCGCCATTGTTACCATGGTTTGTTCTGGCGGCATCGTTCGGCGCAGCATAGCATACAATACTACCAAAGTCCATAAAACCGAGTTCGCGCGCCATGCGCCGTTCGGCTTCGTTTTCACCGGGAGCGAAGACCAATTTTGCGCCGTGTTCCAGCGCCCCTTTTACGGCAGCCATCTGCAAAATTTGGATCATCGCTGGTGTGCGAAGTTCCTTCATCAGCGCCAACGCCTTAATATGCGCGGTTTCCTTATGAAGGCTGACACGTACCACGCCCGCTGGAAAGCCATCCCGATATAAAATGTAATCTAACCGCTGACCTGTCCAAGTCGCTTGCATATCCTGACCGACGAACAGCGGCTCGACACCCAAAGTTAGCACATCGAAATGACTGTTACGCCAGACATACCACCACTGCCCACTACTATCTTGATCGGTCACTTGCCGGACAACAATGCCATCCGGTAACGGGCGTTCGACTAACATGGGGGTTGGGTGACCTGTAATCCCGCCCGGTTTATAGACCATAATCAGCGTTTCACGTTCCAACTCCAGCCCGAGATCACGCAAGGTACGCGCAAATACAGGTGGATATAAACCCTCGATATATTCGACACGAGGTAAGCGTTCAAATTGGGCTAAGTGAGAAAGTCCTTGCTGTAAATAACTGCCCGAAACCCATGCTGTATTTTTGCGTGGTGTAATGTAATTGAGTGATGCTGCATTGGTTGACGTGTGATGAAAGACTTCTACCATACCGACTGATTCTCGGAGCGCTCCCAGTTTGACGTGCATCTCACCGAGATGATCCTGTATCTGTCGAAGTATGTGTTTGGACTCCCGCTCGTTGCTTGCCCGCTCTTCTGTTTCCATGAACACTCCCACCCTAAAAATGGAGAATCTGTATACACTTATGTCTTACATTATAGCTTGACATAACTATAATGTAAGTAATTTATCGTAACAGTATGTGAAAAATTCCCTAATATCTTAACACTCAATATGCCTAATCTGTAGTTGTACGTAGATAAATGCCACTTTAGACGTAAATTGTCAAATTTATTTACGTTTGTATAGTACTAAAGTTTAAATGATCCAAATTTATCGTGTGCGAATTTGGACACGAGTGTATTTTACACGAGCTTAAAAATGAGGTTAATGGCTGACCACCAACCACTCAGCCCGTAGATAATAAGGAATACACCGCTGACCACCGATACCCCGTGCAGCACACGCGGACTAATCATCTTGCGGATGGCACTCAATATGCCCGCTACACTTAATGCCCATGTTTGTGTTCCCACCAACATGGCGATGATCGCCAATAGACCCATACTTTCCCGTGCAGGCCAATCCGGTCGCCACAGGGTTTCGAAGAAGTTACCTGCTAGCGCAATCCAACTGATGATGGTGAGGGGGTTAAACAATGTGATGAGCAAACCATCGCGCATGACGCGCCACCCCCGATGTTTGATGGTTGGATCAACAGCGGTACTGAATTCGATGCGGGTTCGGATGGCGCTGATGCCGAGCCAGCATAACCATGCCCCACCCAATATCCACAAGATCAACTTGAAGGCTACACTGTCCTTAAATAAGGTTGATAAGCCAAAGTAGACCAGCAGCGCATAAAGAGCATCTGCGGCGAGTACACCTGCATAAAAATCAAACGCACTCCAAAAGCCGCGCGTGATGGCTCTCTGAGCGCCGGTAATCATCACCGCACCGGGCGGAATAGCAACGGCAATACCAATGATAAACGCGGCAGCAAGCATACCAAGCATAATGAGTCTCCTTGAGCAAATCCCCTATATAAAACAAAAAGCCCGGTGTTCCATTGTTGCGGAACACCGGGCTGATCAACCGAGCAGATTAAGCGTTTACTTTAGCTAGTCAAGCGCCATCGACCCGTGTTGAAATCAACACCAGTGAGGGTTTGTTGTTGGCGTGAGACGTGCAAAATCAATATGTAAATCATGATAAATGGAAGTGTAGCAAGCCGAGACAATGCTGAAAAGGGGCAAACAATCGACAATTCCAGAAACATCCCCTAGTATTGCCGTGATTTATGATGAGCGGGATAGGCAGGTTTTATGCCTCTGATGTTTGAGAAGTTTCTATTTGAACTGCGCCATCGCTTTTTATTACGCTGGGTGCTGGCAAATATTATCGGCTGGACAGTCGGCCTCTATTTTGGGGTACTCAATCCGATTTGTTTCGCAGGCGCGGGTGTTGTAGCTGGGGTTGTATTGGGGGCGGCACAATGGTGGGCGTTGAGCAAGACATCTTTAGGACATAAAGGTGAGGTTGAAGGCACTATTCCGTTGACCTCAACTCCAATTTCTCAGCCTGCACGTCAATGGATTATGTCGACATTTGTGGGGGCTGCGCTCGGCTTAATTCCGGCGTTGGTACTGGGGGCAGGGATCATTTTATTTAGCAACCGTTTAGCAGCGTTATTCGCGGGCGCAATACTGGGTTTGGCGGTTGGAATAGGCCAATGGATGATCCTCAAATATATGAGCCAGCGGGCAGTCTTATGGCTGGTGGTCAACACAGTGGGTGGCGCGGCGTGCGGTTGGCTGACACTTACGCCTATCATACGCGGTCTGCCATTGGGTTTATTGCTCGGATCGGCGCTCTTTGGTTATCTGACGGGACGGGTATTGGAACGGATTATCGCGGAAAAAGAAGCATAACGAACGTTGTCCGATACTGAAAAGCGGCACAGTTTGCCCTGCTGAGGACTAAAGCCCAATTCGGTAGGGATAAGCTCGCCAGACTAAAGCATGGCACTCTTATCCCCTCCCTAAATCCCTCCCCGCTTCGCAGAGAGGGACTTCAAAACAATTCTTAACCCAACAGTATTGGGCTAAAGCCACTCAGCTAACCATCAGACAAGCACACTAAAGGATGCTGCTGGCGAATTAAAATCCTCACCCCCAACCCCTCTCCATTTCATGGCAGAGGGGAGCTGGAAATCCCATTTCAGGGGCAAAAAGCGATTCGCCAGCAGCATCACTAAAGGTGCTTCAAAAACGGATTTTTTCGTTTGATTAGCGCGGGAGGGATTCATCCCTCCCCTACAAATGGGTTGACTTATTTATTCGATGTCGAGCGTGAACTTGCTGCTAATGTCATCGTGCTGCAAGTCGTATTCATTACCACCGACGGACACTAAGGTCATATAGTCGGTTTCGGTTGTCATGCCAACCGTCCATGTAATGCCTTTGATGGCGGTAGATGAGGCCGATATGATCGCGCTGGTTTTGTTATCCAATGTCACAATACGGAAGTATAGGAAATAATCGCCTGCGGTTTGTTGATAGGAGACTTTTACATCGGTGTTAGCTGGAAGTGCATAATAGACATCGGCGCTGTCGTTGTTGACCAGACCTTTGATGCTGTCACCCGATTGCAGCAGCTTGGCGGCGGTTGGGCGTAGTTGGAATGCGCCCACGGTATCCGAATACTTATTGCGTGTGGCAATCACTGTATAATCGCCGTCAGCGGTAGCAGTAAAGCCCGCAACAGTGTTGTTGGCGCTGGTGTCTTCGGTGGTGTTGACGACTTCGTTACCGTCTTCATCGTTGACGATGATGGCGGTTGAATACAGCTCACTGTCTTTGGAACGGCGCATATCCAGCATGACAATATCACCTTTAGAGACGGTCAAAGTGTATTCGATTTCGGTTATCTTAGCCGTGATTTCGCCTTCAACCACATCACCATAGGCAATGCTTGTTGTTTTGGCTTCTACCGTCGCGGCTGCGAACACCATTAATAACGCGAAACTCATAAGAACAGCAAAGCGTTTAATCATTTACAAACATCCTCCAGAATAGGCTGCGAGTAATTAAAGAACCTCAACACATGACGTAATTTCATAGCTGATCGTTCCTGTTTTTATATCTTACAACGGGGATTACTGGTGGTGACAATAGTGATTTGGAGTCAGCCGGTGTAGCGCACACGCCAGATATGCCCATAAATGAAATCGGCAATGACCAGTGAACCGTCAGGCTCGACAACCACATCGACCGGACGAATGAGGCCAGTAACAAAGGGCTGCGGCGCATAACCTTCTTGGCCTAATTGGGGATCATTGGGATCAATACGGACGATACGTTGAGCATCTTTGGTGCCGTTCCAGAGGGCGACAAACAAGTTACCAAAGAGGTTTGAGGGGAATTGATTACCTGTGTAAACCGTGATGCCACGCGGAAGGGTGTAATCTGGCAATGTGAGGAAGTCGGGTGAGACATCCACTTTGGGCGGTTTTATGGGGCAGTTCTCACAGCCACGCGAACGCCAGTAAGGCCAGCCATAATTGGCATCTTTTTGAACGGCGACAATGCGGTCACCGGGGCCACTGAGGAGGCCATTATCGGTGGCATACAACTGACCGTTGGTGTCGAAGGTTAGATCGTAGGGATTTCGTAGACCTTGAGCAAAGACTTCTACTGTGCCTGTGTGCGGTTGGATGCGAAGGATTGAGGCTTCGTTGGGTAGGATGTCGGCAACGGGTTTGGTTTTGGGGGTTACGGACTCGGCATGATCGGTGAGTGAACCCACGCCCAGATACAGATAGCCATCTGGCCCGAAGGTCAGGCCGTTAGGTTGGTTATCAATGAGCGAGAAGCAGCAGGGTAAATCGGTGATGACTGGTTGGGCTTCTCCGCCACCCGAAGGGACACGATACAACGCGCCACCTTTATCGACCTCGGTGCGGGCGGTCACATAGAGAACATCGGTTCCCGGTTGGAAGGCCAAACCCAACGGTGAGACTAAATCGCCACTGTAACGCTGACTTTTACCGGACGAATCCATGACGTAAACCGCACCGTTACGTGTGCCATTTTCAAGGACAGTGGCGTATAAGCGTCCATCCGGCCCGTGAGTGATTTGCATGGGTTGACCGGGGAGCTTGCCGACATGTTCCAGTGTATAGCCTGCTGGAACACGGATGCGCTGCATCCAACCGTCGAGATCATCCTCGCAGGGGAAATCCTCGCAGCTCCAACCTTGCGCCAGTTGGAAGACAGCGGGCGCGTTGATGAAAGCAGCCACGTTATCCTTGGGAATAGGTGTGAGTGTCCATAAGGGTTGGGTGGGTACGGGCGATGGTGTCAAGGTTGGTGAGGGCGTGAGGGTTGGTGTGCTGGTGAGTGTAGGGGTGACAGTTGGCGTGAGAGTCAGGGTTGGGGTGGGAGTCAAGGTGGGCGTTAAAGACGGTGTGAGCGTCGGTGTAGCTGTATAGATGGGCGCATTGGCGGCCTGCGTAGGTGGCAGAGTCGCCTGAAAAGCCTGCTGAGTCGTGGGGGTTGTTCCGCAAGCGGTGAGAAGCAATACGCTTAACGCAGAGACACAAAGACTCAAAGACACAGAGAAAAGTTTGAAGTTCACGATTGGCAAGTTGGAATGTCGGGTAATTAAACGCAAGGGTTAGGATTATACCTGTGCGCGATGGCTTGGCATAGATGAATAGGGTGATCGTAGGTTGGACGGTTGAAGATGATTTAATGTCCGTGATTCACATTTACTGCAAATTGTGCAATAAATCCGCTGAAATGGCGGGCGGCTGTGAGGGAGGAAGGCGCTGAATTGATATTTTTTGTCGGCGGGATGCTCGGCTGATGGCGCTGAAATGACACAGGTGCAGCGGCTGGCTCGGCTGTGTCTGCCGCTGTGCGAATCTTGTGCTGATGCAGTGGGCGTGAGGGAGCAATCCGCCGAAAATGCAAAGAGAAATACAATGCGATTAACCACAGAGACACGGAGAACACAGAGAAAAATGCAGAGTGTTTTGTCATCAAGACTCCGAGGCACAGTGAGGCTAAGATAAGAACAGTTTAGCAGAGTGTGGTAGGCAATGGGTTACTATTTGGAAGAACATTTTGTAACTGTTTCGTGATGTTGGCACTAACCATTTTGAGGGGGCGCGAGTGTTAAGCAGGTTGGGGAGTGGTTGGAATTGGGTCGGTGATGGTTTGTGCGTTTAAACCTAGTTCATAATAAAATGGGAATTGATGATCAACTACGACTTAGAATGGAAAACTGCTCGAAGTTCTTAATTACGAGAGAGGTATTTATGACTACATTAATCAATGTAACTATTACAAAAACCTTGTACCATTTGATAGGAATAATAGTGATTGTGATTTTTATTCTGCTGCTCTTAATAAATAATGGAGCTACCGTTGCCGAAGGTAATAGGAAGAATTTGAATATGCACGATCTCATTCAAAATTTAGCGGATAAGAATTATTCCATGTACTTTGCTTTTGTCACGCCTTATGCTGAAGAAAAAGGATGGGTAGTACCTGACGATATTAAAACGGATGGGCGTATTGTTGGACAGATACAAATTAGAGAGATAGGCGAAGATCATGTATGTATCAATATGATTGGCGATGGCATAGTAGATGTCCATTGCATTCCGTTTTCTAATATTGCATCGATCAATTACTCTGCGCCTGATACCAGTGACAAATAGTATTTGATCTTGTGGTAACTCTGCGGACACGGCATCCCCTGTCACTACCTAAGATACTGCATATTTGTAGGCTTTTGAGAAAGAATGTCATCGCTGAAAGTTGATTAAAGATTGCGGCATGAAAACATGCTACAATCCTTTCAAATAAGTATTGAGGGTAGGCTATGGCTAAACAAAAAGCAGCATTGCGTGAACACGAAATTGCGGTACGCCTGAGTGATAAGGAATATAAACTCTTGCAAGCTTTTGCTGCTGAACACAATATTCAAGATTTTAGCATCGCTATTCCCAAGTTGATTCACGAATACATCAGCTTAAGTGATCGGTTATGGGATGTGGAATTTGCTCAATCGCAGCAATTGCTCAAGAAATGAAGAAGCGCTTGACGAAGATGACATCCTCTTAAAACAGCGATAGCGTTATCCTCCAGCGGAGAGTCGCTGCCCTTTCATCCATTGAGTCATTGAACAAAAACACTTATGAATAATTCTGGATTGCCGCAAGGTGTGACCGCGCAAACGATTTCGCTTCGGTTGGGGCATCCCGATCCTTCGACATTGGGAACACCTCAATTTCGAGAGGCTGTGGCGCGGGTGATGGCTTCGCCGCAAGGACAGCAAGCGTTGGCCTACGGGAATGAACAGGGCAATGTTGACCTGATTGATTATCTGGTTAGCCGAATCAACCGCGAACAAAACCTCACGTTGGGCGCCGAAAATGTGACGATTACATCGGGTTCAACCAATGCTGTGGATATGATTGCGCGTCTCTATACCCAAGCAGGTGACGCGGTGATTGTGGAAGCACCGTCTTATGTCGATAGCCTGCATGTCTTTCGCGATCATGGTGTGACGCTTTACGGTGTTCCGATGGATGATGAAGGTATGTTACCGAGCGAACTCGAAAGCCTTTTGAAGCAACTAGCCTCGGAAGGCAAGAAGCCACGTTTGTTGTATACCATTCCCAATTTTCACAATCCAACCGGCATCACCGCTATTGAGCAGCGCCGGATTCAAGTTGTTGAACTGGCACGTCAGTATGATGTGCTGATTGTTGAAGATGATGTTTATCGGGATTTGGCTTTCGAGGCAGAGATTCCACCGAGTTATCTGGCATTGGCTAGGGGCAAAAATGTGATGCAGATTGGCAGCGTTTCAAAAACGATTGCTCCCGGTTTGCGTGTGGGATGGATTGCCTCCTCAGCTGATGTCGTGCAGCGTTTTGTGGACTGCGGAACCATCCAAATGGGCGGCGGTGCAAATCCACTGACCGCACAGATTGTGGCTGAATTTTGCCAATCGGGTTATTGGGACAGCCATCTGGATGCTATACGAAACCTGTATCAAACGCGGCGGGATACGATGTTGGTGGCACTGGAAAAGTACATGCCACCTCAAGTGCGATGGACACAACCCGCAGGCGGATTTTTCGTGTGGCTGACGCTGCCCGAAAATCTGCGAGCGGCTGTCGTGAAAGAACAGGCCGCCAAGCGTGATGTACTGGTTGCATCTGGCGAGGGATTTTTCGTCAATCCGGCTGATGGCAGACACCATTTAAGGCTGACCTACAGTTTTGCCTCGCTTGATGACATCGAAACAGCAGTGCGGATTTTGGCGGAGGTTATTTCCGGTTGACACTATTTGAATAATTCAGTTTGATAGTTGTGATCTGAACAGCTAATGAAATCAGTTGGCTAAGCCTGTGAATTCGCAGGCTTTTTTATTGGGTAGGGAAGATAGCATAAGCGCTAATTAAAACTAAAATAACCAAGTTTCATTATTTTAAGTGATTGTTAGGAATTTTTTAAGGAAATAAGTTATTCTGATTAACGAAGTGAGGAGTATTAAGAGGGATTTTAACTTTTTGAAACCTATTTTAGCGTAGGGATAATAAAAAATGATCATTTCTGATGTATTTCAAAAAATCAGTCGTCATCGGCTTCTCATTCTTTCCATTCTATTACTCATTGTCGCTCGCATTTACGAAGTTATAGTCAAAGTTAGCTATGTGACTGAGAATATTTACCAGAAATTCCTCGGTAAAAATGTTCTTACTAACTACGAACCCAATTTCAGCCCGCCCAATCTAATCCGCAGCTTCATTATTATCGTTGGCACCTTATTGCTTATTGCCTATGTACGCCAACATCGAGCTTCTCAAGCAGCTCCGCAGCGCTTCAATAGTCAATGGTTATTTAACTTAGCCCAATGGCTTGGTTGGATTATGGCTGTCATTTGTTTAGTCCTGTTCTTAGTGAGTCCGACATGGTTCGCGAAAGCCACGGCAGAAGATTATATCGTTGAAAATTTGTCGGCATTAGGCTTGTTCGTAAGTTGTGGTTTGATGGTGGTTGTTTTTGTGCTGCAATTTTTGTCACGGAAACAAATAAAGTACAAATTCATCAAGTTGGGTGTCGCAGCGATTATGGCGTTGGTGCTATTCGTCAGTGGTATGGAAGAGGTTTCGTGGTTTCAGCGTGCTATCCATTATGAAACACCCTCATTTTTGGCCTCTAATTCCCAACATGAAGCTAATCTTCATAATTTAGCTTCGAACACCTCGGAAGAAATTTATTATTTTGGTAGTTTTGTTCTCCTCATTCTGATTCCGTTTATCGCTGACCAGAGCGATTTGCTGACGAACATTCCGGGGATTAAGCTATTCGCACCGAACGTTACGGTTCTCTTTTCTTGTGCATTGTTAAGTGCCTATAACTACAATTTGTGGAATCGATCAACGATACAATTTGCATTCTTCGCGACATTGTGGATTCTGGCCTTTTATAGTTTTAAGGCATTACGGGAAAAACCATCTTTTTCTGTTTGGCGCTATTTCCCAATCCTGCTGTTGGGTTTGTTAGTCGTTACCCAAGCCATTTTTATTCTACGCGGCCAACGGTTCATTCAGAGTTGGAATGTGACAGAATATCGTGAAATGATTATGCCTTACGGGTATGTGGTATGGACTCTAGACGTGATGCGCCGAGCATGGTTGGAATTCCAGCAATATCGTGTTGCAAAGTCAACTTCAGTGCCATTTCCGCAAGTTAGAGTTAGCTAAGCTATTGAGATAAATATTCAACGTTGGGGTTTGAGAGGAAAGCGAGCGTACCAGAAATGGCACGCTCGCGTTAGTTTATGAACGCATTTGTTCGAGTGCGCCGAAGTGAACTTGACCCTCGACAGCTTTTTTGACAGCCGCCGCTTCACGACGATCTTTGACGACACGGGCAGGTACACCGACTGCCACACTGTAAGGCGGTAAATTCTTGTTGACCACCGCACCTGCACCAACCACACTGCCCTTGCCAATGGTTACGCCATCCACAACAACGACGTTTGATGCCAGCCAAACATCATCTTCAATGGTGATGCCTTCGGCGGTGATACCCTGATCTTTGATGTATTTATCAGGGTCGGTGTAAACGTGGTTGACCGCCGCGATTTGCACCTGTGTTCCAGTGTAAACGCCATCGCCAATATGTACGCCGCCTTGCCCACGAATACAGGTATATTCTCCAAAGAAGCAATTCTTGCCGACCCAGATGCCAGCTTGGGGCAGGCCACGATAATTAAACACATGGAAAACCGTGCCGTGCATGAGGTTGGTTCCCGCGCCGATGCTGATGCCACCGGGGAGTGCGTTCAGATAAACTTGACTATCGAGATAGACATTTTTGCCCAATGTGATATTCGAAGCTGACAGGAGCCGGACATGATGCTCGATCAGTGGCAGACCTTCACTTTTGAGGATGGCTTTATAAGCGATGCCGCGTAAGCCTACGCCGATCAAACTAGGAATCCCACTGACCAAGCCCATCACAAACTGCTCGACCACATAACGCGGTATGCTGTTTGACTGGCTTTTGAGGTAGTAGTTGAGTTCTTGCAACATGCCCATTATGTGTATCCTAAAAATTATACGGAAAGGGCGGGATTAATCCCTTGAGCATCAAGATAAGCCTTAATCCATAAAGGCGAAAAAACTAGAAGGTGCTTTCTTACGTTTGTCTTTACGGGCAAAACGTTTGAAAGCATCTTCGAGACAAAAGGTAAACTGAGCAATCGTT
>JBBQLX010000143.1:0-14985 GCA_038328375.1 Aggregatilineales bacterium | reverse complement strand
TGCGCTTGCCCATGAAACGCAGGACAGTTGTCAAGGTCATCCGGAGCGCAGCGGTGCTTACCATTACCACAGCCTCAGCACCTGTATTCCCGATACCGAATCCGGTCAATCGGCCTTGATGGGTTATGCCTTGGATGGTTTTGGTATCTACGGCCCGCGAGATGTCGATGGCAACATTCTGACCAACGCTGATCTCGATGAATGTCACGGAACCACTAGCGAAATCGAATGGGATGGTCAGCGTGTGACTATGTATCATTACGTTGCCACTTACGAATATCCCTATACACTCGGATGCTATCGTGGCACACCAATAAGCTTGTCCGGTCAAGGGCAACAACCGGGGCAGGGACAACAAAATCAGCCGCCTCAAAACCAAAATGGGCAAAGTCAACCGCCGAACGGTCAGCAAGGACAGGGTGGTCGTTCCAATTTAGCCGCTGCTGCTGCCAAACTTGGCATTACAGAGCAATCGCTGCGTGATGCCCTCGGCGCACCACCACCGAACTTAAAAGCCGCTGCTGCCAAACTGGGCATCACGGCTCAATCGCTTGCCGATGCGCTGGGCCTTCCGCCCCCACGCTGATCATCCTTCTACCATATATTAAGCATTACTTTAAGCCCTCTCCCTTGATTTCGGGGGAGAGGGCTTGGGTGAGTGGGTTAAACTTGTTATACTCCATAAATGAATGGCTAACGATTATCGACAACTAACAAACGACTACACACCCCATGTCCTTCTTAACGCCCTCGCAAAAGCACACACTCGCGCTCATCTGTGACACACTGGTTCCGGCACTTCCCGCCCAGCAAGGGGATGATTCTCGCCTCTTTGGATTGAACGCCGCCCAACTCAATCTTGCTGATGCGCTCGAAACCGGCATCGAGCAGGTCACGGATGCCAGCAGTCGCGCCCAACTACAAATCGTCCTGAACCTCTTTGAAAGCCCACTTTTCAATCGAATCGCCATTGGCAAGCTGCAAGCCTTTTCCGACATGTCGTTGGATGATCGCACTGACACACTCCGCAGTTGGGGCAATAGCGATATTGCACCCGCACGGCAGGTTTTCCAAAGCCTGAAGCGTTTAGCACTTTTTCTTTTCTATGCTTCTACGTTCAACAACGAACCTAATCCCACATGGGCGCGTCTAAGTTATCCCGATCAACCGCCTCAAACCGCGCCAACTTCTGCACCCATCAAGCCGCTTAGCATCACCGAACCCACAACCCTTTACACCGATGTCCTTATCATTGGATCAGGGGCGGGTGGTGGAGTCATCGCCGGTGAACTCAGCGCGGCAGGTAAAGAAGTCATAGTCGTTGAAAAGGGTGATTACAAAGAAGATCATCAACTGGGCGCGGGTGAATACGCCAGCCAATCCCTCTTCGAGAAAAGCGGCCTCCTCACCACCAGCGACCTCAGCATGAGTGTGCTCGCAGGCAGCACCCTCGGCGGCGGCACAACGATCAATTGGGCGGCATCACTTCGTACACCCGAAGATGTTCTCTACGAATGGGAACATGATTACGGCTTTACGGGCGCATCAGGTGTGGATTTCCAGCACAGCCTTGATGCCGTCCTCAAGCGTATGAATGTCGGCGGGGACGTTTCATCTATCAATGGTCTCAACACTGTTTTGGAAAAAGGTTGTAATGCCCTCGGTTATGATATGACGGATATTCCGCGCAACGTCAAAGGCTGCGAGGAATGTGGCTTCTGCAATTTCGGCTGTCCTTTTGGTGCCAAGCAGGGAACACTCAAAACCTATTTGCAGGATGCCTATCAGCGCGGCACACGCATCCTCGTGAATGCCACCGTCAGCCGCCTATTGATTGAACGTGGCACAGTCATTGGTGCGGAACTCTGTGTCCAATCGTCAAATGGCGCACAATACACCGTCATCATCCGAGCTAAATATGTGGTGGTCGCCGCTGGATCAATCCACACACCCGCGCTGCTGCTGCGTTCTGGACTGAGCAACGCCAATATCGGCGCAAATCTCCACTTGCATCCGGTCACGGTGACTTATGGCCTCTTCGATGAGCCTGTTCTTGGTTGGCAAGGCCCACCCATGACACGTCTCAGCCGCCAATTTGCCAACCTTGATGGACATGGCTATGGTGTCCGCTTAGAAACCGCGCCTGTGCATCCCGGCCTCGCGGCAGCCACTTTTCCTTGGCAATCTGGTGCAGGCCACAAACGGATGATGAGCGACTTACCCAATATGTCGAACATCATCGCGCTCACCCGTGACCGTCACGGTGGGCGTGTAACTCTCAACCCACAGGGCGAACCGGTACTACACTATAAACTGCACCCATCCGATGCCGTTCACACCCTCAAGGGCTTGATCGAGTCGCTGCGGGTGCATATCGCCGCTGGTGCGCGAGAAGTCTCCAGTCCACATAACCGCCAGATGCTTTATCGTCCGGCTGATGGTGGCAACTTTGATGCTTTTCTGCGTGAGGTCGAATCACGCGGTTTGCACAGCAACGCCTACTCCCTTTTCAGCGCCCATCAGATGTCCTCCTGCCGCATTGGCGGGGATAGTGCCACTGGTGCTATCGACCCATCCGGTCAAACCTACGAAGTCCGCAACCTCTATGTTGCTGATGCCAGCGTCCTCCCCACCGCCAGTGGCGTTAACCCGATGGTTTCCATTATGGCGACCGCACACTTCCTCGCCCAACGTATGAAAGCACACATGTAGCTACTTACTCATCGATGCAGAAGTCGCTGTTGTCATCGGATTATTGGTCGCTAACGGTTTACGTGTAAACGGATTCAGCCCCAATTCTTGGAACTTGCGATAGAGCAGATAGGTATACAGCGCATCATAGATAAAGCAGCCAATACCGAGCATCAAAACCAGATTGCTGCCCGTTCGACTATAAAAGAGAATGGTTGGAGCCGCTGTACCAACCCACTTGAGAATCGCCGCATAAATCGACTGCCCATCCACATTCTTACGCTTGGTCAACAGGCCGATGAACAGCACTGACATCACTAAATTTTGAGCAAACGCGGTGTAAATCGGCCCCCAATTCGAACCGAACTCAAGCGCACTCACGTAGATAATCCCAAAACTGATAGCAAACGCCGCCACCGACCACGGCAAAAACCATTTCGTATCCTCATGCTGTGCAAAATCTTTGCGACCATATCGGAAATAAGTGTAGACAATCACAATGTCGAAGCAGCCCCAGATGAAGTTGATATAGGTTTGGGTCGTCACTAAGTTTTTGTCTCTGAAAGCCAGCGAAAAAAGAAACTCCCACGCCAAATTAAGAGCGAGGGCAAACAACGGCATCCCATAAGTTTTGTCTTTAAAGCCTACTCGAATCAGTTCAATGTAGACCAACGTCCAACTAATCCCGCTGATGAGGGTTAATGCGTTAGCGATTTCGATGGGCATAGTAAACTCCGATGTAATTAAATTTGTAATAATGATGAGCCGTCTGTAAACCATATATCATGTAGCAAAGAGGGTCAAGCACAACACCAAATAATGTCGAGATTGTTATGTCCTATCCATACCATATCAAACAAAATAGCCGATTGAATTGTTTGTCAATTCAGCGGCTATAACCGAGCTTCCCGCCTGCTATTTCAGCGGAATTTATGCAATTTGTGCCAATTTTGCCGATGGAATTAAAGCTCCTCTCCCCTGTTACTACGGGGGAGAGGTTGGGTGAGGGGGTCTAAGTCACGGTGAAGTGTCGCTTCTCACCGTGATAATAGACGTTAAAGCCAACTGACTTCCAATGGGCAGGTAAACGGGGCGCAACGGCTGGTTCGCCGCTCTCATCCAGATGCAGCCCGCAGAAACCCATCACCAACGCCTGCCACAGTCCGCCGCTGGCTGCACCGTGAATACCATCCTTCACGTTGCCCTTGTTGTCCTTCAGGTCAATCTCGGCTGCATGTTCAAACATCTCTTCCGCCACCTCGTCCAAGCCCAACCGTGCCGCCACCCATGCATGGATCGCCGGACTCAGTGACGAACCATGATCGGTACGGGGAAAGTAAGTGTTCCAGTTGTTGATCAGAACCTCGTGTGGGGCAAGCACATCGCCCAACAACGCCATCAACATCACCACATCCGCCTGCTTAATCACCTGCGTCTGAATCGTCCGGTGATGCCCGATGATCGCCTGTACACTGGCGGTACGCGGTTCATAATGGGGAACTGGCACATATTCCATCTCGAAGAAGCAGGGGAACTGGATATGAATCTGCTTCTCGTCGTCAAACGGAATAAACATCTTCTCGATGACATCTCGCCATTTGGCCTGTCGTTCGTCGTTCAAATCGAGTGTCTTCACCAAACGGTCATAATCGGCTGGCGCATGTGCCATTAACCACTTGAGCAAGCTGAAAGCCTGTTCAAGATGCCATACCACCATCCGGTTGGTGAACACGCTGTTATCAATATTCTCGTGGTATTCATCCGGCCCGATTTGCTGGCTCAGTTCATAGCGCCTATTCTTAGATTCGACTCGGCTGCCCCAGAATACCGCCGTATCCAGCACGATTTCCGCGCCGTACTGCTTCAGGAATTCGTCATCGCCCGACCAACGCCAGTATTGAAGCACACCGTAAGTGATGTCCGTCGAAATATGTTGTTCGCTGTCACCCGTCCAAATCCGTATCTGCGAACCGTCCGGCTGCGGATCGCTCCACTGAGGCGTTGTTTCCTCGCCTGTATCGGTGCTTTCCCACGGATACATCGCGCCTTCGTAACCGTTGGCTTTCGCCTTGTTCCGCGCACCCAACAACCGGTGATAACGGTACATTAATAGATTCCGCGCCATCTTCGGCTGCGTCAGGCTCATCGGAGGTAAGATGAACAGTTCGGTATCCCAGAACACATGCCCCTTATAGCCAAAACCTGAAAGCGTCTTCGCCCCGATGTTGACATCATCATCATGGCGTGGCGCACAAATCAGGATGTGGTACATCACGAAACGAATGGCAAATTGAGCTGCCTCATCGCCCTCAATCTGCACATCACTGCTGTCCCAATAGGTCGCCCATTCGGCACTGTGCGCTTGGAGCAGGGCATCGAATCCGCTGTTAACCGCCTCGCTTAGTTTGGCCTGTGCCGCCTCTACTGGATTATCCACATCTCGGCTGGTATAGATCGTCGTGAATTTACAAAGGGTCGTGCTGGCCTCACGTGGAAGGGTAAACGTCGTCCGCATCACCGGACGCTTGTTAGCCGAATCGACTACTGTTTGCACAGCGCTATTCGCCACCAACGACGAAGCCATCCCAATCCGATAACCGGATTGAATCGTCGTCGCGCCAACGCTCACGGTGTTATTGTTGTGCGCTGTTTCGATCTTGCCCCAATGTTGAGCGCCCATATTGTTCACTGCATGGTCAATATAAGTCTCGACGGTAATCTCTGGGTTGCCATCCACTGCAATAATTTGCAACCGTTGCGCCAGAATATGCTCGTCAGCAAGGCTGGCAAAGCGTTCGAACACCAGTCGCACAATCGCACCGGACTCCGCTCTAAACAAAGCCTCACGCGTCAGCACCGCCGTCTGCAAATTCAAGTTGCGCTTATAGCCAACCAGCGCACCATTTTTAGGTGTCAGGTTCATCTCATTCTGGTTGATGAGTTGGAATGGCGTACCATCAACCGTCACCTTGATTGGCAGCCAGTTCGGTGCATTGACCAGTTCCGGCACGAGCATCCCTGCGGCGTGGTCAAAAATGCCATGTACCATCGTGGTCACACTCTCGCCGTTATAGCCTTCTTCGAAAGAGCCGCGTGTGGCGAGATACCCGTTACCAATGGTCATCAATGTTTCGTTGTGGTTGAGTTTTTCAGGGTGAAAAGGAAATTCTTCTAAGTTCCAGAGTTGTCGTCGCACAGTCATTCTCCAAAGAAATATTCAAATTTGAATATTTAAACGTTTAAACAGTATATCTAAAAGTATAGTGATCTGCGTTTCTTTCTGCAAGAGGTGAAAGCTCTCTTGTGCTGTGTAAACCGTACAATCTTTTATCGCTGAAAAGATCTTCGCATCTAAGCCGTTTGACAACAATATACACGCAAATCATAATGAATAAATCGAGCAGTCTGTAACTTAAAGGTGAAACAATGAGCGACAGCCGCAGCCTGAACATCACTTGGGAAGATCCTTCCATCATCGCCAAAGCGGCATTCAGTATGAAAGGGTTGGACTTTCTACAAAAAATCGCCTCTGGGGAAATCCCTGCTGCTCCAATTATGCGTTTGATCGATATGCAAAGTGGGGAAGCCAGTGAAGGGAAGGCTGCCTTCACATGCAAGATCGGTGAACAACATTACAGCGCGATTGGCATGGTACACGGGGGTATCGCCGCCACACTCTTGGATACGGCCTTAGGCTGCGCAGTACATACCATGCTGCCAGTCGGAGTCGGCTATACAACGCTCGAACTGCATGTCAATTATGTTCGACCGATGACTATTCAAACTGGTTTAATTCGCGCTGAAGGGGAAGTCATTCATGTGGGGCGTTCGGTGGCAACCGCTCAAGCACGGATTACCGATGCAGCAGGCAAACTCTACGCTCACGCCACCACCACTTGTATGATCCTGCGCCCGACCGAGTAACGATAAGTCTTACCAGCCAAGCATATTACGCATCTTCTCGGCTCGCCTCACGCTGTTGCGTGTCCAATCCGGCGTATCAGGATTGGTGAGGATTTCATTGGCGGTCAACCAGCGAATCGCTGCCACTTCATCTGGTTCGCGAATAATCGGTTCGCCTTCACTCCATAAGCACAGGAAAACCACATCCACCACGGCTTCATCTTCATCAGTAACGAAGGCCGTACTGTGGACATAAATCATGTCGCTGACTTCCACACCGATTTCTTCCTGAATTTCGCGCCGTAGGGTATCTTCTAGAATATTAGCCGTGTTGCCTGCGTCTTCCACCTTCCCTCCCACCAGACTCAGTAACCCGGCGGCATGGGTTTCCCCCGACCCGCGAATCACCAGTAAATACTGACCATCACGCACAATCGCGCCTTCGACATTAACAATGTGGTAGATGCCCGACATATCTTATCCTGAGATTTTGTGGATAAACTGTTATGATAACGCAGACTGAACTTGATGCCATCAGATATTGCTTACTACTATTCTATGACGCGACTCATCATTCCTGCCACTTTAGGTTTACTACTGCTGTTTGTTACCACCATAGCCGTTATTCACGCTCAGCCTTATGACGACCAGACCATACGGGCAATTCTCCTGCCTACCGACTGCCATGCCCCCTGTTTTATAGGCATTCAACCGGGCGTGACTCGTATCAAGGATGTTTATCGACTGCTGGAGGCTAACCCTTGGGTCGGTGACATCGCCAGCCACATTGATTCGGGTTGCTGCACCATCGCCTTAAATTGGAAATGGAATGGCAAACAGCCTGTCAATTTAGGCAGTGACGATAACACCATTTATCTTACTTATAATGCGATTACGGGCGAACAGATTGTACAAAATATCGCGCTTCACACCCAAATGGCGACAGGTTACGCCATCTTGATCTTGGGATCGCTTCCAGCCACCGACTCCGGTGCGTTACAGGGATTGAATAATGCTTATGTAGAAGTGTTTTACCGTCCGCAAATGATGCGTTTCAGTACGACTACCCCGTGTCCTTTAACCCGTTGGCGGCTGTGGCAAGCACCTATGACACTGCTGATCAGCAATGATTCGCGCAGCGGGATAGGCATGAAGCCTATGAATGAGGTCTGTTAATCACATCATCTCACTCATGATTTCTACTTGATAAAACCAGTTGGCGTTCTCTTCTATCTTGGCGAACTGTGCGAAGCCTCATATGGATGGCGATTTGATTTTCTTACCTCGCTTACACTCGAACTTCCACACCCAGCCGTTCCAGTAATTTGCGCGTATTTTTTGCTGGATATTGAATCGGATCGCGATTCTTTCCATGTGAATCCGAACCTGAACTCACCAGCAAATTGTGTGTCTCGGCATAGTCCACATACATTGCCATTTGTTCGTCTGAATGCAGTGGATAATAAGCCTCGAAACCGTCCAGCGGTACATCGCTGCGAATATCATCCAACAACTGCGGATCAAATACCGGCCAAAACTCGCCGCGTCCCGGATGGGCGATCAAACACACACCGCTGCTGTTATGGATGGCTTCTACCACGTTCGCAATCGGCGTGGTTGTGAAAAGCATCCCGCCTGCGGTTACGATGTTCCACGCGTTGGTTGGATCTAAACCCTGCGAGGCGAGCAAATCAGCCAGCGCGAAGGGTTGTCTCGCAGAAGGTCGCTTGAGGACACTTTCCAGTGAATTGGACTCCTCTTCAAATCGATAGCTTTGCTTGAGCAGGTAGTCATAAACTTGTCGGCTGTTTTCTTGTTGGCGCGCGAGTACACTGGCTGCCAGCGCCTTGAGTGGTTCGTTATCGGGATCAAATCCGAAGCACAACACATCAACTGATTTACCGCGCCAGTTGGTGCTGAACTCTGCTGCTACTAATATCGGTTGCCCTTTCTCAATCGCCAATTGCTGGATCACGGCTGTTTGATCCACCCGATCATGATCCGTAATAGCCGCTACACCAAACTTTTGCGCCTTGAGATAATCAATCATTTTCTCAGGTGACCATGTGCCGTCACTGTTAGTCGTATGCATTTGCATATCGACACCGCTGCTGCCTTCCAAAACCAAATTCTGTGTTGAGAGTTCCATGCTTCGCCCTTAATGGGATATGCTGTGTAGGGGAGCAACTATGTGTGCTCCCACTTTATCAATCTACTTTACCGCTACTTACCTCGCCCAAAAGCGATCAATTCTTCTGCTGCGCGTTGGTATCCGCCTGCTACTCGCAGCGACTCGCCCAACAGAATTGCCGCTTCGTGATATTGCGCCCGCGCTTTCATCACCTGTTCGACAGCCACCCGCAAGTCCGCTGATGTGACCTGTCCGAACGGAGGCTTGTCTGCCAGCGCCACACCTGCGCCGTGTTTGACCACTTGTTGCGCCACAATCGCCTGCTCAAACTGTTGCGGGATCACCACCAGCGGCACATTATAGTATAGTCCTTCGTGGACGCTGTTCATGCCGCCGTGAGTAATGAACAAATCGCTACGTTGCAAAACCTCAAGCTGCGGCACAAAATTCTTCACGATGAAGTTGGCAGGGATATTCCCCAGTACCTTGATGTCTGTGCGCTTGCCCACCGATAAGATAAATTGGGCATCATAATTGCCAAACGCCTCAAAACATTGGCGGTAAAAATCCAAATTGTCATTGTTGACTGTTCCCAACGAGATATACACCACTGGCTTGCGGGTGATCGCCTCAAATGGGAAGTCATTGCTCGATGGCCTCGCTGCAAGTGACGGCCCGACAAACTTAAACTGACTAGCTAACTTCCCGCTACCCGGTTGAAACAGCGCTGATGTGTACACAATATTGAGCGCACCCATATTGCTCAATGCACCTGCCAAACCCACACCTTTCACACCAAACTTTTGCCGCATCCGCGCCGCCACGCGCCAATATTCAGGCAGTCGAGGGATGATACTGCCCACCATACTCAGCATTGACGTAATCGGCACAGGTGGCAGTGCACCGGGAGCCAGTACGAAGGTGCTGATCGAACCTGCCGCCCGAATGCCTAACTTCTCGGTCGCCTGATTCCCCCACGAAGCCAACGAATCAAAGATCACATAGTGCGGTTTTTCGCGCTCTAATAAATCCAACACCCACGGCATAAGCTGCTCGGCGATTTTCACCAATTCAAGTGCATTGTCCGCCAGATTGCCACCCGAATTATTAATAAGCGTATCCATGTCCTGAAGGGTGGGATAAGCAATAAACTGTGCGCCCGTCGCTTCGTGTGCCGCCCGCATCTGTTCCGTGTTGACGCAGATGACCTGTTCCCCCAGTCGCACCATCTCACGGATAATCGGCAGCGTTGGGTTAATATGTCCCTGCGCCGGAATGTTAAAGAAAATCGCTTTCACAGCACGCAACTCCAATCGTTAGGTTGCTAATTTTGGCTGTTCTTATGTAGGGCTGAGGCGTGCCTCAGCCGCTTGTGATATGGCGAAAAACCCGCCGTGTTATGTCTGAATACCTGCCCACGCCTGCTGCACAATCGGCAGATAACTCTCAAGCGCCACACTGTCCGCCGCTTGCCCACCCTCGCGCGTCACATGTGCCAACACCGCCACCGACAGTTCGAGTTCTCGCGCCAGCGTCAGATACGGACTCAAGTATCGCCCCACCACATGCCCACCGGCTCGCCCCCAGAAAGCTGCCTCCGCTGGCGTTTCCAAACGCGTGTTACTCACGCACACATACACGCCCCGCTTGAATAATCTGCCGCCGCTTTTTCCCCCCTCTCCGTGTAATGGGGAGGGAGTTAGGGGGTGGGGAGAATTCGCCTTGATTAACCCCTCCCGACTCTTCACATCAAACGCTGGAACTTGCTGCACATAACCGCCTGCCTTATCGCTGAAAGTGGTGTAGTGCTGCCCACGAGTCCCATCAATATAATCATCAGCCACCACCCAATCGCCGATCTCCAACAGTGGCGATAACGATCCCACCGATTCGCATAGCCAAAGATGAGTCGCGCCTTGATCTTTAAGCGCTTGTACTGTCGCGCGGGGATCAGCCGTTGTAGGGCTGCATACCAACAATGTAGCTCCCTCAACCGCAAGCGTGTTAATCGGCGCGGATTGACCGTAAGCTGTCTCGTAAACATCACCGGATTGTGATGTATCCGTCAGAATAGCAAGTTGGCTCATATTCACTGGCCTCCCCAATTGCCCTGAAACCACGGATGGATTTCCGGCACGAATATCCCGTTGATAACGGCTGGATCTTGCTCCACAAGTTCCCAAGCCGCATCAATATCTTCGGCACGGATCAGCGCCAACCCACCCGAATCATCGAGGTAAGGCCCGCCTTCAATCAAGATACCCTGTTGGAACAAATATTGTAAAAACTCATAATGTCCCTCCAACCCCTGTTCCTCAATCGGCTTGCCCAACTGCCAGCCGCGCCCCACGTCATAAATCACTGCATACGTTCTCACATGCGTTTCCTTACTAACCACTGCTGCAACTTTGCATTTTGATATTGATACAGCATTCTTGCAAAAGCAAGGTATTTCTAAGCCCCTCTCCCTTGAGTTCGGGGGAGAGGGGTTGGGGTGAGGAGGTTAGCTCATATTACGGCTGGAACGAACGCAGCACTCGCGTCGTGCCAGAGAGTGTATATTCGCCCTGATTCGCGGGGATCAGCACCGTTTGCCCCTTCTTGAAATCGACACTCGTGTCACCCGCGCTCACCGTGCCATTCCCATCGACACACGTCAGGATATGGAACTGTTCGCCGTGAGTATCAAGCGTGATACGTGTGCCGTTGCGCGGATTGAGTTGGTGCAGCAGCGTCACAAAGTACGGGCATTGCACCACATCCACCACCGGCCTTTTGTCGCCCGCCGTGTGTGTGATCGGCGGGATCACATCCACATTTGACACCTTCACACCTTTGTCGATGTGCAGTGTACGTGGCTTGCCATCTAAATCCATCCGACCCCAATCGTACAGTCGATAGGTCACATCCGACGACTGTTGAATCTCATAGATCATAATCCCCGGCCCCAGCGCATGGATGCCGCCCGCATTATTCAGCAGCACATCACCCACCACCACCGTGTCATACACCAATATTTTTTCCAGTGTATTGTCGCGGATTGCTTGTGCCATCGCCTCACGAGACGTTCCCGGTTGCACCGCCTTCACCAGTTTGGCTCCCGGTTCGGCATACAACACATACCAAGCCTCAGTCTTGCCGCGTGGATCACCTTCGAGTTCCTTCGCCTGCTCATCATTCGGATGCACTTGCACCGACAGCCAATCGGATGGATCAAGGATTTTCGCCAGCAGCGGGAAACCCTCGGCGGGATTATTTTTCTTGCCCACCAGATCGTGACCATATTCTTTCAGCAAGTCACCCAAGCTGCGCCCAGCCTCAGCACCGTTCGCAACCGTCGCCGTGTCGTGCATCTCCCACGATTCACCGTAAGGTTCATCGGTTGGCAGTTGCTTGCCCATAATCGTCTCAAGTTTGCGCCCGCCCCACACTTTAACGTGCAGCGCCGGATTCAGCAGAAAAGGGTAGAGGGTCATAGCTTTTAGTCCTTAGATTTAATTAGCGCGTATTTTAGCACTTAAATATCAGATACATGGGATTACAATTGGTTAATATGAATTCAGATTACTTCAAATACTTTTCATAGTCGAATAGAAATGGATATTGATAATGACAGTGCCAGATTATCAAACGTTGATGCTTCCTGTTTTGCAAGTAGCACGTGATGGCAACGAACACACAATATCAGATGTTGTTCAAATTCTGGCGGATAGTTTTCAACTTAGTACAGAAGATCGAAATGAACTACTTCCCAGCGGACAACAATTTAGATTTGATAATCGTGTTCACTGGGCGCGTTCTTATCTAAAACAGGCTGGGTTGTTACAGAATACAGGGCGTGGGAAATTTCGTATTACCGAACGAGGTTTTAGTGTCTTAGAAAGCAATCCAAGTTTTATCAACCAGAGCTTTTTACAACAATTTCCAGAGTTCTTAGAATTCAAAAATCGGACTAATAAAACAGAAGTGACAGTAGAAGAAATTGAACAAGAGACGACACAAACTCCTGAAGAAATTTTGGAATCGAGCTATCAAAGTTTACGAAATAAACTCGTTCAAGACATACTTGAACGCATAATGACATGTTCGCCTCGCTTCTTTGAAAGACTTGTTGTTGATCTCCTTGTTCGTATGGGGTATGGCGGCTCAAGAAAAGATGCAGGTCGAGCCATTGGTCAAAGCGGCGATGGTGGCGTTGATGGCATTATCAATGAAGATCGTCTAGGGCTGGATGTTGTATATATTCAGGCAAAACGTTGGGAAAGCACTGTAGGTCGTCCTGTTGTTCAAGCTTTTGCCGGAAGTCTCGAAGGTTTTCGCGCCAAAAAAGGGGTCATGATTACAACATCATCCTTTTCAAGAGATGCGATGGATTATGTCGGGCGCATAGAAAAGAAAATTGTCTTGATAGATGGTGAGCAACTGGCTCAATTCATGATTGACTATGAAGTAGGTGTAGCCGAAGTGGTGACATACACAGTCAAGAGAGTTGATTTAGATTATTTTGACGAAGAGTGATCTAAAATCTAGTTTTAAGCCACCTAAATGAGTCAGATGAACTTAAATGTTTTACATGTGTCTTCTGAGATGTACGCCGGTGGGTCAGAGCGGGCTTTAGCCTGCTTCCCACCGGAACATGGAGCCGGACGGCTTTAGCCTCTGGCGGAAAAACCGCCGACTCAACTCATTCAATTTAACCTTTTTTCTTACCTGCGGCGACAAATACCACCGACTCATTTTATTCAATAATACTCACCCATAATATCACGTTCTCTTATTGAAAACTCTCGAATCTCTGCGGCTGCTCTGATCTGAAAATACCCCACCAGCTAGCCTGTCTTACTCCCTCCATCGCTTGCGGGGGAGGGCTGGGGTGGGGGTTCTGGACGCTTCATTTTCATCCTCCTAAATCTACTGACTAACGACTTCTCTCCCACCTAACAAACCCATGATAGGCCACGTTTAGGCAGACTTCCTATCCTTTTGATTGTCACTTCCGATTTGTGAGAGAAGGAACAATCTGATGGGTTTTGCCGATATACACATGCACACCACCGCCAGCGATGGCTTTGCGACCGTCAAAGAAGTTCTCAACCACCTCACCCGTATGGGTACATTGAATGTTATCGCCATCACCGATCATGACGTGATGGAGTCCAGCCTCTGGGCTTACGAACACCGCAAGGATTATCCCTTTGATATTATCCCCGGTGTCGAAGTCACCAGCGCCGAAGGTCATGTATTGGCCTTGTGGGTCACACGACCGATTGCCAGAGGAATGTCACTCAAAGAAACTGTCACCGCCATTCACGATCAAGGCGGTATGGCGATCTTGGCACATCCTTTTGAAGTCGTGGTTGCCGCTGATGCTTGCTATCGTTACCTCCGCAATCCCGAAATCGTCCGCGAGGCGGGCGTTGATGCCATTGAAGTCCACAACGCCGGAGCCGTTACACCCGGCAATAATATATTGGCACGTCGCATGGCTGCCAAACTCAAGATGCCTATCGTCGGCAACAGTGATGGACATTCACTCGCTGCCATCGGTCGCGGCACAACCCAATTTGTCGGTCGTACCGCGGATGATTTCCGCAGTGCTGTCACCCGCAAAGCCACGCTCGTGCAAGGTCGCTCATGGCCCATCGAGGATTACCTCGCGCTTTTCCCACGCCTCATCAGCGACAAGATGAACAACATGAAGAACGCCGCAGGCCGCCTTATCCCTGCCAATACCCGCTCCTAATCCACTTCTAGGAACAGGCGATACCTCTCCAAACCCGACATCCTGCTTTTGTAGGGGATGGATTATGGTCTTTTACATATTAAAGTGGTAATCAATAACATCAGGTATGGAGTGAATTTTCGTAGGGCTGAGGCGTGCCTCAGCCGCTGACCAAATACCACGCTAATAAGTAAATCACCATCATCCCTCCCGCGCTGGTCTGCGTAATGGAGGAGAAGTCATGATTGATGTGAACCATGTTTCACCCTCTCTGCCCTTAAAAATCATTTTGGGAGCAGGAGAGCAAACATATCCCGGATGGATTCCAACTCAAAAGGCTCAGTTAAATCTTCTAGACCGCGACGATTGGGTACGAAGTTTTGGCAATCGTCGCATAGATGCCTTACTCTGTGAACATGTTTGGGAACATTTTACGGAAGAAGAAGCTCGTGCTGCCGCTCGGCTTTGCTATGATTTTCTAAAATTAGGGGGTTATTTACGATGTGCCGTTCCTGATAAGAATTTTCCCGATGCGGAG
>JBBQLX010000142.1:0-15220 GCA_038328375.1 Aggregatilineales bacterium | reverse complement strand
GATTGGGCGGACATGGTTTAATTCCGTGAGAGTAGGAGTATTTGCGGTTGTGATTCTGGGGGTGAATGCCTATTTTTTTACCTATGGGCTTGAGATACGCCCGTATGCAGTGAATACGTTGGTGGCGACGCTTTCGATGTGGTGCTTTTATAGGTGGCTCAAACGACGGACATTGCTTACAGCTTTGTTTTACGGGCTGACTGTCGCATTGATGCTTTATCAACATTATTTTATTGTATTTTTGGTGATCGCACAGGCTATTTATCTCCTATTGTTTGCGCGTCCGACCCGTCAGATGCTCCTTCAAATAATGGCTGCATGGTTAGTCGCCTTTTTGTTGTGGTCACCGTGGTTTCCGGTGGCGATTCATCAAGTTGAAACACTCATTTCAATCGAGTCTGGTTTTGGGAATGCGCGGGGTGCGGCAGGAATTGGAAGTACCACTGAGCCGACAACAGTGGGTGCAATCATCGGCCTTATCAATTTAGCAACCAGCGGGCAACCGGGAATTTATTTGTTGATACTTCTTGTTGGGATTGTTTACACATGGCAAAAAGCGAATTACCGTTTGGTTCTGATGTGGGCGTTTGGTGTTCCGATTGTGGCGTTGTTGGTTAATTTAGTTTTTTCAGTTTATACCCCTCGATACATCACTTATCTCTCAGTTGGGGTAGGGTTGGTGATGGCTGTTGGCCTTTCGGCTTTGCCTCGCAGGATAAGCTGGTTGGCGTTGGTGGTGTTTGCGGGGGTTAGTTTGTGGTCATTACCCTCCCAGTTTTCACTTCGACGGATTCCCTACCGTGATTTTTATCAGAAGATGGCGAAGGAATATCAATCCGGTGACGCTCTTTACGTTGAGCCTATAGTTTGGGGGGATAATGTTGTCTGGTGGCAGATGTCGCATTATTTACCTCGCGATTTATTTACTTCTTTTACCGCTGATATTGATCAAGCGATGAGCGCACGGCGGATTTGGTTCGTGACCACTGATTGGTTTAACTCCGATATTCGGGCTAAGTTTGAGAAGCTCGAACCGAATTATCCAGTTCAACAGGTCATCGGTGATTGTAATCCATTGTGGTGTTACCTTGTGCAACTGATGGAAGCACCACCCCTGAAAATGCCTCAAATATTTGGAACGGATATGCCATTTTGGGGTGTTGATGTGACATCGGTTAGTCATTCGTCGGTTGATGTGCATTTGTGGTGGAAAGTGGATCAAACGCCGACGAATAACTACTCGATAGGGTTACATTTGCTGGATGCAGCGGGGAATTTGGTCGCACAATCAGACGGGCCGATCAACCACTATGGGAACGAAGTGGTCGATACCAATGCAATGCAGACGGGAAAGATTTATATTGATTATCGCAGCCTCACGTTACCTACTACGATTGTCCCCGGTCAATATCAACTCGAACTGATTGTTTACGATTGGCAAACGGGTAATCGACTTTTACAAGCGGATGGGGCAGATCATTTGGCTCTTGAGTCGGTTACTATTCCTTAAGCAGTCGTCAGTCTACGGTTATTTAAATGCAAAATTTGCACAATAATTGCAGATTTTGCATTAAATCCGCTGAAATGACCGGCGGGAAGCTCGCGTGATGCCGCTGAATTGTCACATTTGTTACGCGGTTGGCTCGGCTGATACCGCTGAGTGCAGCGGATTGCTCGCGTGTGTCCGCCGCGTGCATATTGGGGTGTCGTCGCAGCGGTTGTGCGGGAGTAATCCGCCGAAAATGCAAAGCGAAATGCAATAGAGATTAACCACAGAGACACAGAGAAAAGAAGAGAGAAATTCATTAAACCGCCAAGTCGCCAAGTACGCCAAGATCAAATAAGTGAGAAGTTTATAAGAACAGCGTAGCACAAAAGAGGATGGAATGGGTTACCAAAATGTAACTCTTTGGCAAGCAATTTATTAACCATTTTGAGGGAGGAAATTGCTGATAGAGGTTGATAGATGGTTAGGAATTGGTTTGTGAAGGTTTTTGGCGAGTTATGTGAGGCCTTATAAGAGAAATCGTTTGAGAATACGTTGCGGCGGATGAGGCACGCCTCATCCCTACAGGAATGCGATTGTCAATTTCAGTAGTACTAAATTGTTAAAGAATAGAAGAATGGAAGTATCTGCAAAAAATGTGATTATTTGCCAGTTTAATGCTTAAAACTGTGGGATTTTGTGCTTATTTTCTGGCACATGGGCTGATTGGAGGGTGTGAAGTAGACTTTTGTACAGTTCATGTTTAGCAAATTGGCATTATATAGCCTCTTACATTTGTGCTACGATAAGACCACGCTTTTATGGTTAGTTTCACCGTTTACAACCCATAAGTTTATCCATCCCAATCACTTTCTCGGAAAATCATTTCAGAAATCGCTGGTTAATTATGTCTGCTGAATTTGTCGCGCACGTTCCTTTTAAGACCAACCACTCTAATCCGTTCCGGTTCATTCTTTCTCACATCATCCGACATCCACTCGTGGGTATCCTGATGGTTGTTGGAGCTTTTAGTAATGCTGCTTTTGCGGCTGCTGTCCCTTACTTTATCGGGGTGGCATTTAACGCCGTTATCGCCGGAAATCAACAAGATGTGATTGTTTATGCCACACTCGGTGTTCTTATCTCCCAATTTCTGCGTGGCTGCCTGCAATTGATGCGTAACTTCTGCGCGGAAACCTTTTCGCAGCGTATTGAGCGTGATGTGCGCGACGAGTTGTACGCAAGTTTACTCGGCAAGAGTATGGAATTTCATGATAGCCAACCTGTAGGCGAAATCATGGCTCGTGTGACCAATGATGTGCGTGAAATGAACCTGATGATGAACCCGGGCATGAATATGATTGTTGGGTCGGGTTTTTTCTTGATTGTCCCGTTGTTTACCGCCCCAACGATTTATCCTTCGTTCATCATACTACCCACGATCTTCTTGGTGTTGTACTTTATCGCGCAATATCGTTTTATACGCACGCTCAATCCGATTGCCCAGCGTGTGCGCTCGACTTTTGGCGACATGAACGCACGACTTGCAGAAACGTTGGATGGATTGCAAGTGGTGAAGGGTGCAGCCCGCGAACAGCAAGAGATCGACGCTTTTAACAAATCGGTTAGTGAAGTACGTGGTTATTTCGTTAAGCAGGGTTATATCGAAGCGCGTTATATCTCGTTTTTGCTGTTGTCGCTGCTGACCATCGGCGGACTTATCCAAGCGATTTATCTCTACGAATTAGGACTGATTGACGCGGGAAAAGTCGTCGCTTTCCTCGGTTTGTTGTTCCTGTATCAATTCCCTGTCTATTCGTCGCTGCGGTCACTCTCGCAAGTGGCACTTGGTTATGCTAGCGCACGACGCATCCTGACCATTATCAATGCCAAAACCGATCTTGATCAGAATAACGCTGGACGAAGTGAGACCATTCAAGGTCGTATTACATTTGAAAACGTAAGCTTTGGATACAGTGATACGAACCAGTCGTTACAGAATATTTCCTTTACAGTTGAGCCCGGTCAAACAGTCGCGATAGTTGGTCAAACGGGTTCGGGCAAGAGTACGATTACGAAGCTAATCAACCGCAGTTATGATGTTGATTCTGGTAAAGTGCTGATTGATGGTGTGGATGTGAGGGATTGGAATTTGGCATCGCTTCGTTCACAAATCAGCATTATCGAGCAAGATATTTTCTTGTTCAGCCGTTCGATTGCGGACAATATTCGTTTTGGCAAGCAAACTGCTACACAAGAAGACGTTGAGGCCGTTGCCCGAAAGGTTCAGGCACACGAGTTTATTGAGAGCTTTCCCGAAGGTTATGAGACAGTTGTCGGGCAGCGCGGCGTGACGCTCAGCGGTGGTCAACGGCAGAGGTTGGCGATTGCGCGGGCGTTTGTCACTAATCCACCGATCTTAATTTTAGACGATAGCACCAGCGCGATTGACAGTGCGACGGAAGACCGGATTCAACAGGCTATTTGGGCGGCTTCTGAAGGTCGTACCACGATTTTGATTACGCACCGACTGTCACAAATCCGGTGGGCTGATCATATTGTGGTGCTGCGGCGGGGCAAGGTTGTGGCACAAGGTAAACACGAAGAATTACTGGCATCATCGGATTCTTACCGCCGAATTTTTGCGCGATATGAGGAAACAACGCAGCCCCTGGTGGATGCTGCACGAGGCTAATATGGGCATGTTTAATTCACTCAACCAAGACTCATATGACCGTCTGTACTCAGATGGTTATCTTTTTAAGCGCATCGGCAGTTATTTTGCCAATCAAAAGCGTGTCCTATGGACGATAGCTGGTCTGCTGCTGTTTTATTCAGTATTGGGAACGGTTTTCCCTGTTTTAATCGCCAGCGCTATTCAGTTGTTGGATGATCAAAAAGACCGACCTCAGTTGGTCTTGCTGCTGGGAGGCTTGTTCATCGCGGCCATTATTGATTACCTATGTAATTGGTGGCGCGGGCGGATGATTACACGGTTGATTGGTGATGGCATCAGTCAAATGCGGAGCGATGCTTTTGCCGCAGCGGTCAACCGTGACCTTGGTTTTTATGATGATAATAAGTCGGGCAAAATCGTCAGCCGAATCACTAGCGACACGCAAGAATTCGGCAATATTTTGGTCATTTTTAGCGATATTTTTGTCCAAATCGTGCAGATTGTCATTCTCGGATTTGTGATGGTGAGCCGATCCAAAGAACTATCGCTTTTGGTGCTGTTGTGGCTGCCTATATTCGTTGCTTTGTCGCTGGTCTTCCGGTATCTCTCGCGGGTTGTAGGGCGGCAAGGTTCACGGGCAATGGCTGCGGTGAATGACAATATTCAAGAAAGCGTTTCGGGCATCAGTATCGCGAAGAATTTTCGACGCGAGAATTTGATTTACGAAGAATTTGTTAGCGTCAATAAACAGTCTTATACGATCAACTTGAAACGCGGTTTTGTGCTGGCGCTGATTTTCCCTGTTATGAATGTTCTTGCTGGTTTCGGCAGTGCGTCGATTATCTATTTTGGCGCACAGGCCGTGGTTACTGGAGCCATCAACGTTGGGTCATGGTATTTGTTTATTCAAAGTGTGGAGCGGTTCTGGTTCCCGATTATTAACTTAGCGAGTTTTTGGGGACAACTTCAACAGGGTTTAAGCTCGGCGGAACGCATTTTCGCGCTGATTGACTCGACGAATAAGGTTAACCAAATTGCAGATGTGCATATCGAAAAACTCAATGGCAAGATCGAATTTAAGGATGTGGTTTTTGAGTACAAAGAGGGTACACCTGTACTTGACCGTTTTTCGCTGACAATTCAACCGGGGGAAAGTATCGCGTTCGTGGGGCATACGGGTGCGGGCAAAAGTACGATTGCCAAGCTGATTGCCCGTTTTTATGAGTTCCAAGCCGGTGAATTGCTGATTGACGGGCAGGATATTCGGACGCTCAATGTACAATCCTTCCGCAGCAAATTAGGCATGGTGCAACAGTCGCCGTTCCTATTCAGCGGGACAATTGCCGATAACATTCGTTATTCTAAACCGGATGCGACTGATGCTGAGGTTGAAGCGATTTCACGCAGTATCGGTAATGGTGAATGGCTGGAAACGCTTCCGGATGGCCTCCAAACGGATGTGGGTGAACGTGGCGCACACCTGAGCATGGGGCAGCGACAATTGGTAAGTTTGCTGCGTGTCCTGTTGCAACGTCCACCGATTTTTGTCCTTGATGAAGCGACCGCTAGCATTGATCCGTTTACCGAGACCCAAATTCAAGAAGCGCTGGATAAAATTCTGGCTCAGTCCACTTCAATCCTGATTGCTCATCGCTTGAGTACGGTTCGAAGTGCTGATCGGATTATTGTGCTGCGGGCGGGGAAGATCATCGAGCAGGGTAATCATGAGTCGTTGATGGAGCAGGGTGGGCATTACGCTGAGTTGTATAACACCTATTTCCGTCACCAATCGTTGAGCTACATCGAAAATTCGCGTGAGATGCTGGCGCAGAATACGTGATAGTGAGTCCGTGTGAAATAACAGCGCATATCAATACGAAAACAAATCGCCATCCACAGGAGGCTTCGTACAGAGCGCCAAGGCATATGAGAACGCCAAGATATTTTTCGATAAAGTTTTTAGGGCGTTCGATTTTTAGTAATGGCCAGCACATTCTCAAACTTGTTTAGCCTTGACGCGTTGTCTAGAATGATCTCCTATGAATATTCGAGATCAACATTCGCGGCGAAAGGCTGATTTACCCCTTGTAATCCTACTTGGGGTTTTTGTCGTCTTGAGCCTGATTTACGATTGGGCAACTCCTCCGCTAGAAGCCTCTGACGAACTGTGGCATTTTGGGATGATTAACACGATTGCTGATACGGGACAACTTCCGGTGCAGCATCCCGGTGTGAAAACCGCATATGAGCAGGAAGGCAGCCAACCGCCCCTCTATTATTTGGTGGCGGCGTTTCTGGTCAAAGGTATTGACCGCAGTGATTTTGATACTGTTCGGCAGCCGAATCCTCATGCGGTCGCAGGTGTTCCGGGGAATGTGGGCAACAAGAATCTTGTGCTACATGATGCGGTTCATCCTCCGTTAGAGCGCACCTTTCTGGCGATTTACATCATTCGACTATTCAGTATCTTTTTGGGATGCGTGACGGTTGTTTCGATTTATCAGGCTGCACGGCAACTTGATATTGGCTCGCCTATATTGCCCGTATTAGCTGCATCGTTGACCGCATTTAACCCGATGTTTTTGTTTATCACGGGTTCGGTCAATAACGATAATTTGGTGACGGCGCTTAACAGCCTGATTATCTGGCAGATGATTGTGCTGATTCATCGTTCGAAGTTTTCAATGCGACACAGTCTTTTGATTGCGATGTTGGTGGCGCTGGCCTCACTGAGTAAGTTAAGCGGTTTGGTGCTGATGCCGTTTGTGCTTTTAGGCGGCGGATGGGTATTTTTGCGTCATCCTATTTACGAGGTACTCAAGCGACAACCAATTTCTAAGAAGCTGGATTGGCGTGGATTTATCACGTTTGTTTTAGCAGTTGGGATGGTGTGGTTGGTGGTCGCTGGTTGGTGGTATCTACGCAACATCATACTTTACGGCGAACTTTTTGGTACAAGTACGATGGTGGCGGTGGCTGGGCCGCGCATTGGTGGTTTTGGACTGCAAACGCTCATCGACGAGTTTCAAGGGTTTCGTTTTGCTTATTGGGCGCTTTTCGGTGCGGTCAATATCATGACATACCGCTGGTTTTATGATGTTGTGGACATCGCCAGCATCTTGATGATTATCGGTTTAACGACTGCGTTATTTGTCTGGCTAAAGACAAGGTCACAAGCAAGAAGATCAAATAGCGAAACTTACGATTGGGTTGACAGTGGTGTGATCATGATAGGGCTGGCGCTGATTATTGTGGCAGGCAGTGTCAGTGTGGCGGTTTGGACAGCACAAACTTATGCGTCGCAGGGGCGGTTGTTGTTTCCGTTTAATGCAGCAATTTCCATTCTGGGAGCAACAGGCATAATTTATTTTGGGTGTTACCGGATTAGGCCGCTTATATCGCGATTTTTAAAATGGCCTGTGACGAAAGCCGGATATTATTTTCTGCCAATCGCGTTTGGTGTTTTCGCTACAATCGTTCCGTTTGGGAGCATTGCGCCCCAATATGTACCTCCACCAATCCTTGAAAAAGTGCCGGATAGTGCCCAGTCGGTTTATGGGCGATTTGGTGATGTGGCTTTAGTTGGTTATGAAGTGGCGGATCAACGCTATTTTCCCGGGGATACTATACCCATTACTGTTTATTGGCAGGTGATCAAGCCTTCGACTAATGATTACAGTCTATATCTTCATGCCACACGGGACGATGGCACAGATATTGGGAAGGTGGATAGTTATCCCGGTGCGGGGCGACAACGGACTTCAACGTGGAAGGCAGGAGCGATCTATGCGGATAGCTATGCGATTACATTGGACAAATCCAGTGAAGCGGTTTCACGATTGCGGGTACAAGTTGGCTGGTGGAATTATGCGGATAAAACGCTGGTAAATGCGGTCGATCAAAATGACCGAGCGTTGGATAGTGTGATGTTGGATATGGGTGGATTTGCGCCGAGAAATACGATGGAGCAGATTGAGGGCTTGACTTCGATTGAACCGAACGTATTTGGTAATGCGATCAGGTTGATTGGGTATAAGCTTGAGGGCAATAGGTTGAGCTTGTTGTGGAAGTCAGTGGCTCCGTTATCTGCTAACGATACGGTTTTTGTACAGGCACTTGATGCAAATAATCAGGTTGTGGGGCAGGGAGATGCGCCGCCCACTTTGCCAACACGTTATTGGCAAGTCGGGGAACAGTTTGTTACACGGCATTCAATCAATGCTTCTACAGCAATTGAGTCTGGTTCGTATCGTGTCATTTTGGGTTGGTATAATCCTGATGATGGGACGCGGTTAGCTGTGGCATACCCCGATAATGCGTTTAGCTTGCCAGCCAATCTGATTGTTCCGTGAGGACGCGTAATCTTCTTGTAATCGACTGACCGTATAATAGCAATATTATGAAAATACAAACGATTTGCATTATCGATGATGAAGCGACTTTGCGGGATGTCGTGCGCCGTTATTTAGAGCTAGATGGCTTCACGGTCATCGAGGCGGATACAGGCGCAAGTGCGTTGGCTTTATTGCAAGAGAAACACGCCGATTTGATCCTGTTGGATATTATGTTACCGGGTGGAATTGATGGTTTCTCGATAGCACGGTCGATTCGTAACGCGCCCGAATATGCGGGAGAGCAAAGTCATGTTCCGATTATTATGCTGACCTCGCGTGGGAATGAGGTTGACCGCCTATCCGGTTTTGGGTTAGGGGTAGATGATTATGTGGTCAAGCCGTTTAGTCCACGTGAGCTTGTGGCGCGAGTAAAGGCTGTCTTGCGCCGAGCGGGAAATGATACAGAAAGTGTTGAAAAACCGGTCGAATTTAAGCACCTTCAGATTGATCCGCTGCGGCGTTCGGTGATATTGAAAGGCGAAATGGTGGTTTTGACAGCACGCGAGTTTGATCTCTTATGGTTATTTGCGCGTCATCCGCAGCAGGTATTTACCCGTGAACAGTTACTTAACCAAGTGTGGGGATATGAGTTTTACGGTGATGAAAGTACCGTCACTGTTCATATTCGGCGCTTACGTGAGAAAATCGAACCTGATGCTGCCCAACCAACTTATATCCAAACAGTATGGGGTGTAGGCTACAAGTTTGAGCCAGAATTATGAAAGTTACACCTCTCTTTCAGCTTATTGTAGCGGTGCTTGTTGCTTTTCTGTTGGCAATGGTTATCGTTGTTCCAGCTCTAAACCCTCCTGCTGAAGATATACAAAATCTGTTTCTCTATATGGTCAGCAGCGGCCTGATTACAGTAGGCATCACTTATCTGCTCTACCAACAACGGATGCTGCAACGGTTTTTGAGTTTACGGGCGGCGTTGTTTGCGATCATCGTGTTGACGGTTGTGCTGGTGTTCATCAATGTGTGGATTACAGCTCGGTTGATGTTTATCAAGGAACATGACCTTGTGCTAACAACGGGCTTGCTGGTGTTTGCAGGCATAATTTCGGCTGTTTCGACGTTTTTTATTGCACGAACTCTGCGCGACCGCATCCATGAGTTGTCAAAAGGTGTGCAAGCGCTGGCACGTTCAGACTGGAAAGTGCGGTTAGCTGTAGTGGGCAACGATGATTTGGCTCATCTAGCAGAAATGTTTAACCAAATGGCGACTGACTTGGAAAAAGTTGAGGAGCAAAAGCGGCAAGTTGAACAAATGCGACGTGATTTGATTGCATGGGCATCTCACGATCTGCGAACGCCATTAGCCGCTATCCGAGCGATGAATGAGGCGATGATGGATGGGGTGGTCAGTGATACCGAAACCATTAGCCGTTATCAGCAAAATATGCAGAATGAGATTACCCATATGGGACATCTCATCAATGATCTTTTTGATCTGGCACAGCTTGATACGGGGTATGTGCCGTTGATGCGCCAAAAGACATCGCTGCGGGATCTGGTATCGGATACGCTCAGCAACATGAATTTGCGGGCGCAAGCACGTTCAATTCGGCTATCAGCGAAGGTGGATCCGAAGGTCGATATGCTGTATATCGCGCCGGATAAGGTTCAACGCATCCTGTATAACTTGATTGATAACGCGCTCGAATATACGCCGGACGGTGGGGAAGTTACGCTTGATGCACATGAGCAAAACCGGCAGGCTGAGATCAGTGTGTATAACAGCGGTTCTTATATTCAACCGAGCGATATAGACAATGTTTTTAAAAGTTTTTATCGCGGCGAACAATCACGTACTCAAACCAGTGATGGTCGGCGTGGGACAGGCTTGGGCTTGGCGATTGTGCGCGGTTTTGTCGAGGCGCATGGCGGTAGTATTCACGTCAATAGCCAGCTTGAGAAGGGGACAACGTTTGTGTTTACATTGCCGCAGCTTGAGCCGAATATAAGTACGGCTCAAGTCTGATTTGATTATTCGAGTTCGATTGCCAGCGCGACCGCTTCGCCACCACCTAAACATAGGGCGGCAATTCCCCGTTTTAGCCCATGAACTTTTAGGGCATGAATAAGCGTAATGAGAACCCTCGCACCGCTTGCACCGAGCGGATGACCGAGCGCGATAGCACCACCATTCACATTCAATTTTTCCAGCGGTAATTCGTAACCATCGCGTTTGAGTCCTTTAACATCAGCAAGGACTTGGGCGGCGAAGGCTTCGTTAATCTCAAAGAGATCGACATCGCTCATTAACCACCCTGCGCGTTGTAGTGCTAAAGGAATGGCTTTGACAGGCGCATAAAAGATGGATTTGGGTTCGACGGCTGCCTGAGCATAACCAACTACTCTAGCAATCGGTTGGTGCTGATTTTGCTCAGCGTAGGCACGACTACTGACGACCAGAGCGGCGGCTCCATCATTCATGCCGGGGGCATTACCTGCTGTAACATTTCCATCGGGTTTGAAAGCGGACGGCAATTTGGAAAGTGCTTCGATAGTGGTATCGCGGCGAATGCCTTCATCCTGCCCGATCACCGTTTTGCCTTTGCGCGATTTGATTGAAATTGGGATTATTTCGCTTTGGAACTTGCCTTTATCAGTTGCTTTGGCTGCGAGTTGGTGACTGCGTAGGGCAAATTGATCCATTTCATCGCGACTAATTTCAAACTGTTCACCAATAAATTCAGCGGCGTTGCCCATGCTCCAATCACATAAGGCGCACCAGAGTCCATCGGTTTGAAGGGCATCACGCATTTGAACTGCGCCGTATTTGTTGCCTTGGCGTACCGAGTCGTTGAGATACGGTGCGCGGCTCATACTTTCGGTGCCGCCAGCGATGTAGAGATTGCCGTCCTGTGCCTTGATAGCGTTGGAAGCTAACATCACGGCTTTTAGGCTGCTGCCACAGACTTTATTGATGACGCTACCGCCGACGTGTTCGGGTATGCCTGCGCCGATGCTAATCTGACGGGGAAGGGCTTGTCCTACACCGGCACTGACGACATTGCCGATGATGACTTCATCAATTTGGGCAGTGTTGATTCCGCTGCGTTCGACAGCCGCTTTGATGACGATTTGACCGAGTTCGGATGCCGAAAGCGAGGCAAGTCCGCCCAAAAATTTGCCCTGAGGTGTGCGGGCGCTTGCCAATATCACTGCATCAAGAGCGTTTTTATCCTGTGTCATGAGCTTGCTTCCTCTGGAAATAAAGTTTGCCAAGTTGCTTTGAGTTCGGCGTAGATGTTTTCGAGTGTGTCAGGAATAACGCGAGTGTTGCCGATGACTGTCATGAAGTTGGCATCACCCGGCCAGCGCGGGACAATATGTAGATGGAAATGTTCGGCGATGCCAGCGCCAGCAGCAGCCCCGATGTTCGCGCCGATATTAAAGGCAGACGGATTGTAGTTTCTCCGCAGCACCGCAAGCGCATGATTGGTCGTCAACATCAAATCAGTGAGGGCTTCAGGTGAGAGTGCCTCTAAACTGGGGACATGTTCGTAGGGAATGACCATCAAATGACCATTATTGTAGGGGTATTTGTTGAGCGTCACGAACACGTATTTAGAGTAGGCAATGACCTGTTTATTGTCGTCTTTTGAGGCGGCTAATTGGCAAAAGACACAGCCTTCAACGGGCTTTTTCTCACCACGAATGTAGGCCATGCGCCAAGGTGTATAAAGGTGATCCATCGTTTCGCTTTCATAAAATTTGATTATCAATGATGTAAGCAACTGCGATTTACAATAGAAAGTATAGCAATCTTATTGCAGTGTTGATAGTTCTACAGCCCACCTAAAGATGCTACAATCAGCAGGATGAAAGAGGTTTGTAGACGATGACTCTGACTGAAAAGCAACTCCTTGATCGCGTTTATCCACGCCCTGTTCAGTTTTTCGACCAAATTGGTAGCACAAATGATGTGGCGATGGACTGGTTGGCTAAAGGCGCAACGAGCGGTTCCATTGTTGTGGCAAATGAACAGGTCAAAGGCAAGGGACGCTTAGGCCGTGTATGGCAAACGCCTGCCGGAAGTGCGTTGATTGTTTCGGTTGTTTTGCATCCTCGTGTTGAAGATTTGCGGCAGATTACCATGCTGGGTGCTTTGGCGATCTCTGATATTGTTAGCGAGTTAGGCATCGAGCAAGTGGGTATCAAATGGCCGAATGATGTGCAGATCAATGGTTTAAAAGTCTCAGGGATATTACCCGAAGTCTTGTGGGCAAGTGAGAATCTGGTCGGCGTGGTTTTGGGAATGGGAATCAATGTGCGGATTGATTTCTCGGAGACTGATTTGGTAGATAAAGCTGTTAGTATCGAGCCTTTGTTGGGTCGGCAGGTTGATCGACTTGATTTGCTGGTGGATTTGCTGAAGTGGATTGATTATTGGTCAGAACGGCTAGGCAGCGCCGAGTTGTTCGATACTTGGGAAAAGCGGTTGGTCACAATTGGTCAACAGGTTCGTGTGCAAGAAGTCGTTGGTTTAGCTCAATCCGTTGACAGGGATGGAGCGCTCAATATCCGTCAAGCTGACGGTTCGATTGAGCGTGTAATCGCTGGCGATATAGCGTTAGGATAGGTTCATGGGCTTACGTTACGATTGGGAAATTGAAGCTGAAAAGACGCGGGTTCAGCGGAGTGGTGAGGGCAAGGTATTTGCGCGCAAACGACGCGCTTCTCGCATACGGTTCGTGATTTTCTTGTTGATCGTGGTTGCGATATTCGCAGGCATTGGTGCCTTTGTTGTACTGCGGTTGGACGCGGTTGAAAAGGAAATTGAACAATCCCTGCGCAGCACTGTGGATGCTGAGGTGACCGCATTACGGTTGGGAGACTTTGCTAGTTTTTCGGCTATTCAACGCAGTGCTTCTCCCGATTGGCTCCAGATTCAACAGCAAATCTTCAATCAATATCAAAACCTCAAAATGCAGCAGGGTGTTCAACTGTCTGGTGAGATTTCAGCTATTCAGGTTGATCGCACACGAGCGAGGGTCAACGTCCAAGAAATCGTGAATGGTGTGCCTTATACGCGAGTATGGTTTTACTGGCATTATGAGGATGGGTGGCATCATGTTCCACCGGATTATACTTTCTGGGGTGAACTTGAAGTGCAGAAGATAGAAAATGTCACGGTGCGTTACCAAATGGTGGATAAAGCATTCGGACAAGCGGTGGCTGAGCGCGTGGCGGCGTGGTTTCAAACTGCCTGTAGCGCATTGACTTGCGGAACCCTGCCCGATTTGACGGTAGAAATTATCCCGGATGAGACATTGCAAGTTTCATGGGCCGCGGGCGATGATTGGCGTTTACAAATACCCTCACCCTATATACGCCGAGCGCGTACCGATATGCCTTTCGACACTGATTTGCAGCTTGAAGTGGCGGAGAAATTTGCAGACCGCTTAGTCGGGCAAGCCTCCAACGCTATTCAGGTTGTTTATCCGGCTGATGCGATCTATTTACGTCAAGCGATTACTTCATGGTTGGTTGGACAATTGGCACAGGTGGGTACGAATTCCAATTTAATGGACAGCTTGGCTACGAATTATGGCCCAAAGACAGTGGGGCAATTGGTATCTGCACTGCGACCAGATTCCAATATTGGTTTGTTGGCACAGGTTACGGCGAAGTCACTTGAGCAAACCGGATTGGATTGGCGTGATTATTTGACATGGCGGCTAAACGTCGAAGATGACCTTATTCAGAAGCGGGATGAAACGAATTTCCTAAGCCTTTATGATACTCGGGATGATGTGGCGCGTGAATTGGCATATGCGCGATTTAATGCAAGTGTACCCGCTAGCAAGAAGTTGGTTACCTCTGTACAGACTGAGGTGGGAACAGATGCAAGCGTTCAATTGAGGGCGGTTGTTGAGGTTGGTGAAGGTGCTAATGTGCAGCAGAGTAACGCTGTTTTCCGATTGGCGGACGGGGTCTGGAAACGGGTAAATTGACAGTGCAGATTTTCTCGGCTATTCTACGTTTATATTGATGTTTTGACCAAAGGGCAGTGAGATGTTAGATGAACTTCGCAATACAACTGATGATGATGACGATAGCATTGATTTTGATAACGATATTGGCATGGAAATTGTTGACGATAACGAGGTAAAAGTTCAGAAACTTTTCTTGGGAATGACGGCTGTCGAGCGTATGTTCATTTCTATTTTTCTGTTTATGAACGTCGCAATTCTGGGATTGGCCTTTTTGCTGGCTACCCACCGAATTGTATTTTAGTGTTCGTATTGATGACGAAGCCTGTTTCGTTTTTTGCTCCTTTAGTGGAACTTCCACGTTCCAGTTATACGTTATGCCTGCTTGCCCTCGCAGATAAATGACCTTCGATAACTAAACAATCTCATATTGGGGAATGACCTTAAATGGTTGTTCCCTTTGCTTTTCTATTCTGTTCTAACTTGATAGGGGGATTGAATTATGGAACCTTTGAATTTTGATACACTGAAACAGCCTCTTGATTTAAGTAAATTTAATCCGACAGATGATCTTTCACAAGCGGAAACTTTGCCGTCTGGATGGTACACTGATCCGCGCATGTTGGAACTTGAGAAGGAACGTATTTTTTATAAGACGTGGCAGCCCGTGGGACGGGTTGACCAAGTGCGGCGGGTTGGGGATTATTTTGCGTGTGAGGTG
>JBBQLX010000141.1:0-15484 GCA_038328375.1 Aggregatilineales bacterium | reverse complement strand
TAGATCGCCTAAGATTGAGGATTTCCGTTTGCGTTTCTCGTAACGGTCATCATCATCGTAACTTTTTCGGTCACTGTCACGGTAAACAGGTGGCGGTTGAGTGATTTCGGGCATCGTGCGCTCGATAATTTTGTCGAGTTCTCCCCGGTCAAGCCATACGCCCCGGCATTGTGGACAATAATCAATCTCGATGCCTTGTCGCTCTGTGATTTTAAGTTCGCTGCCATCAATTGGACAATTCATGTCTTATACTCCTCTTTATTTCTATGCGTTTAATACCTAAGCCAACACACCGCGCCGGACAAGCCACTTTTCGATTTCCGCGCCCCAGAACACGATGGTACTGAGGACGATACAGATCAAGAGTTGAGTAGCAGTCAACGGTGTGGTGTTGAAGAGGTTGTTGAAAACGGGCAGATAAACGGCTGCCAGTTGCAGTATGATGGTTACCACTACCGCGCCCAACAGCAGTTTGTTGCCTGTAAAGCCGATAGTGAAGGTTGATTCGCGGTGTGACCGCAGTGCCACTGCGTGTCCCATCTGTGCAACCGTCAGGAAGAAAAAGACCATCGTGTTCCATGTGTTGGCTTGAAAGGTTGGTACACCGTTTTGGAAATTGTGGAATGCCCAGAGTCCCAACGCCAGTCCGCTAACACCCAGCAAGATGCCCACAATCACAATGTGCCGCGCTAAGCCGCGCCCGAAAATGCTCTCATTAGGCGCGTAAGGCGCACGGTTCATACCGCCGCGTTCAGCTTGTTCGACACCTAACGCCAAGGCCGGAATACCGTCGGTAATCAGGTTCATCCACAAGATTTGCAATGTGGTTAAGGGGATACCCATTCCCGGTATCAACTGTGTTGCCAGCAGTACGACCAATTCACCCGTGTTGCTCGCCATCAGATACTTCACAAATCGGCGAACGTTATCATAGATGGTTCGGCCTTCTTCCACCGCACTGACAATCGTGGCAAAGTTGTCATCCACGATTACCATATCCGCTGCTTCTTTAGAAACCGCCGTGCCTGTGATACCCATTGCCACGCCAATATTGGCGCGTTTGAGAGCCGGGGCATCATTCACCCCGTCACCCGTCATTGCCACGATATGTCCCTTGTTTTGGAGCGCTTGCACGATTTGCAGTTTGTTTTCCGGCGACACGCGGGCGTAGACAGGCACACGCTCAACTATATCTTCAAGTTCTGCCTGTGTGAGCTTATCAAGTTCACGTCCGGTCATCGCTGTATCTTTATCAGTAGCAATACCCAGATCACGGGCAATATTGAGTGCTGTCAATGGATGGTCGCCGGTAATCATCACCGGACGGATGCCAGCCGTGCGGCACTTGGCAACTGCATCCCGTACTTCAGGACGTGGCGGGTCAATAATGCCCTCCATGCCCACGAACACCATCCCTGTTTCGACTTCTTCCGGTGTCCAGTTTTTAGGTAACTCGGCAATCCGGTGTACCGCCATACCCAACACGCGCAGACCATTTTTCGCGAGTTGGTTATTTGATTCCTCAATACGTGTGCGGATTTCGGGGGTCATTGGCACAATCTCGCCATCAACCCACGCACGGTCACAAACATCGAGTAGGCTGTCAACCGCGCCTTTGGTGAAGGTGATGTACTCCCTTTGTATCTGGGTCATGAATTGTTTGAGGTAAAAGGCAATACCGCCAGTTGGTGTTACTGTCTCATTAAGCTGATGCACAGTAGACATGCGCTTGCGTTCAGATGAAAACGGAACTTCACCCACACGCGGGAAAAGTTGGTCGAGCTTGGGCTTCTCAATACCGAAACGAGCCGCCGCCACGATTAAAGCGCCTTCGGTCGGGTCACCTTGCGCTCTAAAACCTTGTTCGGCATTGCCTTCCAACTGCGCATCATTAGCAAGGGTGTTGCCTACCAATAGTAAAGCTTGTGCCGTATCTTGCGGTTCAGGTACAGCACTGCCATTCATCGAACTCAATGATTGGCTGCGTTTAACCACTTCATCAATCGTGGCACTTCGACCAGCGATGTCCACAATGGTCACGGTCATTTTGTTTTCGGTCAATGTGCCTGTTTTATCCGAGCAAATGGTGGTCACTGAACCGAGTGTTTCCACAGCAGGCAGTTTGCGGATCAGCGCTTTACGCCGTAGCATCCGTTGAGCGCCTAAGGCTAAAGCCACTGTAACGACTGCCGGTAGACCTTCTGGCACAACCGCCACCGCAATCGCGACAGCGTTCAACAGTACCAAATCGATTGGATCACCTGTTGATAAGCCAATGACGAACGCGATAGCCATCACCACCAGTGCTAATATCAGCAGTGCTTTGCCCAACTCATTAATGCGCCGTTGCAAAGGCGTAGTTTCGCCTTCCACAGATTGGATGAGTTCGGCAATGCGTCCCAGTTGGGTTTTCATGCCCGTTTCGACGACCACCGCTTCACCGCGTCCATACGTGACAGCCGTTCCCATATACAACATGTTGTAGCGGTCGCCCAGCGGAATATCGTCGCCCCGTAAGGCAGGTGTTGATTTTTCGACAGGCTGTGACTCACCCGTTAAAGAGGCTTCCTGTACTTGGAGGTTGGCTGATACGGTTACACGCGCGTCAGCCGGAACGATGCTCCCTGCTTCCAGCAGCACCACATCTCCCGGCACAAGGTCACGCGAGGCGATTTCTTGTACGTTACGGTCGCGCCGCACACGTACCAGTGGCGCAGCCATTTTCTTGAGCGCCGCCATCGCTTGCTCGGCACGGTATTCTTGGAACACGCCCAGCACCGCGTTCAAAATCACGATTGCCATAATCGCGATGACGCTGTCAACTTTGCCCAATACCAGTGAAATAGCCGCCGCCAGCAGCAACAGGAGTACCAGTGGGTTGGTCAATTGCTCCCATAGAATTGCCCAAGGACTCGTGATTCCTTTCTCGACTAATTCATTCGTGCCGTAGGTTTCCAGTCGTTTGGTAACGGTGTTGGCATCCAACCCTTGATCGGTTTTTACAGATAATTGGTTGAGTATGTTAACCGCTTCTTGGGTGTGCCACAGCGCGACATTAGTTGTCGTGCTTGTGTTCATTTTATTAATTGGTGCTGCTTTTATCCCCATGCAAATTTCCTTCCAAATATCGTTGCGAGTGTTGATTGACTTATTTTGATGCGTAACAAAAAAGCCAACATCTCCATGATGGTTAAGGGTCTATCCACGTTCACATAATCAATGCGAGGATGGATTGGCTCTGAACAAAGATGGGATGTCGGCTTCATTCTTAAACCATCAATATTAATGATGAATTGAGCTTGCCGAAATCACTTACACATGTCATCAAGTAGCCAGATATATCAGGACTATATCATGGGGAGATGATTGTATGCCCCCCTCATAATTGGGGGTATAAGACTTGTTTTGATAAGTATTTGGTGAGTTTGCTTATCGTTCTCTTAACTTTTTTCTTTGAGACCTATTGACAGGCAAATTCATATGAAGTTCATAACGTGGGAAATATAAAAACTCCATTAGCTCATACTCTAACGAGGTTTTATTTCAAGCCAAATTTCAATTTCGGGAATTAATAAGTTTCCCACACCGGCTCCCCGCTCAGGATGCGTCGCAGTTGGCGTGGAAAACGTGATCGGCTAATCGGCTTGCCGATGAACCCATCAAACCCCGCTGCCATGCACTTGGGAATTTCGGTGTCGGCATCTTGCGCGGTGACTGCTACCACCAGCACTTTTGCCAATTGCGCTTCCTTACGGATTTTCTTCAATATCTCGTAGCCGTTGGTCTTGGGCAAATTGAGGTCTAGAAAGATGATGTTCGGGCGCGGTTTCATTGCCATCGCCAATTCCACCACGCTTTCACCTGTACCATTCATGTACGCTTGTATCCCTAAATAGCGCATCATCACCCCGATGATTGCCATACCACCGATATCATCTTCCACCGCTAGCGCACTGTATTTGGTAAAATCAATATCCACAGTTCCAACCATGCTGAACCTTTACTGCAAAACGTATAGAGAACAGCGAACTGTTCAATTGACAAGTAATGTGTGACGGCGTTCAGTATACCTAATGGGGATTTAATGCCGCAACAATTTCTTTAATATATGGGGATATTCCTTGCACCTAACCAAATTCACATTTTTCATACTCATTGCACTGCTGTTAGGTGGATGTTTTTCCTTCACCCTACAACCGATAGCGACTCCCGTTCCATTAGCAATATCCTCCATTGTACCGAGCAACGGTTGGCAGAGCATCGCGCCCGGTCTTGATCGCCGTAACTATGATCCTGACCTATTAAACCCCATCACCCGCATGGTTGCTTTGCGGATTGATCCCGCGCAGTACACCTTTCGCGCCCACTACCAACCGGGGCAAGCCTTCAATGCCAGCGAATGGACAATGGCGCTGCCCCAAGCGATAGCCTTTGTGAACGCTAATTTTTTCGATCCGTCTGATATAGCCTTAGGCTTATTGGTCGCGGACGGTGTTGTTTACGGTCAATCGTATACGGATCGTGGTGGAACATTTCTAGTTGAGAACGGACAGCCGCGTATTCGGGCGAACCTGCGCGAACCGTATCAAGGTGAACCGCTGGAACAGGCCGTGCAAGCATTCCCTATGTTGGTCTTGGATGGCTTCGCCGCTTTCACCGACAATATTCAAGATCGCAGTACGCGCCGCACCATCATCGCTCAAGATAGCAGTGGACGCATCATCCTGCTTGCAACACCTGTACTTGGACTGACGCTCCGTGACCTTAGCGCTTATTTACCAACGACCGATATGAATATCGTCAGCGCCTTTAATTTGGATGGCGGACGTTCAACGATGATGGTTATTCATTCGGCTGGCTTATCCGAAACGGTGGTTAGTTCCATTGACTCTGTTCCGGTAGTATTGGCGGTATATTCTCGCTGACCGAGAAACACCGTTTATCGGAGGAGTCGAGGGCTGCGCTATCATCTGCCTCAGTGTCATCATATTTTTCAAAGAGCGATAAAGTTGCTCCTTTTTGCGCCATGCCGATGCCTTGATATTCAGTATTGGGGTCAGCATGTACTTGCTTTACGACTTCAAAAACATCATTCGCAAGCTGCTTGTTATCTGCTGCATCAATGCGGGTATTCACAATTGTCCATAAAGCCAGTAACACCAGGAAGAAAATCGGTGCTGCTGCCAACATCGTACTGCGTTTAATGATTATATTTCGGGGGCTGGGTTTCAAAAACATTATTTGCTCCCGTACATATGTGAATCGGGTTGACAAAAGTTCAAGGGTATTGAGTACTGAGCTACAGAAATGCGAATTGTATCTATTGAATAAACGTCAATTTGATGACGATTGGATCTTTTAATATTTTCAATGGATTTATTCACAAACTTTCCCTCAAAATCGATGTTGGCTCTCGCGGAGGTCAAACATCCTAGAACGTAATGATGTCCAAACGCTTTTGTAGTATAAAAGCATTTGTAGGGAAATGTATGGGAGGAATGGCCTGTTTTTGAAGAGATTTCTTGCTAGGATACTTTTTCTGGTTGTGATTTTCCAATCTGCAATTGAACGATTGAGAGTAATTGAGATGGCTGGTATTACGAGTACAGAATTAAAACTGCCTCGAATTCGGAAACCTTTGTGGATTATCGTGATAATCGTCGTGCTGTGCGCTTTGGTTTTTTTCTTATTACCGCCACTAGATTATGGCGTTGAGCAGCGGGTTGCTGCTGCCATTCATATAATTCCGGATGCGGAATTAGGTTATAGCGAAACTACCGATGTCAGTGAATTTATGAAGATTAAGAAAATTATTTATTGGATAAATTCCCCTTATGAGCAAGTAAAAGCTTATCCTTTTGTGACGAATTATCGGGTACGTAGTGATCCACATTGGAGCGGATTCAGTCAAATTACCCCAAGTTATTCTTATCAAATTTATTACTTGAGCGATCTTCCCCAAAAAGAACTCGACTCCGCTTTATATTTTGCTCCAAGCGATATACGTGATGAGCCATTCAACTTAACGTCCCTCTGGTTTTATATTATTGCGGCTAATCGGGCTGGTGATAAAGATTATTTTATTGATGAACTTGATTATGAAAATTTGGCAGGCAAAGAAACGACAGGAACATATATCGCCTATACCTATCGAATACGCTAATGAACCTCACTTACGGATATGCGTTGACTTTCTTCTTTCAAAAGGTTTGAAAACTCGAACCAATTTCGGTTGAATGGTGTGAATTTTTGTTCTATAATTAGGAGAGAGATAGCTGCAATCAAGAGGGTGAATATGTCAATGTGTGGATTTGTAGGGGCGCACGGCTGTGCGCCGAATAGCACCATAAACATCTGCAACTACAGCAGCGGCAGACACAAATTGCACAGCGGTGGCACTAGCCGAGCTTCCCGCTGCAATTGTGCTATTTCAGCGAATGACACCGAGCCACCCGCCGACCCAAAATGACGATTCGGCGGATCTTCCCGTGCTTCCCGCCGTGCAATTCAGCGGTAAATCTGCGAAATATGCACAAAATGCAATTTTTGTGCATAGAGATGCAAAAACCATATCCATAACTGGCACTAATTGTTATGGCCTCACCCAAACAAAAAGGCGCATAACTTGCGCCTTTTCGACCATTTCCTTTAGTGTTAGATCTCGCAACAGAACAGTAATTTATTCCACAGATATACTGCCTTGTTGTAGGGGCGGAATTCTTCCCGCCCGTTTCACACGATTACTTAGTCTTGGTTGCGGTCGGCGTTGAAGTCTTCGTCGCTGCTGGTTTCGGTGTGTTGGTCGGTCGTAAAGTACTCGTCTGTTGAGCGTTCTGTGTTGGCGTTACAGCCTTTGTAGATGTCGCGGACGGTTTGGGCGTTTTGCTAGCTGGAACCGGAGTTGCCGATGGTCGCGGTGTAGACGTTGGCAGCGGAGTTAGTGTTGCAGTCAATGTTGGGCTGCTGGTGATTGTTGCTGTGTTGGTCGGTGTATCAGTAGAGGTACTCGTCGATGTATTTGTCGCTGTCGCGGTCGGGCTGCTGGTAACAGTTGGCGTATTTGTCGGTGTTGAAGTCAGTGTCGCGGTCGGTGTATTAGTCGGCGTGTTGGTTGGAGTTGCCGTAGGCGCATAAAACGCCGTCAGATCAATCGTCGGCAGCAGCTTTGCATCGCCATCCACATGTGAGATGCTGTCCGAAATCCAAGCCTTCTCATCCCCTTCAATCTGGACAAGATACCAGAGTTGGGTATTGTAGGTGGTGATACCAAGCACCTTCAGCCTTGTGTTACGGGGAACTTGTGTCACCTTTTTGGCATCCGTTCGGGGTTCAGTCCGCAGATTGGCGAGTGCGACTTCCACCACAACCTGCAATTTCGCGGCAGTTAATGTCGCTTCTATATTTTGGGCGAATGCGGCAGACTCCCCCTGTGGAAGCGTAAACAGCAGCAGCCCGAACAAACTAAGCGTAACGAACGACCCTATGATCCAGTATCGTTTGGACACAATATTCTACTTTCCCAGTGATATAACTTTACAATCGACTGCTTACTTGCCCTCAATCCAAACTGGCAGGTGACCCAGTGCAATGATATTAGACCATGCAGCGCGGTCACCTTCCGTAAAGATTGCTGCTTCAGCCACGATCTCCGCCCCGGCCTTGCCCATAATCAAGCGCATACCTTGCAATGTGCTGCCCGTTGAAATCACATCATCCAGCAGCGCGACTCGTTTGCCCTTAATCAGTTCGCGGTCTTTTTCATCAAGGTACAGTGTCTGTGGTTCGCCTGTCGTGATGCTCAATGTCTCGGAGCGCAGAGCATCGCCCATATACGGCTTGAGCGACTTCCTCAGCACCACATAAGGTCGGTTGCCCATCTTTTGCGAAACCGCGTGTGCCAGTGGGATGCTTTTGGCTTCTGCCGTTACCAGTATGTCCGGTGTCGTTGCTATAATCAGCGGTGTAAGTTCTTTGCTAGCGGCTTCCACAAATTCGGTGTCGCCCAGAATGTTCAGGATAGCAATTTGCACACCCGGTTGGATTTCAAATTTACGCAGTTCGCGCTTAACACCCGCCACTTCGACGGCAAAGGTTTCGTATTGGGACATGCTTGCTTTCCTCTAAGTGCTTGTGGTTAAAAAGAATTCAATCGTGATCGTGGAAAATGATTTGCTCGTGTCCGACCCGCACAATATCACCGACACTCAACATATGGGGTTCGCTGATGCGGACTTCATTCACATAAGTACCGTTCGTGCTGCCTAAATCTTCGATCACCAACCGGTCATTTTCGCGTTTAATCTGGCAGTGGAAACGCGAGACATTTTTCGCTTCCAGAATAATTTCGTTTTGGGGGGCGCGTCCCATGCGTATCAGTTCACCACTCAGGGGCATCGTTTGCTCACGCCATGTGATAGCAATCGGCGTGACACCCGGCTTCTGTTCCTCTTGCGGTGACTTAAGCAGCCGTTCTACCTCGCGTGAACGCAGCGATTGCGTACTCTCGTGCCGGTCAGTCATCGTATAGATAGCCTGCGTTGCCATCATCTTGCGGCTGCGGCTGTCATAGAATTCATCACCGCGCTGCATTTCAGTGGCCTGTTGCAGCAAGACCTCATGCTCTTCGACCAATTCCTTATGCAAGATTTGTGAGTCTTCAATCGCGTTCGCCGCCAGCTTCAAGATTTGTGAAGCACGGTCATACTCACCTTTGTCGGCTGCTGCCACAGCATCCCGTCGCGCCCGTGCCGCTTGCAACAATAGTACACTCCGCCGGACTTCTTGGTTGCCTTCGTTATCACTTTCCTGCTGCATGACGTTGACCACAATCGGCATCTCCAACGACTGATGTTGGCTGCCCTCATTGTTAATCTCATCATATTCAAAGCGCAGCCGTGCGATCTCGCATTCACCAATCTCGCTCAAGGCAGGTATTGATAGTTCCAGCAGCAGCGTTTTGACTTCGTTGCCATAAATATCGCCTAAGCTGAACGAAACGCTCCTGCCATCACTGTGCATGTTGTAGGCATTAAGCTGATTGACGGTCGAAATATGCTCGGTCATCTCAACGCTTACCGTCAAGTTTTGCCCGACGACATTCAGCAAATCGCGCAGTTCTTCTTTGAAAATGGTTGGCGCGACTTCTGGACTTTCAATGAAATAAAATGCGCCGCCGCCCGCATCCGCCATAGCGATGAGTAAATCTTCATTAAAATCTGTACCCAAGCCCATAGTTGTCGTGATGATGTTCCCCTGACGTTTTTGCCTCGCCAGTGCCACCAATTGGTCGGTATTGGTCACACCCCGATTCGCCAATCCGTCGGTCATCAAAATAACGCGGTTCATTTGGTCCGCACTGAGGCCAGCTTCAACCCATTTGCAGCCTTCCAACCAGCCGCCGCTAAGGTTGGTCATGCCGCTGGCTTTAATCTGGTTGAGTCGTTGGTTAATTGCGTCTTTTTGTGAAACTGAGTCGGGGGGGATGAGCGTGGTCACTTGCTCGTTATATAACACGATGGAGAGGGTATCACTCGCGCTGAGATGTTGTACCAGAAATTGTGCGGCTTGGCGAGTATATTCCAGCTTGTTGCCCGCCATAGATCCGCTTCGGTCGAGTACCAGACTAATATTCAATGGACGGCGGGTATGGCTGTTCGGTGTCGCATTCGAAACCAACCGCGCCATCAAATAAAGTTTTTGTGGGCGCTCAACCGTTAATACATCATAATCGAGCGCAAAATCCGCTTTCATGCAGAAAAAATCCCGTTCGTTTGCGGTATATTACGTATTGTAATCTATTCCAGCGCCATGTCTACCATGACTGAAACCGATTTCAACCTTTTTACGAATACGCATATGTATCACACAGATCATGAACGGCGAGCTATTGTAGCGCTGGCACAACGCCATGCACGAGCGTACCATCGACCAAGGTGAGTACCCGGTCAGTCTGCTGTGCGATGCTGGCATCGTGCGTCACAATCACCACCGTCGTTCCTGATTTTTCTCTTATATCACGTAATGCTTGCATCACCATTGCACCGGACTCGGTATCGAGATTGCCGGTAGGCTCGTCCGCCAGCAGCAGTGGTGGATTATTTGCGAGCGCCCTCGCAATCGCCACCCGTTGTTGCTGTCCACCAGATAGCTCGGACGGACGGTGGCGCAGTCGGTCGCCTAAACCTAATGTTGTCAGTAATTCTTTGGCGCGTTTATCGGGGTTGAATTGGGGTTTACGGGCAAATTGAATCGGCAGCGCTACATTTTCTAGCGCGGTTAGGGTCGGGATCAGGTTGAAAAACTGAAATATGAAACCAATTTTTTCATTGCGAATCTCGGTCAGTCGGTCTTCACTCATGTTGCTGATGTCTACGCCGTCAATTTCAATCGTGCCTCGTGTGGGTGTATCCAACCCACCAATCAATCCCAACAGTGTACTCTTGCCGCTGCCGGATGGCCCGATAATGCCCACGATTTCGCCCGCATAAATTTCCATATCCACGCCGCGCAGGGCATGAACGGTATAATTGCCCAGTGGTAATTCTTTGACGACACCCTGTGTACGGATTACGGTTTGTGTTGATGCCATGCGTCTGCATTCTCCTGAATTGGTCAAATGATCTCTGCTATCATTACGCACTGGGTATGTGCGAGTTGCACATTATAATTGGATAACGACTCGCAATTCAATCCTCCCTCTCATCTGATTCTCATATTTGATTGTTACATTATTCACAATAATGTTTAATCTGCTTTGTAACAATCTCGGATGAGGAGGACATCTTGATCCAACGTCAATCATTTTACGCCCAGTTTGAAAATGTTGATCGCCGCATTACAGGCTGGATGGCGAAAAATGGAGTCACACTCCTAAGAATCAGCGTTGGTATCGTCTTTTTCTGGTTCGGGGTGCTGAAGTTTGTTCCTGGCCTCAGCCCTGCCGATGAACTGGCGACTCGAACCATCTCGGTACTCACCTTTGGCATCGTTCCGCCGGATATTTCGCGGCCTGTTTTGGCAGCATGGGAGTGCTTGATCGGCGTAGGCTTAATCAGTGGTCTTTTTATGCGGGCTACCTTACTGCTGCTGTTTGTGCAAATGATGGGTACGATCACACCGCTGGTGCTGTTCCCAAAAGAAACGTGGACGATTTTCCCTATCGCCCCAACCTTAGAAGGGCAGTACATCCTTAAAAACATGGTGCTGATCACCGCCGCGATTGTCATTGGCGCAACAGTACGGGGCGGAAGGCTCGTCGATGACCCTACCTTTTTGAAGACTCAGAAATAAGGGAAATACACCTTTACGCGCGATGTCATCGCAATAGTGATTTTCCCGTAGGGGAGCACACATAGGTGCTCCCCTACGGGGTTGTGATCACTATTTTTCGAACGGAGTAGGTACGCTAAAGCGGTCATTGAGTCCCGTTTACGGGGCTTTATTGATCTTGACGGAGGGTTTATCCTCCGTCAATTGATTTGCTTATGAACGATGTACAATCCGTTCAGCTTGCCCGATGAATGCCAGCAGAATATCCGAGCGTGTCACAATACCAACCAGCGTTTCATCACGCATCACTGGCAAGCAGCTTATCCGTCGCGAAAGCATGAGCTTCGCTGCATCTTCTGCATTGTCTTCCGGTGCGATCACAACCGGTGCGGCGCTCATAATCATTCGTGCATACAGATGGTTGACCAACTCTTCATCTTGCCAGCGTTCGCGCATAATATAAGGGGAGTTCATGGCTAATCGGCAGTCTCGGTCACTAATGATACCGATCACATGATTTTCCGTGTTCAGCACAGGCATATGATGGCATCCAATCTGCTCCATCAAATCCAGCACTTCTCGTAACGTGCTGTGGAGTCGCACTGTAGCCGGTCGTTCAGTCATTATCTCAGCTACGTTCATGTCGCCCCTGCCTCTCTGGTCGAAACCATCCATCTAGAAGTGTAGTTCTGCACACCATCAAGCCGTTTCCGCAGCACCCATTCGAACAACCATCCTGAAAATATCTGACTCCGTAATCATGCCAATCAACTTGCCTGTTTCATCAACGACAGGTAATCCACTGATCTTATGTTCCAGCATGAGTTTTGCAGCTTCAAAGATGGTTTCATGTGGTGTAACCATGATGACATCGTGGCTCATAATTTTCCCAACCGTCAATTGCGCCCATAGGTAATTCAGTTCCCAAATGCTGAGCGTTGTTGCGTCGGAGGGGCTGGCTTCACGTACATCCCCGATAGTAACGATGCCCACCAATCGATTCTGCTCATTCACCACTGCTAAGCGTCGCACTTTAAGTTCTTTCATCATCGAGTGTGCGAGGCTAATAGCTGCATCTGGGCGAATGGTCAAAACCGGACTGCTCATCCATTCTCGAATGGTCGTCTTGTCGAGCATAATTGCACCTCTTTATATGAGATATTGTTAGTTAGCTCTCGACCAGCGATGCATGGCTATTGCGGGCAGGAACCCTCTCATTCCCGTTAATGTTCTTTAACCATTAAATGAGGTCATCAATGTGCGGGGGCTGCCATCTCTACGAATAAATGAATTTTCGTAGGGACACGGCGTGCCGTGTCCGCCGCATAATGATTACATTAATTTGTTATCCATCATTAACCAAAAGAGCCAAACCTGTTGCGAGCTAATGTTCATCATGCTCTTAACATACTCTCCATCGCATGTAATCCCTACTGCCGAACATAATGCCTTTCGGATGACGGATGTACAACGTCCTATTGGTTAATAATGACGCACAGGCATCGTAATCGTCAGCCGGGTTCCCTTTTTGGGATCCGATTGAACATTGACATTCCCACTTAAAAGAGCAGCTCGTTGCTGTAAATTGCGTAAGCCTAAACCCTCATCATGAGTTAATTGGGTGACATCAAAGCCATGTCCGTTATCCTCTACACTCATGACAAACTCATTTTTGATTTGCTCGGCGCGAACGGTAATGATTGTTGCGTGTGAATGACGGATCGCATTGCTAATGGCTTCATTCGCCATCTGGCAAATGGCTTCGAACACGGCTGGTGAAAAGGGCGGACTTATATCGGGCGCTTCTAAAAGAATTTGTATGTTATCTGGCGGATACAACTTGGTTAAAACGTCTAATAGACTGATTCGTATACTCTTTCCAGTCTGGTTGCCGCCATTTAAATCCATAATGAAGCGCCGGATGTCCTCAATCACTTCGTTCAAGTTGCCAACCGTGTTGCCTAATTCAGTTTCAGAAGCGCCGCCTGACAGCCGCATCAATTCGAGATGCATTCCGATACCATATAGCGATTGGATAATGCCGTCATGTAGTTCCATCGCAATACGTTCGCGGTCAACCAACAACGCGAGGCGGCTTTGCTGCTCATTAAGCTGCGAACTGGCGATGGCGACTGCCGCATAACCTGCCAGTGTTTCCAGAATCCATTCGTCTTGTACATCAAATGGTCGATTGTCGAGCCGGTCACATAAGTAAAATGAGCCGAAAAGCTGCTCACCAATTTGGATCGGTACACCAAGCAGACTGGTCATACTCGGATGTGCCGCGCAGAATCCAATCGAACGTGGATCACTTTGCATTTTAGACAACCGTATAGTTTTCCGTTCCTCCATAATCGCGCCAATCAATCCACCACCACGGGGTAGGTGAGTCAGATGCGACGCTTGGTTTGGAGTCAATCCGGCAACCTTAAAGAAACGAAGCCCGCCCTTACCGTCGGGTACGCCCAGCGCTCCATACTGAGCATTCACCAGTTGTAACGAAACTTGAGCAATCCGTTCCAGCACCGTTTCCAGTTTATCAGCTTCAGCTGCATACATAACGGCTGAGGCAATTTCTTTAAGTTGCGTTAAAATGACAGATGTATCGCGTTTTTCTGGATAAGTGTCACTTTGCATAATGTTTTCAAACCTGTATTGTAGAAATGATGTCTCTATTCTAACCTTGAATTTTCTCATTAGCTTGTGTGAGGATGGACTGCATGACCACTCCGGTAAATATTCTAATTGCGGACGATCATTCCGTTGTCCGTGCGGGACTTCGTGCCTTACTGGAACGTCAAGGGCGTTTTCGCGTAGTTGCCGAGGCCGGCACGGGTGAAGAGGCCATTGCTAAGGCTCAGGAGTTCCATCCTGATGTTGCGGTGTTGGATGTGCGTATGCCGGGTGTTTCGGGTATTGAAGCCTGTCGTCAGATCATTGCCACTGTTCCCGGTTGTCGTGTCATTATTCTTACGTCATATGCGGAAGATGAATTGTTGTTTGCCGCCATTCAAGCCGGTGCATCCGGTTATGTCTTGAAGCGTATTGGTGACAATGAATTGGTTCTAGCGGTTGATCGCGTTAGTCGTGGTGAAGGGATGCTCGATCCTTCAATGACCGCTGCCGTTTTCACCGAAATGCGGAAAGCAGGCGAAGCCAATAATGCCGCTGCTTTTTCCGCCCTCACCGCCCAAGAAATGATTGTGCTAGCTCTGGTTGCCGATGGCCTCACCAATCGCCAGATTGCAATGAAGATGTACTTGGGTGAAGGCACAGTCCGTAATTACGTCAGCAGTGTCTTATCTAAGATCAACGTTGCCAATCGTGCCGAAGCCGCTGGTTATGCTGTCAAACATAACATCCGCGAACTTGTTCCACCCACCACGAATTAACCACCAATTATTAAAAACACCCTCGACATATCATGCTGTCGAGGGTGTTTTTATTTCACTGCTTGCTACTTCACACCGTAAATGTTCACCACAAAAATGCATTATTGTAGGGGAGGACCTATGTGTCCTCCCGCCTTAAATCTTTACCTGCTATGGTGCTTAGTTGATGTGTTCGGTAACTTTCATGGGTCTTTCGTGAGCAACATTTTGCTTGCTCGGTATCACAAACACCGGACAAATCTTTGCCCCCAGAATCTGATTCGTCACACTGCCAAATAAGAACCGGCCAATCCCTGAGCGACCGTGAGTAGACATAACAATTGCATCCACATGCAGCCGCTCGGCGGTTTCAGTAATGACCGTCACCGGATCACCGATTGTGACTTCAACTACGACCTTGATGCCATCTTTGTTAATGTCCGATGCCAATCCCTCCAGATAGTGCTTGGCAATAGGCAGCAGTTCATTCTTGGTGGCTGTATTATCAGGCATCGTCACTGGCGCGTAATAACCATATGCGGGTGGATCGTGGACTTCAATCGCACACACCAAAGTAATTCGACCATCCGGTGAGACAACTTCGAGCGCATGATCCAGCGCTTCCTGAGCGAGCTTTGAACCATCCAATGGTACGAGTACATGCTTTAACATGCTGTTGTCCCTCCTAAACTGTTGATCCTTATGACCTTAGTTTAGGCGTGTATGGTTGCTGCTCGTAGTACCAAATGTCATGCCGCTGCCAGTAATTTTTCACTTGGATTTGTATTTCATTGTTGAATCAATTGAATCATCATATTAGAATTTATTCCCTCCCTCGTTTACGG
>JBBQLX010000140.1:0-15546 GCA_038328375.1 Aggregatilineales bacterium | reverse complement strand
AGATGACCGGTCGTTGAGTTTGGCATATGCAATACCGCGAGAGTGATATGCCACTGCATAATCGGGATGAAATTTTATTGCTTGACTGTAATAGTCAATCGCATTTTGGAAATTACCTTTATTGGTTTCTTCATCCCCGAGTTTATAGAGATCGTTAGCCATTCGTGGAGGTGGAAACAATTTGCGGAAGAAATCCATTGGTATTACTCCAACTATTTGGCGGGCAGATCAATCCAATAGCGGCGGGTGGGGACGGCACGGTGATTCAAAAGCACGGTGTTTTCGTGGATGCCGCCGTTGGCCTCGATGATTTTGGCGGAGCCGATGTTGTCGTCGTCACAGGTGACGAGTGCGCGGGTGATGCCCTGCCGACGGGCTTTCTCCAAGCCTAAATGGAGGAGGGCTTTACCGTAACCCATGCGGCGTTTGGTGGGGCGGATTTCGTAGCCGATGTGTCCGCCAAATTGTAATAAGCGATCATTGAGATAATGGCGCAGCGACAAGCGCCCGATATAGACACCGTCATCAATCAACCAGTAAAAGGTTTCGGGTACAAGGCCATCACGCCGTTCGTTGGTGGACTGGCGTTCGAGATAACGGATATAGCTCTCAAAATCCTGCGTCAGGGTGACGGTGTCTTGTTCGAGGTTGTGTAATTCAGCGTGGAATTCGCGCAATGCGTCCAAATAAGTGAGTTTGTAAACCACATCGGGCGGCGAGAGAAAAGTGGTCATGTTTGAAACCGATAACTGAATTATGACGTTTAATAAAGATTGAGAAAGAAATCAGACCCCTAACCCCAGCCCTTTCCCCGTAGTAACAGGGCAAGGGAGGAATACAAGACACGCCGTATTAAAAAGTTAAACACTGTTATTCAGTCTCTGTAGTGTCAGGGGGCATGTTGTGCATTCGCCGTGCATATTGGATGGCGTAGTTGATGCGCTTGAGGCCACCGACTTCGCAGCCTAACACATAACCATCGGGACGTTCTCCTTCGTTTTTGGAATGCACTAATTCGGTGAAGTCTACGCCGGAGGTTTGTACGACAATCTCGCCTTCGCCCCAAATTTCTTCAATGACCTGCCGTACCGAGTCTTCTACGGGACCTGATTCACCATCCACCATAATGACAAAATCGCGGTCGTCCGGGAAGCGGACAACGCCGATGAATACCTTAAGCATCTATTCCTCCATACGCCTAGCAGTGATTGGATTATGAGACCAGTATAAGAGCAAAGGTTTAAAGATGAAAGGATTCCGCTCTGTCGGCAGGACTGCATTAAGTGGTTGAGGCTGGTTTTCCATAATCCTCACCCCTAAATCCCCTCTCCATTTCATGGCAGAGGGAACTTCTAAGACTTTTGTAGGTCACGTTGTGCCACTTTATTCAGCAGAAAATCTTTCCGCCGTTTAGTGTAGTGTTACCCCCTTGTCATGGATGAATAGAGTTAAGGAAACGAAGGCTTTGCGAATTCGTAAGAACATTTAAGTATTACGCCCCAATCCTTGTCGTATAATGAATGGAGGGTACGAACACCGGGAAATGTCCATTTTCCATTGGGATGTAAGACCCACCGTTAAGGGCAAGGATGAGGGAGTGATTTATGGAACTTTCGACAAAGACTACTAATCACATCGCGATTGGCGAGATGCAAGGGCGCTTCGACGCTTTGGAAGCCTCTAAACTGAGTACGTGGTTGGATAGTGTCAGCGCTCAGAGTCCGGCACAGGTCATCATCAATATGAGTGGTGTCACGTTTGTGGATTCAACCGCACTTTCGACGTTGGTCAAGGGCATGAAGCGCTGCCGCCAACAAAATGGGGATTTAGTGATCTGTGGTTTGCAAAAGCAGGTCAAGGTCATTTTTGAGCTGACACGCTTGGACAAAGCCTTTAGTATTCATCCTGATGAAGCCACCGCGTTACGTGCATTGACATAATGATCGCTGCCGCTGAAACCGTTCACCCTCTTAAAGACTTTCTGACCAGTAATCGGAAAACTGTTTCCGTTATTGCTCAGACATGGTTGGATTCGGGTGCAACGGCCTTCGGTATCAGCAGTGATGGTATGTGGTTGGCGTTGTGGCCTGAAACGCCCGTCACCGGAGAGCAAGGCGCACATTCCAGTGTGCGGCTGAATAACCAGATCGTGGCTGATCTCTGGGTTTTCGGTTTCAACGATGCCAGCACGCGCTGCCGTTTGGATGCGGACGCGCTGGTCATTGGCAACCTAGCAGGGCAAGAAATCGAGTTGAACAATGCCACTTATGAGTTGATTGAGGCACAAGATCAACTGCTGGCACTGTATGACCTGACGCAATCTATGCGAAATCGTCTGAGTATTGATGAGGCGCTCACGTCGCTGGTGCGCGAAGTCGGGCGGTTGGTAAAGTCGAATGCCTGTTCGGCTTATCTGGCGTTTGATCCGCCTGTGATTGCCCAGTATCCGCAGCCGATGATGAGTGCATCCGCATTGCAGCATATGGCTGAACAGGTCATCGACAGTGGTACGCGTTTGGTCGTCAACAGCGGTGTGCCGGTTGATTATATGCCAGTGGGTATGACGACCATCTTGCTTGAGCCGATTCGGGTTGATGACCATGTTATTGGTGTTTTGTGTTTACAGCGCGTTCAGGATACTTTCAAATCACCTGATTTGAAGTTGACCCGTGCGGTCTGTGACCAAGCCGGAGCGCAGTTCGAGAATCTGCTGCTATACCGTGAATCGTTGGTACAAACGCGCATCCAGACTGAGATGGAACTGGCGAAAACTGTGCAGACCCATCTGCTGCCACAGCGCTTGCCAAACGTAGCGGGGTTGGATGTGGCGGCTGGCGCACTGCCTGCCTTACAAGTGGGAGGCGACTTTTATGATTTTATGGAACAGCCGGGTGAACCGTTTATCTTGACGGTTGGCGACATCACCGGCAAAGGAATGCCCGCTGCGATGTTGATGGCAATGACACGTACACTGCTCCGCAGTAAGACACGCTCATTCGTGCGGCCTTCTCCGGTCGATATTCTGGGATCGGTGAACGATGAAATGTACGACGATTTTACCGAGCTGAGCATGTTTGCTACGGTTTTTGTAGGTCAGTATGACCATGCGGAAAAGGTTTTATATTATGCCAACGCCGGACATTCGCCGGTCATATTCTGTCCAGCAGGTGGGGAAGCAACCTTGTTAGAAGCCGATGGTGCGCCGTTGGGTGTGCTGCCCAACAGTACCTGCGAAAATCAGGCCATTTATTTTAACCCCGGTGATGTATTGGTCGCCGCGACCGACGGTTTTAATGAGGCAGGGAATAGTCAGGGTGAAATGTTTGGATACGAGAGGCTTTTAGAACTGGTGACGAACACAGCCCATACACCTGCCCAGACGATTATGGATACCTTATTTCAAACCATTGCCCAATTCAGCGCCGGACGCGCGCAAGATGATGACCAAACCGTGGTTGTCATAAAAGGAGTATGAGCATTATGCCGACATCAGAAGTAGTCCGGCTCGAATTACCGGCAAACGCCCGCTACCTGAACGTCCTTGCCGTCTGTATTGGTGAGATGCTCAGCCGAGTGGATAGTATGTCTGACCCGCAGCAAACGATCTACAATATCCAACTGGCAGTGCATGAAGGCTGCACCAATATTGTCGATCATGCTTATGTCGATGATGGAGGCCGGATTGCGGTCAACCTCATGTTGGGTTGGACTCCGCCCCAAATTATTGTGGAGTTACATGATAATGGGCGTTCCTTCGACCCTACCAGCATCCCTGCCCCCGATTTTGATGAGCCGCAGGTCAGAGGTTACGGTTTGTTTTTGATGCGACAAATTATGGATGAGGTTGTATACGATCCACAGCCCGGTCATAACTGCTGGCGAATGGTGAAATACCTGTAACATAAGTATCCGAATTCCAACTTGAAACGATGACTTGCCATTCCAAACTAGGATGGCGCGATTAAAAAGGATAACGATAGTGACCAAGATTTTGATTGTTGAAGATTACCCGGTGACACAACGTGTGTTAAGCCTGACCCTCAAAAATAGTGGATATGATGTCCAGATTGCCAGCCACGGATTCGAAGCATTGGAGCAGCTTAACCTTGGGCCGGTTGATCTGGCACTGGTTGACATCGCTATGCCGGAGATGGACGGGTTGGAACTGCTGCGCCGCCTTCGTAACGATGAGCGCTACAATGCGCTGCCCGTCATTATGTTGACAGCCAGCGGGCAGGACGAAGACCGTGCCACCGCTCTCTCCATCGGGGCAGACGGTTTTTTGACCAAACCCACCAGCTCCCGCGAGCTTCTTGAAACCATAAATCGTTTTGTTGGCTAAAAAAGTATGACTGTTCTGCCAGAAAAGCGCGACTTTGGGGTGCGGTTAACTCGCCCTTCCATTCATGTTCCTAAAACTGAGAGGCGCGCTGCGTCGCTGCTGGCAGCTTTGTTGTTGACGCGAATCACCATTCATATAGGGTTGCTGCTGATTGGTATCGTTTATGTAACCAATGGTCGCGTCGCTTCGTGGATGGGGATAAAGCTCAATCTTGTGGGCATAGTCTTTTCAGTTGGCCTGTATGTCCTCAGCCGCAGCAGTCGCTATCGGATTGCGTCAGTCGTATTCGTCATCGAAACGATTATCCTCCTATTTGGTGCTGCCCTGTCTGACCTGCCCGGACTTAATTTAAACAATACTCTCGTTTACCTCGTTATTCCTGTGCTTATTACAGGACTGCTTTTTTCTCAGCGGGCGACGTTACTTGTTGCTTTAACCGCTGTGGCAGGGATCGTCATCGTTCTGCCTCAATTGGTGGTTGTTGGTGATTCGGACTGGATTGTCAAGACGGCCTCTTTTATAACGACGGTGTCTGCTTTCATTATTGTATTTGTACGCCACCACAATTTATCAGAAGCAGATCGGCAGAGTGGTTTAGAAGAACGTGAACGCCGGTATCGCCTTTTAGCCGAAAACTCGACGGACATTATCGCTCGTACTACTGTTGAGGGGAAACTGCTGTATATTTCGCCGGCTTGCAAGTCCTTACTCGGATATGAACCTGCCGATATGCTGGGCCACACCTATAGAGAGTTTGGACATGAGGGTGATGAAAGCAACGATGGCAGCGAAATCCGTTCAGGTATCGCACTTACCAATGATACATTCACCTATACTCATCGCATACGTCATCATGACGGGCATTATCTGTGGTTTGAAACGATTACCCGACCTGTGCGTGATCCAAAAACGCACACGATTATCGAGCTGCAAACTGCCTCACGTGATATCACCCGGCGGCGCACGGTGGAAGATGCATTACGGGACAGCGAAACACGTTATCGCCAACTGATTGAAGAAGCCAGCGATGCCATTTTTACCACAGGAATAGACGGTAAATTTACCTACGTCAATCCGGCTACACAGAACATCGTCGGTTATTCGGCGGAAGAACTGATCGGTAAGCATTTTACGGTGGTGCTGCACGATTATTGGAGTCACTTACTTCAGCGTTTCTACTACAAACAAATCATCCAAAAAATCCCCGAAACGATTCTGAATTTCCCTATTCGCACCCGTTCAGGCGACCAACGCTGGGTTGAACAAACGGTTAAGCTCATCCTCCAAAATGGCGAGATTTCGCAACTGTCGGGTATGGTGCGCGATGTAACAGCACGGCACGAAGCCGAACAAAATCTCTTGCTGACGCAGTTTTCGTTGGATGCGGCGCAGGATGCGGCTTTCTGGATTAAGCATGATGGTCACTTTGGTTATGTCAACCGTGCCACCAGCACCTCGCTTGGATATGACGTTGACCGCTTACTGACGCTTTCAGTCAGCGATATATACCCTGAAATTACCCCATCTGAATGGCAAGTCTTATGGGATCAACTTAAAGAACAGGGAGAATTTTCAAGAGAGCTGACCAGCCGTAAACATGATGGCAGCTTGTTCAAGGTCGAGATGGCAGCTAACTTCATGAGTTACGATGACCAAGAATTTGTGTTTGCCTTTGTGCGTGACCTAACCTCCCGCAAGCAAATGGAAAACGAGTTGGAACAGGAACGCGATTTTGCCCTTCAAATTATGGAAAATATGGGTCAAGCGCTGGTTGTAAAAGATGTGGATGGTCACTTAGAGTATGTTAATCCGGCGGTTGCCCATATGCTGGGTTATTCCACCCAACAATTATTGGGACGAAACTTTGAGTCGTTGATCGTTGAAGAGGATATAGCGGTCTTTAAGCAAAGCGGAAACCAAAGGCTTAAAGGCGAGTCGGTCATTTATGAGGTTCGACTCAAACGTGCGGATCACTTGTCCATCTACAGCTTAGTGACCAGCGTACCCCGTTATAAAGATGATGTTTATGTGGGTTCAATCGCCGTAATCACGGATATGACCGAACACATGCATCAAGAGGCTGAGCGTACCCGCCTGATTACCGAAGTACAGCAAAACGCGGATTTGTTGCGAACAGTGATTGATTCCACGCCTGATTGGATTTTTGCTAAGGATCGGAATTTCCGTTACATACTGGCGAATAAAGGTTTTGCAGATGGTATTGGTAAGTCTACGGATGAAATTCTCGATAAAACTGATGAAGAGTTGGGTGTTCCAGATGAGGTTATTTTCGGGGATGCTGAGAAAAATATTTTCGGCACGCGTAATGAAGATATGGTCGTCCTGTCTACAGGTAAATCTTATTTCAAACCGGATAACTGGCTAACCAAAACCGATGGAACGACCATCGCGCAGGATACCCAAATCCACGCTCTGCTGGATGCTAAAGGCCAACCTTATGCTGTTCTCGGTTTCTCACGCGATATTACCAACCGCAAGCAAATCGAAGTTTCGCTGCAAAACGCGCACGACAAAGCGCTGGAAGCTTCGCAATTGAAGTCGGAATTTCTGGCGACCATGAGCCACGAAATTCGCACCCCGATGAATGGTATTTTAGGAATGTCGGAGCTTCTGCTGGATACGCCTTTGAATGCAGAACAACAAGAGTACACCAGTATTATTTTAGGTGAAGGCAATTCGCTGCTCACGATCATTAACGACATCCTCGACTTTTCAAAAATTGAAGCCGGGATGATGATTCTTGAGCAAATCGAGTTTGTAGTGGTTGATGTCATTGACCGTGTGGTGGAATTCCTTAACCCCCAACGCAAGGGTAAAAATGTCGTCATCATGAGCGATATTGCGTCTGATATTCCCTTTATACTTAAAGGCGATTCTACCCGCTTGCGCCAAATCCTCATCAACCTTGTTGGCAACGCTGTCAAATTCACGCTTGATGGCGAAATTGTGGTTCGCGTAAAAGTAGAAAAACGTGGCTCAGACTTTGTTATGCTGCGCTTTGAAGTCAACGATACCGGGATCGGCCTTTCAGAAGTGGCACGGAACCGGCTGTTTCAGCCTTTTATGCAGGCCGATAGTGGTACGACTCGCCGTTACGGTGGTACAGGGTTGGGTCTGGCTATTTCTCGCCGTTTGACCGATCTAATGAACGGAGAACTGGGTGTCGAGAGTGTCGAAGGCCAAGGTTCGACCTTCTGGTTTACGGCTCAATTTGGACACGATGAAGGATTAAAGACTGTTTATCCAGAAATCAATATCAAAGGTATGCGCGTCCTCATTGTGGATGATAGTGAAACCCAGTGTGAAATTCTCGAACATTATTTATCCGGTCAACAAACCGAAACGGTAAGTGTTCATACGCCAGATGATGCGATGATCAAATTGCGGCAGGCTGTCGAAGAGCGTAAGCCCTATGATGTGGTCATCATTGATATGATGCTGCCGGGGATGAATGGTATAACGCTCGCTCAAAACATTCGCAAAGAAACCATGATTGCTTCGACTGCATTGGTCAGCCTAACCAGTTCTGAAAACGTCAAACTTAAGAACGAAGCCGAGACGATGGGCTTTAAAGCTTATATGAATAAACCTGTTAAGCACAATGTCTTACTTGAGACATTAGCCGTTATTCATAAAGAACAAGTGGCAAGCCATCCGGCTGGCAAACCAGCAAGGCATCGGGCGCAAACACTGTTGATGTCCCCCAAGGCCAACCGCAGCCGGATATTGATTGTTGAAGACAACGAAATCAATCAAAAACTCGCCATTCAACAGCTTGACCATCTGGGTTTTGAAGCCGATGGGGTTTATGAAGGTCGTGAAGCTATTAAGCGAATCGAGCAGATGCCATCGAGTTATGTGCTGATCTTGATGGACATGCATATGCCTGTTATGGGGGGCATCGAAGCGACTCGTGAAATTCGTCGTGCGGAGATGGTAACCAATCGTCATATCCCGATTGTCGCTATGACCGCCAGTACTTCACCGGATGATCACCGGAATTGTATTGATGCTGGAATGGACGATTTTCTATCTAAACCCGTCAGCATAGATAGTTTACAAGCCATTTTGGAACGCTGGATAAAAGAAAAATCACTTTAAACCCGCCTAAGCCTTTTTCCTACGCTCAAACGTGTCCGGTCATAATGCCGCGTATGAGGATGCCCGCCAGCACCGCGAAGCCCCACATATAGCTGCCCATCGCCGGACGTTTCCTAGCCGTCACCTCTACGAAGATGAAAAAGGGCAGCGCCAGTACTGCGCCTAATCCATAAATGAGGTGAACCTCTTCGAAGGGTCGCCCGCCCATCAGGTACATGACTAAGCCCAGCAGCGATTGTGCTAGCATCACACCTGCGACGGTATAAACCGCCCAACGATAATAGCGCGTCACATCACCGTGCCGCACCAGCCCGATGAACAGTCCTAATGCAAACATGCCGACGGCGACCAACAGGCCAACGCGACTAATCCAATAGTGAATGGTGGTGAAGAGAGGATATAAACTGGTCATGCTTACGATTCTTATGAGGACGCGTCAAACTGCGTCCAATTAGGCTTCGGTTAAATGGCGTTATGGATTGCCCTCGTCGCGCTGCTGGCGGATTTTCTGTTCCCACGGCTTTTTGGCTTCACCCGTGTAACCCATCTGGCGCAGCCGTTGAGTCTCCAACTGTTCTAACTGGTCGGACACAGGTCCATAATCCGCCGGAGGGATAGGCTTGTCAAGCCCATTTGCCTCACGATAAATATACCCGATTCCCCCGCACCAGTCACAGTCTTGGGCTGCGCCATCGTCGTCTTCGAACCAGCCAAACCCCTCACACGAAGGGCAGGGTATGATCGTCGTTGTCATCAATCAAGCATCCTTCATCAAATTCGATAAAAGGCTGTGATATTTGTGCCTATCGACAGCCTTCTCGTATCTATATTAAATGTTCAGTCTGACCTAACCGCCGGTCTGACCTTCCTTGAGTTCCATCGGAATGTAGTCTAGAGTATTCCACCATTCAGGGAAGGGTGCTGGTTCAGCCTTGAAGTAGGTATCCAACACACGCCGGACAATTGGAGCGGCAGTTTCCGAGCCTTCACGACCGTACTCGACCATCGCCACAATCGCGATTTGGGGATCGTCTTTTGGCGCGTAAGTGACGAACCAGCCATAAGGTTCGACACGTCCGGATTGTGCGGTTCCGGTTTTACCACAGGCCACATAAGGCGCATCGTAGATTTGGTTTTTATAGCCGTAAAATACAAATGAGGCTGTGCCGTAAGTCGTATCGGAGATGACACCGCACATACCCTCTTTGATGGTCGCCATTGTCGCATCGCTCAAACCCATCGTGCCTGCGACTTTCGATTGTGCCGTGTAGGTCACCGGCAGCCCATTGACTCCGCCTACTTTTTGTACGATGTAGGGTTGGTAGAGTGTACCGCCGTTTGCGATGCCTGCCACCATCCGTGCCATCTGCAAAATGCTCACCTGAACGCCGCCCTGACCAATCGCTTCGTTAATGCCTTGCTCAACGCTGGTCGGGTTGGGCAGCGTACCCGCGGCTTCGGTTTCTGGCAGATCAATGCCGGTTGGCACACCGAAACCCATCTTACGGGCGAAATTCATCAGGACATTTGTGCCGGCTCTGGTATAAAGCCGTGCGCCCATTTCATAGAAGAACGGATTGCAGGAGGCCATCAATGCCTGTGCCATTGTGACCGGTCCTGCTGGTTTGCCGAAAGGCGTTTTCGGATCCTCCAACGCGCGCCAATCGGTGCGGACGGGCAGGGTATCGCCGTACTGCTGCCCACGCCATTCCAAGGTGCAGTCGAAGGTTGGCTCGGTCATCATCTTCTCGGAGGCCGAGGCCGCTGTGGTGACAATTTTGAAGGTTGAGCCGGGGAAATATTGATCTTGAATCGTCCGGTTACGCAGCGGTGCGCGTGGGTCTTGCACATTCAACGAGATTTCATCCGCCGAGGGCGAATCGGTGCCATTGTAGACACTTGGATCAAAGAAAGGCCAACTGACCATCGCCAGTATCGCACCTGTTTTGATGTCAATTGCCACCAAACCCGCGCCCGGTGAATGTGCCGGATTGCCCCAATTGCCTTCGGCATAGTTGTAAGCGTCAGCCATCGCTTGTCCGGCGGTCATTTGCATTTCGCGGTCGATGGTGAGTGTCACAGGCTGAGGAGTTGTTCCTTGCCGACCACCCAATTCGCGCAGCACCACATTCGAGGGTGAAATGACTTGCAAAACCTGTTCCGGTTTACCCGCCAACTGCTTTTCGTATAACTTTTCGATGCCCATTTGCCCGATCAGATCACCTTCTTGATAACCGTCACTTTTGAGCGCGTTGAGTTGATCTTGAGTGGCGTAGGCGATATAACCCGTTATCTGGGAGGCAGCACCTTCACCTATATAGGTGCGGGTATCACGCGGGAAGCGTTTCACGGCGCATTTTTGGTCGAGTTCGGCAGCATTCACCGTATCCGTATCCTTGTCAATTTCACCGAGATAGAAAATGGTGATTGGATCATAACTCTCGAAATACTTTTGCAGATCGTAACGCCGCCGTTTGAGCAGTCGTGCCAGCAGATCAAGGCAGTCGGTCTCGCCTACCATCTCTTGTCGTGAACTGTACAGCGCGATCATGCTGCCGTCTTGTTGAACCAGCAGTTGACCGTTGCGGTCGTAGATGTCGCCGCGCGGCAGGGGTCGTGATTTGATGACCACCTGTGATCCGCCGACCAAGCCATTCACAATATCCATACTTGACCACGCCACACCCCAGCGATTTTGGCTTTTCACCAGCCGCATGGTGCGGTCTTTATCGGCAATCGTGCCAAAAACCGACGACGAGAATTCGACATCGTAGGCGATAGCCGCCGAATCCCCTTGCAGCGTAACCTTGTTGAAGGTGTAGGTAATCTGATCCGGTGCGATTTTACTCATCGAGTCTTGGTAAATTTTCTGGAATACAGGGAAGGTGTATTCTTGCTGGCTCATGACGCTTAAGTCGCCGTACATGGCCTGATAATTGGCGGTTTTCCAATTGCCTAAAAAAGCTTTTGCCACATCTTCAGGTGACGCGGAGCCTTGTAATATGGGGATAATACTGCTTCCGTCGGATGGGCTGGAAGTCCCCCCGCAAGCTGCCAGAAATAGCAGCAGGATTATAGTCGTCAAGTTAGTCAGTTTACGATGCGGCATAACCACCCGCCTCTCGCTTCTATTAAACACAGTCTCGCCTACTATAACGGTGAGCAAGTAGTGCGTAAAGGCAGCGTTGGGTAATCGGCGGGCGGCTAGGAGAACATTAATAATGTTTTGATAAGGGGTGTAAAACCTTAGCTGTTGACGCGTGTCGAGGTCGTGTCGTCACGCTGTTTGGCTGAGTCTTCACCCTCGGCCTTAATCGGCATAAAGCCGGTAATGCCACTGATGTCGAACTCCGGTAAGGAGGGTGGTTGCGGGGGTTCGTGTCCGGTATCCGACTTCATTTCTACTCGTTGGATGATACCGGTTTCGGTTCCGGTACGGCGCTTCGGTTCAGGTTTATCATTGCCCATAGGTTTGCTGCTCCTGCGCTGGTTTACAAACGCATTGTAAACCAGATTGTAAGATTTCGTCTATGGTGGTACAGCCTGAGTAGCAGCTTGTCAAGAACTCTTTACACGGCTGCGGGTGTCGTGATTCCCGTTAGCTGTTCGCTGATTTCCCACAGGCGTTTCTGTGCGGCTTCGTCATACGATGAGCATGAGGATTTCTTCGCCTTGCTCTTGTCGAAGTATTTGCCTGTCACGCCCGCGACTTCCGGCGATGATGCCAGATACACGCTGGTTTTCGCGCCATTCTCAACATTAATTGCAAACAGTGTGGCGATGCTCATGACGATTTGCATCAACCCCTGATTGTTTTTGCCAAAGCCGCTGTTCACAAATCCCGGATGCAGCACATTAGCCGTTACATTTGTTCCAGCCAGCCGCCGTGCCAGTTCATAGGTAAACATGACATTCATCAGTTTGGATTGGGCGTAGGCTTTAAAACCACCCATCCCATACGATGTTTTCAATTGGAGGTCATCAAAATCCAGCGCTCCACCCGACTGAGCCTCAGACGACACATTGACGATACGCGATGGGGCATTGGCTTTCAACATATCCAATAGGAGATTCGTCAGCAGGAAGTAGCTGAGGTGGTTGAGCGCAAAGGTCATTTCGTAGCCATCAACCGTTTCTTGCCGTGTATTAAACACGCCGCCTGCATTGTTCAGCAGCACGTCCAGCCGTTTAAACTGCTTTCTAAAATCACCTGCGACCCGCCGCACGTCCGCCATTGATGACAAATCCGCGAGAAGCATATGAACATCTTGATTGCCGCTGGCTGTTTGGATTTCACGCAGCGTTTCCTCAGTTTTAGCTTTGTTGCGCCCGATGATGACGACCTGCGCTCCCATTTTTGCCAGTTCCAGCGCCGATTGTTTGCCGATGCCGTTGGTTGCCCCGCTGATGAGAACTGTCTTGCCCTGCATGTTGGTTGCCATAAAACATCCTCTTTCGATTACCGTCACCCCGCCGATGTTGCCATTATAGGCTTAACATCGGCTGAGGATAAGCTAGTAAAAAGTAGAGCAGAGCGCGTTAGACATGAATAATGTTACAATTAGCGCAATGAAAGTACCGGAGGGTGCTATGACTGATCAGACGAGAATGCGTGTTACGGTGGATGACCTCATGAATGATGCTTGGGTTGAAGTCATTAATGGCGAATTGGTGGAGATTGATACCGATATGATGGGTTTTACGCACACCTTAGTCATTCACAACACCTATGACATCCTAAAACCTTTCGCACGGCGCAATGATCTGGGCTACGTACATGGGGATGGCTTAAAGTACATACTTCATGTTGATGGTAATGGCATTCAGACGGCGCGTACACCTGATTTAGCTTTCATCCGTCAATCGCGTGTTCCCAACTTTGACTACGAACAGCCCTTCGAAGGTGCGCCTGATTTTGCCGTTGAAGTTGCCTCACCCGGTCAGACATCTGGTGTACTACTGGATAAGGTAGCGGATTTTCTAAATTATGGAACAGAAGAAGTGTGGCTCATCTACCCGATGCACCGCCAAATTTATCGTTACCTGCGGACAGAGGGTGCGCCGGATGTGTTTCATGATACAGATGAGATAACATCGACGCTATTTTCCGGATTGGTCATTAAGGTGGCTGATTTATTTATGGTTCCCTCTTAGATTGATGATTCCCGACCGAGATCGTCCAATTGCGGTTGCCTTTACGGATGTTGATTTGCAGGTCACATTAGCGAACAACCGTCAGATAACCCTTCCACTTGAAAATTATCCTATGCTGCAACAGGCGACCTCCGAACAACGCGCCAATGTCCAACTCGGTTTGAGTGGCATCTACTGGCCTGACCTAAACCTCGACATTTCCCTGTTGGAATTGCTCAGTGGCACAGCATCACCAACCCGCAGCCACAAACCGCGTTTCTGTGAAGGTTGAAGGGTATTTATGGCTGGAATTATCATCTTAAATCGCCGCCTCGTATTTGGTGTCACATTCCTCTTGGTGTTTATAGTTGGAGGAGCGTTGCACACTCTAATTACGGGCAATAATGAAATCACAAATACGCTCGAAATTATTGTGTTGCTTGGCTCATCTTTGGGCTGTGCGTATGCTGCTGCCCGCCGTTTTCCACCCTCCAACGGGATACGATTGTAAGACATAACTGTCACTATTTTTAAGAAGCCAACTACAAGGTTGGTCATTTAGATTCCATTCCTCTCTATTGACTCTTTATTTTTATCCGGATAAAATTCGTCTAGTGAATTATCTGAGGTAATGTAATGACTGACTCCCTTTCCAACGCTTACACCAGTTTCGATGAACATCGTCGCATTGCATCCGGTTCGCTGCAAACGGTTGCCTTAGCAGTCAAGCGGGTAATTGAAGGCGGCGTGACCAGCCCGATCTTAATTTTTGAGGATGCCACAGGCCGTTCGATTGACCTTGATTTGAGAGGTTCAGACGACGAGGTTTTGGCTCGGTTGGTGCAGCCATCCACACCTATTGACGTAAATGAGCAGGTTAGTGAATCGCGTGGTCGCGGGAGACCGAAGTTGGGTGTCGTCCCGCGTGAGGTGACGCTGCTGCCCCGTCATTGGGAGTGGCTAGCCGCACAACCGGGTGGCGCGTCGGTCACGCTGCGTAAATTGGTTGAAGAAGCACGGCGAACTCATGCTGACAAAGATAAGAATCGCAAGACAAAGGAGTGTGCCTATCGCTTTATGTCAGCCATCGCTGGCGATATGGTTAATTTCGAAGAGGCTACACGCGCATTGTTCGCCAGTGACCGACCACGCTTTATTGAACTCATCACCCCTTGGCCGGATGATGTTCGTGAATATGCCACCCTGCTTGCTTTCGGTGATGACAATTCCGTCTTGCCCAAAAAAGTTGACTAAAGGACTGCAACTAAATGACCACACCTTATCTCGAACCGACCCAAGAATCGGGACGTGCCTTCATCATGCGCCAGATGCAGGGCAATGTCATTATGCTGAATTTGCTGCGCTTCCGCGAAACCGCCGATTATTCTGCAACGCCTGAGTTAGCGCCAGACTCTCCAATCAGCGGTGCAGCCGCTTTTCAGAAGTATATCGACCACACCCTGCCCTATTTGCGTGAAACGGGCGGTGACTTAACCTTTTTGGGAAAAGGTGGTGCTTTTATGATTGGGCCGGAAGCCGAACGTTGGGATTTGGTGATGTTGATCCGCCAAGAAAGTACCGAGTCATTCTTAGCATTCGCCTCGCATGAAGGCTATTTAGGTGGAATGGGTCATCGAACTGCCGCCATCGAAGATTCGCGCCTGCTGCCCCTTAGAGACTGTCTAAAAAGGTCAATGAGCGAGACGGCGGAGCATAAGGTGGGTCATGGCCGCATAGATGAAAGCTTCGCTGACGCGGGGTAAGGCTTCATAATCCTTACTCAAACGTCGGTAGCCACCTAACCAAGAGAAGGTGCGCTCGACCACCCAACGACGAGGCAAGACCTGAAAGCCTTTGACATCATCGCTGCGTTTGATAATCACCAAGGCACAAAATAAATAGGTCAGAACCCATTCCACCAATTTCCCGGCATAACCGCCATCCGCCCA
>JBBQLX010000139.1:0-15576 GCA_038328375.1 Aggregatilineales bacterium | reverse complement strand
GTGAAACACCAGCAGCTCGTTCTCACGTTCGCGCTGCCAAACGAGTGCGCTGGCATGTTGGCTGGCAACGACACCATTAACCAATGTTTCCAAGCGTCGGTTGGATGGGCTTTTTTCGCCTTGCCACGCCAGCACAATTGCCAGATGTGTTTGCGTCATATCATGCTCGAATCGCTCACCCTGCCGGATGGCCTCTTGCAAACTCACATCACCAATGAGCAGTCGGTCAAGGAATGTGCCGCGCAGCCGTTTTTCGGTATCGCTAATCGCTTTTGCCTTTGCCATTTCCAAGGCGCAGGCCGCCGCACCATGTTCTGCCACCAACAAATCAATATCATCCAACTCGGTATCACGCCCGATAATTGACAAGTATCCGCGCCCGATATTCTTGGTGATAATTGGTGAAACCAATCGTGCCAAACCGGGGGTAGGGATGGATTGCAGTAGAACCGGATTGTCGATTTCCGCTACACGCTGCCGATCCTGCATCTCAACAGGTAGGTTGAAAACGTTCTTGAGGAATTGCTCGATGTCATCCCAATTACCAATAAATTGAGGTTGAACCGTGCTTTCGATAATCCGCAGCCGCTTATCCTGAATGACAATTGCTTTATTGGTCAGCCGTGCCATCGCGCCGACCAGTTCCGCCATCCCCTCATTTCGTGAAGAGATTTGCGTAAGCTGCCGGTAGATTTGCGTTGCCCGTCGTTCGATTTGTCCCTTACGGTCAACCAGCAAACTGATGACTGCCTTTTCAACCAATCGAATACGGCTGCCCGGTGGCAATACCATAACTGTCATCCCGATTGCATTCGCTTCCGCGATCAGTGTCGAATGTGCATTTTCACTCAGGACAATCGCCGCCGCTTGCATATCGGATGCCCAGCGTAAAATTTCAACATCAGTCACCACCGCCGATTTGTCCGACTCAGCTTGGGCAACCAGTACAATCTCACCCCGTTGAAGTGTCTTATTAGTGACGTGCGTTTCTGGATAGAAGACCGTCGCCCACGATACAGGCCGGTTTAATAGCCCATCTCCGGCAACCACTTTGGTTCCCAGTGGCAGTCCCAATTTACGGACATCTTCTACAGTTGTAATGTGTGCGCTATCTGCCATATTCTATCCGTATAATACTGTCAAAAAAGAAAACCCAACCACTTTGTTTCACAACGTCTAAGTTTCACCTGTCAGCAAGCCCATCAAAATCACACCAGCGAAGACAACCAGCGATATTCCCAGAAAATTGCTGCCGGGACTAATATATAAATTGATGAGCGTCATACCTGCCAGCAGTGCGCCGCCTAACCACGTCGTGGGGGCGACACGCCAACGTTTTGAATATTGATACATGCCTGATCCAAGTAGTACGACACATCCGGCAAAAGGAATAACCCAGTTCGGGAGTGCTAATCCACCTTGTTGTACAATTTGCACACCAGCAATTGCCAGCACCAGAAAAACCCATGTTAAACGTTCAACACGTTCTTCTGCATAACTCTTGCCTCTACCAGTGCTTCGGCTTCGTGAGCTGCTGGAACTTTGGCTGCGGCTGCGGGAATAACTTGTCCTGCGTCTCGTCATACTGGATACCTTCACTTTGATAACATTGTGGTTACTAGCATACACCCACGCTGCTCTTTAAGCCAATTGCACAATAGGCTTTTGACGCATACAATCGGAAGATGAATCGGCTAATAAATAAGGATACTGGAATGGGCAAACGCCCGTTAATTGCTTTTATAGTATTGCTATTTCTTGTGGCATGTAGTCCTGAGCGAAGTGCGCTTAATAATGGCCCACTACTCGTTCAGGAAGTTACTCTCGCGGCGACTACACCCGCGCCAACTCGTTCACTGAGCGCCACCCCATCTCCGATTGTGATTGCCATTTCGACGGTCGAGCTAACCACGCCCAATGCAAGCAGTACGGGTAGATCGAATTTTGTGTTGGTCACACCAACCTTGCCACCCAGCAAAACGCCGACGCAGACTCCTACTATTACCCCTAGTTGGACACCGACCTCAACGCCGCGCCCAACCTTGCCGCCAACGGCGACCAGCAATGTAATTTACGTGACCGCGCCGTCCAATGTCGTTTCAGGTGGCGTGGTGCCGATACCTACAGCTTTAGGTGTTAATCCACCAGCGCAAGCTTGTACCACATCTTGGTTTTTCAGTGGCTTTCAACCCAATAGCTGTGCTATGAACCCGCCGCTGGTCAGTCCCGGTGCGTTTCTTCAGTTCCAAAATGGGGCAATGTTATGGGTCGCACAACAGGATGCCATCTACGTATTTTATGACAGTGCCAACTCACCTCGTTGGCAGGTTTTTAACGACACATTTGTGGATGGAATGGCGGATACTGATCCTGCCTTCAATAATGCACCACCCTTTACATGGCAGCCCCGACGCGGCTTCGGTTTGCTATGGCGCGGTCAATCCGCTATTCGTGACCGTTTAGGTTGGGCAGTGACAGAAGCTGAAATTCCCTTTACACCGCAGGTGCAGTTGGGATCAGATGGCATGATTTTTATTGCTGACATGCGGGGTGGTGTTTACAGTTTGTCTCCCGATAGCAGTGATTGGAAACGCTACTCATCATAGAGGTGAATCTAATCAATTGGTGACTTACTCTCTCTAAACAATAGAATTTTCGTAGGGACACAATATGTTGTGTCCCTCACCTAATTACCAAGCCACGACTTAAAAATGGGTAGTTCATCGGATAGGTGAGGTCAATTTGTCCAAACGGATTGGTATCCTAACCGGAGGTGGTGATGCACCCGGTTTAAACGCGGTTATTCGTGCGGCTGTTTTGACCGCCCGTAATCATTACCAGTGGGATGTTGTCGGTGTTATACGCGGATTTGATGGCCTTTATGAAGGTACACCCACAGTCAATTTGCTCGAAAAAGATGTGGGCGAACTGCTTGCTCGTGGTGGGACTATTCTGGGCGCAGCCAATCGCGGCAGCCCGTTCGCTCACCCCAAACAACGCGCCGATGGAAAAATCGAATATGAAGATGTTTCCCATATCGCGATTTCGCGTATGGCAGAATTTGGATTGGATGGCCTCATTGTCGCAGGTGGCGATGGCACAATGGCGATTGCTCACAAGCTGGCCAAGTTAGGCGCACACATTGTTGGCGTTCCCAAAACAATTGATAATGACATCAGCGGAACCGACATTACCTTCGGTTTTGATACCGCTATTAATACCGCCACTGAAGCACTGGATAAGTTGCAAACCACCGCTGAGAGTCATCATCGGGTCATGGTCTTGGAAGTCATGGGTCGCGATGCCGGCTGGATCGCCTTACATGCGGGTGTTGCCGGAGGTGCAGATGCTATTCTGATTCCTGAAATTCCTTTTGATATTGAAATTGTTTGCCAAAAAATTCGTCAACTAAAATTATCAGGTCGCAATCATAGCCTTATCATCGTGGCTGAAGGTGCAGCGCCGCTTGGTGGTCAGCAGCAGTTTCGTATTAAAGGCGAAGGTGTGCGCCTTAGTGGAGTAGGGCATCTCGTCGGTGATTTGTTGGCAGATTGTGTTGGTTCTGAAGTCCGTGTGACGGTTTTAGGTCACGTACAGCGCGGCGGTCAACCCACCCCACATGACCGTTGGTTAGCAACCCGATTTGGCTCGGCTGCTGTGCATTTGGTGGCGCAGGAAAAATGGGGCTTTATGGCAGCTCTACAGGGTACACACATGTCAGCCGTAAAAATGGAAGATGCCATCAAAATGAAATTTGTTGATGTAAATGGTGAGACTGTTCAAATGGCGCGTGATCTAGGTGTGGTGTTCGGATGACTGATATGTCCATCACTGAGGATACCCTACCTGTTCGTCCTAACTACGCCAAAAGATTTTTTCGCCAGCCTCGCCGCTGGATACTCCTCTGGTTTTTACTAACCCCTTTCTTTTGCTGCGGTATCTCATTATTGGTTTATCTGGTGTTTCCACCACCAGCCGTCAATATTCTAATCTTGGGTACAGACGGTCGTGCCAGCGAAGGCTTTATGTCGCGCACCGATAGCATCATGCTTGTCGGTGTAAAACCCTCCCAATTGCGTCTCAGTTTGCTCTCCATTCCTCGCGACATCTTTATCGAAGTCCCCGACTTCGGTTCTCAACGTATTAACACCATCAATCTACTTGCGGAACAAGAGCAGCGCGGCACAGGTCCAAACTTAGTAATGGAAGCGATCTCGCAAGATTTCGGTATTCGGCTGAATCGCTATGTTCGGCTGGATTTTAACGGCTTCGCTCAATTAGTCGATTCGGTTGGTGGCATCACCGTTGATGTTGAACACACCATTATTGATGACCAGTATCCGACCGAAAATTGTGGCGTAGAGTACATCAAGTTTGATGTGGGTGTGCAGCAAATGGATGGCAAACGAGCGCTCATCTATGCTCGTACCCGCCATGCCGATGATGATTACCATCGTACTGCCCGTCAGCAGCAGGTTATTTCGGCACTCTTTGCGAAATTGGTCAATCCCTTACGCTGGCCTGCTGCCATCACCGTGCTAAAGTCTTCTGTCGATACTAATTTGACGGTATTTGACATGTACACTATGGTCATACCCGCGCTTTTGAATCGTGGACGCTATGATACTTTGGTTGTTGATCGTGACTATATAAAAGGCTCAAGCGAAGGTCATGCTGTTCCCGATTATGAAAAATTGTTGCCGTGGCTCAAAGAACGTTTCGCCCCTCAATAACGTTGATCATTTTTAGTCAATGATGCAAATGATTCTCAACTGTTGCATAAATTGCATATTTCCCGCTGAAATGACTGGCGGATCACCCGGCTGATGCCGCTGAATTGCCATTTTGTGACGGCGGGAAGCTCGCTCAATAACACTGAAATGACACAGATTCAGCGGATGGCTCGGCTGTTGTCACCGCTGCATTTTTGCAGTTTGTGCATTGGCGGATGTACGGGAGTAAGCCGCTGAAAGTGCAAATCATATTACCCACAGAGAACACAGAGAAAATCAATAACCCTTCCCCCATAGCAACAGGGGAAGGGAGCAAATGCAGAAATCCTGAGAGAGAAATACATCTTATTTTAAAACAAAAGTTCTTATTTTGTCAACGCGTTTTGGTTCGAGTTTTCAAACCATCGTGTCATTTGAGAAGCTGCTTAACGATAACTGACGTTAAATAAAAAAGTCGTGCGACTATTGCACGACTTTTTGGCTCTGTTCAGACTTTTAGACGGGGTTACTTCGCAGGTTTTTCTTGCATCAGCTTATCGTAAACACCATCCCACAACGTGACATCACGCGTCATTTTGGTGATTTTGATGTCAGCTACTTTCGGGAGTAACTTGAGCATAATCGGTGGCAATAACGTCCACTGTTCCGAATAAATCATGCTCCGCAGTTGGTCAGCCATATCACCGACCCACATCCAACGCTGCCGCAGTTCTTCAGATTTCACCCAATAATCGCGCTTTTCCCACGCGGTTGCCGACTGGTCAATTCCCGCTTCAACTTCGCGCAAGCAGTAGACCAACATCGCCGTCATGTTACGCACTTCGTCATCAACCACCTGCTTTTGGCTCAGCCGCCGCAGGATTTCTGCCACCGTCCGCATCGTCTGGTTGCGTTGTTTGCCAGTGCTATCGGTATTAATCACACCCATTGCGTCTTGTTCTCCAAGGTTGCCTACGAAAGAATTGCGCGAATGCCCTTGTAAATCTGCCCGCCGCTAAGTGTCTTCAAAATCGTATTGGCGGATCGTCCCGTTCGTTCAGCCAATTCGACCGGAGTCATTGGCATATTACCGTTCGCCAAAAACACGCGGAACACACTGTCTACCAGCGATGTTTGTTGGTTGATGAAGTTGGGATTCTCGGCGGCTGTTTGTATCGCTAACCCCAGTTCATCGAGTTCCAACACTTCGCCCGTATCGGGGTCGATATAATCAACCTTTCGTACTTCATCGGATTGGCTCAGGCGTTCTCGCTGTTCTTGCAAAAGATGGCTGAGCAAATAAGTACGTAAGTCTTCGGAGCTTTTCTCCCACCAGCTATAATCGACACGAAACTTGGTTTCGAGTGTCGGCTTTGTTAGAAAGCCCGGTTTACCTGTTGTCGTGGTCATAACCAGCCTCCCTAATCATTACTGAGTTTCCAATAATCTCCACCGACGTTTTGGAAGTCGGGATTGGCAATCAGCACAGCGAATATTGGCCCCGGCGCACACCGCCGCAGCACATTGACAGCACTATAAATCGTCTTGGCATGAACTGTTCCCTGTGGGGTCAGTAAACCTAACGGAGGAATGATGCTTCGTAAAATAGCTACGAGGCTTTTCTTTTGTTGTTGAACATTCGTGAAAAGTGCGTCCACGCCTGCCAAATCCTCCGCGCCCAAAATCATCAAGTCGTCATATTCCGCACCGATAGCCCGTTTATGATTCTCGAAGTTGATTTGGTCGCCTTTCGGTACAATCAGGCGTATCCACTCGGTACGTGGTTTATGCGCTTTAAAGTTGACGACAACTTTGCCTGCTGCATCACCTTTACTCACCGTCACATAAGCACCAATCGGCAGCTTGTGCTTGCGGTAAAACTTGGCTAATCCATAAACGTAGCGGTCTTTGCGAACAACCCATGCCGGATATTCTTCGCCATCTTGCCCATCAACTAATGTAAATGCGACGCGTGGTGTTTGTCGTGCCGTTGGGAAAATAACTGATGTCCGATCACTGAGGGGCAATGTTCCCAACCGGCGGTGAGGGTAGGTCAATGTGATCTGTGTTTGGTCAATATCGCCTACGTCATCCGTTGATGAATGTTCATCATCAATTTCTGCTTCGATTGTAACAAGTTCTTTGGTCAGCAGATTGCGGTCGTATTCAATCGGCGTGTAGCGCAGCATTGCCGGGGTACGTTGGACTTCTTCAGGTTCTAAACGTGTCAGATGCCAGACGACTTCACCCGTTGGCCCGACCTCGTCAAAGCGAGAGTCCTTGTTGAGCGCATAGTTCAATGAAAAGACTTGCAAGGACATTGGTGCTTTTCCCAGCCCGCCCATTTCATTCAGAATCGTCTCAGTCGCCATCGGGCCGCCGCCCATAATATCAAGCACGGCCTCTGCTAGATTCATATGTCCCACATTCACATCCATCAGCAGATCACGCGGGAACCATTTACGTGCCATGTAAATCAAATCAGGCGAGGCATGTAGCTTTTCCTCAACTTTTTTCGTGATTTCTTTGCTGGACGATCTGAATATGTCATCCACATTCAGGTCACTGACTGAACCAATCGAGTCGTCAACATCACTCTCCTGGTTAAGGTCATGTTCGACAGTCAGTTCGGATGCAAATTCACGGTGGTTATCCGTGCCATTTAAATCGTCATCGTCGAATTGCACGGCGAGTACATTGAATGCACCGTAGTCAGGGTTGTTACCAGCACGTTTGCTAACAACCACCGCCGTTTCGTAATCAAAGTCCGTGAAAATTAACTTCTGTCCAATGTCGTAGGAGCGCGCAGGATCATAGATGCGAGCATCTTGGTAGCGCTGACGAAGGGTTGCTACTTCTTTAGTGATACGTGTTTCAATGAGAACACGGGTTAAAGTTTCTGTGTCGAGAGGAGTTTCTCGTTCTAGCAGCAGATTCGTCAGATACTCAATGTCGTCTTTTTCAACCGTGAAATTACGCGCCCAGTGATGGCTTGGCATCATCAAGGTTTAGATTCTCCAGATGGTTATGCGGGGGAATTGTAGGAAAGTAATTTTTAGTTTGAACCTTGATTATACTTTAAATGTCTAGCCCCACGCAAGCGTCGGGTTGACCACTGCATACCCGTAGTATATACTTACCCCTCATAGTGATTATACAAGCAAAATGAGGTAACTACCGCATGTCAACCAAGCGGACGTATCAACCCAAAATCCGTCGTCGTAAGCGCGTTCACGGCTTCCGCCAGCGTATGCAAACCGGTAAGGGACGGCAGGTTCTTGCACGTCGTCGCCGTTCGGGTCGTCACGTCTTAAGCGTGACTCCTAATCACGTCAAAAAGGTCAACTGGAAAGCCTAACTTATCGTTATATGGAACGGCGCTTCCGACTTCGCCACACAGAAGATTTCACCCGACTTCGTCAAGAAGGCAAGACTACTCAGAACCGATACGTGCTGATGAGCCGCTTGCCAAATGGCTTGAGTCATAACCGTTACGGATTAGTAACGTCCGGTCGGGTGGGTGGAGCAGTGGTGCGTAATCGGACGCGTCGTTTGTTGCGTGAAGCTATCCGTGTGCTGAATCCGAAACTGCGGAGTGGGTTTGATGTGGTGTTAGTAGTGCGTCAACCCCTGACACTGCAACCATTGGATACTGTGAATCGTATACTGACTGAAATGTTTAATCAGGCCAACTTAATGTTAGTGGAAAGCAGCGAAGGGTGAAAATTGTAGCATTAGCGATGATCCGTTTTTATAAGCGTTTCATTTCCCCGCTTTTGCCGCCGTCCTGCATTTACGAGCCGACTTGTTCCATGTATATGTACGAAGCAATAAACCGTTTCGGTGTTATACGTGGCGGTTGGATGGGTGTTAAACGTATCGCACGTTGTCATCCATTTCATGTGGGTGGCTACGACCCTGTACCTGAGCTTGAGGAGTAATGTGTTGAATATCCGGCAGTTCTTTGCGCGCCCTACCTTATGGGGCGCTCTTGTATTGGTTAGTCTTGCAGTAGCGGCTTGCGGTCCTGCACCACTGGGTACCAGTTGGCCTGCTATTAGTCTGCTCAGCAGCGTATGCGCTGATAAACCCACTGAGTCGATCCTCGTTACCTTTAATGACCGTATCGTGCAGGTTAACCCTGCCGATGGTACGCCTGTTGTTCTGAAGAATGCAGACTGTGAACCCCGCCCGCCGGATTCGGATGGCAAGCTTCGTATATGGGATTTTCGTGCCAGCGGTAAACAGTTCTATTCAGTTCCTCTTGCTTTAGATGATCAGCATGTGCTTGCTATCGCCTACGATCAGCATATGTTCACAATTGACACAACTCAGGCACAGGCCTCAGATGCCGTAGGTCGAACAATCGACGGTCAAACGGGTCATGCTGTTGCCGATTTGGTTGCTTCCGATAAGCTCATCTTTGTTGGGCTTAATGCCAAAGATTTGGTTGCCCTTGATCGTGCGACCTTAGATGTTAAGTGGAAGACACAAACGGAACATGGGATTTGGGGAAAGCCCCTATTGGTCGATGACACCCTGTACTTTTCTTCACTTGATCATAACCTCTATGCCGTTGATGCCAATACAGGTAATCAAAAGTGGAAATTGGATATCGGCGGAGCCGCCATTGGTGCGCCTCTCTTTGCGGATAACAAACTCTACGTAGGCAGCTTTGCTCGTCAGATCTTCGAGATTTCTACAGACGGTAAAGTATTGAATCAAAAGCCAACTGACGACTGGGTATGGGGAACGCCTGCTATTAACGATGGCATCCTCTATGTGGCGGACTTGGCAGGTAATGTCTATGGCTTCGACACAACCAAAAACTTAACACCTGTCTGGAAGCAAAAAGTTGCCGTTGGTTCTATCCGTGCCACACCTGTTGTCGTGGGTGATGTTATTCTTGTGGCAGGCCACGACCAGAAACTGTATTGGTTGAACCGCAAAGATGGTACACCCTTACAAGGGGCTGACGGATTACCATTGGTACGTACTCTAGAAGCGCCCATCCTTTCCGATATTTTGCTCGTTCAGCCCGGTGACGGCGTGGACATTACCGAACCGTATGTTATTGTCAGCACAACTTCGAACAATCAAATTCTAGTGGCCTATACACTAGGTACTGGTTTGTTCAAGTGGTCTTACAAGTTCCAGTAAAACTGAGGGAGTCAGTTACCCATGGATTTTTGGGCGTTAATCCTTAACCCGTTTATCACAGCTCTGACCGTGTTGTATCAGTTGTTCAACAGTTCAGTGGTTGCTATCATTCTCTTTACCGTTCTGATTCGTCTAGTGACCTATCCCTTGACGGCACAGCAAACTCGCGCTTCCAAAGCGATGGCTCAACTTCAGCCAGAGTTAAAGAAGATGCAAGAGAAGTACAAGAATGACCGCGAAAAGCTGTCACAAGAGCAGATGAAGTTGTATCGGGAATATGGGGTAAACCCTGTTGGTGGTTGTTTGCCACTCATTATCCAGCTCCCCATCTGGATTGGTCTGTATCAGGCTATTAACCACGCATTAGCCGCTACACCGCTTCAACTGCTTGACTTGTCCGGTCGTTTTCTGCTTCCCGGACTCGATAAATTGGTTCCTCTGAATAACATTTTTTTTGGGATGGATTTGACTCAGTCTCCTACTGCAAACCCGACCTATGCCTTGATATTCCCGGCACTGGTGCTTATCACCTCCTATTTGCAGTCCAAGATGATGACACCGCCGACCGCACCATCTTCAGATGGCAAACCTAATCAAGCGGCAGCGATGACTCAATCAATGACCACCATCATGCCCTTGATGATGGGTATGTTCTCTCTCTCATTTTCAGTTGGTCTGTCGGTTTACTTCATTGTGTCTAACATTATGGGTATCATACAATATGCCCGTAGTGGCACGACGAAGTTCACATGGGCCAGTTTGCTGCCCTTTAAGTTGAGCAGCGGCGGACCTAAACCTGTGCCAGTTCCTGTTGGTCCCGGCGGTAAATCGACGCTTAAAGCCAAGTTGGAAGCCGAACGCGCCGTTGGGTTGATGTCCAGCACGGTTATTACCGATGACAGCGACATTGAATCGAAATCGGATGCGAAGTCGAATGGAAACGCTTCCGAACCAAGGGTAAAATCGCCAAAAGCGAAACCCGCAAAATAAATTGTTATGCGGCAGCATCGGCAGCCGCAATTTTGTTTGCAACAAGGAATTTAATCCATGAGTTCTGAACGCTCCATCGAAACGACGGGCGAAAGCGTAGAGGAAGCTATCAGCAAAGGGTTGGCGGAACTGGGTGGAGTATCGCCCACAGATGTCATTGTTGAAGTCTTAGAAGAGCCTAGTCGTGGCATGTTCGGATTAGGTGCGCGGCCTGCACGCGTTCGCTTACAATTGTTCCGTACTCCAGCGGCTCCTGCTCCCACTCCGGTATCAACACCTGCACCGGAAGCCGCGCCAGTTGTTGTGACTTCTAGTCCGCCGCGCGAAAAGCAAGAGCAAGAAGAATCCTTTTCGGCTGAGGTTGATGAGGACGAAGGGATTTCCCTGCTAGAAGACATGCTGGAAGTCACCGACGATGCCTTGCTTGATGAAGATGTGCGCGTCGCTAAAGTGGTCCTCGGCGAATTACTGGATAAGATGGAAATCTTGCGTCCTGAAATTATCGTTCGGCGTGCTATTAAGCCGGAAGAAGGCGAGGGCAATCCTTGGCTTTTAGACATCACCGGCCCTAATCTAAACGCGCTCATCGGTCGGCGTGGCGAGACGTTGAATGCGCTTCAGTATATTACCCGTCTCATTTCGAGCCGGGAACTTCAACATCGCGCCAATATCGTGGTGGATGCCGCTGGCTATAAAGCCAAGCGTTCCCGTATGTTACATGATCTTGCCCTCCGCATGGCTGACCAAGCCTCACGATCCAAACGTACAGTCGCCTTGGAACCTATGCCACCTTATGAACGCCGCATCGTGCATATGGCACTTCGCACCCGTGAGGACGTTCAGACCAAAAGCGTTGGAGAGGGTAATTCCCGCAAAGTCACGATTGTTCCTCGGTAGCTACTTTTATGAGTGTGACTCCTGATTATCTGCTCATCGGTCATGCCACTGCTGACTTAACCCCTGCCGGGCGTTTGCTCGGCGGGACGGTTTCCTACGCCGCTCTCGTTATTCATTCTTTCGGCCTCAAAACAGGTATCCTCACCAGTTCTGCTCCCAATGAATCGTTGTTGGAACAACTATCGCCATTCGTCTCGGAAATAGTCGTCCTGCCTGCTCACGATACCAGCACCTTTGAAAATATTTATAACCCCACTGGTCGTATCCAATATTTGCGGGCGGTTGCTTCCAAAATCACCCCTGCCGATGTTCCCGCCCATTGGTTGAACGCGCCTCTGGTACATCTCGCGCCGCTAACCGATGAAGTTGACCCCAACATTGCCCACCAATTTAAAGATGCCACCGTCATGTTGACCTTGCAGGGCTGGTTGCGAAAATGGGACGCTGATGGTCGGGTGCGCTTCAAACGCTGGTTTGATCCTGAAGTCCTAAAAGATATTGATATTGTGGTGTTTAGTGAAGAAGATGTTGCCGAAGCGCCCGAACTCGAACAGGAATTTGCGGGTGCGGTTCGCCATCTCTTTGTGACCCGCGCTGAAAAAGGCGGCACTTATTATCATAATGGTAAGCCAACAGACTATTCGACTTTGCAGGTAGAACTGGTACATCCCACCGGGGCAGGGGATATTTTTGCGGCGGGTTTGCTCTCGTCATTACATGTTTTGGATGGTGATTTTCTAGCTTCTACTCAGGTTGCCTCCCGGTTAGCCGCCATTTCAGTGACCCGTTTTGGCCTAGAAAGCGCCCCAACTGCTGCTGAAGTTCAAGAAGCTATTGCGAGTGTGGAACGCCATGCGCCTCTTTGATCGTGTTTTATACAATGGCAACATTGTTACACTTGATGCATCACAACCGCGCGTTTCAGCCATCGCTATCCGCGATAATCGTATCGTCGCTTGTGGCTCGGAAACTGATATATTGGCACTCGCTTCTGCTGATACCATACGTCAGGATGTCGGTGGCTATACCGTTATCCCCGGCCTCACTGATGCCCATATTCACTGGGAGCAAACTGCTCGTGGACTCACTCAGGTTAATGTCTTTGAAGTACCTGATAAATCTATCGCTGTTGAGCGTGTTGCGGCTCGTGTCGCTAAAACTCCGGCTGGTGAATGGATTACCGGTTACGGTTGGTTTCAAGATATTTGGCAGGGTACGGCTTTCCCAAGTGCCGCCGATTTGGATGCCGTCGCGCCTAACCATCCTGTATTTCTCATCGCCAAGAGTTTCCACGCCGCTTGGGTCAATAGTTATGCCTTGCGCCTTTGTGGCATAACCGCCTCAACGCCTGATCCCGAAGGCGGTCAAATCGTTCATGATGCACAAGGTAATCCAACTGGTCTGCTGCTTGAGTTAGCAGCAATGGACTTGGCGCGTTCCCACATTCCATTGTTTACGCCGGATCAAATTGCTGACCAGATGAAGACCGCGCAAGACCTTGCCTTGTCATATGGTCTAACTGGACTTCATGACTTTGATGAACCCTCGTGCTTGAACGCGATGCAAATCTTGCGTGAACGGGGCGAACTCGGTATTCGCTTCCTCAAAAACATTAATAAAAGCTGGCTGAACGCTGCCATTGACTCCGGTTTGCGTTTTGGCTTGGGTGATGATTGGATACGTATTGGGGCGCTCAAGATGTTTGCCGATGGTGCGCTCGGCCCACATACTGCTGCCATGATTGACCCCTATATTGGCGAACCGGACAATTATGGCATTACCACCATCGAAAAAGAAGAAATGATCGAGTTGATGAGTCGGGCGAGCGCGGCGGGGCTGCCTTCGACTGTTCATGCCATTGGTGATCGCGCCGTGCATGATGTGCTGGATGGATTTGAAATTGTCCGTGCTGAAGAAGCCAAGCGTGGTGAAAGTCGTGCTTCTCGCCGTCACCGTATTGAACATGTGCAAGTTATTCATCCCAATGATGTTCATCGTCTCGCTGAACTCGACATCATCGCCTCGATGCAGCCCCTTCACGCCACCTCCGATATGCTCACGGCAGATCGTGTCTGGGGCGATAGATCACGGCTGGCTTATAACCCTCGCGTCCAGCTTGATCAAGGTGTCACCGTCGCCTTTGGATCAGATTCGCCCGTTGAACCTTTCGAACCACTCAAGGGCATTCACGCCGCAGTTACACGCCAGCGGCCTGATGGCTCACCCGGCGAAAACGGTTGGTATCCCGAAGCCCGTTTAACTGTCGATGAAGCCTTGCGCGGTTTTACCACCGGTGCTGCATATGCCGCTGGGATGGAATCGCGCTTAGGCAAACTCACCCCCGGCTTCTTGGCAGATCTGGTGGTGTTGGATCGCGATTTATACACCGTCCATCCTTTTGATATTTTGAACACCAAAATCGTTGGCACGATGGTCGATGGTGCTTGGCGCTATGGTGGTTTTTAGCTTAGCCGCAGTTCCGCGCTGCTGAAAATGACTCCAAATGGCACCGAGTAGATGATGATTCCTCGATAGGCAGTCAAATCAACCTCTGTCGGCACTTGGTAATTTTGGTTGCCCACATTGCCTTTTAATACCCCCAAATCAATATAATCATTTCCCACCTCTTTTTGTTCGCGCGGTTTCGGATTGCGAACGAGATACACATGTAATTCCGGGCCATTGGTGACTTTGAAATTATCGAGTCGCAGCAATCGGCTGTTATCGGGTAATTGATATAGGGTGACAGTTCCTTCAGCCGTATGCAAAGCGTCAATTTCGGTAAACGTACCGCCTGCCACCACGGATGAATTAATCATGACTGGCATACCTTGTTCTTCCGTCGGTATGACAATATCGGGGCTGGTGGCTGCTCGTGCCATTGCCACTGCCATGCTTGGAGTAGCTTTTAGCATGTCGCGAAACAATTGCTGTTGGTCATCAGATAGTCTCAAGTAGGCTTGCGACTGATCCGCTGATAATCCCGGAAAAGCCACATTGTTGACCACATTTCGTGAAATATAAGGTCGCCATAATGGAAATGTGAAGACTACTGCTACTGCCAATGTTCCAATGAGAATGACGAAAGCCCGAAGTCGATTGTTCATCTTGTTATTCCTCTTTTTGGCCGGGGCATTCAGATTAACTTCCCTTAAGCATATCCCGCGCAGATGTCGACAGTCTTGATATGACTGTTATAATCTTAACTTCTTAACCCCGTAAAATCGGTTTGACCTCTATCGTAATTTTTAAAGGAGTCTGTAAATGTTGGCACGTCCCGGAATGGCAATCGGCCCACGAGAATTTCCAGTTGTTGGTAGTATGCTCACAGTTGGCGACCAAGCCCCTGATTTTGATCTCACAGCCAATAACTGGTCAAGAAAATCCTTATCTGATTATACTGGTAAGGTCAAAATTTTGAGTATCGTGCCGTCGTTGGATACCAGCGTTTGTTCAGCGCAAACCCACCGTTTTAATCAAGAAGCTTCATCTTTTAGTCAGGATATTATCGTTTTAACCGTCAGTGCCGACTTACCTTATGCCCAGAGTCGTTGGTGTGGCGCTGAAGGTGTCGAACGTGTCGAAACGCTTTCGGATCATAAAGACATGAATTTCTCGACAGCGTATGGCGTTAATGTCGCGGATTTGAGGATTTGCCAGCGTGCGGCTTTTGTTGTCGATCAGAACAACATCGTTCAATACGCCGAGTATGTTCCCGAAATTGGTAATGAAGTCAATTTTGAAGCTGTTCTCTCCAAAGCCAAGAGGCTACTCGAATAATCTGTACTAAATTGGCTCTTTGGATGGATATTTTCGG
>JBBQLX010000138.1:0-15617 GCA_038328375.1 Aggregatilineales bacterium | reverse complement strand
AATGACAGTCCCCAGCGTTCCATCTCACTTGTTTTTTCGTCGTTTTCATCCCTCTATTTTTACCTCATCCCTTCTCATTTCCCTAATCTGACTTTGTCGAGGTTACCATTTGGAAGAACATTTGGTAACTGTTTGGCGAGGTTGACGCTAACCATTTTGAGGGAGTGGGATTGTTAAGCAGGTTGGAGAATGGTTTCAATCGGGTTGATGATGGTTTGTGCCTTTAAACCTAAGTCATAATAGTTTGGAAAAAGTGCCACCAACTACACCTCGTATAACGGGATTAATCAGGAGGGTGCGGTCAACGGGGTGGCGATGACCTATGATGCTAACGGCAACTTAACAAAAGACGGCACGAATACCTATGTCTGGGACAGGGCAAACCGCTTGTTGAGTGGGGGCAATTGCGAGAAATAAAATTGTTGCACTTGCAGAGATTTATGGAGCAGCGCCAGTTTTTGGAAGTCAAGGTATAGTCCCATATGTTCCAGGTATCCAAGGACATGCAGAAATGAACCTATACAATAATTTACTTATAAAGCCTCGTGCGATGGGAGTCACACTAGCACCCTGCGGTTTGGATCAAGATGAAAAACAAATACCTGCTCTGCTTATATTCGCAGTTGGCCGCAACAAACAACTGTTGCTTATTATGATGTCGAAAGAGATAGTGAAGGAATAGCACACGTTGTTGGGCCGTTAATCTTTCAATAAAATCTGATATGGATTTGGTCGATCAATTGGGTTTGATCGACCAAAATTTGTCTTAGTTAATTCTCATGTAAAGGAATTTTATGCTTAACAATCTCGATGAGTGGAATAAATTAGAAGGGACAAATATAGCAAGTTTGCTTATGAAACTTGTGGGACATGATGAACAATTACAAAAAGCAGCTAATGAAGCGTTAGATTATGCATTACTCAATGTGGGCGCTGATCGACCTGAAAACTACGGCGATCCTAAAATTCTTCTCAGAAGTGACCATCTGATACAGGTAATTCCCATACTAATTTATATAATTGCCAACGACACATTTAATTCATTGTCGAGGTACTGTGCCTTAGGCTTATTATGGGATATGTATAATTTTGCTCTTACAGATGAAGCAAAAGAAGTCAGTCAACAAAAAACAGAAGCTATCCGTCAATTAATAAATTCAAGCGAGTTTGTGTTTAATAATATGCTCCATTATCAAGATCAAAATGTATATACTCGAGCCCAAATGCTGTTAGAATTAATTAAAAATAATACGTTAGGTTATTAAATTTATATTTGACAATCATCTGCTATCGCGATTTATGAAGTGTATTTTTGTTGCAATTTAACCGGTTCTATCCGGTGCTGGAGAGGCCGGAACTACACGTGCGCCGCTGCATATGACCGCGCTTAACTCCAACCACATCATGATATTGGTCATCCGTAGGTCATTGCCCACAATGCCTGCCTGCTCCAAATTAACAACGAGTTCATCACGCGTGAGTTGATGTGCACCTTCCAAGGCTTTGATAACCACACTTTTGCAGTGTTGAAAGATCGCATCATCCAATTCGAGTTGGCGGTAATAATAAGCTGCAAGGGCGTTGACGCGCGGCGCGGTGAGTTCCAACATCCAACGAATGTCGGTGGGGGTGACGAAATGCCACGTTGGTCGCAGGACGTGGGTGCGAAGGAATTTGCCCTCGTTGAAGGCTTGCTCAAGGCTGGCATCGTTCGAACCGGGTAAGCGAATCCCCATTGCCCATTTTGCCGCACCATAATCTTGTGCTTGAACCGCACCGAGCCAATTGACGAGATCAGCCGGATCGGTGAATTGACTGGCGGTCAGTTGTTGATTGTGGAGGCGTTGGTTGGCAAGGTCTAAGCGTTGCATTCGGTTGGCCTTTCATTTGCATAAGGTCAATTGCTAGCGTTCGTCTTTTTCGGCGAAATAGAGCAGGTCAACGTTGGCGGCGTTGATGAAGGTATATTCCATATAAACGGCGGGCGGAACAGGTTCGCCTTTGAGGATGTGAAGCGCGAGGTCGATGAGCTTTTCGCCATAGAGTTCAGGGTGAAAGGAGGTTGAGCCAACGATGCGTGAGTTGGGTTTGCGTAATTCCTCACGCATCCGACGATCCGCGCCCTGACCGATGACCAGCACATCCTGAGTACGGTGGACTTTAAGAGCGGCATCCAACGCACCGATGGACGCATCATCATTAAAGCAAATGACGGGCAGACGATGTTCGTTAGGCAGTTCTTGTAAGATTTGGAGCATCTGCGTTTCGCTGACGCTGGTGGTGTTGCCACTGTCGCGGAAAATCATGCGGTCAGAACTGACTTCACCGATGATCTCTTGGAAGCCGTCGATTTGACCTTTGATGCGCGAAGCAGGCAGATAACCCGCGCGAGGATGCTCAAGGATAATGAGACGGTCGAACTCACCGCGCCATTCCTGCTGCACAGCCTTCCCCAATTCGACACCGGCGACATATCCCGTTTGATAATTGTCCACACCAAAGAAGGTCGCGCCCACCATCGGAATATCAATGGCGATGACCGGAATACCCGCCTGATTAAATTTGTTCATGAGAATGTTGCCGACACGCTCGACAATCTGGAATTCAATCATAAGATCAATGCCGGATGCGATGAGGTTATCCGCCACGTCCGAGGCGATTTCGGCGCTCATCTGGTTGTTGGAGACAAACAGTTCAATCTGGCTGGTGTTTTGGGCAGCCCGTTCCAAACCACGCCGGACATCACGCGGGAAGGCCATGTCTTCGCTCATATTGGCAAAACCGATTTTGTAATTTTTCTGGCGGTTTTGGTCGGGCGTATAAGTGGTGGAGGCGTGATCGGTACAAACGGTCACGGTGATGTCGGCAGTTTGCAGGCGCGAAATCACCGACTGATCCACATCTTGATCGGTGACGACATGATGAATATCGGGCAAGGTAGCAAAGGGTGTTAAGCCGAGTTGATCGAACTTGCTGGAATCGACCAAACCGACGATGCGCTGCGCTGATTGAATCATGGTATGTTTGATTTGCGCCTGCGGAATATCAAACTCCATGAAGCCTGCTTCCCATGAAAATCCTGCACAGGAGACAAATGCGGTGCGAACGTGGAGATCACGCAAGGCTTCGGTTCCGAGCAATCCGGTAACGGCGTTGCCATCACTCCGGAGGATGCCGCCGACCAGAATCACGGTGTTGGAAGGCGACTCGGCAAGGCGACGGGCGACTTCCAAGCCGTTGGTGACGACGGTCAAATCACGGCGGTTGTGTAAGAACTCTGCCATATGTAGGACGGTGGTGCTGGCATCTAAGATAATCGAGTCGCCGTTTTCCACCAGTCCGGCTGCCCATTGGGCGATGCGCTGCTTGGCATCGAAGTTGACGCGTGATCGGGCGGCGATGATCTGGGTCGAATGAGGGGCTTTGCTGCGGGGAACCGCACCACCCCGTACCCGCATAATCTGCTGTTCCTCATCGAGCGCGGCGAGGTCATTACGAATCGTGCCTTCGGAGACATCTAACTGCTGGGCGAGTTCAGTCACTTTGATGCCGGATTGTTCCTCCAAAATGCGAAGAATAACCTGACGGCGCTCAAAGGTGGTTAATGTTTTCGTGGTCAACTGCATCCTCTTTCGATGATTGTCTAACCGCCAAGTCGCCAAGCACGCCAAGATTAATTCAGAGTGTTTGGGGAAGATCATTTATGAAAATTGGCATAACGATTTGAGTGTTCAAGATACTAGCATCATTTATTTATAACGTTTCTAACAGTGCGATTTTAATTGACAAGTTGCAACACACATGCTACATTATCAACGGTTTTCAACAAATTTCAACAAATTTCAACAAAAATACACATGGAGGTTCCACGAAGGAGCAAAAAAGTATCCGTCTGATCAAAGTATAATCCTTTAGTTTGCTGGAGATATTCTCATGAAAACAAAAAGTAAGTTAGCGTTGTTTGCCATTGCTGCCACCCTCGTTATTAGCCCACTCAGCATTATTTCGGCAGCCAGTTCATCCAAGTCAGTCGCAGCGCAGGATGCAGCTTGCGCGACCAAAAAAGATAATTACAAAATCGGGTTTGCGAACCTGACTACCGGCGTAGACTTTATTACGGCTGTTGAATCCGGTATGGTGAGCGCAGCGGAAGCGGCTGGCAATGTGGAGTTGGTTCTCGCCAACAACAACCTTGATGGTGCGACGGCGTTGAATAATGCCGAGAACTTTGTTGCCCAAGGTGTGGACGGTGTGGTCGAATTCCAGACCGACGAAAAGTTTGGCAACGTGATTATGAACCTGTTCCAAGGTCAAGAGCCTGCTATTCCGGTGATCGCGATTGATATTCCGATGCCCGGTGCAACCTTCTTCGGCGCAGACAACTACAAAGCCGGTCGTATGGCTGGTGAAGCTGGCGGCGACTATGCAGTTGCCAATTGGGACGGTAAGGTCGATTACATCCTCGTTCTCGAACTGCCACAATCTGGCCCGATCCCGGCTGCCCGTATGCAAGGTCAGGTTGAAGGTATTCAAGCCAAGCTCGCTACCCCGGTAGCCGAAGACCACATTATTCATTTGGACAGCAAGAACACCCAAGATGAAGCCTTCAAGGTCGTTGGTGATGCTCTCTCCAAGATTCCGGCAGATGCCAACATCATCGCCGTCGAAATCAACGACGATACTGCACAGGGTACGGCTGCCGCTTTAGAAGCTGCTGGCCGCACCGAGCATTCGATTGTCGTGGGACAAGGTGCTGTTGAAAGCGGTTTGACCGAAATGTTGAAGCCGAACAGCCTGTACTTGGGCGCGACGGCTTACTTCCCCGAACTGTACGGCAGCAAGATTATCCCCGCGATGATTAACCTGCTGGAATGCAAGCCTGTTCCGCCAGCGATCTATGTTGACCATGTTTTCGTGACCAAGGACAACATGTGCGACGTGCTGCCGGATAGCAAAGGCTGTGCCGCAATGAAGGAAATGATGGGCGGTATGGAAATGACTCCTGAAGCCACCGCCGCCAGCTAATTAAAGGTTCTCGTGGCGAGGATTGGCTTAATGTAAAGTCTTGAAAGAAATCAGAAACCCCCACCCCAACCCTCCCCCGTAAACGAGGGATGGTGTAAGACTTGGTTTCTCATAACTTTCGAGATGTTACACAATAATGCCAATCCTCGTCTTTATTTCTGAAAATTGCAGTTTACAAAGACGATTATGTTACAAGAAACTGTTTCTCGACCAGCCCGCGCACCAAGGCTGAAAGTGAATCCTACCCTCGCGCTGCTGGGTGCATTCATACTCATGTGTCTGGTTATTGGTGCTTTCGCACCAACCTTCCTGAGTTTAGATAATATCATCACCATCGCCAGCACCCTCGCGATAGTTGGCATTTCGGCTATCGGCATGACCATCGTTCTCATCACGGGCGGTGTCGATTTGTCGGTTGGATCGGTCGCCGCGTTGACGGGTGTAGTCGCCAGTTTAATGTGGCCCAGTACCTTACCGATTTGGCCTGCGGTGGGTGTGGCATTGCTCAGCGGTTTGCTGGTCGGGCTGATTAACGGCTTCATCATTACACGACTAAAAATCAACCCACTGATTACCACGCTGGCGACTTATTCGGCGGTGCGTGGTATCGCGTTTGTGGTTTCTGGTACGCAAGATAACCAACTGGGTGAAGCAAGTTTCCAATTTTTGGGACGTGGCAACATCGCGGGTGTGCCGTTCTCGCTGATCTTGATGCTGGCGTTGTATCTCCTCTTCTCCTTCGTACTGCGCTATACACGCTTCGGACGGAACTTGTTCGCCATTGGCGGCAGTCCCGAAGCGGCACGGTTAGCGGGCATCAACATTAACTTGCACTTGATGATTGCTTACGGCTTGTGCGGGCTGCTGTCGGCACTTTCCGGTTTGGTGAGCGCGTCACAATTGGCGGCGGGTCGTCCACAAGCGGCATTCGGACTTGAATTTGCGGTGATCGCGGCAGTGGTGTTGGGTGGCACGACCTTAGCAGGCGGCAAAGGTACACTGGTGGGTACATTAATCGGTGTAGCGCTGCTCCGTGCTTTGGACAACGGCTTGATCCAACTCAGCGTCTCCTCGTTCTGGCAAGATGTGGCGCGTGGTGTGGTGCTGCTGCTGACGGTAGGCATCGACCAGATACGCGTCCGTTGGGAACAGAACCGTCATGGGGGGTCATCACCATGACTCCTTCGGACAAACTCTTATTGCAAATGCAGGACATCGAGAAAAGTTTTTACGGTGTGCGCGTCCTCGATAAAGTTTCGATTGATTTGTACGCGGGTGAAGTGCTGGCGCTGCTGGGTGAGAACGGTGCGGGTAAATCCACGCTGATCAAAATCCTGAACGGCGATTACCAAAAAGACGGTGGCACGATTTTGATCGACGGTCAGCCCGTGCAAATCAACCGTCCGCGTGATGCCGAAGCGCTGGGCATCCGCATGATTTATCAGGAACAACATTACGCGGGTGAACTTTCGGTCACTGAAAATCTGCTGCTGGGACACTTGCCGATGCGCGGGTTTATTGTGGATTGGAAAGCTGCACACCAACAGGCGCGGGATCGACTCAAATTGCTCAAGCTCGATCTTGATCCAACCAAGCTGATGATGAGCTTGACGGTGGTTGAGCGCCAAATCGTCGAAGTGGTCAAGGCGATTTCGGGTAACGCGCGGATTATCGTGATGGATGAACCGACGGCGGCTTTCCCTCCGAATGAGGTGGCGCTGTTGTTCGACAGTATTCGTGCGCTGGTCAAGCAGGGTATCTCGATTATTTATATCTCGCATCGCCTCGACGAGATTTTCCAAATTGCGGATCGTGCAACGGTTTTACGCGACGGCAAGCTGGTTGGTACACGTTCCATTGCTGATATTACGCAGCGTGATCTGGTGCAGATGATGGTTGGGCGCGAGGTGTCACACGGTACATCACAAGCCTCGATCCCCGACAGCACCAAGGGAACTGCACCAGTCTTAGAAGTCGTCGGTTTAGGACGCGGCAATATTTTTTCCAACATTGATTTGCAACTGCTTCCCGGTGAAATTGTGGGGATATTTGGGCTGCTCGGCGCGGGACACGATGCCATCATCAACGCGATTTTCGGTGAGAGTCAACCAGATCGCGGCAGCATCATGATTAACGGAAAGCCTGTGACGATTACCAATCCACGCGATGCACGGCGGGCGGGTATCGGTCTGGTTCCGGCTGACCGCAAGGTGCAAGGCTTGGTGCTGGATATGAACGTGCGCGAGAATGTGACTCTTTCCAATTGGGGCGCGATGTCCAACTGGGGATTCATCCAAGGGAGAGTGGAAAAAAGCCGCGCTCAAGGTTGGATTGATCGTCTTGGCATCCGTATGGCGGGCGGCATGTCTACCAAGCTGCGCTTCTTGAGTGGCGGCAATCAGCAGAAAGTTGTGCTGGCGCGTTGGCTGGAGGCAAACGTCAAAGTGCTATTACTCAATGAGCCAACATGGGGCGTGGACGTGGGTGCGCGTGGTGATATTTATACGCAACTGGAAACGTTAGCCGCACAAGGCTTAGCGATCCTGTTGGTGTCGTCGGATTTGGATGAAGTGCTGTCGGTTAGCCACCGGATTTTGACCGTCTACAAAGGGCAGCTCACCGGACAATTTAGCCGGAGTGAAGCATCACGCGAGACACTGTTACATGCCGCAGCAGGAGGAACATCGTGAGCGAAAATACGAAATCTGCGCCCACGGCGGCTCCTTCCCGCTTGGCTCGGCTGAACCTCGGTAATGGTGTGGGTTTGCTGCTGCTTTATATCGTGATGATTATCTTCATCGCGAACCAGTCGCCCTATTTCTTAGGGGCGCGCAATCTGGTGAATTTACCAGTATCAGTGGCGGTCATCGGTATGATCGCAGTGTTCAGTACACTGTTGATGATCGGTGGCGGACTTGATTTGTCAGTCGGTGCGAACACGGCGCTGGTCGGTGTGATCGTGGCATCCACACAGACACAATTTGGTATCGTAGGAGCATCGGCTTTCGGGATACTGATTGGCGCATTGATCGGCTTGATTAACGGCTTACTGGTCACACGAGTGGGCATCAATCCGTTGATTACGACGCTCGGTATGCTTTCCGTGGTACGCGGTTTGGCCTTTGTCTTTTCAGGCGGGTTGAGCATCCTGATTATGGATGAGAGTTTCGGGCAGCTTGGACGCGGCAGGGTCGCGGGTGTGCCGATTATTGTGATCGCCGCACTGGTCATGTTTGTCATTGCCATTATTCTGCTGCATCGCACCACTTACGGGCGGGCGATGTATGCCATCGGTGGTAACAGCCGTGCCAGTTACTTGGCGGCGCTGCCTGTGAAGCGTTATCAACTGATCGCTTATGTGCTTTCAGGGTTGGGTGCAGCCATTGCCGGTGTGTTTCTGACCTCGCGTTTAGGCGCAGCCGCGCCGCAAGCTTCCACTGGATTGGAATTAAAGGTGGTGGCAGCGATCATCTTGGGCGGAACCAGTTTGACAGGTGGCAAAGGCAACCTGTTTGGGACGCTGTTGGGTGTGTTGATCCTTGGCACGTTGGATAACGCCATTACCTTGTTGAGTGTTTCGGCTTATTCCCAGCAAATCGCGCTGGGTGTCCTGCTGCTGCTGGCGGTGGGACTCGATCAATTTCGGGTGGGTAACTTGGGGCGTTTGTTGCGCAGTAAATATTAAATCAGACCCCTAACCCCAACCCTTCCCCCATAGCAACAGGGGAAGGGAGTAATACAAGAATACGCCGTATTAAAAGTTAAGTTATCAGTTGTAGAAGGTCACATAGATCATTTGAGGTTTTGATTATGGTTGAGATTTCGGCAGAAAGTGCCTTTCAGATTGATTTCAACTTTCAGCAAGTGCCGTCGGCGTTGGGGGTGAATGTTCCCTCAGAGGCCGCCGCAGCGATGCTCAATATTAGTGTTGAGCAGTTTGACGGTTACACCGAGCAAGCCTTCGCGGAATGTACGCGGGTGGCGCAAGAACTCGTCGAAAAGTCGGGAACGAAGAGCGCAATCCGCAAGCTGAAAAAGGCGGGTAAAGGTGAGTTCAGCACCATTATGACGGTAGGCGATTCGATCACGACTTACCGTTATGGGTATGCGGAAATCTTACGGGCGCTGGTCGGTTTGGTTGAGCCAGATAAAACCGCCAGCTTTTTCAATCATGGACGGTCGGGTTATACCTCGACGCACGGTTTAGAGCATACCTTTACGCTTTACTTGGCACAGCAACCGGATTGGGTGTTCTTGAAATATGGCGCGAACGATACCAAGCGCTTTGGTGGTGACAGCAGCAAGTTGTTGGTTTCAATAGAAGAATACACGGCGAACTTTGCCTTGATGGTAGAGGCTTACGTCAAAATTGGGGCACAGGTGGTGCTGATTACACCGACTCCGGTGGTCGAGTCGATTGTCAACACCAACCTCGAATATCAAGCCATGCAGATGACATGGGACAATGCCGACATTCAAGCCTGTGCGAATGCCCTCAAGAAAATTGCCAAGAAGCACAGTGTTCCACTGGTTGATATGGTGTCGTTGTTCACGACCAAGCCGCATCCCGGTTTGTATTGCCCTGACGGTTTGCATCCCGGCCCAGCAGGACACCTGCAAATTATTCAAGAAGTTTTAAAGGCGATCAATAGTGTCGTTTAGGCGGACGGCATGTATGCCGTCCCTACGAACAGAAATCCTTTGTCGGGACGCGATACATCGCGTCCGGTATCAAGCAATTACCGGATTATTTTATCAACCATCAATATTGAGTTCGGGATTCTAATCTTAATTTTGGCTAAGGATTTTTAAAGTATGGCGAGTACAGGAATTAAAGCGAAAATAGGCGTTTTTGGGATCGGGTTGGCGGCGTATTGGCCGCAGTTTGAAGGTTTGAAAGAACGGCTGGAAGGCTATCAGCGCGAAGTCGAACGCAAGATTTCGGCGATGAATGCCGAGGTGATTTCGGCAGGATTAGTCGATAACGCACCAGCAGCGCAGCAAGCGGGAGAACTTTTCGCCAGCCATAATGTTGATTTGATTGTGTGCTACGTCGGCACGTATGCCACATCATCACAGGTGTTACAAGCGGTTCAACGTCGCAAAGCACCAGTTCTCATCTTGAACCTACAACCGTCAGCGGCGATGGATTATCCCAACACGGATACGGGTGAATGGCTGGCGAACTGCTGCGCTTGCTGCGTACCGGAAATTTCGAATGCTTTTGCCCGCAGCCGGATTCAATTTAATGTGGTGTCCGGCTTGTTGGGTGAGATTGAAGGCCGCGACCATGCCAACCAATATGCTGTGCGGGCGTGGCAGCAAATTGAGGAATGGGTGACTGCCGCCCGAATACTGCGTGAACTGAGTTACAGCCGCATCGGTTTCTTGGGGCACACTTACCCCGGCATGTTGGACATGTATTCGGACTTCACCATGCACCACGCCCAATTGGGAGCGCACATCGAAGTGCTGGAGATGGACGACCTGCAAACGCGAGTCAAAGCGGCGAGTGAGCAGACCATCAACGCCAAGATTGAGGAGATTCGCAGTCACTTCCAATTGATGGGCAAAGGCAACGATAAGATTTCACAGGATGTAACCCCCGAAGCGCTGCGCTGGTCGGCACGGGTGGCCTGCGGGTTGGATCAACTGGTGGCAGATTTTGACCTGAACGGCTTGACCTACTATTATCGTGGGTTGGATGGCAACGAATTTGAAGAACTCGGTGCGGGTTTGATCGTCGGCAATTCACTGCTGACGGCGCGAGGTATTCCGGCATCGGGCGAAGGTGATCTCAAGACGTGTTTTGCCATGTTGATTATGGATCGGTTGGGCGCGGGTGGTTCATACACCGAGTTTTACGGCATGGACTTCGAAGAAGATTTTATCATGATGGGGCATGATGGACCGGGGCATATTGCTATCTCCGATGGCAAACCGATGCTGCGCGGGTTGGGTTTGTTTCACGGCAAGCGCGGTTATGGTTTGTCGGTGGAGATGCAAGTCAAGAAAGGGCCGATTACCATTCTGGGCATGACGCAAACGGCAGAAGGCAGCCTCAAAATGTTGGCGGCAGAGGGCGATTCGATTGAAGGTTCGACCATGAAAATCGGCAACACCAACTCGCGCTTGAAATTCAAACTCGATCCGGCGGAGTTCATGAACCGCTGGTGTGATTTTGGCCCGACGCATCATGTGGCGTTGGGCGTAGGGCAGCAAACTGAGAAAATTAAGAAGTTGGCGCGGTTGTTGCAATTGGAGTTGGCGGTAATTTAAGTAGGGGCGCAAGGCCTTGCGCCCCTACCGGAAAACGTTTTACATAAAGCATTTAATTTTTAGGGAAAAATCATGCAACGTGTGGGATTCATATTCAAGATTAAGCAAGATCGTATTGAAGAGTATAAGAAGCATCATGCGGCGGTTTGGCCTGAGATGTTGGATGCGCTGCGGCGAAACGGTTGGGGTAATTACAGCATTTTCTTGCGACCGGATGGGATGCTATTTGGTTATTATGAAGCAGCTGAAAGCCCCGAAGCCGCAGAAGCAGGTATGGCGAAAGAAGCCATCAACCTCAAGTGGCAGGAGTTCATGGCACCCTTCTTCGAGTCGATTAGTGGGCGACCCGACGAGAATATGATGAAGTTAGAGGAAGTTTTCCATCTGGACTGAATGATCGGATTTATGGGAAGAGAGATTCTTATGCCCACGTCAACAGAGACGTTTTCATCGGGCGCTGTTTGGATTTGGGATATGCCCGAAGCAGCCTTACATAATGACTGGCGCTATTTTCGTTTTCGGTGGATTGCTCCTGAGACGGTCAAGCAGGCGACACTGCTGATTACCGCCGACTCGCGTTACGAGTGCAGCCTGAACGGGTCGCACATCGGGCGTGGGCCGGTTCGCAGTTTTCCCTACGCTTATTCTTATGATGTTTATGACATTACAGCCTCGGTGCAACCGGACGCGGAAAATATGATTGCCGCCTTGGTGAATGCTTATGGCGATCATTCGATGGTTTACATCAAAGCTGGCGCGGGTTTGCTGGTTGAGATTATCATCGAAGATAACGATGGCAAGATCACGCGTATCGGTTCGAGTACAGAATGGAAAACCACACCCTGTGAAGCCTTTAATGCACTCGCGCCACGTATTTCGGTGCAGTTGGGTTTTGAGGAACAGCTTGACGGTCGCAAGGAAATTGTCGGTTGGGACAGCCTTGAACTCGATGATTCTTCGTGGGCGCAGGCAACGGAAATCGCTGCGGCAGGTGCAGCCCCTTGGACAAATTTGACCGCCTCAACCATTCCATTTTTGACCGAAGACCTGACTCCTCCCGTTGCCATCAAAGCCGTCGAGTTGGCACGGACGCGTCCCGGCATGATCTGGAATTTTGATTTGCGCGAATCGATGAAAACCATGCGAACTGGTTTACGCAGCGCTCCCCCCGGTGAACGTGGTTCGATGTTATTCACCGAGATTATCGCGCCCAAAGCCTGCGATATTCGGCTTCATACGTTTCCCAATTATGAGCCGATCACCATGCGTGTGAATGACACCCGCTTCGGTGAGGCCAATAACCCCTTGGATAACCCCGAAGCGCCGATTCCTGTGCATCTGAATCAGGGCGCAAATCTGTTCATGGTTAAGACGGTCGAGTGGCCTTCGTTCCTATTCGAGTCAACCGAGCAGTTGACGTTTACGGCTGAGCGATTTGCGAGTGGCGCGGCATGGGGATTGCTCACGCCATTGAACGAAGTGCAGGGTGAAGTCGATGCCTTATGGAAACTCTCATCGCTGGATGAAGTGGTAGAAGGTAAGTCAGTGATTGGCATCCCTGCCAGCGATAACAAAACCGATATTTTTGGACTGACTTCCAGCCAACAATTTTTCGCCGTCCCCGGTGGATTTTGTACGCATGACATCACCCGCGCTACTCCGCGAACTTCGGTAAATGGCGCGGGACGACCGATTCCAGCCTTTTCCCCGAATGCGCTGCTGCATGATAACGCGCAGTGGACGACGATTAATCCTCAGCCAGACGGTGATGTTCATATGGTAGTTGACTTCGGGCGGGAAACGATGGGCTACATTCAGATTGATCTGGATGCCAACCAAGGCGCGATCATCGACGGTAATTTATTCGAAGGCATTGATGACGGCGGCATCTTCTGGACGCGCAATACCCGCAACAGCTTCCGTTATGTATGCCGCGAAGGGCATCAGGTTTTTACCTCACATGAACGACGTGGTTTACGCTATGCCTCGCTGACCTTTCGTAATATGACGCGTCCGATGAAAATCCGGCATATCACACACAAGATGGCAACCTATCCGGTGGAGGCCAAAGGCAGTTTCCATAGTTCGGATGAGACACTCAACAAGATTTGGGAAGTTGGCGCGTATACCGTGCGCCTGTGTATGCTCGACACCTACGTCGATTGCCCGACTTACGAGCAGGTGTATTGGGTCGGTGATGCCCGTAACAGTGCGCTGGTCAACGGCATCGCTTTCGGCGCATTTGAATTGACGGATCGCTGCGTGCGCTTGACCGGACAATCACTCTCGCCCGAAATTAAGATGGTCATCCCCCCGCATATCCAAGCCATGCGAACCCACATTGCCACTTCACATGTGGTTAGCGGTTGGTTTGACGAAATCCCGATGTGGACGTTCCTGTGGGTGTGGATGGCGTGGGAACAGTACATGAATACCGGCGATAAAGCGGCACTGGTGGATTACTACGCCGATGTCAAAGAGTGTATGACGCGCTGTGCGACCTTGCTGACCGAACGTGACCTATTTGATATTCCCGAAGTGTGGAATCTGGTCGATTGGGCGGCACAAGATTTGGAACGTGACGGCGAAGTGATCAGCAATACGGTGTTGATGGCGCAGGGTTTGGACTACGCGGCGAAGATGGCAGAGGCACTCGGTCATTCGGATGACAAAGCGCACCATGAAGCACTTGCCAAGCGGCTGCGTGATGCGGTCAATAAGTACGGTTGGTCAGATGAATATCAGGGTTATGTGGATACGGTGCGCGATCAAACGGCTTATGAGCATCATCAAAAGCTGTGTGCCAAACGTGGTGTCACACCCGACACTTGGGATGTCTTCAAGAACAAACAGCGCATCAGCGAGCCGACCAATACACTGGTCATGCTGTGCAATGCCGTGCCGCCAGAACGATATGATGCAGTCATGAAATTGGTCTTGAATGCCAAAGATGGCAAGTTCGTCGGCAGCAGCCCTTGGTATGCCTCACAAGGGAAGCCGGATGAGATTGTTCCGGTCGGCAGTCCTTGGTTCTTGTTCTTCACGCTGGAAACGCTGTTCCAAGAAGGTTTATCCAACGACGCGCTGACCATCTTGCGCGAACAGTGGAACCGGATGCTGGAAAATGGCGCGACTACTTTCTGGGAAACCTTCCCCGGTCACATCGGCAGCGGACATTGGAGCCGCAGTTTGTGTCACGGTTGGTCAGCCGCACCAGCTTATTTCCTCTCGACACAGGTGCTGGGTGTGAAGCCTGCTGAACCCGGTTACAGCCGCATTCGCATCGCACCGCAGCCCTTTAATCTAATGTGGGCAGAAGGTGTTGTTCCGACTCCGCGCGGGCCGATTAGCGTGTCGTGGCGGCTCAATGAATCAGGGCAGCTTGATGTGGAATATGACGCTCCCGAAGGCTGCGAAGTCGAGGTGGTTTTGCCGGAAGCCGTTTCATAAATATAGAAGATGTATCGAAGTATAAACGGACGCGATATTGACGTTTAACGAATTGGGACGGGAAAAATTCAGGGCGGAACATGTTCCGCCCCTACAAAAGATTTCTTCGTAGGGACGCGATACATCGCGCCCGCCATTTTTTGATTAATTTTCAGACTGAACCGCAAGATATTTTTAACGTATAGAGAATTAGAGGGATTTTATGACGGCCCTTACAAATTTAAAAACTGAGTATCGTGTGAACCCGATGGGGATAGATGTAACCAGCCCACGTTTCAGTTGGCAGATGCAAAGTGACGCGGTTGGTGCGAAACAGACTGCTTATCAGATACAAGCGGGGAGCGCTGAAGGTCAGGCGGATTTGTGGGATAGCGGCAAAATTGACAGCGACCAATCGATCCATGTGGTGTACGCGGGTAAAGTTTTAGCATCACGGCAGCAGGTTTATTGGAATGTGACCGTTTGGGATGAGACTGGCACTTCATCTTCAAGCGAAACGGCGTGGTTCGAGTTGGGTTTGCTGGCGCGTGACGATTGGAAAGGTGAGTGGATCGGGGCGGATTTACGGGGTGGGCCACGCAGTTTGATCCCCGCACCAATGTTCCGCAAGTCGATCAAGTTGGACTGCGCACCTCAATCAGCACGGCTGTATATCACTGCCTTAGGTTTATACGAATGCTCGATCAACGGTAAACAGGTTAGCGATGATGTGTTTAACCCCGGTTGGACGGATTATGCCAAGCGGGTGCAGTACAAGGTTTATGATGTGCTTGATCTCCTCCAAGAAGGCGAGAACGTCATCGGCGCGATGTTGGGCGACGGTTGGGCAGTTGGACACATCAGTTGGAATCACCGTCAGCAGT
>JBBQLX010000137.1:0-15792 GCA_038328375.1 Aggregatilineales bacterium | reverse complement strand
GCTCAAGGACAGCACGCAGAGCCAAGAATTCACCATTGAGGCGACGATTACTGATGAAAGTCAGCAGGTGGTAGCAGGACGAACCAAAGTGGTCGTGCATAAGGGACAGATTTACATCGGTGCGCGACCGGAAGAATATGTCGGTAACGCTGGACAGGAATCCACGATTGACCTGATTGCGGTCGATTGGGCAAGTAAAGGCATCCCCAATCAACCGATTGATGTAGAAGTGGTCGAACGCCGTTGGTCAAGTGTTCAAGAGCAGGATGAAGGCGGACGCACGACATGGACGTGGCAGGTTGAAGAAATTCCAGTGACGACTGGCACAGCAACTACCGACGAAAACGGCAAGGCAACTTTCAAGTTCACGCCCCCCAATGGTGGTGTGTTTAAGGTCAAGATTAAGACCAAAGATGCGAAGGGTAATGAGGTCGTTGCTTCGACGACCATATGGGTTTCAAGTGGCGAGTATGTGTCGTGGCGGCAGCAGAACAGCAACCGCATTGACTTGATTGCTGATAAGAAAAATTACAGTGTCGGTGATACCGCTGAAATCTTGATCGCATCACCGTTCCAAGGGACAGCCGAAGCACTGGTCACGGTTGAACGTGGCAGCGTCCTCAAGGTTGAACACGTTACGTTGACCAGCAACTCGTTGATCTACAAAATCCCGATTACCGAGAATTTCGCGCCCAACGTCTATGTGAGCGTGATGCTGGTTAACGGTGTAGATGCCAATAATCCAGTCGCAGCTTTCCGTGCGGGTCTGGTGCAACTGGCTGTGGATAATAAGCAGAAGGAAATCCAAATTGAAGTTACCCCGGACAAGGCGCAGGCTGGCCCCGGCGACACCGTCAACTATACGGTCAAGACGACTGATTTCGCAGGTAAACCGATCCAAGCGGAAGTGGGCGTTGGCCTGACGGATTTGGCTTCACTTTCGATTGCTGATCCGAACAGTTCACCGATCTTGACTTACTTCTATGGGCAGCAAGGATTGGGCGTTCGAACCTCTAGCCCATTGACGATTAATGTTGATCAACTGACGCAAACGGTAATCGATACTATTAAGGGCGGTGGTGGCGGTGGTGCGGAAGGCGGCATCTTCGATATTCGTGAGGATTTTGTGGACACCGCTTATTGGAATGCGACCGTAACCACCAATGCTGACGGCACGGCGACCTTCAGCGTCAAACTGCCGGATAATCTGACGACATGGCGACTGGATGCGCGAGCCGTAACCAGCGGTGCAGATGGTCTAACGTTGGTTGGACAAAAGACCTTTGACTTGCTCAGCACTAAACCGCTGTTGATTCGTCCGGTGACACCGCGCTTTATGGTGGTCGGCGATCAAGTGACGTTGGCGGCAGTTGCTAATAACAACACTGGCGCAGATATGTCGGTAGATGTGTCGATACAGGGTACGGGACTGACTTTTACCGGCAGTGCGACGCAAACCTTCACTATCCCCAGCAGCGGACGGCAGCGTGTGGAATGGACTGCGACGGTCGATGATGCAGCGACTGTTGATCTGACGTTCTTTGCGAAGGGTGGCGATTTTAATGATGCCAGCAAGCCACCCTTGGGACAGGGCGAGCAAAAGCTGCTGCCCATTTACAAATATGAAGTGCCGGAAACGGTGGGTACGGCAGGTGTACTGCGTGAGGGTAGTTCGGTTACCGAAGCGGTGACGATCCCTACAGGTGTAACGCAAGGCGATTTGACAATCAAGATTGATCCGTCATTGGCGGCGACGACGATTGATGGTTTGGAATATCTCAAGAACTATCCATACCAATGTATCGAGCAAACCGTAAGTCGTTTCCTACCCAACATCATGACGTATCGGGCGTTGGATAGTTTGGGCGTGGCGAACGCAACTTTGAAGAGTGATCTCGAAAGTGGCGTGAATTTCGCGGTGCAGCGCTTGTATGCCCAGCAGAAACCGGATGGCGGTTGGGGCTGGTTTGTGCAGGATGCCAGCAATCCGTTGACGACTGCTTATGCACTGATTGGTTTGGCTGAGGCCAAGAATTCTGGTTTCCCTGTCTCGGATGATGTGATCGCCAGTGCCCAGAATTACCTCAAGACAACCTTCATCGTGCCGGACTTGAGTAAGCCACAGTGGCAGTTGAACCGTCAGGCTTTCACGTTGTATGCGCTGGCGCGGTCGGGTGCGCCTGATGTCAGCCGCACGGCCAATCTGTTTGAGAACCGTGATCGCATCGCGATTTATGCCAAGGCGTATCTGGCGCTGGCCTTCAATGTGATTGATGCGACTGATACACGGCGCACGGATATATTGCTCTCGGATATTAATAACGCGGCGATTTTGAGCGCAACTGGCGCACATTGGGAAGAGAAAGAACCGGATTATTGGAATTGGAATACCAACACGCGCACGACCGCGATTGTGTTGGACGCGCTGGTGAAGTTGAACCCCGACAATAATTTGAACCCGAATGTGGTGCGCTGGTTGATGGTGGCGCGGAAGTCTGACGTATGGGAAACCACACAGGAAACGGCTTGGGCAGTGATGGCGTTGACCGATTGGATGGTGACCACAGGTGAACTGAAACCCGATTACAGCTATTCGGCTTCGTTGAATGGTACGGCTCTGACCGAAGGCCAAGCCACAACGGATAACGCGGACGAGTCGGTTCAATTGACGATTGATGTTAAAGATGTGCTGGCAGGGCAGGCCAACCAATTGGTTATCGGTCGCACAGAAGGCAACGGCGTGTTGTACTACACCGCGCACCTCAAGAACTATCTGCCTGTACCTTCCGTGACACCATTGAATCGGGGCATCATCCTTGAACGACGTTACACCGTGCCGGGCAGCGATACACCGATCACCGAGGCCAAGGTGGGTGATTTGATCCAAGTGCGTTTGACGATCATCGTGCCTAATGACTTGAATTACGTTATCATCGAAGACCCAATTCCGGCGGGTACAGAGGGTGTAAATCCTGAACTGAAGACCGAGCAGCAAATCGGTACTCAGCCGGGGTTGGATAATAAAGACCCGCTGAGTACCGGTTGGGGCTGGTGGTGGTTCAGTAACATCGAGTTCCGTGATGAGAAGGTGGTCTTGAACGCGACTTACCTACCAGCGGGGACTTACGAGTATCAGTACAGCATCCGTGCGGGATTAGCGGGAACATATAATGTGATCCCTGCAACCGGATACGAGTTCTACTTCCCCGAAGTCTACGGACGCAGCGCTGGCAGCACTTTCACGGTGAAGCCTGCGGAGTAGCTAATGTAATGGTAGGGAAAGGACATGTCTTTTCCCTACTTATCCCTCTCGATTGTTGTCAGAATATCATTTGCGAGTGCGCGTAAGGCGTCGCGCAGTTCGTCGCTTTGAATAACAATAAATGGCAGTTCGATGCGTACCAAATATCGCGCCAGCCAATAAGGATCGTCGGAATAACAGCGCATCAAGGTTTTGTCCCCTGTACTTTCTAAAATCGCCATCGTTTGAGGAATAATCTCTTGCACAGTGGAGAGCGGCGCATCAAACAGAACCTCAAAAGTGTAGTTGCCTGACCCCATGATGCTGCTGCTCAAGATAAATCCTTTGGCATCAAAATTCTTTGGCTTGGTGAATGTTTGCGTTGTTGAAGCTATAGATCGTACACGATCAAGCCGAAACACACGCATATCCTCACGTAAATAACAATAAGCCGCCACGTACCATGTTCGGGCGTGGAGCACCAAACCATAGGGCGCAATCACTCGATTTGTGAGCGTTCCATCAGCCGAAGCATACGTGATTTGGAGGCACTTTCCTTCATAGACGGCGCGGCTGAAGGCGGTAATCCATTCATTGGAGACAGTTGATACGCCGATTTGGACATTATCTAAAATCAAACTGTCACGCAGCGCGTCAGCCGATTGCTGCAACTCTTCTGGCAACACCCGTTGAATTTTAGCTGTGGCACTCTCAATGGCGGGTAAAGAAGTGACGCTCAATTCTCGTGCTAACATCAAGCCCAGCATCACCGCAGTAATTTCATCTTTGTTGAACATCAACGGGGGCAAACGAAATCCCGGTTGCAGCGAATAACCGCCATGCCGACCGCGTTCGCCTTCAATGGGAATGCCCAGATCGCGCAGCATCATAATGTAGCGGCGGATGCTTCGTTCTTCGACTTCCAACTTTTGGGCGAGTTCTTGTCCGCTGACCTCCGAGCGCGATTGCAGTAGTTCGAGAATGGTCAGAAGGCGCATAGTCGGATTATACATTTTTGTAACCTCTCTATATCAGGACTGATTTTATCCTAAATAGGGTGCAAACTAGAAATAGGATCTAAAACAAAAAGGAGCGAAACATGAGCATCAAACGTTTAAACCCTGATAGCTTGCACAAGAATCCGGCTTTTACACAGGTAGCCGTTGTGGATAAGTCCGCCAAATTGGTTTATGTGGGTGGTCAAAATGCCGTGAACGCTAAAGGTGAAGTGGTGGGGGACGACATCGCCGTCCAATCGGCACAAGCCTATAAAAATGTGATTGCTGCTTTAGAGGCGGCAGGCGCGACAATGGCGGATGTGTTTAAGATGACGATTTATATGGTGCAAGGGCAATCGTTTGCGGATGGTTATGCGGCGATTATGCCGTTGATCGATCCCAAGACACCGCCACCCACCGTCAGTGGCATTATGGTCGTGGGATTAGCCAACCCCAAATATTTGATCGAAATTGAGGCGGTGGCTGCAATTGATTAAGGAGAGTTAAATGACTGAACAAACTCCAGTTGGAAAGACAAAAGGGCAGGGGTGGGAAATTGGGGTGCGAAAAACTTTTCCCGTCGGAACGGGTCAATTATGGGAAGCGTTGACCACCCAACCCGGCCTTGGCTATTGGTTGGGTACAGGCGTGGAGGCCGATTTCAAAAAGGGTGATACCTACACGACTGCTGAAGGTACAACCGGCGACATCCGCAGTTATGAGACTGGCAGTTTGATCCGTTTGACATGGCATCCCAAAGATTTGGATGCTCCTTCAACACTCCAAATTCGGTTGATCCCGGCTAAGAAGGGCTGCACCTTGAGCATTCATCACGAGAAACTACAGGATGGCATTCAACGCGAAGCCATGCGCCAACATTGGGCAAGTGTAATTGAACTATTCGAAAGCCTTCTCAATTCATAAAATCACAAACGTAAAAAGTAACAGTTTTGATATATGATGAAGAAAGGGACGTAATGACTTCCCTCGCGTGTTATTATTCATCTATATTCTATTGGACATATGACACTTTTAGGCGCTGCAATGCCAGATGCATTGACGATAGTTCGTGAAGAAATTGCTAAAGGGCATGTAGTACGCGCGCGTAAAATTTTACGTATGCTGTTGGATGAAACCCCGACAGCTCCTTTGTGGTATCTGGCATCCACCGTCTGCGAAACGCCTGAACAGGAAATGGGCTGTCTGAAAAAGGCGCTCAAACTTGACCCTAACCATATGCACGCACGAGAGCGCTATATCGAACTGAAAAAAGTGCGGCGTGAGGAAATGATGCCGCCGTTGATGGTGCTGGTTGAGGATTTGCCTGAGCCGGGGGAAATAAGGGCAGCACCTGATCCCTTTACCGCGAAACGTCTCCGGCGCAAAAGTTCACAGCGGCGTTGGGCGGTTGTGAGTCTGGTGGCAACGGTTACAATGAGTCTTTCCTCGACTTATTTTGTGCTGACCATGTTGGGTTCGCCGATTCCGGCACAAATCCGCGCTTTCGTCAGCGGTCAAACCGGAAATGATCGTGAGGGAAAGCCCATGTTTGGAAACCAGACCGGCAGTGGGCAAGTGAGTACACCTAATGCGCCTGTGCCGCCTGTTTCGGCAAACAATGAAAATTATTCAGCAGAAGCGGTGGCAGGTGGGTTCGTTGTGCATCCCAATAAATCGGAAGCGTTACAGGCCGAAAAGCCTGTTAATGATGTACTTGATCCCGGTTTCGCCCATGAGTATTTATTAAAAGCCAGCAAGGGTGATGAAATCGCCATTGCCGTACAATTTTTCTCGCCAACAGCCCACAAAGTTGCTGCTAACATGGCTGTCCTCGATCCAGATGGCAATAACGCAACTGCCCAATGCGAACGCGGCTCTATTTTGACCGACGGTTCGAGCGTTACCTACCTTTGTAAAATTAACAAATCGGGTGATTGGAAGCTGCAACTCTTCGGGCATTCGGGTGAGAGCACGGGTGTGTATATCGTGACTTACCAACGGATGTAATGGGCGTTGACCTCGCAATTTTCTTCAAGATGAATTGTAAAGATTTCGTCGCTTTTGCTCAATGAATCTGCCAAGCACATGTCGTTTATACTAAAAATATAGACTTGTTTTGAGGCAAGAGGCTGTGTGAGATGGCAGAAGCGACACCCGCAATAAATCGTTTTGGAAACTATGTTGTTCATGAGAAACTCGGCAGCGGCGGTATGGCTGTTGTCTATAAGGCGCAAAATGAGGAGACCAACCAAACAGTCGCGCTCAAGATTTTGCGTTCGTCGCTGATGGAACAACCGGGCATCATGGAACGCTTCAAGCAAGAGGCGACGATTGCGGAACGCTTACGTCACGCCCATATTGTAGCCGTCAACAATTCGGGGGCAATCAAAGGGCGCTATTTCCTTGATATGCAGTACATGGCGGGTGGAACGCTAGCCGAACGCTTTGCTAAACCAACTGAAATTGGCACTCAAGAAGTAGTACGGCTGCTGCGTAATATCGCCAGCGGACTCGATTTTGCCCATCGGCAGGGTGTCATCCACCGCGACCTGAAACTGGAAAATATCTTGCTGGATGGCAAAGGTCACGCGTCACTGGCAGACTTTAGCATTGCACGCTTGAACGATGGTAATAAATTAACAGCGACCGGCTTTGTGGTGGGTACGCCGATGACGATTGCACCGGAGCAGGCACGCGGGGACGCAAAACTTGATCACCGTGCTGACCTGTATTCTCTAGCGGTCATCGCCTATGTGTTAGCGGTAGGACGTTATCCCTTCAATGGCAATAATCCTCTGACTGTTCTGCACCAACATTTAGCTGAGGCCGTGCCGCCGCCTAGTCTGATCAACCCTAATTTGCCCAAAGGACTGGATGCGGTACTGCTAAAAGGACTCGCCAAGCAGCCCGGTGAGCGTTACCCCAGTGCGGATATGCTGGTGGAAGCCTTTGCGCGTGTCCTTTCCGACCAGTCTATCAGCCGCACGTTGGTTGATTTGAAGACGAATTCGGCAGGTAATCCGATTGAAATTGCGCCGCTTCAAAAGAGCGATTCGGCTGATGATTGGGTTAAAAAGGCGATGGTTACTGAGAATCAAGATGAAGCGATTGGTTTTTTGAAGCGGGCGTTGGAAATCGAACCCTTTCATTCAAAAGCCAACCGGATGTTATTCCAGTTGGAAGGGGCAGTCCCAAAAGCGACAGCCTCAGCCGCTAAAGCAAGAGTCGTCACGCCGCTGCCCGCTGACCATCTATCGACACTTAAGAAAGCGAATTCGGTAACTAATAAGCGTAGTAATTGGTTCTATGCGGTTTTGGTGGGTTTAATTCTGGTCGGCTTTTCAGTCATATTTTTCATTTTGATGATGACAGGTTCACCGATTGCGGCACAAATTGCGAACGTCATACAAGGCCGGTATGCGGTAACACAAATCAACAATGTACCGCTTAACCAAGTGCCTAACGCAGTCATGAAGGTTAATCCGCAGGATCGCACGACTATTCTTTATGGTCAAAAAATCGACGACACGATTGAAAATGGTTTCTCACATGCTTATATTTTCGATGTGATGAGTGGGCAAACCATGGGGATTGGCGTATTTTTCATATCCAAAGGCGGGCAGCACGTCACCAAAAATGTGGCGGTTGTGGATTCAAGCGGACAGAATGCGGGCAATCGCTGCCAGATTCAAACGGCTGGCGGAGATACATCGGTCAGCTTTAGCTGTTTGGTTGACCAAACAGGGCAGTGGTCTGTCCGTGTTTTAGGGATTGAGGGCGAAAGTACCGGTTCCTATAAAGTTACGGTAGCGCGAAATAAATAATGCTGCTCTTGATTTACGGTGCTTTGAAGAATTCGGTCATCAATTGATTGACACGGTCGGGTTCTTCATGCTGAATCCAGTGAGTTGTGTCCTCAAAGTAAATCAGTTTGCCGTTATCGCATAGCTCAACGCTGGCCTGCGCCATTTCCCATTTCAGATAGGCATCTTTTTTGCCCCACAAAATGAGCGTGGGAACTTTGACTCGCGGATCAGGTGATTTGACTGGCTGCTGGACAATCGAACGATACCAGTTAATCATACTTTTGAGCGCACCCGGCTGCGCCCACGCCTTGCGATACTCAACCATATCCGCATCTGTGAACGCACCCGGTTTGCTGCTGGATTGCATTCCGCGCGCAAGTGCCTCGCTCATCACCCCCATCAGTGCTTCAGGAATAAAGGGTATCTGGAAGAAACCCATATACCAGCTTCGCATCGTTTGCTCACGGTCGGTCGTCACCGTTTTGCGAAACACATTTTGGTGCGGCACGTTTAAGATCACCAGTTTGTCGAGCCGTTGGGGATACTTGCAGGCTGTCCACCAAGCGACCGCCGCACCCCAATCGTGACCGACGAGCATCACTTTATCCCGTCCGGCGGCATCAATTAAGCCGACGACATCTGCCGACAGTTGATTGAGGCTATAAGCCGCAATGCCATTGGGTTTCTCGCTGATGTTGTAACCGCGCTGGTCAGGAGCCCAAACACGGTAACCTTGTTCGGCGAGGAAATCAATTTGTCTACGCCAGCCGTACCAGAACTCTGGAAAGCCGTGCAGCAAGATAACCAGTGGGCCATCTTCTGGCCCCGCTTGCACCACATGGAGATTTACACTGTTGGTTTTGATCAGAGCATGGTCGTAAGGGATCATAGAAATGTTTTCCCATTATACTATAAGATACTTACTCAAATCATAGCCTATTGGATATGCAATGCCTAGCCTACTTGATGCAGTTGAATATGAAGGTTTTTGGTGGTTATTAAATGATCCAGATAATCAAGTTAGTGGAAAACTGTGTTATTTTCCAAATGGTGGAATTCGCTTAAATCTGCTTTTAAAATCTGAAGTCTACTATTCTCTATTTGAAAATTTTACTGATCCAGAAATAATCCAAGGGTATGTGCTTAATCAAGGGAGTTACATAAATCACATAACATTAGTTTATTGCTATCGTTCTGGAGATTTTTCTTCCACCTCTGATGGGTTAGTCAAAATTGAGTATTCTGCCCAATTAGCGATTTTTGGTGCACATTACAAAAATCTCGATGAAATAATTATCAAAACATTGACAGTTTATTATACTTACTTGGAAGATTGGTTACGACTGGATAATTTGATTTTTGACACAAGGCGGCAAATTTTAGGGGATGAAGTTTCTGTCGAAACAAAATATGAAAGAAAAAAGCCGCTTGAAATTCGGCTTGATGTGATTTCCTCTACAATTTATTGTTGTTCTGATATTGAAGATACTACGGCTACTAATGAAATTAATTGGAAAGAAAGTGCCTATATTGATATAAGGCCAGATAGTTCTCAATCTTTAATATGGTACTTCGAGAAAACAGTGCATATGCGAAATTTGTTAGCTTTTTTGAGTGGTGTACCAATTTATCAGATAAGGTTACATGCACTTGTTACAGAAAATGGTGTTCCAAATATGCTGTCGATTATCTTACCGGTCAATTATCCACAATATTTATTTGATTCTGTCATTAAACCATTTATGACCCTTACAACGGAAGTTCTCGGTCAGCAAATTGGTTCAATTTTTCAGGCATGGTTCCGGCGATACGAGGAACTTGGTACTTCACTTGAATTAGCACTTGGTGTGTTATATAGCAATCATATGTTTACGAAGTTCGAATTTCTAGCTTTAATGCAGTCATTGGAAAGCTATCACCGAGTATTGAATCCTAATTGTCAAAGAGCATATCAAGATAAATTTGGACAATCGCAAATTAGAGAGTGTCATCTTATAGAGAGACTTGAAGAGCTTTACTCTGAGTTACCAATTGAACTCAAATGGCAAATTGGGATAAATGACTCTTCTTTGACATTGAAGTCATTGGTTCAGACAAGGAATTTCTACACTCACTATGGAGATCGAAAAGGAGATGTTCTTGATGGTGTCGATCTCCATAATGCGGTTGCTGTTATAGCCAGATTTTTTGCCATTCTGATTTTTTATAAGGAACTTGATATTCCTGTGGATCAAATTAAAGAAGCGTTTTTGACGAGTAGACCTTATGGTTTTTGGGGTAAAAGATTCTTCTGAGTCCATGATTTGCCCTTATATTTCATTACCTCCAACATGTTCATCCAAAGCTAATATGTTGGAGGGTAATCGAATACAGGCTAGCTTAAACTGCCGGTTTTACGCAGCAAATAGCGTTCGTAAATCAGTTGAGTACCTTTATCACTCATATAGAAATCAGCGTAGACTTTCATGCCGTTGTTTAGCACATAAAACGAGCGTTTCTCCTGCTCTAACGATTCGGGTAGCAGTGTCACCGAATTGCTGCCGAACTTATCTTTTTCGGTCAACATGAGCAAGTCACCCGCGCGGCGAATTTCAAAACGCATCGTGTTCTTATAGGTCTGATAGACACCTTCTAGTTCCATCATTTGACGTTCAAGACGCACAAATGGCAGCGCTTCAGGGTCTTGACCGAGCAGTAGAGCTAGTCCGTACATGGCGAACTGGCCTGTGCCATAACCACTGCCGTTGGTCAGAACCGCCACCGCCACATTTTCTTCAGGGATGTATGCGAGATAGGCGGTCGCAACACCCACCGAGCCACCATGATTAATCAGTGTGTGACCGAGGAAATCACTCTTGATGCCCCAACCATAACCATAGCCTTCTTCGCCAAACGGACTGTTGACGACAGGCGTTTTGACACGCGGTTGGATCATCTCAGCTATCGAAGATTCCTTCGCCAGATTTTGACCATTTTTCAGATACATGTTGGCATATTTGGCGAGGTCAAGCACATTGCTGATGACACCGCCCGCCGCGCTGACACCGCCGTAAATGTATGCGCCGGGTGTGCGTCCCTTCTCCGCCCAATTGACATAGGGAACGGCGACATCGCCATCCGCTTCGACATCACTTTTGGCGAAAAGGCTGCGCGTCATTCCCAATGGTGCGAGGATATGTTGGGTGACGTAATCCTCAAACGGGATGCCGGAAACCTGCGTAATGATTTCGCCGAGCAGCACATAACCTTCGTTGAAGTAAAACCAGCGTTCACCCGGTTTCGTCCACGTCCAATCTTCCGCGCCCTGCATGAAGGCCAACATGTCGGCGGCACCGGCGATGGGCAGCCAATCATCGGTTGCACCAATCGCACCACTAATCAATTGTTCGGCATAGGCCAGCGCTGGAATGCCAGAGGTATGCGACATGAAGTGTTTGATGCAAACCGTTTCTCCGCCGGGTTTAATATCAAAGGGCATGTACTTTTCGATGGGATCATCCACGCTGAGTTTGCCTTGTTCGGCAAGCTGCATAATCGCGAGGCAGGTGAAGGACTTGGTTACCGAACCGATGCTGTAAAGGGTACGGTCAGTGGCTGGTAAACCGCGTTCGACATCACGATAGCCGAAGCCGCGTGACCAGACGACCTCATCCCCTTTGATCAGCGCCATACTCAGGCCGGGTAATTTGGTTTGGGTGATTTTCTCGAAGACGAACTTTTCCAGTTGGGCGTAGGACACGGTCTCAGCTCCTTTGACAAACACGGGTAATTTCTTGAAGTGCCCGAATTGTAACGAGTGAATTCCGCAAGCCGAATCGCTTTGGTATCAAACGGTTCTATATTCTCCAAAATTCCTGCGGTGTGAGGAACAACAAATACTCGATGCTGTCGGCGCGGCAATCGAGCATTTCTGCCCATTCGTGCAGCATCTTGATGTAGCTGTAGTAATCATCAGCCGTTCCGTCTGAAAAAGTCTGCTTGCCTAATAACGCTCTCAGTGATTGCAAGATGCGTGTGTCCATAATCAGCGGATAGTGATTAATGCCGCAGCCGAGTCCGGCGAAGTACAGGTATTTAGTGAAATAAGCTGGCCCTAAAAAGGGAATGTGCGCCTCTTGAAAAACCGTGAAGGCCGCCTTTACACGACCTTGTTTTATGGCTCTTAAGGCATTAAACAGAACGACATCAAGTTGTTCAATGTTTGAGGTGATATGCGCCATACGCCAAGGGCCATATCCAACCGTTCCATACCCCCATACCATCGTCGCTAAGAAAAGTTCTCTTATATGAGACGGTGTTTCGGTTTCACAGGCTTCAAGTGCCAACGGAACGATGTCGAAACGCCGTATCGCGCTTGGGAACTTCTGCAAGAGGGTGGGCATTTCGTCAAGCTTAACCGCGTGCAGCCAATTTTCGGGATAAAAGATTTGGGCGGGTTGGTGGCTCAAGGTGGCGTTTTGCAGCCACTCCAAGAGTCGCATGAGCTTTCGGGGCGGACGGTACACAAAACTACCCGGTTCAATTCGTTGGCTGTATTCCATCCCACACCCTTATCATTTGAAATGTGCTTTGTAATCTATTTTACCGCCGCATCCACTTTAAAATACGAGGCCATAATTGAGAATAGGTTAAATAGAGTAGTACAAATGGGGCATAATCCCACGCACCGATGTAACGGGTGACAGTTCCACGAAAGCCCCGTTTGAATTCATAGACTCCCCACATCGAGTCGGACTCGTTGAAGTCGTTGGGTGCGCCCCACATGTCATAGCTGCTGTAGCCTTGAGCTGTTGCCCAGCGTATCGCTTCCCATTGCAGCAAGTAGTTGGGCATCCGGTCGCGTTCCTCGTTGGACGATGCACCGTAGATATACCAGCAGGTTTTACCGAAGTGAAACAGAATCACATGGGCGATGGCTTTACCGTCAGCTTCGGCAATCAATGGATGCGCCAAACCTGCTTCCATGAATACTTGCCAAGCTTGCTTGTAATATTTCGGTGGACGCGTCAGAAAATGATCACGTTCGCCCGTCATACGATACAGATCATAAAGCGTGGGCAAATCTGCCAGTGTTCCGGCACGCACCGTCACACCTTTTTTCTCAGCGGTGCGGACTTTGCGGCGCGTATTCTGGCTCATCGCCGCCAGCAGTTCATCTTCATTGCGCGACAGATCAACCGTGATGGTATTCCGGAACTGCACTTGATCGGCTGAAAAGCGCCAACCGCGTTTTTGCAACGCTGTGAGGATCACTTGTCCGGTTGGATTGGGAACATTAGGATTATCCTCGTCGCCCTCTGGAATGCCAGTTGCAGCGATCATATCGGGATCAATTTTCAACCAGATTGCAGCCTGTTTGCGGGCGAGCGATTGTAAGTGGTCAAAGACTTCTGCTACTAAAGATGCGTCACTGTAATCGAGCGCTGGCCCTTTTGAGATATACATCACTTTGAGCGGCCCAACGCTGCGAACACCGACTGAGGCCATCGCCATAATCTTTCCGTCGCGTAGGAAAGCCAAGCGCATCGGCTGCCAGCCAGTTGTGGCGCGTTTGAATTCACCCCACTCCCAAGTTTGTAAGACATGGGCATAGGGTAGGGCGCTCAATGTGGTATTCCATTGGTCGCGGTCAGTAATAGTGATGACGTTTAGCATAAAGCAGTTGTTCGTGTATTGGTAATCATGAGGGCTAGTCTACTGTCGCCAGCCATCAATCGCCAGATGAGGGTTATTGGAGGTGCTGCTGCTTATTGATAAACAGCAGCACTACAGCAAGTTTAGCGGGTCTTATATTCGTAAGTGAAGGTCACCGTTTGTCCGGGTTCGATGGTGGCGACCCAGCGCAGTAAATTCCCTGTTTCACGGGTTGGCTCGGATGAGAAAATCAAGTCTTCAGCATAGGCATTTTGGCGATCAACCACATCAATCGTCACGGCCTGAGCGCTGAAATTGGTCAAGCTCAATTCGACGTTATGCTGCATATTATAAAATACGCCAGTGATCGAAGTTTGGCTTTCGCTGCGTTTGACGCGTACATCCTGCAAATGTCCAACGGTAATGCTGCCTTCGCTGCCTATGGGTGTGACCTCGACAAAATCACTGCCGATGAAATAACCATTCTGATATGAGCGCACAATCCCTTCAGGCATCGGAATTTTGGAGTCGTTGCGTACTTTATAGATAACGCTGGCTTGTTGATCCGTTTCGGCGTTCCAAATCAGGGTGCGGCGGGCGGGCAGTGCAGCTTCGAATTGGCTGAGGTATACGGTTTCACCTGTGTTCGCCGTGACTGCACCGATGTCATAAATATATTGAATACTGGCTGCGCCCACATCACCACCTGTTTGCGATTGATCATAACCAACAATCATCTGATTGGTTGTCATGGATGATGCGGAACTAATCTGCTGTGATGTATCCACACGTCCCGCGATTAGATGGGTTGTGACGGCTTCAAGATCAAATGCTGTGTTTTGAATCTCGGCGAAGAAGCTGAAATCAACGGTGGTAGCTGTGTCATCCCCTAGTTGCATATCATAACGGGGTGTCCAACTGAGGCCATTCAACAGATATTCCAGCGTGATTTTATGTGCCGTTTCGCCGCTGCCAGTTTCCCATGTCATGGATAATCCGCTGTCGGTTCGCTGGATGCGATACTGCGAGACACGCTTATCATCCTCACGGACAACCAGCGTGTTGTCGATGATTGAAGCAGGCAAGGTAACTTTGGCATTCACGCCAGCAGGCAAGGTGATATTGTCGCGAGCAAAGGCGATGTTGTTGAGGAAGATATAAACCTCGTCGGGTTGGCTGATGTAGGTGATTTGGTCGGCGGCATGGATCGGTGAAATGGCAGCAAGAACCATCAATGCCATCACGACCAATAAAGTGATTTTTCGCATCTTCAATCCTTCACATGTAAAAGAAGTTGTTACACTTCATCTTACGCTGATTTCCTGATGCGAACCAAGTGAGGGAAGTCATCAATTAAGGAAGTGGCAAGTTGTGATGGATTAATATCTGGAGGATTAGTTTCATAGAATTATTTTACTCATCCCCCTTAATCTGCATTTCTCTCTCAATCTTATCAAGTAATTGTGCCATTGCTTCATTTCGACTGCGTGTATTTTCTGCCACTGCGGGATTGTTGTATACATTCAACTTATTTGGATTGATATTTTTCAGTTCATTTTGGGTCTTGAGTATCCCATCTCGCATCGTTTTATGTGTTTTCAAAATGGGTTCGTTGGATATGTCAAACAGGCGCTGAATCGCTAGTATCAGCATTGTCAGCACTTCGACGTTGATTTCTGACTCGGATATGCCTTTTTCTTGCATTTCACGAATGGGATGCATAGCAGTAATTTTCCATCCGCGTTCGGCAGCAATTTTCATTTCTTCGTTTTGAATATCAATGCCAGCTACGCCTAAGCCGAAAATTAATCCCAGCCGAAAGTTCATGATTGCAAGAGCGTCATTTGCAAACCACATTTGAGGACGCAATCTTGCATGGGCAAGTGCTTCAACTGTTCCTTCCCAATCAGCTTTTGTAATTTCCATAGAATTATTTTCTCACTCGCAGCGTCAACTGATAATCTGCATAAATCACTGATTATCGACCTTATACCACGGTCTATCTCCCCATCCAACCACCATCAACCGGAATTGTGACACCGTTGATGTAGTCTGAGGCATCTGAAGCCAAGAGAAGCGTAATACCTTTCATGTCGTCGGCTGTTCCCCATCG
>JBBQLX010000136.1:0-15923 GCA_038328375.1 Aggregatilineales bacterium | reverse complement strand
CGATATTCGGAATGTCCTTGTTATTCAGGCCAACCCACAGGCCGTCATAGCAACAGCGTTCCAAATGCTCGGCAAAATGTCCATATAAACGAGGGGAAATCGTACCGATGGGCGCATCGGTACGGATGGTAAGTGTCGTGGCAATCGTCATGCGTCATACCTCCAATAGCGTAAAAAGCTTACTTGGAAGTATTAACGCAGACTCACTAAAAAAGCTACTTCACTCGAGCGCAGCGCGGTTCGACTATTCCTGCTTCGCGACAATCTTATGCTCGACAGCCAGCGCTACAGCCTGCGTCCGGCTGGTCGTTCCCATCTTGGAAAAAATATTACTCAAGTGATTTTTCACGGTCGAGTTGCTAATCATCAAGCGTTCAGCAATCTCGCGGTTATTCAGACCTTCAACCAACCATGACAGCACTTCGCGCTCACGTTCGCTCAAATCATGTCCGATTTCCGGTGGGCGGCGTGTCGCACTGATAAGAGCCTGTGTTGCTTCGGGAGCCAATGTCGATTTACCTTGATGGGCTTTGCGAACGGCTTGCGCCAATTCATCCACCGAAACATTCTTCATCAAATAGCTAATCGCGCCCGCCTTGAGCGCACTTTGGATGGTCGCGTCGTCACTCACGCTGGTCAACGCAATCACCTGTGTATCCGGGCAGCTATCACGGATGAGTTGGGTCGCGGTTGATCCATCCATCCCCGGCATAATCATGTCCATCAACACAATATCCGGCTTGTAGCGCTGCGCCAGCATAACACCGGCCTGACCATCGCCTGCATCGCCAACGACTTCAAAATCGTCAAAGTTATCAAATAAAGCGATCAGTCCTTTGCGAACCATGTGATGATCGTCCACCACCAATACCCGAATTTTATCTGCCATAATCTTTTACCTTATTGACTATCTTCAGACCATACGACCTGAATACGTGTACCAATTCCGATTGAACTCTCGATGTTCAAATGTGCGTTTATCGATTCCGCTCGTTCACGCATAATATTCATTCCAAGGCTGGAAGGTTTTGTAAGCTGCGGATCAAACCCCTTGCCATTATCACTAATCGTCAATACAAGCCCGTTGTTTTCCCGTTCCAAACGGATGATAACCTTGCTGGCCTGAGCATGTTTGATGATGTTATTAAGTGCCTCTTGCGCTGACCGATAAAGCGCGATTTGTACATCCGGTATCAGTGTAGGAATGTCGTCAAGTGCCGTGCTAATTTCAATCGCCGTGCGGCTTTGAACGGTCGCGGCGAGTTGTTGAATGAGGGATGTCAACCCAACCTGTGTTAGCGAAGCAGGACGCAGTTCCAACAGAAGCAGCCGCATTTCTGCGAGGGCGCTGGTTGTCAGTTGTTGCAGTTGGACTAGCAGATCATGAGTCTTCTTCGGATTGGTTTCCCACTGACGCAAGGCTGACTCAGACATAACCGTACTGGTGAAAAGTGTCTGGCTGACCGAGTCATGCAGTTCCCGTGCCAAACGATGACGCTCCTCAGCAGCGGCGAGCTTTTGCGCTTTCTCCCGTTCACTGGCCTCGATCAGAATTCGCTGGGAAATATCGGTATAATGCTCAATCCGTCCGCCCGCATAAATGCCCGCGCGTATCGGCTGGCTCCAATGTTCCAGCCACCGTTCCTGCCGGTCGTCTTCAGGCGTGACCTTACACACGAGCCGCCGGTTAAAAGCATTATCACGGTAAGCTGATAAGAGACTGTTGGCATAATCATCCATATCCTCGAAGATGCACTTCAGTTGGTCCTCAATAAGCACACGCTTATCATGACCCAATAACGCATCGCGGGTGATACCAAAATACACTTCGATTGCTGCGTTCACCCACACAATTTTGAATTCACGGTCAAGGATCAACACACCAACCGTAGTGGTATCAAATACATCGTTAATCAGCGAACGGTATTCTTCTTGGCTCTGGCGTAACTGGGATTCGATGCGATGGCGTTCGATGGCATAGCGGATCGTGCGCGATAATAATTTTGGATGCGAATCATTTTTTAATAAATAATCTTGAGCGCCCATTTGCACCGCTTGAAGACCCAATGTTTGGTCGTCAAAGCCTGTTAAAACAACAATCGGCACATCCTGAACCACATTCCGAACCTTTTGCAAGGTATCCAAACCAAAGCTGTCCGGCAGTGAAAGATCAAGCAGCACCACACCAAAAACATGTTCGCTTAAAGCTTTGAGACCCTCTTCCAAGTTACTGACGAGGCTCAGTACAAAAGTTGTCTCGGTCGCGTCCCGTAACTGCTCTCGGATCAAACGCGCATCACCGGGGTTATCTTCGATCAACAAGACTGCAATAGAATTATCGCTCACGAGATTCCTCAAATGGGTGGCAACCTTACAATACTGAACCAAAAGTGTTCAATACTCTTTACCACGTTAATAAATTGCATGAAGTCCACCGGCTTGCTGATGTAGCAATTAGCGTGCAGGTTATAGGTGATAAAAATGTCGGTCTCGTTCGACGATGTGGTCAGCACCACCACCGGAATCCGCTTCAGACTTTCATCATTCTTAATTTCCTGTAAAACCTGTCTCCCATCCATGCGCGGCAGGTTCAAATCCAATAGGATTAAATCAGGGCGCGGCGCATTGGTGTATTGTTCCTGCCGTCGCAAGAAGGCCATCGCCTCGACACCATCCGGTACAACACTTAAGTTGTTGTACAACTTGCTGTCTTTAAGCGCTTCTTGAGTCAAGCGCACATCGCCGGGGCTGTCTTCGACCAACAGGATTTCTACGGCTTCTACATTCACAACTATTTTCTCCAATTAACGGAAGGGATCGTAAACCGAAAGGTAGTTCCATCGCCCGGGGTGGACTCTGCCCAAATCCGCCCACCATGATGTTCTACTACTTTCTTACAAATCGCAAGCCCTATGCCTGTGCCGGGATAACGGTCTTTAGTATGCAACCGCTGAAAAATGACAAAAATACGATCCACATATTGTGATTCGATGCCAATTCCGTTATCTTGGACAGAAAACTTCCAACTATTATCGCTCAGTTCTGCGCTGACCTTTATTTTAGGCGTTTCTTCACCATGAAATTTGAGCGAGTTGCTCAGTAAATTCTGTAAAAGTTGGACAAACTGCGCCTCGTTTCCCACGATAGCGGGCAGCTTATCATAGGTGATTTCAGCCGCAGCTTCCTTAACTTGCATTTGCAGGTTGGTGATGGCCTGTGCGAGCGCTTTCGAGCTGTCAAATCGTGCAAAATTCTGCTCACCCGTTTTGACGCGTGAGTAGGCCAGCAAGTCATTAATCAAGGCTTTCATGCGCGTCGCGCCGTCAACCGCATAGGCAATAAATTCGGACGCATCTTGGTCAAGCTGATCCTTGTAGCGGCGTTCGAGCAGTTGCATATAACTGGTAACCATTCGCAGCGGCTCTTGCAAATCGTGTGACGCGACATAGGCAAATTGTTCGAGTTGTTCGTTCGAGCGTGTTAAATCGAGCGTTGATTGTTTCAGCGCATCTTCATCCGCTTTACGCTGGCTGATGTCCATCATCAAACCGCATGTGCCGATGACCTTCCCCGTTTCATCAGTCAAAATACTGTAATGTGCCTCTATCGGTACAACCCGTCCATCTTTGGCAATCATGCGGAATTGGATTGCCGCCGACAAATTGCCACTTTCGTAAATTTGACGTGCTTCTTTCTGGCTGATTTCTATATCATCAGGGTAAGTAATCGTCCGTCCGAAATTGGGAACTTTAAGCCAGTCCTCTTTCGGATAGCCCAGCATCTTTTCGGCATAACTGTTGACGAATTCCATGCGCTGCGTGTTACTTTCGGGAACCATCACTGATTCCCACACAATCCCCGGTACGTTTGCCAGAATATTCTCCAGCCGCTTTTGCTGTGCCGCCAATAGAAACGTCAGTTTGTTACGTTCTTGTTCTGCTTTCTGGCGTTCACTCACATCGCGGAACACCATAACAGCACCCACAACCGACCCATATTGATCTCTAATCGGTGCGACATTATAACCAATCGGGACTTCTGCACCATCTTTACCGATGAGAAGGCTGGTTGTAGAAACATCAATCGACTTGGCCTCGCGCAGCACTGTACGGATAGGGTCGAAAATGAGTTCCCCTTTATGTTCACTCAGGATGCTCACGATGTCTTCAAAAGGTTTTCCCAGCGCCTGTTCTTGAGTCCATCCGGTTAACTTTTCAGCCATCGGATTCATGAGTTCAACCCGACCTTCGGTATCGGTTGCAACCACACCGTTGTTGATACTCGCCAGCATCGTTTGCAGCCGTTCATGCGCGTTCCGTAACTTTACCTCAGCTTCTTTGTCCTCGGTAATGTCCTTCAGGATATTGATCGACATCTGAACTTGCCCATTTTGGTTGAATACAGGCGATGACATAAAATTCATCCAGCGCTTTTCACCCTCTTCTGACCGATGCCACTGGAAATCAAGTTGGCTGCTCACACCTTCTTTAAACACACGCCGCACGGGATGTTTTTCATAATTTAAAGGTTTTCCATCCTCATCAAATAATTCATAATTTGACCGAATTTTCTGAATAGATGCAGCAATCATTTCATTGGCTGACTTAAAACCCGCGAAACGGGCTGCTGCCTCATTTGCAAATAGAACCTCACCCGCTTGATCCTGCGCCGTTACGCCGTCGCTAATGCTTTGCAAAACGATTCGAAGCTGATCGCGGGATTGGCGTAATTCACGCTCGGTTCGCAGGCGGCTTTCCTCAATAACACTAATAATAATAACAACAGAAGCAAAGAACAGGAAAATAGGAATATCAGAAGTATGCAGCGCGAAACCGAGATGGTCTCCCAGTATAAAATAATCTAACAGTAACGCAGAAATTGCTCCACACAACAGACCCGGTTTTAAACCGCCGTACCAACCACTAAACAGCACCGCAATAATAAAAAACAGTAATGTCGCTCTTGCAACAAAAGGAGCAAAGACTAGATTAGCCAACAGCGCCAGCAACGGTGTTATAAGCGCAACTGCGTATGGCGCTATGCGTCTGGAATTAGCATCTGACAAACGGATCATACTGGGCTCGTCTTTACATGATTGAGTGCCATGAACAGCGCTGCAATGGCTGTCGAGTCTTTTATTTTACCCATCTCAATCATCCAGCCAACCTCGGACGACTGAATAGGTTTTACGACAATCGGAGTCTTTTCATCGCCTTTGGTTTTATGGGCAGTCAATTCTTGCGCTAAATAGACCCAATATCGCCACTGTGCATATTTTACCGAAGGATGAAGAATACCGATGAGTTCCAACTTCCCGGCTTCATAACCAATTTCTTCTTGCAGTTCACGGTTAGCAGCCGACTTTGGCGTTTCATCCTCATTAATGCCGCCCGTAGGCAAATTGAGCATCGTATCACCATAAGCAATGGATTGTTCTTCAATCAACAGGACTTCGTTTTCCTCGTTCATTGGAATCATCAGTACCGCGTCCTGCATATGAATGAAGGCTTCGTCATCGGTATTCGCGCACAAATCCATCCACTTATGGTGATACAACAATTTGCTCACAGTATTCGCTACCTCTTGATGTAAATCTTGACTTCGCTTTCAGCCAATGTGTCCTTGAGTACACCGTTCAGGATCATGGAATCATAGTCATAAATCATTTCGTGCCATAAACCGTCTTCCAACCCGGCATCTTTAATCTCGAACTCCCCGCCATAAACAGGTTTGAGGTTGATGACCACTACCACCACATCGCCAGCATCGTTCCAACGCTTGAAGCCAATAATGCCGCGCCCCGGTAAATCCAAAATAGGCTGAAAATTATCGCTATAAAGAGCGGGGTTTTCCTTACGGGTCTTAATCAGGTGGGCGTAATGCTGGAATAAGCCCTTATTGCGGTCATTATCCAGCAATCCCCATTGTAGAGGTTGTGGGTCTAGCGTCTTAGGAGTCGGTTGACCAAATTCCTCTCCCATCCACAGCATGGGAATGCCCGGAGCCGTCAGCAGCAGTGATGCACCCAACTTCGCACGTCTAAAAGCCGCGTCATCGAAGGTGTTTGCCATCGCGCCCAACTGGTACATGGTGCGTTCTTCATCATGGTTATTGATGTATTGAATGGTGTTGTAATCGGAGACATAACCATCTTTACGGCTGTCGAGTAAGCGCAGCACTTCCGATGTATTAAAGGGGTCGCGCCCATCTTTATTCACACCCAGCGTTGTGGCAGACATTTGCCGGAAGAAGTTGTCATGCCACGCCGCATCGACTGGCCCATTTGGTCCCGCAATGCTTGCATCCTGCGGCACATGCTCGGCGATGGTGTAAAACGGCTTGAAATTGGCGCGGCTGTGGGCTTCTTTGTTGAACCATTCCAGCAGGTCGTAATACTTGATGGCGCGGGTGCAGTCAAAACGGATACCATCAATATGGAACTTCTCGACCCACAAGCGCAGTGCGTTAATGACATATTCACGCGCGGGCCAAACGTCAAAGTTCTCGTCATAATGTTCATAATCGAACTTAGGCCCAAAGTTTAGAGAGGCTTCGTCAGGATTGTTTTCATAGAACCAGTAATTGTAATCAATCCGCGTCAGAGGCGCTTCAGATTGCATATGGTTGTATACCGCATCATGGATGACACGGATGCCGCGTGCATGACATTCATCGACCAATTGGCATAATTCTTCAGGTGTGCCATAGCTGTTTTCGACGGCGTAAACACTATGCAGCGCATAGCCCCAACTATGTTCACCGGGAAATTCATTAACAGGCATCAGTTCGATGGCGTTAATACCCAATTCAGACAGATGATCGAGCTTTTCGATAACATCCGTGAACTTACCGGGTTCTTTCTGGTCATCACCCTTGCCACCTCGGAAGTCACCGACGTGCATCTCATAAATAATCAACTGATCGTTTGTAGGCAGTGGCACATCGTCATGCTTCCATTCATAGGTAGTGATAACTGGCGCTCCATTCTTAATTTTAATGATGGAGTTTTCATCGCTGTCCAATGTGTAACGCATGGCCTTGGGATCAGCAACAGTCACTTTCTGATCCAGAATAAACGGACTTTTTGAAATCAGTTCAAATTTGTACTGATATTCACCATCCTTCAGTGGGACTTCGACTCGCCATATTCCTTTTTCATCCTTCTGCATCGGGAGCGGTTTCCATTCATCCCAACTCCCAATCAGATCAACCGATGCATTATAGGGGGCAAACAGTTCAAAGGTTGTGTTTTTCGTTTTCGCCGGCTTACTCTTTACCATTATCGACTTTCATCCTTATGAGAGTAGTTATCGTCGAGCATATTTTACTGCTCGAAATTATAAATTGACCAAATTTAACAAACCATTATATTCCTGATTTAACCCTATCCCTCACAATTATCCCAAACCTTTGAATGATACGCTATCTTACGGCTCACAAAAACAGCATGAAATCATGCTGTTGAATTGACGAATTAACCTGTCGAAGCTAAGCTCATCAAACCTCTTATGGCAGCAAAATCCCCGATGCCGTTGAAGGTGGATTAGTGGGTGATGAAGGCTGCGGTGGTGGTGTCGGTACGACTGGAACGGGAACAGGAACGGGTTTTTGTTCCACAGGTGAAGCGTTATTGAGAAGGATCAGACCGTCCTGCATCGTCGTATAAGGACTAACCGTGACCTTTCGCGGCTCAATGATAATCTCACGCAGCAGCACCGCAATCGTACCCATAATCGGGGTAGCAATAATCGCGCCGACTACACCACCCAATGTGAAACCCATCAACACAGCCACAATCGTCAGCAGCGGGTCTAGCCCGACACTACGAGACATCGCACGGGGTGTCAGGTAATGCGTTTCAAGCTGTTGAACCGCCACGAATGTTCCGAATACCGCTAAGCCTTGTATCGGTGTTCCTGTTAGCAAAGTCAGCAGCGTTGCAAAACCGCCACCGACAAAACCGCCCACAATCGGCAGCATCGTGCCAATCCCGATAATGAAGCCCAGCGTCGCGGCATTTGGGATACGCAAAATGAACAGGATGATGAAATTAGCGAAGCCGATGACAAGCGCTACAAATACGATTCCCCGGATGTAACTACCCATCATATTTTCAATTTCATAAATGATGGATTCAACCTTCTCTCGTAGGCGAATAGTGAACATTTGAACCAGAAATTCAACCGCACGCTGATGCGATGTCAGCCAATAAACACCCATCACAAAAACCAGTATCGCCTCACCAAGCGTTGAACTAGCATCACCGACCAATGACGGCAGCGCAGGTTGTATGGTATCGATAGCATTCGCTACACCGGTACGAACGGTCGCAGGGTCGGGCAGCGGAAGTTCTTTTCCTGTGAGGTTACGGACAGTGCTGCTAGCCCAAAATTCGATACTGATAATCCGATTTGCAAGGCGGTCTTCACTTGTCAAATTTGTGGTAATGCTAGTCACGATTGGCGGAATCACGAGCGCTATTAAAGCAACGATACCCAGAAGAAGGCCGATGTACACAACGATAATGGCTAAGCCTTCAGAGAAGCGCCAGCGCATCAGCCGCAAAACCATCGGGCGCACCGCAGACGCGATGATGATCGCAATGAGAACCACCACAAGGATATGCAGGCTCATCGCCACCACATAAGCACCAAGTAGCGTAAGCAGCACAATAACTGTGCCTTTAAAAATATCTTTGCCCGACATACAACCTCGATTTTTTATTTAGGGTATAGATTAGACTAGTCGAGGTTGAACATAATTTCATGAGTAAAATAGCGTATCTTAAATAGGCCACTCGGCCTATATGCAGATGTATTACACTCTCATCCCTTTATGAACGGAATACTTTCTGCTTAAGCTATTTACGATATTTAGAAAGAAAGCCTATCTTTAAACCCGACTTTTAGCCTATCAAAAAATAGATCATACAGTGGGTTTGATCAGCACTATATTCGCTTAAAGTGATGGTTGTCGGGGCGCAGTAACAGAATGTCGGTGAACAACTTCGGCATCCACGTTATTCATTGGCACGAGAGAGGCAACACTCGGTTTAAGTTTTTTTACTTGCGCCCCACTTGTTTGAAATGCAGAAAAGTAAGAAGGAGAAAGCAACATGACAGCAGGAGCATGGGATCGCGTAGCAGGTAAGTGGAAGCAACTTACGGGCGATGTGCGTTCGAAGTGGGGCGACCTTACCGATGACGATCTTCTTCAGGTCAATGGTGAACGTGAAAAATTGGCCGGCAAGATTCAAGAACGCTATGGCGTTACCAAAGATGAGGCCAACAAGCAAATTGAAGATTGGTCGAACAAGCTGAAGTTCTAAACAACTCTAGCTAAGGTATACGCTGAAAATAAAGGCGGTTATCTAAATAAGATAGCCGCCTTTTGATTCTCCATACGTCCTATTAAAAGACACGGTCAAACGACCTACAACTTAATAGCCTCTACAGATATTTGAAATAATCATTCTGGCCTATATATATATCCCTGTCGCGCTCTCTATGATCTAAACATTGAATAAATGTTAAGGAGATTGAGAATTATGACAGAACGAGTGGTTTCTAATCCGGTGCGCTCAGGTTCAACTGAAGTTTCAATTGCTACAGCAGCCCTGGATCGGGTTCGTTGGACTTCAGTCATCGCAGGCTTCTTCACAGTGCTTGCAACGCTTATCGTGTTCAGTGTATTAGGAGTTGCAATCGGGCTTTCAACGGTAGATGCGAACAATCCGAGCGGGTTCGCTCTGGGCTTGAGCATTTATGGTGCCATTACTGCCCTTATTGCTTTCTTGGTGGGTGGTTATATCTCGGCACGTACCGCGGCTGTCGCGGGTTCGGGTAACGGCATCCTCAATGGAGCAATGGTCTGGATCATTACTATTCCTATTCTGGTTTACGTGTTAGGGAACGGTATTGGTTCGTTGCTCGGTACAACTGTTGATTTAACAACCAAAGCGGCAACCATTGGCGCTCAAGTTGCCGCACCAGCGGTCGGTCAAGTAGCGAGCGAAATCGCTGCTAATCCAACACTAGCCGTTACGCTTCAAGCAGGCGTAGATGGTGCAGTAGCCGAAGCGACTCAAGATGTGAATAGTGTGCCGGGTCAGGCGCAAGCTGCGGTTGCCACTGCTCAGACACAAATTCAGCAGCTTACTCCGCAGCAGGTTGAACAGGCTGCCCAAGATGCCAGTCGTGTAGCGTGGGTAACACTCCTTGCCCTTGGATTGAGTGCTGGCGCTGCTATTATCGGTGGGCTTGCCGGATCAAGGACTTTTCCAACAGATATAGCAGTTGTACGTCGCTAAATACACCTGATTAATCCATAGAATAGCTATGAACCGATCATGGCTATTCTTATGTTCGTATCATCGTTGTAGCCAAGTTACCTACCGAAATTTACCTCTTCTTACTAGCCTTAAACTGACTGCGTACCTCATACCGTTTGAGAGATAACATCTTATTATTGAAGCATGAGGTCGAATAGGCATTAGAACACGGAGTTCATCATGGACACAGAATCAAGCACTTCCTCCTCAATTAGCGATATTGATAAATCGCTTGTAACGACACTCAATGCTTTAATCCATCTTTGCCATGATGCTCATGATGGTTATATGCAAACTGCGGACAGCATAACATCATCGGCTTACAAAACCATGTTCGCGGAATATGCACTCCAGCGCAGCCGCTTCGCCACCCAGCTTGCTAACTTGATCTTAGATCACGGTGGTGATCCTGATGATGACGGTCATGCGATGACCCTATTTTCACGAGGTTGGACGAACATTAAGCCCGTCCTCATGGGTGGCGATTATGGGGCAATCTTCGCCGAATGTGAGCACGGTGAAGATGTTGCCAAAAATGCTTATGAGCGCGTTTTAGAAAAGGAACTCACACAGGATGTTGCCGCCGTAATCAATCACCAGTATAAGCAAATTACGGAAGCGCATGATCGCATCCGTAATTTACGTGATGCTTACTATTTGGAACACAAAAACTAGGTAAGTATAGGAAGTGTCTTGATTACTTCCTTTTAAATTCAAAAATCAATCCGTTATCTAAGGAGAAATGAAACATGAATGACCGTATTTACTACAGCCGTGAAGCCGAACAAGCCGCTGCCCAACAACGTACCATCCTTGCCTTGATCGTCATGTTGTTAGGTCTGGGTTTAGGTGCAGTCGTCGCGCTGCTGTTCGCACCTCGTAAAGGTGACGATGTACGCAAGGACATCGCCAACCAAGCCGAGACACTGTATGACAGCGGACGCGAAACGACCGGCAAAGCCTTTAAGGAATTGCAGAAGGATTTCGACAAGTTACGTGGTGATGTAGAGGATAAACTCAAAAATGTCTCCCGCTAACCGAACTTCCGACGGCAATAATCTGCTCATCTCGTTGGCTTCGACCGTGATCGTGGGTTATCTTTCCACACGCTTTAAGCTGTTTCGTACCTTGTGGCGCTTCTTGCCCTTACTGGTGGTCGTCAGTGCTTGGTTCCTTAACCGCCAGGCCGAAGATGCCTCAACCCCATTCGACGCAGAAGCCGAACCCAAAACCGAAAAAGCCAGCGCCTAATCATCGCTGCAACCAAACAAAAGCCTCTCACCGCGAGAGGCTTTTTGATTCTTGTCACTTACCGTCCTTGTATCATTTTCTTTAGAGTGCAACTGTGAGAAGTCTCCCGTGGATATTGGCTGATTTCCTCCCTTTCCTGCCTCCCAATGATGACAACCCTCACCCTCAGCCCTACACATCCGCATGTGTAGGGGCTGGATTAATCCAGCCCGCCACTTGTTACCCCACACCTCTCCACCACCCATACGATCCTTTCACGGTAGGGACGCGCGGCTGTGCGTCCACTTTTTCTCCGCTTCCTGCCTCCCAATGACGACGACCTTCATCCTCACTCAACCCAACTTGAAATGAACGAGAAACGAGAAGAGCCTGCGATTGCAGAGGCTCTTCAAGGTTAATTAGACTGATCGTTAACTCAGGTCACTTGAATCATTAGGGTTGAGATGAGCATAAAGGCAGTCTTGCAAGTGGAATGCAGTTAAATTCCTCTTGTATTTTCAGTACCAACCGACAGGAAAAGCCAATTTCCTAAGAGGGTCACAACAAAGCATATTAAGAGAACAACGACAAAATAGGCTATGCAGGTTGATATACCAAGATTTTTGTTTCGTCTATGTCTTAACATTAACAGAACTAACGTGATCAAAAAAGAAATAAAATAACTGGAATCCCACAAAAACTTATCGTCGTTTGTAAAGCAGGACTGAAAAAATCCATATGTAACCTATCCCCGGTCTATCTGCCGTTATTGTCTTTGAAGTCGCTTTAGCAGACTTGTCCGCTGGTTAGCATGATGGCTTTAGCCTCATGCGGCGCAACCCGACCAATATTTTTATACTATCACCATAAACTCTCCGCCTTGATCTCCGCGTCCTCTGCGTCTCAGCGGTTCAATTGCATTGCATTTCCATGTAGGTGTAGTTGGCAACCACTTCACACGGCAATATTATGTCTCAGGTTTACTTTCGGTTAACCCGACAAATGGTTCTCTAACCATCCATCAACTTTTACCCTTGCCTCACTCCCTCAAAATGGTTAGCGCCAACCCCGCCAAAGAGTTACAAAATGTTCTTCCAAACTGTAACCCCTTCGTTCTCCACCTGTTATATGATGGTTATCGGCGTATTGTAGTGCTCCCTCCATCGCTTGCGGGGGAGGGTTGGGGTGGGGGTATCTCGACGCAGCTTAACATCCGGTTGGCAAATCTGGCACAAAATCACCAATTGGCATTGCCGAAATTGCTGCCAATTTTGCCTTTGTTGGGTCTGTTGAGTGACGACACAAAACGGCTTATGTCGTCCGCCGCCAACGACGACACCGCCGACACAAAATGCACCACTGAATCTGAAGAAATTGCAGCATATTCCGCATACTCGGCATCTCGCTCCCTCAAATCCGCCGCCAAAACCGTGTTGTAACAACAACATCAACTGCAACAACTGCAATATTTTCAACATTTGAGATTTGGAAAGGAAATAAAAAAGAGGTCATGCTTTCACACAACCCCTTCTAAAATCATTATCTGACCAGATTAGTTCGTTGTAACCGTCGTATCCAGCGGCTTCAGATTACGTTCAATCTGTTCGCGCTGGGGTTCAAGGAACGGCGGCAGTGCCAATCGTTCGCCCAACGTTTCCATCGATTCATCGGTTGCGAAGCCCGGCCCATCGGTCGCCAGTTCAAACAGGATGCCACCCGAAACACGGAAGTACAACGATTGGAAGTAGTAACGATCAACCTGTCCCGAATTTCGCAGCCCACGACGGTTCAACACATCACCCCATGCGTCCTGTTCCGTCGTATCCTTCACGCGGAAGGCCACATGATGTACACCACCGCTGCCGAGGAAAGCGCGTTCCAGAGTCGGTTGCACGATGACCTGAACTTCCTTACCCGGCCCGCCGCCATCCATCGCGTAGATAATCACTTCTTCCTTGGGGTTATCGAGGCTCGGTAGACGGTTCACCACTTCGAAGCCCAATATCTCGCGCAGGATGTGGTCAAGTTGTCCCAAAATCGGGATCGAAAGTTGCACAGCGTAGAACCCATGAATAGCAAACTCACGCGGCACACCCGCACCATCCCAAGGTTGAGCTTCAAAGGGAGTGCCGCCATCATCTACGAGCGTCAAACGCTGGCCTTCGGGGTCTTCAAAGCGCAGAATGCTGCGACCATTAAAGCTTTCAATCGGCTGATGCTTGATGTTGTTTTCGTCCAAGCGCGTCGCCCAATATTCCAGCGCAGCCTGCCCGTTGACGCGGAACTGGGTGTTCACAATGCTGTCCGTCCCACGATTATCGGCTCCGGTTTGCGGCCAATCGAAGAAGGTCATGTCGGTTCCGGGGCTGCCGACCTTATCCGCATAAAACAGGTGGTAGGCCGATGTATCATCCTGATTAACCGACTTCTTGACCAGCCGTAAACCCAAAACCTTCGTGTAGAAGTTCAGATTGTCGCGAATTTGTCCGGTAACCGCCGTAACATGATGAAGCCCGTGTAATTGCATGATTGTTCTCCTTACCATCTCCGCCAGAGTTATTTTGGCGCATTCAAAATCAATTCGATGTTAAATAATTTGACATTGAACAGTTTAACATCGTATAATGGACTTGTCAATCAGAAACATATTAGAAAGCACTCACCATCATGGGAACCAAATATCAGGGTACGGATGCCGAAGTACAGGCACTCGACACCTACATTAAAATCACACGCGCCTCTCAGAGCATCATGAACCGCGCGATGCAGCATCTTAATGACTCGAACCTGTCGCCCAGCCAATTCGCTATTTTGGAAGCACTCTATCACCTCGGCACACTGTCGCAGGTCGAACTCGCGCAAAAGCTGCTGTTGAGCACTGGCAACATCACCACCGTTATTCAAAATCTGGAAAAGCGGGACTTGGTTTGTCGCCAGCGCAGCACGGACGACCAACGTTATATGCAAGTGTCGATCACCGACGCGGGACGCAAACTGATCGCGGATATTTTTCCAGCACATGTGGCTGGCATCGTAGACATCATGAACGTTTTAACACCCGAAGAACAGGAAACACTCGCCCAAATCTCGCGTAAATTGGGATTGGGTCATTAGAAAGGAACACATCATGTCAACCAAAAACTTCATCCATCGCTATGAAGCAGGTAGCACAGTGGACGTACCAATCCTCTTACTGCTGCATGGCACAGGCGGCAACGAAAACTCACTCGTGAGCATTGGCAAACAGCTTGCACCAGACGCGGCGATACTCAGTCCACGCGGCAACGTACTGGAAAATGGAAACCCGCGTTTCTTCCGGCGTTTAGCGGAAGGCGTGTTCGATCATGAAGATTTGGTGGCGCGGACGCACGAACTGGCTGACTTCATCCAATCGGCATCGGATGAATATGGCTTCGTACTCTCATCGGTGATTGCGGTGGGATATTCGAATGGGGCAAATGTGGCGGCGAGTCTCATGCTCTTGCATCCCGGTTTGGTTACAAAGGCGGTCTTGTTTCGTGCGATGCTGCCGTTTGAACCCACCGCGCCGCTTGATCTTCATGGCACAAGCGCCTTATTGCTGGCTGGACGCTACGATAACTTGATACCTGCCGCGTCCGTTAAAGACTTGGCAGGTGTGTTGGAAAACGCAGGCGCGACTGTCAAGTTAGATTGGCAGGATAGCGATCACGGTTTAACGGCTGATGATCTCAGCGCGGCTCAAGCATGGATCGCCCAAACCCACCCTATATCCCATCGCTAGTCAGTGGATTTTCTTTCGTAGGGGAGGACCTGTGTGTCCTCCCTTTTGTTCAAGACCCGATCCCGATTTTATTCTTTCACATTTTCCATGATGAAAGTCGCCGCCGCTTTATCGGCATCCGATTCGGGAATTTTGACGTTGAGTAAATTTTTCTGATGGAAGAGATAAGCACCCGCTTGATTAAACGACTCAAAGGACACATCATTCGCGCTGGCTAACCCCGGCTTCTGCCACCAACTGGCATCTTGATTGAACTTGTCCGTGCCGTCGTACTGTGCCAGCCAGATATTACCGTTGCGGTTCAGCAGGAACCAATTAGCCTGCCCTTTGGCTTCAAAAGAAATGGCCTTCGGATCAGCTAAGCCTTCACGGATGATGAACTGGAAGTCTTCGGCAGGTTCACCAAGCACTGTGACCTTGCCGCGTCCTGAGAAATGGTTGACGAACTTGGTTGGGTCATCAAAGGCAGCGAAGCGGTAAGCCGGAGCGGGCGCACGCTGTGGCAGTGGATCATTACCATTATCACCCGAAGGATTTTGGATATCGGTTGTAATGGCGACCGGAACACCAAAATCCGGTGTGCCATCAGTGTTCCATGTG
>JBBQLX010000135.1:0-16683 GCA_038328375.1 Aggregatilineales bacterium | reverse complement strand
CCCAGCAGCACAATGGCTGCACCAAAGGCGATCAACACACTTTGCTCTGTCCAACCTTTTTGACCCGCTTCAATGATGCCGTAGACCAGCGAGAACAAGCCGGTGATCGACAAAAGTACACCGGGAATATCGGCTTTGGGTGCGTGTTCATCTTTCGAGTCGGCAATGGTACGCCAGCCGCCGATCAAGGCGATCACAATAATCGGCAGGTTGACGAAGAACACCGAATTCCATTCAAAGTGTTCCAGCAGCGCTCCACCGATCAACGGGCCAAGACCAACACCCAACCCGAATACCGCCGCCCACAAAGCGATGGCCCGTGGACGTTCACTTGCGGGGAAAGTGGCACTGATAATCGAAAGGGTCGCGGGCAAAATAGCCGCACCAGCGATACCGAGGAACGCGCGGGTAGCGATTAAGGTGTTGGTGTTGGGCGAAAGTCCTGCCCCCAGCGAGCCAATGCCAAACAGCACCAAACCAATTTGCAGCGATTTTTTACGTCCGTAACGGTCGCCTAAGCCACCAACCGTCAGCAGCAGCGCGGCGAACACCAATACATAGGAATCGACAATCCATTGCAGGTCGCTGGCAGTCGCGCTCAGTGTCTTGGAAATGGACGGCAGCGCCACATTAAGGATAGTGTTATCGAGGCTGACCACCATCAATGATATACAAATAAAAAGCAGCGCTCGCCAGCGTGTGGCGTAGCCCGGCAATAATTCAGCAGGGTCACGAACAGTATTCATACTTTCCTCCGACTAATCTTTGATGACAAGTGGTGTGGGAAGGATTGGACAAGTTCCCACGGTTTGCTCACGAAAACAAACGTTAAGTGTGGCATATAAAAAAAGGATAATTTTAGCGGGTAGCAGCCATGCCTTGCGCCAGTAATTGGATCATGTCGCTGCTTTTGACATCCGAAACAGATTGAAGATCGAGGTTAATAAAAAGGAAGCCATAACCAAACATGAGGCAAGTGATGGTCGCTGCCATTGTACGAGCTGCCTCAGCATCACCCAGAAAACGTTCGACAGCCGCCGCAATCCGATTCTGGAATGCCAGATGTTTGCGGTGGAACATAGCACGTTCCTCAGGAGTCATCCGTGGGAACTCGGTCACCATCCAACGTAATTTTTCTAAACGACCGGGACTCAGCGCTGCCATCCGCTGTCCGAACTGAACGATAAAATCTTGAAGTGTTTCCGCGCCTTCGCTTTCTTCAACGAGGCTCAACAAATCAGGAATCTGACAGCCAATGACGGCTTCCAACAATTCACGTTTGCCATCTTTGAAATGATAATAAAGCGCGGCTTCTGTCACACCCACTACGTCCGCAATCTGCCGTACCGAAGTGGCATCGTAGCCATTCTGTACGAAGAGTTGGGCGGCAGCATCAACAATATTATCACGGCGATTGGTACGTTCAGGCATAGGATTTCTGTTCGCTTAACGTGCGTTAAGTATCAGAATAAGTCTGAATAATATTTCTGTCAAGGCTGACGCAAATTTGAACTGAATTGATCGCTTGCTTGTATTCAATTTAGCTCAGCCATTATTATAAAATCAGCTTATGATGAATAAAAGATGGTTAAATTCACCGCATAATTCGATCTGCCTCAGCCTTTAGATGGAGATATAGCTGAGACTTTTGGCAGATACATTAAAGCCCTGTTCGTGAGATCATATAGGGATACACTTTCGGTTAGGAATTCACAATGACAATACGGCTTTTATTAGTTGACGATCACGCAGTGGTACGGCAAGGACTCAAGATGTTCCTCAAGGCGGAGTCCGATTTTGAGGTCATCGGAGAAGCTTCCAACGGCGTTCAAGCTATTGAACTGGCGCGCCAATTAAAACCGGATGTCGTCCTGATGGATTTGCTGATGCCCGCGATGGGCGGCGTAGAAGCCACCGGAATCATTCGCCGTGAAATACCGGAAACCGAAGTCATTGCTTTGACCAGCGTCCTCGAAGATTCGTCGGTCATCGGTGCGATTAAGGCTGGAGCAATTGGTTATCTGCTTAAAGATACGGATGGGCCGGAGTTACTTCGTGCCATTCGTGCGGCTGCCGAGGGACAAGTGCAGCTTTCACCCAAGGCTGCTGCCCGCCTCATGCGTGAAGTACGCGCCCCCGAATCCCCTGAAAAATTAACTGAACGTGAAACTGAAGTGTTGAGGCTGATCGCGCAGGGGTTAGCCAATAAAGAAATCGCCAATTCGCTCAGTATTGGCGAAAAAACCGTCAAAACACATGTCAGCAATATCTTCAGCAAATTAGGGGTCGTCAGCCGGACTCAAGCTGCGTTGTATGCTGCTAGCATCGGGCTTGTGAACCTGACGCACGACTAAGTTTCCGCTTCTACTCCGAAGCCCTAAAAATCTACTCTCTGTTCTCTTTGCTGCTCTAAAAATAAGCCGCCAAATACGCTGTATTGCTCCCTCCATCGCTTGCGGGGGAGGGCTGGGGTGGGGGTTTCTGGGTGTGATTTTTATTTCAGACTCTCAAGACACAGTTTCAAAATGAATGGGTATCACCTGACACAACAGCTTATACATGGCTGCTTTGGTCTTGATGCACTCCACAAGCTGATTCATTTGATTAGCCGACGGCCCATTCAATCCTAAACGCACGATTACTTCACGATGTTCGGCAATTTTCCAGCGGGTCGTGGTGGTCAGGCTGTTCAGCGGAATATTCAATTCTTCCGCCGCGTCTTGACAAGCAAACGTAAAATCGGTTGCCAAGGTTGCCAGCAAAAAATCACTGGGCTGGCTCAACCCGGTCACGGTATCGGTAATCAAAGGGGAGCCGATGACCATGTGGGTATCACCAAAGCTGACAATAGCCTGCCGACGTGCGCCGAAGGGTCGCGCAATGACCGAGGGTATAAGCGACATAATAAGGATCGTGCCTTTCAAATAACGCTGACGACATAATACCAGTATTGCACAAATCCATTCCATAATCCTAAGCCATACGGGTAAATTTGCCTCCATCTTTGGTAGGAGATTAAAGTGGCAACGTCACGCTTAGTTGGGTTCCGCTGTCCTTGGCACTCTTAATACTAATCTGCCCACCCATCTGCATCACCCGTTCCCGCATCGAATGTAACCCTAAATGACCGGGGAAGTCCTTCGATGTTTCAAAGCCAATGCCATTGTCAATCACGTCCACTTGCAGGATGTTCTTCTCGGATCGCATCCGCAGCATAATTTTGGATGCACTGGCATGTTTGACCACATTATGCAGCGCTTCCCGAGCTACACGGTACAAACTCTCTTTAGTTGCCAATATCATTTGTGGTTCATCACCCAATTCAATCTGCACTTCGATGCCATGCCGCGCCTGAATGGAAGCCGCTTGTTTGGCGAGTGCCACAGCTAAGCCTTCGGTCTCCAAGGACTCCGGTCGCAGCTCGAAGATTAACGCCCGCATTTCGGCTAATCCCGCCTCAGCCAGCGTCAGCACATACTCAATCGACTCACGCACCATCGTAGGATTTTTATCTAGCGAACGGTAAGCGGTCTGTGCGCCAAGTCCGATGCCATACAGCGCCTGTGAAACCGAGTCGTGCAGTTCACGGGCAAGGCGTGTGCGTTCTTCTAACGCCGCCAGATCGTGCGCCCGTTGACGCGCTTGTTCTGTCTCATCGCGCAGGCGGAAGCGTTCGAGCGCTGCCCCTGTGAGTTCCGTCACACCTGACATCAAGCGAATCTCACGATCTGTAAAATTGCGCTGGGTTTTGCAGCCCACCGCAAACACACCCACCACCCGTTGATTTTCAATGAGGCTGGTGATTGCCACCGACATAATGCCAAAACGTCGTGCCGAGTCAGCCGCCGCGTCGTTAGCCCATTCAGGCGCATTCACATCGTGGATCACTTGGACTTTACCGGTAACAGTGGTCGATAAATCGAACACATCACGGGGCAGGCGGGTTCCAGCAGGCAAACCGGGATCGGTCGAGATGACTGTTTCGGTAAAAGTTGCCTTATTCCGGTCATAGTTTTCCCACATGAAGATGGCGACGTACAGCGGTTCGGGGAAGCAGCGTTTAACGGCTTCCATCACTTCTAAATCAATCTTGGCACGGTTGATGTCTTTACCGACTGTATACAGCAGTTCGTTTTCGGCGCGCGCTTCCTGTTCGGATAAATAGATACGGCGGGTTGCGATCACCGCTGGCAGTGTTTGCAGCAACCGTTCAAGGATATAGCGCTCGTCTTCGCTGAAAACATGAGCCTCGCGCCAATTGATGCTAATGAGTCCCTGAAACTCACCCGCGTGCATCAGCGGCAGGACAACCGCTGCGCCCATCGTGAACTGGTTTTTCATCCATGTGCGACGTACTTTATCCAGACGGCTATCTGTGCCGATGTCCGGGCTGTACATCACCTGATCGGGTTGATCGAGCCACAGACTCCCCAACAAATATTGCTTACTGGGTACATGCTTTAGATGCTGACTCGACTGGCGATAATCGGTATACTCACCACTCTCCCACAAAGCAATGGGATTCGAGGCAAAAGGGTCATCGCCTCGAATGTGGTCGGCATAGGTCATCTCAACACGATATGCACCAATCGAATTGGCATATGGGACAAAAGCCCGTAACAAATCCACCTCATTGATCGCTCTGGAAAAAGCCGCGTTGAGGTTTGCAAGCGTTTCGGCCTGATGTCGGGCGGTGATGGTTTCTTGCTGTAAATGGATACGCTCGACCGCCGCTTTCGCCAGATCACCGATACCTAAAATCAAACGCAGATCACGTTCAGGGAAATGATACGGCTGCGATTTATGGAAGTATAACCAACCTAATAAGCGCCCTTCACGTTGGAAGGTCACGATGACCAGCGCCCGTGATCCGGTGTTTTCCCAGCTTTCGCGTAAGACATCATCCACGCGAGGATCATTCCGAACATCCTCAATAACGAGCAGGCGTTGATTGCGAAGCTCCGCCGGAACCTGCAATCTGGACATAGGAATACGTTGCCCCACCATCCAGCGTAGATGATCGGGGATATTAGCCGCAACCGGTACTTCCATATAGGATGCCCGATCATAATCGAAATGTTCGAATAGATTGAGGTATACACCTTCACAATCCGGCAGCAGGCGTACAACCGCATCCAATATGGCCTGATAAGTGGTGGCTGCATTAATCTGTTCAGCCAGTTGATAAAGGAAATCCGCCTCTTCTTTAGCCACAATCGTTTCATGCTGCAAGCCAATGCGTTCAATCGCCGCTTTTGCCAGATCACCGATACCCAAAAGCAGGCGCAGATCACGTTCAGGGAAATGATACGGTTGCGATTTATTGAAGAATAACCAGCCAAACAAGCGCCCTTCGCGATGCAAAGTCACAATGACAAGCGCCTGTGTTCCGGTTACTTTCCAGTTGGCGCGTGACACTTCATCCGCGATGGTGTCCTTTTCAACATCCTCGATAACGAATAGACGTTCATCCCGAAGATGTTCAGCCAGCGGGAACTTACTTTTAGGGATACGCATCCCAACGATATACTGGAGATTCTCCGGAATATTGGCCGCAACCGGAATTTCAAAATAACTGGCGCGGTCAATATCGAGATGCTCAAACAGATTGAGGTAGACACCTTCAGAGTCGGGCAGCAGGCGCACAACCGCATCCAATATGCTCTGGTAAGAGGTGGCTGCGTTAATCTGTTCCGCAAGCTGATAAAGAAAATCCGCCTCTTCCTTGGATTCGATGGTTTCTTGCTGTAAATGGATGCGCTCGACCGCCGCTTTCGCCAGATCACCGATACCCATCGCCAGACGACGATCATGTTCCGTGAACGCGTGAGGCTGCGACCGCACGAATAATAGCCAGCCCAATAAACGCCCTTCACGGTGGAACAATACCCCCATTAAAGCCTGTGTTCCTATGGTTTCCCAACTCGCTCGTGAAACTGCGTCGATGCGCGGATCAGTCTGCACATCGTTAACGACCACCAAACGTTCGTTACGAACCGACTCGGTAAATGGGAAATTGGCCTTAGGAATACGGGTTCCGATGATCCACTGAAAGCGCTCCGGGACATTCGCGCCAACCGGAACTTCAAAATAAGTGCCGTTGTCGAAGTCGAAATTCTCACACAGATTGAGGAAAAGCCCTTCCGAGTCGGGCAGCAGGCGCACAACCGCATCCAATATGCTCTGGTAAGAGGTCGCCCCATTAATTTGTTCAGCCAGTTGGTATAGGAAATCCGCTTCCTCTTTGGCGACGATGGTTTCACGCTGCAAACGAATGCGTTCGACTGCTGCGCTGGCAAGATCGCCAATACCCATCGCAATCCGCCGTTCCTGTTCACTGAAAAGGCGCGGCACCGGGTAGTAAAAGGTCATCATACCCCACAGGCGTTCGCCCGCCCGTAACGGTATAACGATGCTCGCTCTGACAGGCAAATTGCGATAGTAATCGCGGGCAGCTTCATCAAAACGGGGATCAGCGAAAAAATCCTCTGAAACCCAAACGCTGTCATGTTGCAGTTTTTCAATAGCCGAGACCACTGGAACACGATATTTGATGTGGGGTTTCAATTGATCGGAAATAGCGCTGTAAGCAATCGTTTCCGAATAGGTGGCAAGTTTTAAGTCAAGATGTTCGAAAAAGCTCAGAAACACGCCGCTCGAATCTGGCTGCAACCGTGCCACTGAATCGACCATTTCTTGATAGGTCATTGCCGCATTGATCTCGCCCGCAAGTTGGTAGAGGAAAGCAGATTCAGCATGGGCGGCTGCGGTTTCCTGCTGCGCTTGAATGCGGATAACCGCGCTAGCAACCAGATCACTAATGGCGAGGGTTAAGCGCCGATCCCGTTCTGAATACTTCTGGGGTGTTGAACTTTCAAAGCTGATTGTGCCGTACCAGCGTTGCTTCTGTACCAGCGCCACCAACAGCAGCGCACGGGCATTGGAGGTCTCCCAGCCCGCCCGTGTAACCGGATCAACCAGAGGATGGTTGTTAATATCTTCAATGGCAACTTGACGCGCCTTTACAACATGTGGCGCAATCGGGAACTGGGCTTCTGTGAAGCGCATCCCAACAGGCAAAGCGGCGTTACTGGTCTGGTTAATGCCAGCCACGATCTCAAAATAACTGGCTTTGCGGTAATCCAGATGCTCCCACAAAAAGAGATAAATGCGTTCGATTTGTCGTGCCAGCGGTGCAATCGCTTTGATAACCTCGCCAAAGGTTGACGCTGTATTGATGGCTTCGGATGCCTGATACAACAGGCTCATTTCCTCGCGGGCGCTTTGTTCGGCTAGGTAGGCTTGTCCTTGCGCTTCAACTGCTGCCTGTATGTTCTGTGCCAACCGGATACGCTCGACGGCTGCCGTGACGAGATCGCCAATCGCCAATGCTAAGCGGCGTTTGCGTTCACTAAACGAACGGGGTTCGGCGCTGTGAAAAGCAATACTGCCAATCCGCACCTCACCATATACCAACCGTACCATCAGGATCGCCCGCGAATTCAACGCGTCCCAGCTTGTACGGCTGACAGCGTCCACCTCAGGGTCGGTATGGGTATCCTCGATGAACCAGTAACGTTCTGGATATTTCTTGCCGGAGAAGGGAAAATCGCGCTTTTGCAAGCGGTGACCTACTGCGACCGGGCTTTTCCCTTGCATATTATAGATAGCAGTCACTTCGTAGTCGGTCGCGGTTTCAAAATCGTAGTTTTCCCACAGGTACAAATACAGTGTGTCGGCCTGTGGTTCAAGGACAGCCACCGCCCGCAGCAGTTCATCATAGGTCTTGGCGGCGTTGACTGCCTCGGAAACTTTATAGAGCGTGGTGGCTTCTTCACGCGCTTCTTGCTCAGCCATATAGGCGCGGCGGGTGGCTACGACAGCCGATAGATTCTGTACGATTTGCTCGTAAACATAACGCTCATCATCGGTGAAGGTATGAGGCTGGTGCCACATGATAATCAGGCTGCCCTGCCAGCGTCCGCCGCTGTACAAGCCCAGCATCGCCTCTGAACGCATCGGATATTGCGTCAAGAAATCCGCCCGTTTTTCAGGGCTGAACCGTTCGTCGGTCGCGATGTCTTCTACATATAAAATGTTGCCCGGTGTTTGTAAGGCCAGATCACGAATTTCGATGATAATGTCGTGGAATTTCTCGCTGCCATCAATCACACGATAAGGAAAGGGATGCTTGAAAATCCAGCGGGCGACCGGCGTGAAATCAGCACTGCTAATATTCTCACCTGATATTGCATAGTTGAGCAGCACACCCGCTGCCCCCTGTGCATCGGCATACTCAGCTACTGCGGCAAGTACAGAGGCTTCATCCGTTGCTTGCAGCAGCGCGGTATTAATCGCAGCCATTGTTTCGGCACGGTGATGTGAGCTAGTAATGGTCAAAGATGGAAGGACATTCATGGTATGAGGTTGGTCAGCATTTCTTTCTTGCTGCTGTGAGGCTTCGTCCAATTTGGCTTTTACCTTGCGCTTTGCGCCAGAACTATTCATAACGTCCCCGGCAAAACTTCTGCTTACATTTGTTCACGAATACTATAACAATTCTATCCTACTTGAGTCTACACTATTCAACTTTTCTAGCCTATTGTTTCGTTGAATACCCCGCCGCTTTATCTCGCATCTCACTCATTCTCTACTTTGAAAAAGCGCTCCTATCCACAAGTATTAATACAATGGACTCGGTGGTTCGGATATAGGGCGTTATACTGAACTTTTACTTTCTATAATCGGATCACTTTACTTATGACTCCTCTGAACATGATTATCCTTTTTGCCGCTGCGCTGCTTGCCGGAGCGCTGAACTCGGTGGCAGGTGGCGGGAGTTTTATCACCTATCCAGCACTCCTTTTCAGTGGTGTACCGCCTATCAACGCGAATACCACTAGCACCATCGCGCTGTGGCCGGGAACCGTCGCCAGCGTGGGAGCTTATCGCAAAGAAATCGAAGCGGAACGGGCTGGACTGTTACCGCTGCTCATCGCCAGTTTGATTGGTGGAACCATCGGGGCGCTTATCCTACGGAATACAACCCAAGATACATTTGCCCGCTTGTTGCCCTTTTTACTACTGCTGGCAACGCTCTTGTTCGCCTTCGGTAAGCGTGTTAGTGAGCGCGTCCGGTCAGCCGTTTCAAATGCGGCGCTTCCAGCGTCAACTTTGCGTATTGGTGTCGTCGTTGTTCAATTTATCATCTCCATCTACGGGGGATTTTTTGGCGGTGGGATTGGAATGATGATGCTAGCGGCTTTTTCACTGCTCGGCATGGTTAATATTCATCGCATGAACGGCCTCAAAACCTTGATGGCAAGCGTCATCAACGGGGCAGCCGTCGTTGTTTTTATCATTTCAGGAGTGATCTATTGGCCGCAGGCGCTGGCAATGGTGGTGGGTGCAATTATCGGCGGTTACATGGGAGCGACCTATGCCCAACGGATTAACCCGGTATTGGTGCGACAGTTCGTGATCGTGGTCGGCTGTGCCTTAACGGTTATCTTTTTTGTGCGAACCTATTTGCCGAGCTAGAGAAGCCCACGACAGCGGGTTAGATCAAAATGAGTCGGTGTTTGCGCCGCAGCAGGACGATGACGTTTAACAGATTAGGGAGGAGAAAGAAAATCAGACCCCTAACCCCAACCCTTTCCCCGTAGTAACAGGGCAAGGGAGAAATGCGGGAGGGCAGAACATGTTCCGCCCCTACAATGAGATATTTTAAAAATCGAGTATCCTATATTTTGCAATCACTATCAACATTCAATAGGTCGCCTGCAAAATAGCTACGGTGATTCTTCGGTGGGAAGGCGCACTGTAAAGGTGCTGCCTTTGCCGAGTTCACTGGTCGCAGATACGTTACCTCCGTGCCGTTCGACAATTTCTTTGACAATCGCTAAGCCTAGCCCTGTGCCACTGGACTGTGTATGTCGAGCCTTATCCGTTCTATAAAAACGTTCGAAGATGTGCGGCAGGTCTTCGGGGCTAATGCCAATGCCTTGATCAGTTACCGAGAAAACAACATTCTCGCCATCGAGCGCTGTTTGAACCATTATGGGCTTATCGTTCGAGGTGTAATTGATGGCATTTGCCACGAGATTGACGAAGACGCGTTCGATTTGGCGGTTATCGAGTTGGATTTCTGGCAAACGGGACTCGGTAATGAGGTTGAGAATTTGTCCTTTGCTGATGGCGACAGGTTCATAGGTATCAAAAACGCGGGTTACAATCCGGTTCACATCGGTCAGTTCCAGACTGAGTTCAAGCTGCCCCCGATCTAATTGGGATAGGCTGCGGAGGTCATCGAGTAAGTTACGCAGATGCCCAACTTGATTCTCCAGTTTTCGCAGATGTTCATCTAGCTTTTCGGGGGAGCGCCTCAACAAATACAAGCGAGTCGTCAATCCGGCAATGGGTGTTGCCAGATCATGCACTGCGTCGTCGATAAACCGGGTTTTGAAACGCTCAATTTGCTTGATATGGGTAATGTCATGGGCGCTGACTAAAACACCGGAACGATCTTGATTCTCGGTTAAGCGCACGGGGATGAAGGCCAGATCAATATCTTTGTTGCCACCATTTTCGGAAACAATTTGGAGTTCAACCCGCTGCTCTGTTTGGTTGTGAATGGTATTGACGAGCGCCTGACCAACTGAAGTGCTTTGCTCATCGGTAGCAACCATCCACAACAAGCGTTCGATCCAATTTGAGACTTGGTCGCCAAACATGGAGATAAAGGCGGGATTACGGGTCTCAATATCCCCATTGGATTGGGCTAAAGCAATCGCATCGCGGGTATTATTGAGGATGATCTCAATCTGCTCTTTCGTGTGCCGCAATTCGGTTGTGCGTTCTTCAACCATTTGTTCCAATTGAGTGGCGTAACGTTGAAGCTCCGCCGCCAGCCGTTTTTGCTCGGTAATATCCTTAGTGTAAACGGCGAAAGCTTCCACTGTGCCTGTCGCAGACAAAATGGGATAGATGGTATTATCCCACCAGCCATTTGAGGTGCTGTCTTCCCAATTTACGGGTTGTCCGGTCTCTATACAGCGCTTGAAATGATCACGTCTTTCATCCCGTAATTCCGCAGGCAAAAGATCAAAACCGTTTTGTCCTAATAAATTTCCAACCGACATGCCCATCGAATTTGCCATCGGTTTGTTCACCGTCAGGAAGCGACCATCTAAGGTCATCAGAAAAACAATATCTGAAGTCGCATCCAACAGAACCCGTAGGAAGGCTTCTTTGTCTCGTATGGCTTCCTCAGAGCGCTTCTGTTCAGTGATGTCGCGGTCTATCCCTAATAGGCCGATAATTTCACCTTGATCATCGCGCAAAGGAATACTGGTGAACAGCACCCAACGTCTTTTATCCTTTTGCCACGATTGAAACACTTCCCGGTTAATGACGGATTCACCGGATTCCATAATTTGCTGTTGTGATTTAAACCATTTTTCAGCTAATTCTCGTGAGAAAAAATCAAAGTCAGTCTTTCCCAGTAAATCCTCTTGACGGGAAACACCCAATAAACGTATCGACTCGGCGTTATTGACCAAAAATTTACCGTCCTGATCTTTGACAAAGATATTATCAGGTATGTGGTTGATGATCTCTCTTAGCAGCTTGCGATCTTTGGCAAGCGCTCGTTCGGCTTGCTTGCGGTCGGTGATGTCCTGAGCCGCACCATAGAAACGCGTGAACCGTTTTTCGTTTTCGTCCCATTCCACCTGTCGCTTGATGAAAACCCAACGAGTCTCTCCACTTTTTGTGATGATACGATACTCGCCGGATGCGGCATTTCCTGCAACGGTTTGGCGCACATGTTCTCGAGCGATTGGGGCATCTTCGGGATGATACAAATTAAATTTTGTCCCTACTTCCATCCATGTATAGCCGGTCAAGCGCATGAATGAATCTTCGGTGATCCAAGAACAGGAAAATGTGCCGTCGGGATGAATATCATAGGCGTAGGCGTAATCGGAGATCACCTCGCTGATAACACGGTAACGGTTCTCACTTTCGAGGAGCGCTTCTTCCGCTAGTTTGCGGTCGGTGATATCCTGTACAGCGCCATTGATGCCTAAGAGACGGTTATTGACCGTGTCCCAGACGGTATAGCCATACATCCGTACCCAGCGGAGTTCACCATTCTTTTTAAAAATTCGGGCTTCGGTTACTGCGGGTTGATTGTGGCGCAGCTTTTCCATATCGCGGTCATTTTGGGCTTGGTCATCGGGATGCAGGATAGCGCGCCAGCCGCCCAATGTTACAAATTCTTCCGGCGTGTAGCCTGTGATTGTCGCAACGGCTCCAGTCAGCCCCTTAATTTCCAATTTCCCTTCGACGTTATAGCGGGATGAATAGGTATAATCAGACGTGATGGAGGAGATGAGACGAGAACGTTCTTCGCTTTCTTGCAAGGCTTGTTCAGTTCGTTTACGTTCAGTAATGTCTTTGACTGCGCCATAAATCCCGATCAATTTATGCTGGGGAGCATCCCACAGTGGATAGCCATAGGTGCGTACCCAAAAAACCTGACCGTCTTTTCGAATGAGGCGCAACTCACTGATAACGGTCTTATTTTCGCGAAGGGTTGCCATATCGCGCTCATCTTTGGCTAGATCATCAGGATGAACGATGGCGACCCAACCCCCGATTTTATCAAATTCAGCAGGGGTATAGCCTGTGATGGTTTCAAACGCGCCGCCGTAAGCTGTATGTTCGAAGCCATCCGGTCCATCGAAGCGGGTAGAGAAAGTGTAATCTGAGCTAATAGATGAGATGAGCCGGAAGCGTTCCTCACTGTCTTTTAGGGTGTCCTCGGCTTTTTGGCGTTCAGCCAGTTGTTTACGAAGGTTAACCAGTGTCAACATCAATTCGCGCTGCATCTGGTAAATCGGTGTCAAAATCATCACAATGCCGACTGTTACCGTGACCCACAATCCTAGTGTGGATAACGGGAAATAATTCGGGAGCGATGAAAGGTTGGTGGCTGCGAGTAGAAAGGTGTAGATGAGGGTCATCACAAAGCTGGCAAGACTTGCCCGCCACCCCAAAATCAACAAGGTTATGGTCATAACGGGGATATAAAGGATGACCACAATACTGGATAAGCCGCCGCTAACCAACAAAAGAATCGAAACGAGCAGCCAGAAATAGATCACATAGAGGATGCCACTTAAACGGGTTTTGCTGTGATGGTTGAGCAGAATAAGGGGAAGCATTGTGCCAAAGGTGGCTGCCAAAGCGATCATCCCGATAGGCTTGGGGTCTATTAGCAGTAGGATGGCGACACTGTAAAAGAGAGAAATGAGGGTATTGACGATCAGGATGCTATGAAGGCCACGCGCTAGACGTGTTTTGTCCTCGTCGTTAGGAAAGACAGGCGGCAACAACAACCGCCGAAACGACGCTAATGGGGATGAAGGCAAGTTCGATTCTTGCATAGAACCTCAACGCAACGGTGTTAACAAAAGGGCTTCCAGTGTTTCACAGCCGTCCTGATGTCGGCAAGGTACATGGTATGTTGTTTGAGTACAGTGTTGATATATCGTATCACGTAATCATAGCGAGTGAGTATTATTTTTAACATCTCGCTTGAAGATCGAAAATATGATTGAACCGCAGAGAACGCAGAGAGAAGAGAGTGCCAGGCATTTTTAACACAAAGACACAATGACTCAGAGGCTGTTGGCGAATCAAAATCCTCACCCCCCGCCCCCTCTCCATTTCATGGCAGAGGGGGAGCTAAGGCTTTAATTCAGGGAGCAAAACCAAGTCGCCAACAGCATCTGACTCAGAGACACAGAGCGAATGCATAGTTCAGTTTTAGAGGCGTGGATTATACTCGTTGCAGATTAAAGTTCCTGATAGGGGGTTGGGATGCTGGATATTGAACAAGGTGAAGCGCTGCTGGTTTATTTGCGCGAGGGCGGACACATCGCGGCTGATGCTACGCCGAGATTGCACAATCTGGCAGGCGGTGTTTCCAACCGGACGGTGTTGGTGGAACATGCCGATGGGACAGCGTGGGTGATGAAGCAGGCGTTGGAAAAGCTGCGGGTCAAAGTGGATTGGTTTAGCAGTCCCGAACGGATTCATCGTGAGGCGGCTGGTTTGCGGTGGATGCAACGTGCTGTGCCGGATTATTCTCCGCCATTGGTGTTTGAGGATATGGAACATCATTTATTAGCGATGATGGCTGTGCCGCAGCCACATATTAATTGGAAAACGCAACTGCTTCAAGGAGTGGTTGAGCAAGCTTATGTGGAGCAATTCGGTTGGTTGTTGGGGACGATGCAACGGGTGGCGGTGGGAAAGGATGAGCCAACTAGAACCTCACCCCCTAACCCCCTCTCCGTGTACAGAGAGGGGGAAGATCGTTTTGTGGGTTCTGGCTTAAATCCTCACCCCCCAGCCCCCTCTCCATTTCATGGCAGAGGGGGAGCAAATGCAAATTCTGAGGGGGAGCAAACGGAACCCCCACCCTCCCCCGTAAACGAGGGAGGGAGCAATACAGCATCTGAGACGCAAAGATTATTTAGTGACCGGACGTTTTTTGTGACGCTGCGGGTTGAGCCGTATTATACTTACAGTGCGAGTCAGGTTCCAGAGGCGGCGGGGTTTATTAACGCGTTGATTGAGGCGACGCGCAACCGCAATTTGACGCTGGTACATGGGGATTACAGCCCCAAGAACGTGCTGATCTATGAGGGGCGGATTGTGCTGCTGGATTATGAAGTGATTCATTGGGGCGATCCGGCGTTTGATGTGGGGTTCTCGCTGACGCATTTGTTGAGTAAGGCTCATGCGCTGCCTGAACATCGAGAGGTTTTTGCGGCGGCGGCGCGGACGTACTGGGAAAGTTATTGGGGGCAAATTCAGGGGTTGGAATTTGCCCGTGATATTGAAGGTTACGCGGTGCGGCATACATTGGCGTGTTTGCTGGCGCGGGTGGCGGGAAGATCACCGTTGGAGTATTTGGATGCCCAGCAGAGGGTGCATCAGCAGGCGGTGGTGGTGGGGTTGATGGGGGATGTTCCGGCGACGGTGGATGAACTGGTTGAGCGATTCATAGGAAGAATTTAACGCAAAGAGACCCCCTCCTTAATCCTCCCCCGCAAGCGAGGGAGGAAACAATGCAAAGGCAAAAGACGCAATACGATTGATTTTGCGGAGAAGATTGAACTGACAAGAAGAAAATCAGGCGAAGGAGATGGAGGGGGCGGAGTAGCGGCAGGCGTGCCATGCGAGGGCTAGGGCGATGACCATATCATCGTGGAGGCCGGAGGGAGCGGTGTAACGATAACCGCCTGCGGGAAGGCGTTCCATGCGGTAGTTGGTGAGTTCATCCAGCAGGGTTTCGTCGGGCAGAAGCGCAAGATCAGCGCGTTCGATGGCGAGGGCAAGCGATTCGATGAGCGGTGATTTGCTGGCGGCGGTGGTCATAAAAGGATAGACGGGTAAGCCTTCCTGTTGAAGAGCTTCGATGTTGGGCGAACCGATGCTGTTGGACTCGGCGTAGATAGCGGCGGGCTGCCAGCGGTCATAGAGCGTGCGAAGTCGTCCGCGTTGCAGTGACCAATTGACCTGATTAAAGCGGTCGTAGGCGAGCATTTGGTGGGTGATGGAGTCGATGACCACGATGACGGTGTAGTCACTTTCGCGTCCCCAATCGACACCAAAGCAAGTGCGCTGACCGTTGGGAATGGGGTTGAGGGGCGCGGTGGTGGCTTCGCGTAATCCACGAAAGACCTGACCGGAGGCATCATTGAACTGTGCCATGTATTCTTCGAGCCAGATGCGTTCGGGTGTTTGGAGGCGGATGGCTTCGAGTTCGGCGGGGTCGATGAGGGGGTTATCGAAGGCGGTGAAGTGAAAGTGCCGCCATGATGTGCCGTTTCGGGCGTATGTGTAGCGTTCCCAGAACCAGTTTTTGCCGTTGGGGGAACTGAGCAAGAGGGCATGACCTTTGCGATCAAGGAGCATAGGGCGGACGATCTGAGGCCAGACGGACGGCTCCATGAAAGCGGCTTCATCGAGGACGACGAAATCCAGACCCGCACCGCGCAAGTTATCGGGCGTGTGGGTGGATTTGATGGCGATCCAACCGCCTTTCTCGAAATCCATGCGGCGGGCGGTTTCGCTGATGGTGACATTCAGATCACGGCAGGCGAGTTTGAGTTCGCGCCAGACATGATCCGCCATGCTATAGGTGGGGGCAAGCCACCAGCAGGCTTTGCCCTCGATAGCGGCTTCGACAATTTCGATTTGTCCGACGACGGTTTTTCCCCAGCGGCGACCACAGGCAACAATGCGATAACGGGCGGTGCTTTCGATGACTTCCTTCTGATTGATATGCGGCGTGGGTAGTTTAATCCTCTGTTTGGTCTTGATATGACGAATTGTGATCTTCCGCTTTTTCTTTTTTCTCGACGTGACCTTCAACTTCATATTCGTATTCGTGGACATATTCAATCTCCTCTTCTGGTTGTGGTAGCAGGGCGGCGAGTTTGGCGATGCGGTCGATGAGTTGGGATAGGGCGGTCATGCGTTGATTGAGTGGGGCTTCGTCGATGGCTTCGATGATGCGGTTGGCGAGAATTTTGGCGATGGGCAGCAGTTGGTCGTGCAGTTCCTGAAAGGCTTCGGCGGTGTCGGGGGGGAGAACCGCAGATA
>JBBQLX010000134.1:0-16761 GCA_038328375.1 Aggregatilineales bacterium | reverse complement strand
CGAATCGAGCAGCCGGACTTCATGTGAAACTAGCACCATTCGCCCACCTTGTTTGAGAAGTCTTGCTGCTTCTTTGAGCAAGCCCGGATACAACGTCAGATTATCGTCATGGCTGCCAACGAGTTGACCGAACGGTAAATCTGCCGTAATCACATCGACACTCTTAGCAGTTAAAGGTAAATCAGTGATATTGCCTTGCCGCCGTTTGACCGTTTCGCTGTAGCCTGCTGCTTCAATATTCTTGCCTGCACATTCCAGCGCTGTTGGATCGTTGTCATAACCAACGATGCTCTTAACATCACCATAGGCCATGCGTTCAATGAGCAATGTACCTGAACCGCAGCCCATATTCAGATAGACATCATCTTCTGTGGGATGCGACAGCACATTCATGGCGTAAGCAACTGGTGCGTTCAGTGCGCCTTCACGGTTACAGACGCGCCATGCTCGTGTCGCCTGCGGACGAGGGCTGATGCGTACCAACGTTTCCCATCCGTCACCATCTTTGGTCTTACGGACACGGATCAGTAAATCGCCTTCTTCGTCGCCAATCAGTAAACCAGTCTTCGCCGCTAACTCTTCTTTGAGGCGTGTCATCACTGACGAATCCGAGCCTGCCGCACTGATGTACAAGGATTTAAAGGCATCAGCGGGTGAAAGGTCTCGTATTATTTTGATTTGTGCCAGCAGTTTCTTGAAATGCTCATCACCCAGCAAACCCTTTGGACGTGGCACGTTATATCGCTGAAGGAAATAAATGGCATGTACTGTTCGCAGCTTCAAGAGTTGGAAGGGATTGCCCACATATTCGAAACGCAGTGCGCCCGCCCGCGCCGGAACATTCACGCGTTCCAGCCGGTCATCGAATAGCATCTTCATTTCGCGCCACGCTAAGCCCTCTAACCCCTCGGAGACATCAGCCTCACACTCGAAGGTAGGGATGGTAGAGACAATAGGTTCAGGCTGTTTGCGCGGTTCAGGTGTGCGCCGGTTTCGGTTACTGATTTGGTTAACTCCGTTGCTCATCGAACTTCAAAATATGGAAGCTCGTCTAAATTGAAATGTATCTTGTTGTTGGCGATAGATTCTACGAACGCCGGTTTTGCCGCCACCAATCATGGAACGACTGGTCAGCGAACGATGGAAAATCGCGGTAATCTGTCCATCCACTGAGTGGGTAGGGCAGTTTATTCAGTTTGTCTTCACCCATTGTCTTGCTGATCGTGCGTGTGGCGAGGCTGGCAGCCTTGCCGCCGACTTCATACAGCAGCGGATGGCTGTTGCCGAAACTCCAGCCTTTTAGACCAATCTTCCAAATCGACTCTTGCTCATCTTCCAAATCATGACGCAGTTTCAGCAGCATATCAGGGATGTTGATGTCCACCGGACAGGCTTGTTTACACGCTCCACACAAACTGCTAGCGAAGGGTAATGGTTCGGCATTTTCTTTGCCTTGCAACAGTGGCGTAATGATCGCGCCAATCGGCCCTGAATACACCGAGCCGTAAGTATGACCGCCGACATTTTGGTACACAGGGCAGGCGTTCAAACACGCACCGCAGCGGATGCAAGCCAGTGCCTCGGTATACTCTGTCCCATAGATATTGGTGCGCCCATTATCCAACAGAATCAGATAAAACTCGTCTGGCCCATCCGGTTCTTCCGCCCGTGCTGGCCCACTGAAGGTATTGACGTAAGTGGTCATACGGTGACCGGTAGCACTGCGGGGTAATAATTGTACCAGCGTGGCGAAGTCTTCCCATGTTGGCACAATCTTCTCAATGCCGACCATCGCGATATGCACCTGAGGCATACCTGTGGAGAGTCGCCCGTTGCCTTCATTGGTGACAATCGCCACCGTACCTGTTTCGGCAATCATGAAGTTGCCGCCACTCATACCGAAGTCAGCGTTCAGGAATTCCTCGCGCAGCAGCTTACGTGCGAACGCGGTCATTTCCTTCGCCTCATCAGTCATCGGCATATCGAGCTTGTTAACGAATAAATCGCGGACTTGTTCTTTCGTCATATGCATCACAGGCATGACAATGTGGCTAGGATGACTTTCGCTGATTTGCACGATATATTCGCCTAAATCGGTTTCCATCATTCGGATGCCATTGGCTTCGAGGACAGGTAACATACCTATTTCTTCGGTCGCCATGCTCTTACTTTTGACACCGCGCTTGAGGTCGTGCTTCTTGCAAATGTCGAGGACATGTTGGTTGGCTTCAGCCGCGTCGGTTGCCCATAGCACATGTCCGCCATTCTTGATGACGTTGCGTTCCATTTGTTCCAACAGATCGGGCAAATCTGCCAGCGCACGTAGTTTAGATCCACGCCCTTGCTGCCGAAGTTCCTTGGCCTCAAGTTCGCCCATCACTTGCCTGCGCCGCCCATCAGCGTTACCAGTGCCGCGTTTGAGGGCTGAGCTGAGTTGAATATCATCTAAAGCGATGACAGCATGTTCTGTAAATTGATTGGGGTTCATCTCGGTTGTCATTATTTAATCCCAACATGGCTGCGTAGTTTGTGTCTATTCTAGCGCCAGACTGCACCGACCGCTAATCAGAATCAAAAATGAGGACGCTTGTCCTCATTAAACTTGTTTGGGCGATGAGGGGCTCGAACCCCCGACCTCACGGATGTGAACCGTGCGCTCTAACCAGCTGAGCTAATCGCCCTAAAGACCGTGTAAAAAACCAGCCTGCGCTGGTTAAGTGAGACCATGTGGACAATAGAGGACTCGAACCTCTAACCCCTCCCACGTCAAAGGAGTGCTCTACCAATTGAGCTAATTGTCCTTAATGAGGTCGAGTATACAACATTTCATTTGCTTTGCAAGAGGCATTCCCCCCGTATAAATCACTTTTTGTGTAATGCCTCATCTATTTTTTGCAAGTCGACTCGCGCTTGAATTTGGGCAATTACAGGTTTGATATGTGCCGAGTCTTCTTCGCCTAATGCTTTCTCCAAACGAGACAGCGTATCCAGTAAACTTTCAAAGACATACGGGGAATCTTTGGGCGCAATTTCAAGAACTGAATTTAAAACGGGTTCTGCTTCTTCTGTTTTCTGGAGTGCCAACCGTGCGGTAAGTAAGTCGGCATATGCCCAGTAATTATCGACATCCGCTTGCACTTCGCCGAAAGCCAATTGCTCCACGCGGACATAGGTTTTCAGCATCTTCTCTTTATTTTCCTTCTGCAAGTACAGTAAAGCCAAATTGCTGAAGGCATAAGATGATTTGGGCGTAATCTCAGATGCCCGTTCGTAAGCCTCAATGGCTTGATCAATTTGCCCGCGCCGCCGATATAAGCCACCCAACGATCCCCACCACGATTCATTATCATCGTCCACCAGCTTATCGGAGATTCTCAACCCTTGTAGTAAGAAATCTTCGGCATGATTAAGGACTTGGTCACGATCAATGCCCGGTTGCATCTTTTCACCAATACGCCGGTAAACATAACCGAGTGTTGCCAACGCCGGGGCGAAGTTTTTTTCGATCTCTAACGCACGGTTCAAATGAGATTGGGCTAGCTCCAAACTACCGGATTGGACATATACATACCCCAGACGATAGTGAGTAATGAGGCTGTTGGGATCAAGCTCAAGCGCTCGGCGATACGTATCAAGAGCGCCCTGAAAATCCTGTGATCGGTATTGCCTTTCCCCCAGTGTTAGGAGGGAGAGCGCGAGATTCGCATTCGCCGTGTTTTGACGCTGCCTTTCACTGCTGGCCTCGACTTCCTTACGTACTTTAGTCAGATCATCCTGCTTTTCCCGCATTTCTTTTTCAAAGCGTTCTCGCGCCTCGGTCAGTTCTTTTTGTGCTGCGGTCAGACGGTTGAAACCTAAATAACCAGCCGCGATAGCCAAAACAGGCCCAGCGATACCAAAAATCGCGAAAATGGTTTGTGTTACATTTTGGAACATGCCCAGAAGATCATTGGAAAGTGCTAATTGATCCTGAGCCTCTGTTCGTGCGTCCTCGGCGTATTTGCGCGAGTCTTCGGCGGCACGTTGGGCATCTGCCGCATGTGCTGAAACCTGTGTTGCCATATCAGGTAGAGATAAAGTTGCAGCAGGACTAGGTGCAGGTGTTGTAGTTGCATCTTGTGCCAGTGCGATTGAAGCCACCCCAATGAGGATGATGATCGTAACTGTGACAGCAATTCGTTTCATAAGGTTGTCCTTAAAGCGTTCGTGTTTTCAAGGTTGGCAGAACACAGGTGCTAAACTATGATCAAACATCGACACATTCATTTACATATAATTGCGAGTCGTTATGTCATTTCAAACTGATTTGCTCGCTTGGTACGATCAACATGCTGCCGCTTTACCGTGGCGTGAAAATAAAGATGCCTATCGTATCTGGTTGTCCGAAATTATGCTTCAGCAAACACAGGTCGAAACGGTCATACCGTATTTTGCGCGTTTTCTAAGTGCCTTTCCTACAGTACAGGCTCTTGCCGCTGCCCCACTCGATGCTGTCCTCAAAATGTGGGAAGGATTAGGTTATTATAGCCGCGCCCGTAATTTACACCAAGCTGCACAGCAGGTGTCACAAAATCATGATGGTCGATTTCCGCAAAGCGTGGATGATTTGCTTTTGCTACCCGGAATAGGCCGCTACACAGCAGGGGCAATTTCGAGTATCGCTTTTGGGCAAGCTGCCCCGTTATTGGATGGCAATGTGATTCGTGTATTCGCCCGCCTGAGTGATTTGGATGCCGATGTTACACAGCCTGCCGTTAAAGAATCATTATGGAAACTGGCTGAGGAGTGGCTTTACCGCGAACGTCCGGGTGACTATAACCAATCCTTGATGGAATTAGGGCGTGTTGTCTGCAAACCGCGTAATCCCATATGCGCTGAGTGTCCTATAAGCCAACATTGCAAAGCCTTCGCCAATGGCACTCAAAGTCTACGCCCTGTCAAAAAACGCAAAGCCGCTATCCCGCATTACGATGTCGCGGCAGGTATGGTATGGAACGAGGCAGGACAGGTGTTAATCGCCCAACGACCATTAGAGGGTTTGCTCGGTGGCCTATGGGAATTCCCCGGTGGCAAACAAGAGGCTGATGAAACCTTACCCGAATGTTTGAGCCGAGAATTGCGAGAAGAACTGGCGATTGAGGTTGACGTAGGCGAAGTGTTCACCGTTGTTCTACATGGTTTCACCCACTTTAAAATTACACTTCATGCTTTCACCTGCCGTTATCTGAGTGGCGAACCGCAAACTATTGGTGTGCGCGACTGGGCATGGGTCACGCCTGACGAACTGAGCCGCTATTCTTTTGGTAAGGCGGATCGTGAGGTCATTCGAGCGTTAGAAGATCGCGGGCGCATGTTGCTCTAAATAAAAACGAGGCGACATCTCGGTCGCCTCGTCTATTAATTCTTGTAGATTTATCTGACTGTGAAGTTACAGCTTCCCGACTCGCTGGGTTTGTCTGTACCGGGGCCATAATTATCATAGCCGTCAGTAATCTGTGCCTTCCATGACACCGTGTAGGTGATGGAATGCTGTCCGGCAGCCAATGGCCCTGCTGGTACATACCAGAAGATGTAGAAGTTGCCATCATTCTGCTTGCGGATTGATGTGGCAAACTCGCGCCAATTATCCAACGACTTGCCATCCAGCTTGACATCGTAAATCACATTGTCGAGATGCTGCTGTATCAGATCGCGGTCTTTGACGAACCAACTCCAGAATATATCAATGGTTGCGCCTGCTGCCAGATTATTGGGTGCAGGTCGTCCAAAGGCCTTATTATCACAGTAGGCCAACACATCCACGCCGGATTGTGATCCAGTATTGCCTTCACCGCCCACACCCCCTGCTGATGGCGTAAAGGTCACGCCTACGAACGGGACGCTCGGCGTAGCGGTATCCGCACCAATAGGTGTGAAAGAAGGCGTGGTTGTGGGCAATGCCATCGCAGTAGCCGTGAGATTAATCGCATTAACATCAATGACAGGCAGCGGTGGCAGTGTACCATCACCTGCTACCGGGGCAGGTGTATTACTGGCGGCTACATTGCCCACTTCGGTTGGTGTGATGACCGAGCGCGGTGGAGTGGGTGTAATCGTGCCGCCACCCAACACAGCGGTTGGCAGCAGTGTACCTTGAGCCAATGCGGTCAAATTGGGTGAGGGTGTAGCGGTTGGGAATTCTGTCGGCATCGGATTGAGCCGTACCAACGTGGCAGCGATCCAGCCTTCGCGCCCATCCTCCATCCGAATGTTGAACCATTTAGTATCGGGGCTGGTTGCTAAGACCTGTACACCCGTTCCCGGTTTAAGGGCCACAATTGCGCTTGCGCCAACACTCGGTCCTTCACGTACATTCACCGTTTCAAGCGATGCGATAATACCCGTTTGAACAGGTGTTGAACTGGCGGTAGGCGTATCCGACGGCGTAGGCGAAATTGGCGTGTCGGATGGTGTCAACGTGAAGGTTGGTAATGCTGTTCTGGATGGCACGGCGGTTGCCGTAAAGCGTGGTGTCATTGAAACTATCGGGGGGAGTGTCAATGTAGGCACACCCGCGCTTTGTTCGCTTGGGGTAGTGGGGGTACAAGCCGCCATCAATATGAGAGCAAGGCTAACAACAATTATAGGATAACGTGAATTAAAGGTGTAGTTTCCCAAACGCATAACCCAACTACTTCATTTCTTCAGTAACCCCACTCAATTTAGCAGCAAATGGGTTATTACGCAAAGTGTCAGTGCTATCGTAGGTTAATCGTCAGGATTTCCTTGACAGGTTTTACCAAACACGCTAACCTAGTGAAATCGCAATTAGGAGAGACGTTCGTGAACCTGCGAATTACTGGCATGATGACTATGGGTATGATGACTACTCGGCACATAAGTGCAAGAGGGGTTTTCCGTCTGTCCTGAGCCAGCCAGTTAACGGTGTGCAAACAGAAGCGTGTGGAAACCCCACACGCTTTTTTTATTTTATCAATCAAGGAACATCCGCTATGAAGACCATAACCATGAAGTTCGGGGGGACATCGGTTGGCAGTCCTGAAGCGATTGCTAATCTGGTGAACATCGTCAAAGAGGCGCGTGAGGCGGGCGACCGTATCATCGTTGTCGTATCGGCTATGTCCGGCGTGACCGATCAGTTGCTCAATTCGGTCAAGCTGGCAGCCAGTGGTAATAAATGGGGTTACTTATCCACTGCTAATAAAATCCGCGACCGCCACGACGATACCCTCAATATTCTCGTGCCGCCCGGTGAAGTCCGCGAAAAAACCCTCGTACAAACCAAAATCCTCCTCGATGAATACACCGAAATCTGTCATGCCGTCAGTATCCTTGGTGAAGAAACCGCCCGTATCTCGGACGCGATTGTGGCTTATGGCGAACGTCTGAGCAGCCGTTTGGTCGCGGCTGCTCTCAAAGCGCGTGGCATCGAAGCGGCTGCCTTTGACGCGGGGGATTTCCTTGTGACGGATGATCGCTTCCAGAACGCCACACCGCTCTGGGATGAAACCCAGTCCCGCATTGACAGCAAACTGATGCCCGCTTTACATGACGGTATCACGCCCGTCATCACCGGATTTATCGGCGCGACCCGTACCGGCGCACTCACCACCTTGGGACGCGGGGGCAGCGATTACAGTGGGGCGATATTTGCCGCCGCCAGCAACAGCGACGAACTGGTCATCTGGACGGATGTGGATGGTGTCATGACCACCGACCCGCGTGTGGATAAACGCGCCCGTGTGCTGCCTTACGTCTCATATCAAGAAGTCGGCGAGTTAGCCTTCTATGGTGCGAAGGTTTTGCATCCCAAAACAGTACAACCGGTTCTCGACAAAGCCATTCCCATCCGCGTCCGTAACACTTTTAACCCTACCTATCCGGGTACACTCATCGGCGAAATGGGTGAACCGAGCGCCACCGTTATCAAAGCGGTGACCAGCATCAAAAAAGTGAGTCTGCTGACCGTCAGCGGCAAGGGCATGATCGGTGTACCGGGTATCGCCGGACGCACTTTCCACGCAACGGCGGGTGCTGGTGCAAGTATCCTGATGATCTCTCAGTCTTCATCTGAACAGAGCTTTTGCTTCTTGGTGACCGATACCACAGCCGATGCCGTCAAGCAAAACATCGAATTGCAACTTGCTGCCGAAATTGCCGCCCGTGATATTGAACGGGTAGATGTGCGCGATGATGTGGTGATTATCACAGCGGTTGGTGCAGGTATGAGCGGTATTCCCGGTGTAGCCGGACGCGTTTTCTCGACGATGGGCAACAACCGGATTAATGTTGTAGCCATCGCGCAGGGATCGTCCGAGTGCAGCATCTCGTTTGTGGTCGCCGAGTCGGACCTCGAACGCGCGGTCATTGCCTTGCACGATTTGGCACTGGAGTCTGTCCCAGCCTGATTGGATCGGATGGGACAATCCACTAAATGATTCACAAAATGCAAAAAGTGAATCAGGTAATTATGCTTTTACGGCGGATGTGAGCGAGCAATCTGCCGATTCTGCGGAAGATTCTGCAATTTCTTCAGTTTCAGAAGTGAAGTTTACAGTTATTAGTCAATGCAAAGGCGCAATTGTTGGGAATGTCGTCCCACGGGAGGCTTCGCACTTAATGTCGGAGCGACATTTGGTGATTTTGTGGCGGCAGTGGCGGCTCGAAAAATTGCGGCGGTGATGGCGGCAGTAGATCATGCATGTTAAGGTTCGCTGAGTGAAATGGATTTGCCAACGGCAAATCCCTACATCATTTCTATAGATAGTGTATCCGATGTGAAGGGGAAAAGGGTTACATTTTGGAAGAACATTTGGTAACTCTTTGGCGGGATTGGTACTAACTTAACAGGGGAGCAATGGCACGAATAGATTTGGTTATCGTTTGAAATTGGTATGCTGACAAACTTAAATTAAACCTAAGTGATAATTTCCGCTTTAGTCTGTGATATGAGGAAATATGTCCGTGAATATGGATCAACCGCGACTACTTGCACTTCCAATTACTCCGATGAACATCGAACCTGTTACGTTGGAAGGGCAGTATGTGCGTTTAGAACCCCTTTCGATGGATCATTTCGCTGGATTATGCGAAGCGACACTCAATGACGAGCTTTGGCGCTGGATTCCTTTTCCAGTCCATACGCCTGATGAAATGCGCGCTTACATTGAACAGTTTTTAAAGTTCCGTGATGAGGGTAGCAACTTACCCTTTGCCACCATTTATAAGCCTACTAATCAACTTGCAGGCAGCACGCGCTATCTGAGCATTGATAAGCCTCATCACAGTGTTGAAATTGGCTCGACGATTGTTGGTAAACAGTGGCAGCGAACGGTTGTGAATACCGAGGCGAAATATTTGATGCTGAGTCATGCCTTTGAGACTTTGGGCTGCCTGCGGGTGCAGTTCCAGACGGATGCGCTGAATACCAAATCGCGCAATGCTATTTTGCGCTTGGGCGCGACTCAAGAAGGTATCTTTCGCAACCATAAAATTTGTGCCGATGGGCGTGTGAGGAATACGGTCTATTTCGGCATTACTGACGAGGAATGGCCTGCTATAAAGGCAAATCTTGAGGAAAAATTAGCGCGACCTTTTACGCCGCCGATTTAGAGGAAAACCCTTCTCTTGAAATCAGTGGGAGAAGGGTTATGTAATTTTAATTTAGGCTAGGCCAAGCACCGCTTGCAAGCCGCTCAACAGATGTTCGAGGTCGTCCGAGGTGTTGTAACCCTGGAAGGATACGCGGACACCTTTTGTCCCATTCCAATCAATCGCCGGAATTTCGATCTTAAATTCGTCGTACAAGCGGTTTTTAATCTCGCTGGCATCGGTTTCAGGGGGCAGTGCAAGCAGCGCCATCTGTGAGTACCACTCGGTGCCATCAGGGGTAACAGGCGCAATTCCGGTCATCGACGCAACCTGTTTCCGTGCTTCGGTTGCCAGTTCATGGCAAGCTGCACGAACCGAAGTCCAGTTATTGACTTCAAAAAATTTAATCGCCGCCGGAACACTCAAAAATGATGATATATCGCGCGTCCCTTGCCATTGATTCTGTTGGATGAACGAAGGGTCTGTCCAACCGTGACTGATGACCAATGGCTCGACCATCTTCTGAATACTTTTACGGGCATGGAAAAAGGCCGAACCCTTGGGCGCACATAACCATTTGTGCAGGTTTCCCGAATAGAAATCAGCATCAATATCGGTCAAGTCCAATGGGATTTGCCCCGGCACATGTGCGCCATCAATAATCGTCAGAATGCCTGCTTCACGGGCGCGGCGGCAAATTTCCTTCACCGGGAATATCAGCGCGGTTGGCGATGTGATGTGGCTGATGAAAATGACTTTGGTGCGCGGTGTAACACCTGTCCAAAAGCGCTCGACAAATTCGGCATGGGTGGTCATCGGCAGCGGCATCGGATAATTGATGTACTTCGCGCCCGTTTTCTGGCAGATGAATGCCCATGTATTATTCAGTGCGCCGTATTCGTGATTGGTCGTGAGGATTTCGTCGCCAGCTTCAAGCTTCAGTGACTTGATCATGGTGTTCAGGCCGAGTGTGGCGTTCATGCAGAAGATCAAATCTTCAGGATCGGCATTCAGGAATTTCCCTAATGCTGTTCGTGCTTCTGCCAGCATCGTGTCTGCACGTCGCCCCAAGAAATCAACCGGCTGCCATTCCAACTCGCGTTGGAAATTTTGGTAGGTTTCAAATACGGGTTTGGGGCAGGCTCCGAATGAACCGTGATTGAGAAAAGTAACGGATGGGTCGAGCAGAAATTGGTCTTTGAGTGCAGTCACGTTGTTTTTTCCATAATAAGCAAATGCGATAAACCGAATAAATCAAGCGGTGTACCTTCAATGCGGTATAGCACGTCACGTATCACCCGCCCGGTTGCTCCCATTCGCGCGATGATATTGTCGTAACCCCCGTAAATCCGTTGGTGACTGACGACCTTCACCGGACAGCCATCGAATAACCCGCGCAAACCATGTCCAGTATACGCTCGGACATGCGGTGCGAGCCGGTTACGCAGGACATCCGGTAAATAGTTAATCAGTGGTGTATTGCCGAAGTGATATTCACCCCGCCAATAATGTCCATGTGTTTCAAATGGATACCAACGATTGGGTACGAAAATAATAACCCGTCCGCCCGGTTTCAGGACACGTACCATTTCTTGAATGGACTTACGATCATCGAGGACGTGTTCCAAAACTTCGTGTGAGAGGATGGTGTCGAACTGATTATCGCGGTAGGGAAGGGCTTCCGCTGCTGCGATCAACGCATGAGGTGTTTCAGCCTGCGCTTCTGCCACGCGGGCTGCTTCAATATCAAACGCTTCCACATCAGCCGTATAGCGGTGACGGATTTCGCTAGAGTAGGTTCCAATACCCACGCCAGCGATCAGAACTCTTGCGTCGTCGAGGCGTGTCCATTTGGCGATCATTTGCAAACGGCGTTCTTGTCCGGCACGCCATACCAGACTCGGAACACCGCGTTCAGCCGCGCGGTCATAATGACTCATTTTAGGGGTGTTATCTCACTTATTGCCGGATTGCTGCCGTACACGCTCAAGCGCTGCGGCTTCCAGTTTACTGGTTTTGCCTGTGGTTTGGCGCGAGGCGGCTTGTGCTTTCATTGTTGTGCTGGAACCTTCGGCTATCTTGTCTTTAATTGGCACAACAACCGTAATGGATGTGCCTTTGCCCGCCGCACTTTCCATACGCAGTGTACCGCCGACCATTTCAGCACGTTCACGCAGGTTAATCATGCCCAAGTGTCCACCGCGATCCATGGCTTTCTTTTCGGCTTCGGTTGTGTCGAAGCCCACACCGTTATCGGTGATGTTCACCAGAATGACATCTTCTTGCTTATACACATTCACCGTAATCATGCTGGCTTGAGCGTGTTTACGGGCATTACCAGCCGCTTCTTCGATAATGTAGAAAATGACACCCTGTTGATGCGCGTCGAGGTAACGATCCGCATCACGACTAATCTTTATCGTTACAGGTTGGTCATAAGACTCTTTAAACTTATCGGCCAGTTGGGTTAAAGCCGGTGTTAAACCCTGATTTTCTAAAACCAGCGGGCGCAGTGTAAACAGCATATGCCGGATTTCTTTGGTGGTTTTACGAGCGATTTCCTCAACTTTTTTGAGTTCAATCGGCACTTGCGTAGGATTGACCTCTAAAAGTTTTTGGATGATGCTCATTCGCATGGCGATAGCGGCTACATCTTGGGTCGGGCCATCATGCAAATCGCGGGCGAGTTTCTTGCGGGCTTCTTCTTCCGCGTCGATCAGTTTATCGCGTTCATCCAGCAAGTTCTGGTAGAGATGAGAATTTTGGAGGGCGATAGTCGCTTGCGAACCGATAGCGGTTAGCAGTTCAATATGCTCATCGGTGAATGCGTCGGGGAAAGGGCTGCCATAAACCGTGATGCCGTAATTATCGAAGCCCGCCCGCAGTGGAACGCACATTACCGAGCGCATAGTTTGGAAAGCGACGAAGTTACCCAATTCCACGTCTTTGCGAGGGCTGTCACCGAATATGGGTATGGTCTGCTTGAGCGATTCGCCCATCACACCGTCTAATCCCGGTGTCGAACGCTGTTCATCCAACCGTGTTAAACCCCGGCTGACAACCACATGCAGTTCATTATCCGATGCGCGGAACAGCAGCACCATGCTCACTAATTTTTCAGGAATTTCGCGGTTCTTGTCCCGTAATCCCAGCCAACCCACATTCATGGCAGCTTGCAGAATTTTCTCGTAATTCAAGGTTGAACTGAGTACGGCTGCCATATCATAAATGGCGCGGGTACGCTCACGCATATCCACCAGTTGTTTTTCGCGGTTGTTTTTTTCAGCCAGTAATTGCGCCTGCTGTGAGCCGATTTGCCGCTGGATGGCATAAGCCCAAGCGTTCGTGATGACACCAAACAGGGCCACAATGAAGACAGGCATCCGGTCAGCTATTCCAACGGGCGGCGTAGACACTAATTTGACAATTTCAGGCCGCACCAACAACATAATAACGACAATACCAATGGCTTGAGCGCTTCCCCAATAGGCTTGCACTCGCAGCACACTGGTGACGATCAGCAAGCCTCCGGTGGCAATCATAACGAGCATATCGCCGCGGCTGGTATAGATCACCAAGCCCATCAGCATCCAATCGCTGATGACCACAATCGGCGGCAGTAAAATCCGCAGCGTCGGGAACATGACTGGAATGATGAGTAAGATGGTACTCAGTGCGCCGATAGCCAGCACAATCGTAATTTCGCTTTGGGCATAAAGTGCGCCATCACTGGTTCGCAAAGTAGGGAATTCAACCGCCGCGACGACCAACAATAGGCATCGCATTGCGATCAACGCCCAATCTTGCCATTGTGATGTTTTAGGTTGGTTTTCCATAGACTTGCTGTGGCTACTCAATCCTGAGTTATTTCATTCTCGTACATGCTTAAAGTACCATGGGGTTTAAGTTTGTTGAAGGCTTAAACTCAAATTCGGTACTACCAACACTAGCGATAGTGGCAGGAAAAAATCCTATTATCTCTAGTGTATCATCTTTTTTTGTTTCTCCCTTATGGAGAATACAATTCACGCCCAATAAATCTATAATAGATAGCTTTTCCTCATTCGTAAAGTGGTCTATGCCGATTGAAATTTGTTCGGTTATATCGCTAATTTGCTGAATACTCTCATCAGATACATAGATAGAATCTTTTTCTTGCAACAGTTCTGAAAATTCGTGACTAAACTGATTCTGTCTCAAATTCAATTCTTCTATTATAGTCGCAACATCAGACTCCGTTACACCATTATTGCCTAACGTATACAGCCGAACGGCGCGATTCTTTTGATCTTGTATTGAATTTAACTCATTATGCACAATATCAATCCGAAGCTGAATACTATCCAGTTTTTTGCCTTTTTAATGTGAGCATCATCAATAGAGGAAAAAATCAGTTCAGGATTCTTTAGCATATTGCTCACAAATTCCCATACGATTGCATCAAATTTATCAACACGCGAGTAGCTACGCTTGCAAATTTGCGTTTTCCCATCGTTCGAGAAGTCTTTCGCGCCGCCATAGCAGCGATAGTATGATAACCTGCTTTTATTATCGAGATAGCAGTTCATTGTGCTACCACATGTTGCACATTTGATATGGCTTTGGAGTAAGTAGAAATTTTTGATTTTACGTTTAGATGAGATTTTGTTCTTTTTCAGCTTTCCTTGCGCTAACTCCCATGTCTCATCTGATACAATCGCGGGAACATTAACCTTGATATTTGGCTCATCTTTATTTGATAATGTTTTTCCTTTGTAGTACCAATCGCCTTTATATGTCTCACTGGTAATGATTTTGCGAATGATGCTACGCGACCATATACCTATATCCTTACGTTTTTTATGCCCGTTTTTATCAAATGGAGTTAATAGGCCACTTTCACTGAGTTTTTCGGCTATTTGCTGAAAACCTTAGCGACTTCCTGACTCATCACCATAGATGTACCATTGGTATATCTGTCTGACTACTTTTGCGTCAGCTTCATTGATTTCAAATTTGCCGCCATGTTCATTGCGAACATAGTTATATCCGAATGGTGCTATCCCACCAGTAATAACAAAACCTGCTTTCGCTTTGGCGCGGCGGCCTCGCAAACTTCGCTCTAAAATTTTCGTTCTCTCATATTCTGCAAACGCGCTATAGGTAGCACGTTGCAATTGGCCTTCTGGTGTGTCGGTAAATTCATTATTAATGTACTCAATGGTTACTCCATTCCGCTTAAATATATCCTCGAAAACGTATTGATGTGAAGCGCGGCGTGATAATCTGTCAATATCATAAACAATCAACACGTCAAACGATTTGGAGTAGGCTAAATCCAGTATCTTATCCAATTCAGGGCGCGAATATTCAGCGCCGCTAAAATCCTCTTTGAACATTTCTACTACCGCATAACCCTTTTCCTTAGCTCTTGCCGCACAAGCCTCAACTTGCGTTCTTAAACTACCTTTGTGGTCTTTCGCTTGATCGTCAGTGGAAACTCTCGAATAGATAATAGCTCTTGTAGCCATAACATTTATTCCTTTTTTGAGATCATGCCTTAGACAAGGTATGAACAATTAATTTCCACCTGCTCGTATACTCTATAATATTATTGTAGGCTTGCGGAAAACTAAAAAGTGTAAAGGTTATTGCACAATCCTTGCTAAAACCAGAATGAAACTGCCCTGCGTGTTCGGATTACCATCTGTGCCGCTGAAGCGTGTTGCTTTGATGTAGTACGATCCACTCTCCGGCAGTACAAAGCGGGTTATGCGCGCGTTTTGCCCGCCACCACTGTCATCGTCCTGCTTAATCACCGTTTGGTTACTGTCGAGTAAATATACCGTAGGATCAAGATCACCATCCCCCCGATTCAAGGAAATCGTAATCGCGTCACCCTTTGTGCCAAAGAATGCAAATTGAATTTCGGGTGTGATCTCATCCAGCCGTCCGGTGATGGTTGTCCCATAACTGATGCGCTGGGTTCCTTCTGTTACACCATCAAACGCATTGCCTAAACTTTGGAAAGCCAGTTTGTATTTGCCTGTCGTGGTTCCGGCAGCACGATCTGCCCGTGTCGCTATGATGTAATATTTGCCATCTTCGGGGATGCGGAAGCTGTCGATTTTGGCGTTCTGCCCGCCGCCGCCATCATCATCGCTGACCAGCTCTTGCAAATTTGTGTCGGCAATAACGAGGAAAGCATCGACTGATCCGCTGATACGGTTCATTTGTACGCCGACCAAATCATCTTTTTTGGCTTGGAAGCTGTAGTATTTTTGAATGTTGGTATCGGTAATTTCACCTTCGGCACTGTCATTGACGTTGAGCGCTGCCGCTGTTTCGAAAGCATTACCCAAGCCGCTGTTATCGGCCTCTGATACCGTCAGGATGTAACGTCCGCTCGATGTACCTGCCGCTTCGCCATAACGGGTCGCCACGATGATGTAGGTTCCGGTTTTTTCGATTACCAGACTTTTGACACCTGCATCCAGTGAACCGGAGCCGCTTATATCGTCACTTTCCGCGATGACATGAGCGTCACTATTGACCACTTGCAAATAAGGATCAAGGTTGCCGGAATTGCGCTGCATCGTGACATCCACAATGTCACCCTGATTAGCTTGGAAGCTGTAGTACAACTGTGGAGCCATATTGCTGATGTTATTAATCACCGAGTCGCCATATCGCAGCGCACTACCCGACTCGCCGCTCACTCCGATACGCTCGATGTTCAGTTTGAATGTGCCTGTGGTGCTTCCCAGACTCATTCCAAAACGCCCTACGATGACGTAGTAGCGCAAACTTTGCGGTATGGTGAGCGCTTGAATAGTCACGTTTCGCGAGCCGTTACCATCGTCACGCTGGGCAACCACGCGTCCATTCGCGTCGATTAAGGTTAATATTGGATCAAGATCGCCTTTGGTCGCGGTCACACTAATGGCAACCACCTCGCCGCGCAGTCCATCAAAATAGTAGACATTTCGGGCATTCGTCTTGGTAATATCTCCAGTGATTTGTGCGCCGTAATTAAGACTGGTCTGGTCAGTTGGGGGAGGTGTACCTTGCGCTTGTACACGCGCCGCGATAAATACCACAGCCAGCATCAAAACGATTACGCGCAGCATCACGCGGAGATCAAATCGGGTCACACAGCACCTATCTAAAGAGGTTTGCCAATCACTTGAT
>JBBQLX010000133.1:0-17040 GCA_038328375.1 Aggregatilineales bacterium | reverse complement strand
GTTGGAATCACCGTCAGCAGTATGTTGACCGTCCGCGTTTGTTGGCGCAGCTTGAAATCACCTTGAGCGATGGCAAGACAGTGACCGTAGCGACTGATACCACTTGGAAGTATCAATTTGGCCCGATAATGAGCAACGATTTTCTGATGGGCGAGGAATATGATGCGCGGGCGGAAATACCCGGTTGGGACGCGCCCCTGTTTGATGACGCGGCGTGGTATACAGCCAAGCGATTTGACGATAAAGGTATCGCGATTGTGGCGACCAATGGCCCAACCGTGAAGCGCATCCAAGAAATCAAACCGATCAACAATCCGGCGGATAACAGCGACCACAATTTTCGTAAGGTTATATTCGATATGGGTCAGAATATGGTGGGGCGGGTGCGCTTCAAAGGGAGTGCGCCCGCCAATACCACCATCACCCTGCGCTTTGCCGAGGTGCTGAATGAGGATGGTTCGATGTATACCACTAATCTTCGTAGTGCGCGGACGGTGGATTACTACACCTTCAAATCGGATGAGGAAGTGACGTGGGAACCACACTTCACCTTTCATGGCTTCCGATACGTTGAACTTATAGAATATCCGGGCGAAGTGACGAAGGACACCATTACCGGAATCGTCCTGCATTCGGAGATGGCACAAACGGGCGAGTTCGAATGCTCCGACCCGATCCTCAACCAACTGCAACACAACATCCAATGGGGGCAAAAGGGCAACTTTGTGGATGTGCCGACCGACTGCCCGCAGCGTGACGAGCGCTTGGGTTGGACGGGCGATATTCAGGTGTTTGTGCGGACGGCAGCTTACAACTTCGATGTGGCAGGCTTCATGACCAAGTGGGCGCAGGATGTGACCGATGCCCAATATGAGGATGGCGTTGTGCCTCCGGTTGTCCCACAGATGAAAACTTCATTCTTGGCTGATGGTGGGCCAGCGTGGTCAGATGCGGCAATCATTTGTCCGTGGACGATTTATCTGACCTACGGCGACAAGCGTATCCTTGAAACCAGCTACCCGACCATGATTAAGTTCATCAATTTCTTGCTGGAAAGCAGCCCCGGTTATATTCGTTGTGCGCCGGAGTATGAAGGATGGCCGGGATTTGGTGATTGGCTTTCGATCAACGCGGCGACTCCCCGTGACTTGTTAGGGACAGCCTTCCTTGCCTACGACGCGGATTTACTGTCAAAGATCGCAGACGTACTGGGCAAGAAAGATGACGCTGAGAAGTATCGTAAGTTATTCGCGGATGTAAAAGCAGCCTTTGCAAATCGCTATTTGATCGGCAGCATCGTTCCGGCGGTTAAGCCGATGCCATCCGAAGCACGGCGGCGTATGGACGATGCGGAAAAAATCTCACGCGGGAATTTGAAGACGGTCGATTATGGAACGGTTACATCGAAAGTCTTTAACACTGAAGTGTTCCAACCCACGCAGACAGCATACGTGCTAGGTCTCCACTTCAATCTGTTACCCGACGAACTTCGTCCATTGGCGGTTGAGGAATTGATAGCGGACATCGAACGGCGCGATATGCACCTTTCGACCGGATTTGTGGGTGCGCCTTATATCCCACATGTGTTGAGCAAAAACGGGCGCTTGGATATGGCCTATAACCTGCTCAACCAGAAGACGTGGCCTTCGTGGTTGTACTCGGTCACGCAGGGCGCGACCACCATTTGGGAACGTTGGGACGGTTGGACGGAAGATCGCGGTTTCCAAGACCCCGGCATGAACTCCTTCAACCATTATGCCTACGGTTCGATTGGCGCGTGGATGTATAACAACATCGCGGGCATCGAGATTGATCCCCAGCAGCCCGGTTATAAACACAGTATTTTCCAACCCCATTTGGATGGTAATCTGACTTCGGCCTGTGGACAGCTTCAGACTCCTTATGGCGAACTGGTCTCCAAGTGGAAGTTGGATAACGGAACCTTCGATTGGGAGGTGACTGTGCCGCCCAACACCACCGCGACGATTAACGTGCCGATGGCGGATAAGGGGAATGTGACCTTGAACGGCGAATCAGTAAGCGGTGCGGTGCATGAAGTTGGCGCGGGTAAATATCATGTGGTCGTTAGTCCGTAGTTAACCCCCACCCCAGCCCTCCCCCATAGCAACAGAGGAGGGAATTATACAGGAGTGCGAAGGCGCTCCTTTTTAATTGGCGAAATTGGCGATTTTGTGTCATTTGAATGGCGATTATTGGCGATTTTTGTGTCGTTTCAGCGGCTGGCTCGGCTGGAACTGCGGCAATTGTGGCAATGGGTGTGCCGCCGCCAAGATTGCCAATCTGCAAACAAGACAGGAAGAGTAAATCGCCGTCCACAGGAGGCTTCGCACAACACGCCAAGAGGGAAAGAGAATGCCAAAGTGTTTTCATATCATTTATTTTAGAACAAACGGGCTGTTTGAGTCAAGCATTTTAGGTTCGAGTTTTCAAACTTTAGAAATGAAACGCCGGACGGCAAGAATGCCGTCCCTACAAGGTGAATGGTTGATTAGCGTATCAATACGAATGAGGGCGGTTGGTGGAAGCGGGTATTTCCAGTCGATCCAGCGGGGTTATGGGCAAGGTAAAATAAAAGGTCGCGCCTTGCCCGACCGCCGACTCAATCCAAATGCGTCCGTTATGGCGTTCGACAATCTTTTTGCAGATGGCGAGGCCAATACCTGTTCCGGCGTATTCGGTGCGGGTGTGCAGGCGTTGGAACATGGCAAAGACACGCGCCTGATATTCGGGCGCGATGCCGATGCCATTATCGCGCACATAGAACTGCCATTCGTCGGTTTTCTTTTCAACGCCGATGTGAATTTTAATCGGCTGCTCAGTGCAGAATTTGATAGCATTGCCGACCAAGTTTTGGAAAAGCTGCATGAGTTGTAACGAATTGGCTTGAACAGAGGGCAGCGGATCATAAGTGATGACCGCGTGGCTGTCGGCAATGGCACCCGATAAATTGGTCAAGGCCTGGTCAACCACTTCTTGCACAACCAGCGATTCGAGGACATCCTGTTCGCCTTCAATGCGAGATAATTGCAGCAGACCCGCGATGAGTTCTTTCATGCGGGCTGCACCATCCACCGCGTAAGTGATGAATTCGTGGGCATCAGCATCCAAGGCATTGGCATAACGGCGTTCCAGCAGTTGCAAATAACTAATGACCATTCGCAGCGGTTCTTGTAAGTCATGCGAGGCGATGTAGGCAAACTGTTGCAGTTGTTCATTAGATCGGCGCAGCATAGCGGCATAGCGGGTTTGGGCGTTCATCAACTGTTGGCGCTCACTGACATCCATCATCACGCCGCGAGTAGCGACTGGTTTACCATCTTCCATGATTGCCATCATATAGGCATCAATATCAATGGTGTGTCCGTCTTTGTGTAAAGCGCGGAAACTGACGACTCCCGTCCGACCGCTTTGACGCACCGTATAAAATTCATCAACGGCCCGTTGTGCATCTTCGGGATGGAAAAGTGTGTACCAGAAGTCTGGTTTGGCAAGTGCTTCATCAACGGTATAGCCCAAGACAGGCTCGACATACGCGCTGATAAATATCAGTTTCATCACCTTGGTTTCCGAGTTATATTGATTTTCCCAAAAAATACCCGGTACAGTGGCAATGATATTCGCGAGGCGCAGACGCTCGGTTGCGAGCAGCAAGTCGAGCTGTGTACGTTTCAGTTCTGCTTGTTTGCGCTGCGTAATATCGCTGACCGAAATGCGGTAAGTGGGTAGAACACCCGCTTGCACTAGAACACTGCCATCCAATCTGACCGGCAATGAAATTTGATTGTTTTGAAGTAATGTAATCTCACAGGGTGCGGTTTGCTGACCACTGCGCAGGCTTTGAAAGAATAGGTGATACACATCCTGTGAGCTGCTGTGGATAAAATCACTCAGATTTCGTTTGATTAGATTTTCGCGGTCCATCCCCATGAGCATGACAAAAGTCAGATTGGCTTCCTCGATAAACGCATGATCATCGAGTGTTAAGAGGCCAACAGGCGAAAAATCATAGAGATCGGCGTATTTGTGACGAGCGGCTTCAAGTTTGAGCTGCGTTTGTCGCAGGTCTTCATTTTGTAGTTCGAGTTCAATCTGATGCACCCGCAGGTCTTGAATAATTTTTTTGGTTTCTTCAGGCGAAAAATAGACAATGCCTGAAAGTTGTTCTTCAGCCATCTGCTCCGCGCGTTTGCGAAGCTCATAAAACTTTTCGGATTGATCGGAGTCGGTCATAACAAAATTATCCTTCATACGCTTCTAGGCATGTTGTTATTCAAGCGTTTAGGGTATCTCCTCAATGGCAACCAAAGCCATCAAGGGTTGACCGTCAATTTTTGGGATTTGCCGAGCGTTAATCAGCATTTCTTTATGACCAACGATGGGGAACTCGTGGGCCATTTCATAATCTTGAAAGGGGGTATTCGTTTGGATGACCGCTTCAATTAAGTTAATCAGTGCCGGAATCTGCCATGTCCCCTGCCCCAATTCAGTGAGATGCTGCCCAAGTGTTTCTTCGGCGGAGACATGAAAAATGTCAAAGAAAGCAGTATTGGCATTGATGATGTGTAGGCTCGAATCAAGCAGTAACAGTGGTTCGCGAACGGTATTAAAGATACTTTCAGCTAAAACACGCGCTGCTTGGATCGCTTCGGTCTGTTTATTGGTTGTAATATCGTTGAATGAAACCACTACGCCTTTAATCGCATTCTGAACGGTACGGTAAGGTCTTATCTGTAGGGCAAACCAGCTTCCATTCTTGGACTGAACATCTACGACATGGGGTATCAGCGAATGAAAAACCTGCTCAGCATCCTGAAGCAGAGTCGAGTAGTTCATCTCCGAAAAAACGTGGGCAATGGAACGACCTATATCAGCCGGAATCAGCTTGAAAACTTGGGTTGCAGCCGAGTTGAAGCGCCGGACACGAAAATCCATATCCAACAGAATAATGCCGGTGGGGATGGTGTTAAATGTATTGCCTAAATCGTTGTTGGCTGCATTGAGTTCCTTGACATTTTCCTCTAATTCGGTATTCACCGTCAGCAGTTCCTCATTAACCGCTTTCAGTTCTTCTTGGGAAGTTTCAAGTTCCTCATTGGCACTCTGCAATTCCTCATTAATCGACTGCATTTCTTCATTGGTGGACTTGAGTTCTTCGATAGTCGCTTGCAAATATTCCCGCGTATCATGCAGTTCTTGCTGAAGGAGACGATACTTTTGCTCACGTTCGTCAGCCGTACTCAGACTGGATTCTTTCTCAGCATCATCTAATAGGTAAGGTAAATCAACATCTTGAAAGAACACCGCCAGCAAATTGTCATTTTCGATGGTTTGTGTGAGTGGTTTAACCGTGAGATTGACATAGATATCATGAGCCTCTGCTGTCAAACGAATACTCGGTTCGAAAATTTCCCGCTGTTGGGTAACAGCCCGGTAAATGGCTGTGGTCAGAGGTATTTTGAGGCCTTCACGGGCTGAACGGACAATATCCAGTTGGTCAACACTGCCAGAGGTAATCTCAAGATATTTGCTGGTCTGACCATGCACATAACGCAGATGACCTTGAACATTAATGATGATACAGGTGGGTGTCCAGTCATTGAGCAGCATAGTTTCCATTATGTCACGGAGTGCCACACTGGGTCGATTGCGATCCGTCTTTTGAAGGCTCCTTTCAGGCATATTCCTTATATCAGGCAAGTCCCGGATCACGGAAGACAGGTCGATCTTCAGGCGAGCCGATGAGCCATTTTGCGAACTTTGATAGATGCGACGCGGGGCATCCACCACTGAGAATTCGCGTTCATGGCTTCCCAGACTTTCGGATGATCCCAGTATCAGAAAGCCACCCGGTGCCAATGCAAAGTGGAAATAACTAAGAACCTTGTTTTGCAGTTGGGAGTCCAAGTAAATCAGTAAATTGCGGCAGCTAATCATATCTAATTTGGTGAAGGGTGGATCTTTGATGACACTGTGCTGGGCAAAGACCAACATTTCGCGCAGCGGCTTCACCACCTGATAGCCATTGCTTGTCTCGAAAAAATATTGTTGTAAGTATTCCGGTGGGACATCCTGTGCAATGTTGAGTGGATACAGACCGGTCCGGGCAAAATTCACGGCTTGATCATCAATATCGGTGGCGAAGATTTGAACTTTAAATTCCTGCTTCAGAACCGCCATCTGCTCCCGTAACAAGATGGCGATAGAGTAGGCTTCTTCCCCGGTTGAACACCCCGGCACCCAAATGCGTAGCGATTGCTGGGCGTGTCGATTTTCAAACAAATGCGGAATAACCGATTTTTGTAAACTCACGAAAACATCTTTATCCCGGAAAAAAGTGGTTACACCAATCAATAGGTCTCGAAAAAGGACTTGGATGCCGATGGTGTTATTTTGCAGAAAACGGGCATAGTCAGCGATGTCCTCGATTTGGTTCATCGCCATCAAGCGCTCGATGCGGCGGCGCATGGTACTCTCTTTATAATGAGAAAAATCATGTCCGGTGTTCGTCCGGATCATGAACAAAATCTGTTGCAGATACTCTGATGTTACCTTTCCGTGTGCGGTAATCTGATTGGTTTTTGCGTCTACTGCTAAGCGTTTATAGCTGGTCAGCTTCTCGGGCATGGCGCTGGCCGGCAGCACAAAATCCACCAGTCCGGTGGCAATCGCACTGCGCGGCATCCCGTCATACTGGGCTGAGGCGGGATCTTCCACCATGATGATCCCGCCTTTTTCTTTGATGGCTTTTAGTCCTAAAGAACCATCACTGCCCGTACCCGATAGAATGATCCCCACGACCCGATCCTGCATATCATCGGCCAGCGAGCGAAAAAAATAATCAATGGGCAGCCGGACACCCATGTTTTCAGTTGGGCCAAGCAGTTGCAATTTACCATTGAAGAGTCCCAACAGCGCATTCGGGGGAATGATGTAGACCGTATTCGGTTCGACGGTCGTGTCATTTTGGGCGAGTTTAACCGGCATTTCGGTATAGCGTTGAATGAGATCGGGCAGAATACTGGTATGTTGGGGCGCTAAATGCTGGATGATAACAAACGTCATCCCAGTCAATGCGGGCATCCGGCTGAAAAAGGCTTCAAACGACTCTATCCCTCCGGCGGATGCACCGATTCCCACGATAATCGGAACGCTATGAATCTGAGGAGTTTCAGGGCTTGCAGAAGAGGCAGTTATCTCGGTCTCAACCAAACCATTTTCTTGATCGTTCATAAATTGACCTGAAGTTGTTGACCATTTGAAGAATTATACCCCTAAAGGACCTTAGGAGTGTCCTTTTGATTCTAGTGGCCAAAACGCTTAAGCTCTCGTTGTCTTTACGAGAACAGTGTGCAAGGTCAGTTATTACCCTTTCTTGTGCTTAGGTCACCAGTGGCAGCCAGCGGTTTTCTTCAGGGCTAACGCGCTGCTGGTTGCGGTGGGTCGCCATGCCCTTGCCGCGTTCTAATGCGGCTGCCAGCGTGGAGGTATGTACGGCTTCGCCCAAACCACTGAGAATGGCTTCGGCTTTGTCGCGGGCTTCCTGCGTGGTGGCATGATGGTTGATGACCATGCCCAAGAGTTCTGCCGCCCGTTCTTCCTCCTTTTCACGCGCGAGTAAGCTGGCGATACCTGTGAGTATCCACAGTTGCAGCGGTGTGTCCCGAATGACCTGCGCCATCGTATAAGCTTCATGGAAATATTGACGCGCGGCTTCGATTTCGCCCAAAGCCACCGCCACATCACCCAGACCACCCAGCGTCAAGCTCACACCCAGACGATGATCAAATTCACGGTAAATGGCGAGTGAGTCCTCGTAAGAACGGCGGGCGGAGGCATAATCTCGTTGGGCGAGAGCGACATCCCCCAGAAACAGGATCGCCCGCGCCAAAGCACGACGGTTGCCATGCTCCATATTCATGACGATGCTATCTTCCAGATATTGTCGGGCTTCGTCGAATTTGCCCTGCGCTCGTGCCACGCCGCCTAAATTCAGCAGCGCGTTGGCGATTTCGTGGTGGTCACCTTCTGCGCTTGCCATGGTGAGGACTTCTTCGAGAAAGGCTTGGGCTTCGTCATAATGGCCCTGTAAGCGGGCGACCATCGCCAAATCTTCGAGGCTGGAACCGATGCCTGCGGGTGAGCCAATTTCGCGGGCGATGGTTAAGGCTTCGTCATATTTTTGGCGGGCAGTCTCATAATCCCCATCAACACGGGCGAGGCTGCCGAGTGACCACAGGCATACCGACACGCCGGAACGATCACCCGTTTCTTCATAGATGGCGAGTGCTTCGCGGAAAAGCTTTTCGGCTTCTTCGTGCCGTCCTTGAAAACGCGCGAGATTACCGAGGTTCATAATCGGGCTGGCGAGGCCGGAGCGATTGCCAATAGTTTTGAAGATTTGCAGACCGGCTTCAAGATCACCTTGGGCTTCATCCAGCCGTCCGAGTTCAGCTTTGACGAGGCCGAGGTTATTGAGCGCTCCGGCAGTACGAACGTGATCGCCAATTTCGCGGGCAATTCCTAAGCTGGCCTGATAGAAGCGGATGGCTTCGGTGTAGTCGCCTTGATAATGAGCCATCGCACCGAGGCCGTTGTAAGCCCACGCCACACCGCGTTTGTCTTCGATCTCTTGGGCAATCGAAAGCGACACTTGGAAATACTGCTCAGCTTCGGCATAGCGGCGCATGATCGAACCGACCAGCCAACCGAGTTCGTAGAGCGCCTTGATAATGCCCGGTTTGTCCCCCACCCGTTCAAACAGGACGAGGCTTTGCTCATAGAGTTCGCGGGCGGTGCTAAAGTTACTGAGCCAGCGGTAGGCTTGCCCCAGATAAGCCAGCAGTTGGGCTTCCAACACATCCCGCGCGGTATCGGCGGGCTGCTCGGATACGGTCAGCAGGTTAAGAGCCTGTTCCGCCCAATCAATCGCTTCATGATAAGCGCTGATGTTGAGGGCGCTTTCCGCCGCTTTGATGAAGTAAGTCACAGCCTTTTGTGGTTGACCCGCTTGCTCGTAATGGCGGGCGATCATACCCGTGTATTCGTTGATGCGGTCGCCGCTGCGTTTGACCAACCAATCGGCGACCTGCTCGTGATAGGTACGGCGTAACCGTCGCAGCACACTCTCATAAGTGACATCGTGCAGGATGGTATGGCGGAAAATATATTCCTGTGTGCCATCAAACACCGAGTCCTCACGCTTGCGGATCAGTTCGCGGCGGTTCAAGGCCATCAACGCTTCGGGGATATTTTTCAGCGGCGGGTCTTCATCGGTTTTGAGATAACTAACCACATCGTCCCAGAAGACACGCCCGACCACCGAAGCCCGTTGCAGTAAATCACGCTCGGCGGGCGGTAGCGCATCCAAACGCGCTTGCAACACACCCGTAAGCGTCGGTGGGATACGCAAATCGGTCAGACGTGAACTATTTACCGACCATTGATCCTCATTTTTGAGGATGACCCCATCGTCGATCAACATCTTGATGATTTCTTCGACGTAGAAGGGGTTGCCCTCGGCATTGATAATAATCAAGTCGCAGAGATCATCGGGGATAACATCCACATTACGCAGGATGTCCGTGATGAGCGCACGGGTATCGTGGTTGGAAAGCGGGCGCAGTTCGATGCGTGTGTGGAAGTCCTGCTGATCCATCCACAAGGGAATGCGGCGTTCGAACAGGGCGGGACGCGTCAGGCAAACCACCAACAGCCGTATCTCGCGTTTGGAACGGACGATGTGGTTGACCAGATCAAGCGATTTGTCATCCGCCCAATGGATGTCGTCAAGGAAGATCACCGCCGGTTTATCGCTGGCGACCTTACCAAAAAACTCGGTGATGGCGAATTGTCCCAACTGCGTCGCCTGCTGGGCATCCTCACCCTGTAGGTAGGGGCTGGCGGAGAAATCAAAGCCGATCAGGTTGCCGATGGCATGGGCTTTGGCTGTGCTATCCGCACCAAGAAAACCCGCGATACCTTTTTCCAGTTTGTCACGGGCAACAGCGGCACTATCACTTTCGAGAATGTCGAAGCGAAAGGCGAACATATTGCGTATCAGCGCGTAGGGCAGTTTGAGCATATCGGCGGTGGCGCGTCCGGTGAAATGCACGATGCTCTCAGGGCGTTCGTCCAACCAGACATCAAACTCGCGCAGCAAACGCGATTTGCCAACTCCCGGTTCGCCCACCAGTGTGACGATTTGTGTCTCGTGTTCTTCGTTGGCCCAAACAAAGGCCGATTGTAACTGACCGAGTTCGGTGTTACGCCCCACCATGTTGGTTTCCACACCTTCGATGCCACGGGTAGTGACGCGGAAGGTGCGCGGTTTTTCGCGCTCGACCATATACACTTGGACGAGTTCGGATTTGCCTTTGAAGTGCATCGGGTCGAGGGTGAGCGTTTCAAATACGCCGCGTACATGCACGTAGGTGTCGTGTGAGATGAGGATCGTACCGGGTTGTGCGCCGCTTTGCAGTCGGGCAGCTAGATTGACCGCATCGCCCATCGCTGTCCATTCCGAACCGCCTGCGCTCCCGACTTCTCCCAATGCGACCGGACCCGTATTCAGGCCGACGCGCACGTTAAAGGCGCTGACATCCCATTGGGCAGCGACGGTGGCGGCATAAGTGCGGGTGGCACGGATAATCGCCAGTCCGCAGCGCACAGCACGGACGGCATCATCCTCGCGTCCAATCGGTGCGCCGAAGAAGGCCAGCAGCCCATCACCCATCAAACGGGCGACCGTGCCACCAAATTCACTGACCGCATCGGAAAAGGCTCCCAGCGCACCGTCCATAATTTCCAGTACATCTTCGGGATCAAGTTTTTCGGAGAGGGCAGTCGAGCCAACAATATCACAAAAGAGGATGGTGACGAGTTTGCGCTGTTCGAGCGCATTCTGATGGTCAAGCGCGGCAAGTTTTTCGCGCAGGATAGCGATGGTGGCATCCACAACGGTGTCACCGAGTACGGCACGTAAACTTTCCTGTGCGGCGATGGTTTGTTCAAGTTGTTCCCGGTTGAGCATCTTCCTCCCTCAGCCAGTGAACGATTGAGTGATGGGTCTAGTTTAACATGTTTTCGGTGCTGCGTATCAAGTTTTAAGTGTTAAATTTGGAAACTGTTGGGCAGAATCATTATTTGATTATCTGAAAATAACTGCTTGACTCTCACCTTACCAGAGACTGTATAGTACGAACAGATGAGCGATGGAGTGTAATCGTGATCAAAATTGGGGATTTTGCGCGGCTGGGACAAGTTTCGGTGGTGACGCTGCGGCACTATGACGACATTGGCCTGCTGAAGCCGGTTTCGGTCGATAGTTTCACAGGGTATCGCTATTACTCGGTCGCCCAACTTGCCGAACTCAACCACATCTTGGCGCTCAAAGACCTCGGCTTTTCGCTGGATCAGATCGAGCAGGTCTTGACAGGTCTGACTGCCGAGCAGCTACAGGGAATGCTCATCATGAAACAGGTGGAGGTGCAGCAGCAGCTTGTGGATGAACAAGCGCGTTTGTCCCGTATCGGTGTTCGACTCAAACAACTTAAACTGGAGGATACGATGCCCAATTATGATGTTGTACTTAAGACCGTTCCGTCACAATTGATTGCCTCGCGTAAGGTGACTATTCCGACTAATGACCAAGTGCCAGCCTATTTGGGCGAAGCCTATGGCGAAGTGTATACTCACATCAAAACGCAGGGCGCACACGATACCGGTGCTTGCTTCGCGGTGTGGCATCAGCCTGCTGCCATACTCGCTAATGAAGTCGCCGAAGCAGCCGTACCTGTAGATCATCCTATGCCGAGTTCAGACCGTGTGAAGGTTTACGAACTGCCGCAAGCACAGGTCGCCTCAGCTACTCATTATGGCGACTTTGATAATTTTGTGCAGCTTCACGCCGTGCTTCTCGATTGGATCGAAAGCAACAACTATCAAGTCATCGGCCCCTATCGTGAATTTTACGTCAAACATAATGAGGATATGAGTTCCTCCGAAACGGAAATTCAGTATCCGGTTGCAAAGGCTAACTAAAGGAACAGTAATGTGTATCTGGGGAGAGGCACATATAGTACCTCTCCAGTGAGCTTCAGATTAGTTCCCTGCCATTTGCGCCATATAACGGGCAATTTCGATCTTGGCTTCTTCGGCGTTTTTGAAATCGGCTGACCGCTTGGACAGGGCTTCGATCACCGCGCCTTTGCTGCTCTCCTCTATGGCGATGATCTGAAATGCGCGTGGAATACGCACCTGCTCATGGTCGTGATGGAAGACTGTCACAATCGTGCCGAGAGGCGTTCCATCTTTGCGCGTGATCTTGCTCCACATCCAACGCTGACGGTCGGTTTCATCGCTACCCCATTCTCGTGAAATGATAAAGCTGCCCGGTAGACGGGGCGTTGCTTTTAAGTCGATTTCACTGAATTGATTATGAATGTGCTTGAACATCTGCGTGCCGTAGATGCCATAAACGGTGTCGCCAATTTCGGGATAGCGCCGGATCATCTCGTCCTTGTTGGCCTCAAAGATACGCTGCCAGTTTTCATCCATATACTGTTGAATGTAGCGCCCAAGTGTGTGAATATCGCTGCTGTGCTGCTGATCAAAATAGGTTTGTAGGGATTCCATCGTGGTTGTCCTCCTAGATAAACGGGTTTGAACGAGGCCGGCACATCGCTCAATTTCGATCATAAAGGATTGGTGTGTTGCTGTAGGGTTAGGCTACTTCAGCATGTGTTCAAGGTCCGCGGCTGTCTGAAATTCGCTGGCAAGTGCCGCCCGTTCATCGGTTTCCAAGACAATTGCTCGCATCTGTTCAAGCAGGCTATTTGCTAACGCCGGATCGTTCAGGTTGACAGCTACATTCGCCCGCAAAATTAGCGCCTGCACCCGTTGGCTGTCGGGCGCGGGATCATCGTGTGCCAGCGACGCATCCAGCAGTTTGGCCGCCGCTGTGAAATCCCCTTTCTCTATTAGAAAATCTGCCCCTGTGATAGCGCGTGAGAGTCGCGTTGCTGCGGATTTGTCAGATGCATCCTCGCCGCGCTCATTGGTTGATTGTGTGCCGGACTGGCTGATGCGTATCCAGTTGCCGCCGGGGTCAATCACATTGAAGCCGCGTCCGCCGGATTTGTCGCGCAGACGTGTTATACGCGGGATGCCCGCAATCAGTAACTTGCCATAATGCTGGCGTAACCCTGTCGCAAATTCCTGATAGAGCGCATCCACATCGGGAACGAGCACAATACAGGTGCTATAGGACTCTGCCGGATCGAGTTTGAGCGCGAAAAAGTGCAGGCCGATTCCGCCGCGCTCGACAACTGCATATACATTCGGTTTCCCCTGATGATAGGTCACCTCGAAGCCTAATGCTTTATAAAAGGTCAGGGTGTCATCAATCGAACGGCACGGCAGACATGGAATAGTTCTTTCTTCGGTCATGGGCGTTTCTCCTTATGCACTTGGCTTACATCTATTCCCAGCATAAGGGGATGGTGTCTTGTTGGAGGGTTTAGCGCGAATAAGTGAGTTCAATCATGTGGGCAATGTGGCGGATTGTTGCCTGCGCCCGCTGCTCCAGTTCAACCAGACTCGCCAGCCAACGGTCAGCCACCACTTCGATATGTTCATCGGCGCTGTCCTCACGCCGCACATAAAGCGCGGCTCGTAGATCGTCCGTTTTTCCCGCGTCAAACTGGCGCATCATCTGTAAGACCGCCATTAGACTGTAACCCGAACGCACCAACGTCCGAATGACGCGCAGACGACCAAACTCGGTGCTGCCATACAGCCGATAACCATTCGCCGGATCACGCGGGACAGCGATAAGGCCGTTGCGCTCCCAGTTGCGGAGCATATCCACTGTGACATTCAGATGCTTTGCCGCTTCTTGAATGTGCATCTTCTGGCGTGACGAATCCATCAAATGACCCGCCGCCCACCGTTCAAGGAATTCAACAGCGCCTTCAGCCAGTGTCCGTTCAACCCGCACGTGGGCAAGGTACAGGTAGGCCAGTTCCATCGCCATACCAAGGTCATCGTTGGCAGCGCTTTTGACCAGTTGCACCAGCATCGCTTTGTCGTCCACCAGATAAGGCCAGCGCGCAGCCATATGTGCTAAACGGGCTTGTTCCAGATGCAGCGGCGTATATTGGCGGTAGCTATTCGATCCGCGTGGAATGGGCGGTAGGTATCCCCACTCCTCGTAAAGCCGGATGGTGTTGACGTGTACACCTAGATCACGGGCAAGGTCGGTTGTACGCAAGTGTCGTGGGGGCATCGCTTCGCCAATTGGTTAAGCCGTCTAAAACCCTACAATAGTACACGAGGGTTTAACACCGGAGTAACTTGACTTTGATGTAGAGGAGCATCCGCGTGTGTTCCCTCTTTAAAGATGTTAATCTTCAAGCAGCCAGTCAATGGCTTGTTGATAGGCATCAGCAAACAACTCCAAGCGCACTTTCCTCATGCCAAACACATTGACACCTTCTTTAATCAATTCGCCGTATCCCTGTTGCAAACGATTAAGTGGCTTAAGGACAATCGCAACCTTGACCGGAATAGGTTGAATCTCTGGATTTTGCCTGCGCCATTCCGCGTTCTTTTGCAAGGCGTACAGCATCGAGATAAGGCCATCTGGTCGAAAATCCAGCAGTGTTCTTACGCTGGTGATTTCAGGCTGGGGTGGAAGTTTACTGAGGTAATTTTGCCACGCGACCCATTCATCGACCGCTTCGTTGCTGGATTTGAGAAATCGAAATTCCCATATGTGATTGGCATGTTCGGTGAATGAACAATATTTACCTGATGGCGGGTCAGACTGCATGATTCGTACCTCGATAATCAAGCCATTATATATCGAGTTATAGAAGCAATATTACCCGCAATATTGATCGTTGAGTTGTTCTGATGACTCTAGTGTTTGCTATCCGTGTAATAATCTGCGACTGCGGATTGGTCAGGCGGATCGCCGTTGTAGTTGACGAACAGTTCCTCGCCCACATTGATGAAACGCAGCGCACGGAAAAATATTTCTTTGGTGGTATAGGCGAAGTGGTAGCGCACATTCGGGGTATACGAATGGTTATACAGGCTGCCGTAGCCCATCACCAATGCACTGTGGGTTTTCGTCCACTCGAAGCAGTAACGGTTGAGGATGGTGTTTTCAAAGGCCGTGTCGTTGCGATGATCGACCAGAACCAGCGGGCATCGTTCGATAATTTCATTCTTTTTGATGTCGCGGGTTGCGATTAAGCCGCGAATATTGAGGGTAGGTGAAATGCCGACTCGCAGTGGAATTTCCATAATAAGGTTGTGCCATGTAAATAAGTGCCGATAGGTGGCTCAACTGTAGCGTTAGGCGCAAAAGGCCGCAAGGCCAAGCCTGAACCAGTTTGTGAATATTTATTAATCCGCTTCAGGGATTAGGAACAGATCGGCGATTTTGATGCTGAGGCCGGGGAATAAAACGCTTGCAAAGTCATCTTCGGCAGTGAAAATGTGACTCCCTTTTTCACCACGAATATATTGGTGCAACTCTTTTTGCTCCGAATACAGCACCCAAATCTCGTCAGTGCCATAAGCAAAATAATCACGGATTTTCGCCAGCACTTCACCTGCGCTTTCGTCGGGTGACACAACCTTGACGGCTAAATCGGGTGCGCCGGGGAATGGACGCGAACGGTCAAAATCTTTGGATAAACGTCCACGCCGCACAAAAGATACGTCAGGAATGCGCGTCTTACGAATGCCCTCTTCTTTATCGACATGGAGTACAAAAATAAGACTGTCCATGCGAACCACGCCAAGTTTATGAGTGCTGGCGAAAGGTTTCAAAATGTCATACGTGTTGCCCGCAATATCCGAGTGTTGTACGCCGACTGGCTGCATTTCGATAATCTCTCCGTCGATAACTTCAAACCAAATATCCTGTGCGCCCAGCCGAAGCAAATCGGCTTCGGTAATTTTTGTTTTGATTGATGACTCAACCATGACAGCGCCCTTCATCAACCTACAGTCAAGTTGATTATATAGCCAAAAGAGTGAGCATCAAAAATTCTGAATTGTAATCGACAAATGCCTTAACCAAGATTTACCGCTTGTCACTTATAATTATAATAATCATATATTTTGCTCGCTATTGTTCTTGCAATCTTACTCTGCATCTAGGAATTACAATAATGGCTGATACAGCGCAATCGCCCAAACTCGATATGGATTTGGTACTCTATTTTACGGAAGACCTTTTGCGGAAAGGTCACACCAAACTACAAGTAGAAAAAATGCTTGTCGAAAAAGGATTGAAGCCCGATGTAGCGGGTTCAGTTGTTGAAAAAGCTGCTCGAACCAAGTTCCGCGCCAAACGAAATCAGGCATCGATGTTTAAACTGGGGCGGGCAATAGCGCTGCTTGTCACCGGTTTTGGGTTACTTTTCCAAGCGGCTTCTGCCCCCGACGATTTCGGGTGGATCGCTGTATGTATCAGTAGTATTTTCTTTGGTCTCTATTATTTATACGACTGGAATCGTACCCGAATTTGAAGGTAATCCGTAATGGGATTTACACCTCAATCTTATAGTTGATCTCCACTTCGTCACCTGTTTTGCCACGAAAACCCCAATTATGTTTCGGTGCTTCGAGGATGTTGATTTCAATATCGGTCATCGAAATGCCAAAGGTCTGGTTGATGCGTTCGAATAGCAAATAAATCAACTGCTTCTTGGTTTCGACCGTTCGCCCTTCGATCATCACAATTTCAATAATGACATAACGTTCGCTGCGGCCTGCTGGATAATAAAAGTCATCAGCCTCCAACGGAAAGAACCGATGCGCGCGTTTATCCACCGGAAATTTCAACGCCTCCACCACGCAGCTATGTATCACATCCGAAAGTTGGGCTTTAATCGGGTTCAGTGTACTTTTCAGCCCGTATATTTTGATTTGTGCCATTTTTTCAATGTCGTTTTCTATTTTTATTTCCCTATTTTTACCTCATCTCTTCTCATTTCTCTAATC
>JBBQLX010000132.1:0-17761 GCA_038328375.1 Aggregatilineales bacterium | reverse complement strand
TCACGGCAGGAGCGGTCATTTGGAATACCGCGCGCACGTCACAGTGTCCGGTGCAGTGAGTGCCGTTCGGTACTGCGCGAGGTGAGCGACCACCGATGGCGTTATGCTGTTGATCCCATCGCAAATCCTGATTTATACCAGCGCTTCAATGGGAAAATTATTGATGAGCAAACGCTGATCGAGCTTTCCCATGAGCTAACCCATAACAACGGGCAGCGAAGTACAGCGCCTGCCCATTCAACACCGCCTGATTTTGTTGATGATGACACCTAAATAACACCTGAACGAGAGAAAAGATGCTCCGAAAGTCAATTTGCCTGATCGTTTTATTTGTGTTGGCTGCTTGCCAACCAACATCCGTTTCGCCTACAGCCGTTAGCGGACTTCCAACACCGATTGCGAATGTTGCCGGTGCTGCTACAGTTGTTCCCACGGCAAACCCGATTGCCAGCCGTACACCAACTGAACCGCCTACTCCTACATTTACACCGACCTTTACGTTAACGCCAACGTTGACACCGACGCTCACATTCACGCCGACCGTGACCTATACGCCAAGCCAAACGCCTACCGCTACTTTATCGCCTACACCGATTACGATTGCTTCGGCGACACCGGGCGCGAATGTGGATGCTAATGGAACTCCGATTCCGACGTGGACACCACCGTCTGTTGATCCATCTACTCAACTGGCTGACCATTATCATTTTTCGCGACCGATTGGCGATGGTGATGTGAATTACGTGGCACGAACGTATCCCTACGGCAGCACAGCAGGGGGACTACAAACACATTTGGGTGTTGATCTGGAAAACCCGACGGGAACCAGTATTATCGCGGCTGCGGACGGCGTTGTTTACTATGCGGGTGATGATACAGGTACACAGTTTGGACCAGCGAACACTTACTACGGTAATCTGGTTGTAATTCAACATTCCTTTAATTCATCTGACGGTAAACCTGTTTTTAGCCTGTATGGACACATGCAGCGGGTTGATGTGCAAACGGGGCAGGTGGTTAAGAAGGGCGATTCGCTGGGCATTGTGGGCGCTACAGGGGTGGCTTTTGGCCCACATCTGCATTTCGAGGTTAGGCTGGGTGATGCAAATTCATTCCACTCGACACGCAATCCCGAATTGTGGATTTTTCCATTCCGCAAATTTGGGACGCTGGTTGGGCGGGTAACGGACGCGTCAGGCACAGTGCTTTTTAATGCTCCTGTACAGGTCAAATCCATTGATATCGCCCGCTATGCTTATACCTATGCCAATACTCAAGTAAATCCCGATGATGTGTTCGGTGAGAATTTTGTGATTGGTGACTTACCCGCTAATTATTACGAGGTGAGCGTGAATGATGGTGGGCGTGTGCGTTTCCGCAAAACCATATACATCTATCCTGATCGCAGCACATGGATCGACATCAAATTAAAGTAGGTGTTTTTATGTCGGTTTTGTTGCACAAGTTGCAATTAATCCGCTGAAATAACAGGCGAGAAGGACGGGAAAAACCGCTGAAACGACAGAAAATGCAGCGTGGTCACTCGGCTGATGCCGCTGAGTGCAGCGGGTGGCTCGTGTGTGTCCGCCGCGTCGCAATTGTCGCAACTGCATGGTGGGTGGACGGGGGTGATCCGCCGAAAATGCAAACACAAAAGACTCAACGCAAAGGCGCAAGGTGGCAAGGACGCAAAGAAAGGGATTTTTAACACAGTCCCACAGGGAGGCTTTGCACAGGTACAAAGACTCAGATTTATGGAGAGAATATAAGGAAGTTTGCGCAAGGACGCTAGGGCGCAAAGACACAAGCGGTTTAAGCATAGAGTGAGCCTGATAGTTTTGCATGTGTTATGAGTTTAACAGGAAATCAGGTGCAACGGGTTACATTTTGGAAGAACATTTGGTAACTCTTTGCGAGGGTTGAGACAAACGAAATTGAGTGAGAAGTGAGTTGATAAACGTTCGTGGTTGGTTAGAGAATGGTTTGTGGGAAAACCAAAAATAAACTTTGTTTATAAGATGTTTGGGGTGGCAGAGGCTATTTGGGAAGAAAATTGGCGCACAGCCGTGCGCCTTTACAGAAATTATGAGACTATGAGGGCGACCAGCGTTGATCGCCCTTCATTTTAGATCGTTGAATTAGGGGCAACTTGCCTTGTTGAGCAGGTAAATTGCTTGGCGGACATTATCTGTCTCGTTGGATTCAAAGATGGCGTTCGTGCTATCAATTGTCATAATGAGCAGATGGTTTTCATTGTAGTAGGTACTGACTGTCAACGGGATTGGTCCAATATTGACCGTTTGACCGGGAGCCAGCGAAGGAAAGACTGCGGTTGTACCTGTTTGGAAAGCGTTATCCGCTTGGCGGTAATCATTCACCGATATGGTTCCGCCGGGTGTGATGCTGCTACCGAGGTTAGCGACATCCATAAAGACATTAAATGTTTCGGCGCAGTTTGGGGAACCGGGAACGAAACTGAAATTACCAGCCACCAAATTGATGGTACTGAATGGCGTGGCGGTGACGGGTAATGGGGTAGGGCTAGGCGGTAGTGTGGGCGTTGGGGGTGGGACAATAATCGGCACCGTCTGTAAGTTGCCAAAGACATCCAGCAAATAGGTGGCTAACCAACCCTGCTGTCCACGGAAATTGATAACAACCCACGCGTTATCGCCAGTCGCACCAACGACTTGATATTGTTCATCTTTGCTAACTTGTCCGATGACATCATAAGCAATGTTTGGTCCGGTGCGTACATTTTGCTTGGATTGCTTGATGGTGATGACTACACCCTGGGGTGTCGGTGAGGCTACGACGGTCGGTTGTAAGGTCGGGAGTACAGGGAGATTAATGTCTAGACGTTGATTGCCCTCAAACCGTGCGAGGATTTGAGGCGCACCAAATTCGCCGTACTGTACAACGGCGACGTTGCTACTTGTCTCATTTTTTTGATTTGTTTGAAGTTGGGCAGGGCGCAGCGTCCCTTGAATGCCGGTAATGTTGTCCAATTGAGTCAGATTAGCTTGTAGTTCTCCGGGTAAATTGATGGCTGCACTCAAGAGTGTGATCGCATCATAGCTGGCTGCTTCAATAGGGCCGGGGAGTTCGCCATACAGTTGAATGTAGCGATCACGGAAGGCACGACCGTTTTCATCTTCGGCTGTGAAGGGCCATGTGGTCGAAGCGAATGTTCCTACAATGTCTTTTCCGGCAGCGATTTGGAATGCCGCTTCATCAGCCTGATTGTAGATAAACTGGCCGTTAAATCCGATGGCGCGTAGATTGGAAAGTAATTTCCCGGCACGTTCCGGTTGACCGTAAGCTACCACTGCCTCGATATTATTGGAGGCGATTTGTTGGTTGGCCTGTGTAATCGCAGCATCATCCTGTACTTGTAATGCAAGCTGAGGCGTTATGCTGAGGCCGGTAAGACTGATGGTGAAGCCTACGACACCCGCCGAGGTTTCAAGATCATTATCCAACTGGACGGTTGCGATACGCTTCAGGTTGTAATCGGTAATTAAAACAGTCGCGAGGGCGCGTCCCTGTAAAAGCTGAGCCGCGCGTGTACGAAATAACCGTCCTGATTGGTCATCAGTGAGGGTTGTATCACCCGTCGCAGGTGTTAGTACAGGTACATTCAAGGCTTGGAGGGCGGCGAGATTATCTTTCACGTCGCTGTCTGACTCGGGGCCTAATACGGCGATGAGACTGGCATCACGCAGGCTGGCAATGGTGTTGGTGACATTTGTGCCTGTTATGGGCTGAACGATGAGTTCGAGTTGGAACTGTGTCCCATCTGCACCACGCACTCCGCCAGCATTATTGATGTCGCGTATGGCTAAACGTGCGCCGTTGGCGATGGGGCCTTGTGGATCATCCAGCACACCTACTCGAAAAACAGGTGCTGCTTGCCCATAAGTTAAATTGATTGTTAGCAATGTTAGTACAATGACGACAATAATTCCGGTAATAATACGAGTCCTAGTTTTGTTCATTAGACGCTCCTTAAATTCGCACCTCACATGATTGTAATTCAGATTGTAGCAGAGAGGATGGGCTAAACAGCCTATGTTAGGCCTCCGGCTTTGCACCGAATCTTGATTTTCACCCTTTATCTCACTATACTGATTTTTCACACTTGCACATGTGGTTATGATGGGATAATAGCAAGTTATGCAACGCGAACGTGTTGCCGATGATATTTACGTATTTACGAGTGATTTATACGCGCAGGTAACGGCGGGCGTGATCATGACCAGCGAAGGCGCAGTGGTTATTGATACGCTGGCTTATCCTGAAGAAACGATACTGATGAAGCGTTTTATCGAAACGCGTCTCGGTACAACTGTGCGTTATGTCATTAATACTCACTTTCATGCTGACCATTCCACCGGAACCTGTTTTTTCAAAGGTGCGCGTGTGATTTCTCATGCGTTGTGCCGCAAATTACTGGATACGCGTGGTCGAAGCAGTCTTGAGAAAATCAAAGCCGCGAATGAAATGCGGGATGTGGAATTGATTTTGCCCGATATTGTATTTTCGGGTGGATCATTCACACTGCATCTTGGTAATAAGACCTTCCAATTTTGGTCAACACCGGGACACAGTATTGACTCCATCGTATGCCATGTCAAAGAGGATCGGGTACTTTTTGCGGCGGATACCCTTATGCCAATCCCGTATTTCGTGGATGGCAATTTTGATGACTTTGTCACTTCGCTCAGCGGTCTACGAAACGGTAATTACGAAAATGTCATTCAAGGGCATGGTGAAATTATCTTACGTGGGGAAGTTGAGGAGAAAATACAGGCCGATATTGATTATCTCCTGAAATTGCGTAGCGCAGTTGATGCCGCATTAGCCAATCCGTTTCCTGAAGCAGCACTTGAAGCCATCGACATTGAAAGCTGCGGTAAAAGCCGTATTTTGCTGAATGGTGCTATCTCGCAACTCCACCGTCAGAATGTACTTACTTTGGCTGCTCAACGGCGGGAGCTTGTGCAGCTTTAAATGTTTCGCCCGTTTATGAATTGTCAAAACACAGTGCGAAGAATAGGTGAATTAACATGCCAGAAGGTTCTTATTTAACTTCAGAAGGTGCAGAAGAATTGCGCCGTGAACTCGACGAACTCATTAACGTCAAGCGGATTGAATTGGCTAAAAAGTTGAAAGCCGCTGTCGCTGAAGGCGATCTTAAAGAAAATGCCGATTACCACGATGCTAAAGAACAGCAGGCATTTCTTGAAGGGCGTATTCACTATGTGGAAAACATTCTGCGGTCGTCCAAAATTATCGAGAATACGGGCAAGACGGACGAGGTTCGTTTAGGGTCGGTGGTTACGATTGTCGAAGAAGGCTCACACGAAGACGAAGTCTATTCGATTGTTGGCGCGGCGGAAGCGAATCCGCGTGAAGGTAAAATCTCGCACGAAAGCCCAATCGGAGCGGCACTCTTAGGCCACCGCAAAGGTGAGAAAGTCCGCGCTAAAACTCCGGGCGGCGACATGATCTTTAAGATCAAATTGATCAAATAAGTGGGCATATAAATTAAAACACCCTGTCAAATTTCGACAGGGTGTTTTTGTTTACACAGACTAATCAGTTTACGGGGGTGAAATCCCCACTGCCACCAAATATATCATCATCAGGCTGCGTTGGGGGTAAGGGTTGTACAGGCGGTGGCCTTTGTTGAGGCACAGGTGGACTGTAGGTAGGTGGTGCTGCCTGACGCAGCGGAGGCGCTGCGTAGGCCGTTGGAGCGGCTTGTGGTGGCGGCGCATAGACAGGTTGGGCTGGTGGGGCATAGGTCGGCGCATTGACCACAGGTGGTGGTGAATACACGGGCGCGGCTGCCATTGCAACAGGCATCGGTGCGGCAACTGGTGCTGTACCGGGAGCTTTACGCCACGCTTGAATCTCAAGCGTCATCTTGTCAAAGTAACTATTGGGAGGTAGCGGCCCCGTGCCATAGGCAATATCGACAACGCGGGCATGTAGACGCAGCGTATTTGTTTCCAGCGTCGCGATTGCTCCCGGCTTGACGATAACAAGCTCACCCTTAGCTGCTAGTTTGCTGCGGGTCGCGGGGTCATTATAAGCATGTTCTGATACGAAGACGGTGGTGAGTGTGCGTACAAAGTCTTCTTTGTCGAACAGCCACACCTCAATTGCGGTTACTTTTTCCGGTTGACCTGCGCCAATTGTCTCGGAGATGACCGCGCCGCATTCGCCTAAGAACTCATCATCCTTCTTGGCATCTTCAATGCTAAACGAGTCATCATAAGCACGTCCGGGTGTGTAAATTGAAACGTGGCGTACAACTGGTGGTCCGAGGTCGGTGGCAGGAGCGGCTACGGCATCTTTCGCCAATTGGTCACGAATAACGCGTGCTTGCTGAATATTCAGAAGTTGTTGTGCGCCTGCCGCATCCGTCCCTTGTGCGCCACGTATCCGCTTACGGATAGGATCAACTACAAGTGGACTAACGTAGAAACCGAACAACAATGAGCCAATAACAAACCCTAGCGCGATTACGATAGTTCCTACAATCCACGGCCTAATTTGCCCAATAAATGAGGGCTGTGGAGGCGTGGAAGGTGCGGTCACTTCGGCTTGCGCGGCTAAGTCCGTGAGTTGGGCAAGCCCCAAGCGATTCACAATTTCTTGTGGGTGATCGACCTTATCTAGCGAGTCGATTATGCTCTGTCTGAATTCGTCGGTAATCACGGCCTTAGAACTGGCTGCATCATAACGATCAGCAATCAAGCGAACCCATTCGTCCTGCCAACTTTGCCCCAATGTTCGTGGGTCAGAGTCATAGAAAACTACCGGATCAACCGCATATGACCAGAGCAAACCGATCAGAAATGCGATGACCACAGCGAGGACTAACCCGGGCTTTGGAACATAGGTCTTTATGACCGGCCATAGACCGATCAGGGTATCTCGAATCTTACCCATTGTGATGCCTTTCGTTTTTCAGAAGTGCGCCAATTTGCATCTAAACCCATTGTACCGGAATTCTTGTCTTTAGGACAAATCAGTATCCTTAAGCTGGCTCAACTTTTACTACTGCGACTTCCGCCAATTCATCCATTTGATAGGTGTGCTGGCAAGAGGTACATTGAGCCGTGTTTTTGTTCTGCTCGACCAGCAGATTGCCACAGTTGGGGCAGGGCTGCGGTAACGGGCGCTTCCAACTGGTGAAATCACAGTCGGGGTAGCGAGCACAACCCCAGAAGGTGCGACCTTTTTTCGATTTGCGCTGGATGATTTCGCCGCCATGAATTTTGCCACAGGTCGGGCAGGTAATACTGGTACGTTCCAACCACGGCTCGGTATAACGGCACTCAGGATAATTTGCACAACCAATGAACTTGCCGAAGCGTCCGTACTTGATGACCAGTGGATGCCCTGAAACGGGACAATCACGCCCGACAGCTTCTTCCTGTCGCACACTGGGCATGGTTTCACGCGCAATTTCCATCTGATGTTCAAATGGGTCATAGAAGTCGCGCAGCATCGGTCGCCATTCCATGTGGCCTTCGGCTACAGTGTCCAGTTGATTTTCCATCTTGGCGGTGAATTGGAAGTCCATGACTTCGGGAAAGTATTGAACCAGCAAATCATTGACAACCTTACCTGTTTCGCTTGGAACCAAGCGCTTGTCGTCGAGTTTGTCGATGTATTCGCGATCTTGAATGGTCGCGACGGTTGGTGCATAAGTGCTGGGGCGACCGATGCCGAACTCTTCAAGCGTCCGCACCAAACTGGCTTCGGTATAACGCGGTGGCGGCTGCGTAAAGTGTTGTTCCGGCAGCAGTTGAATGAGGTCAAGCAGTTCGTTGACTGTCATTTCGGGTAGGATACGACCATCATCTTCATCAGGTGCAAGGTCTTCATCGCGGGCATCTTCGTACAGTGACAGGAAACCCATAAACTTGATGGTGCTGCCTGAAACACGGAAGGTATAGGGTTTATCAGCGGCGGACAAGCCTGCTTCAATGTCGATGCGGAGGGTGTTATAGACCGCGTTCGACATCTGGCTGGCTACGAAACGCTGCCATACCAATGTATATAAGCGGAACTGATCCCGCGACAGGAAACTTTTTACTTGATCAGGCTCACGAAAGGCACTGGTTGGGCGGATTGCTTCATGGGCTTCTTGAGCGCCTTTTGCCCGTGTTTGATAACGCGGTGGCTTTTCTGGATGGAAATCCTTACCAAAGCGATTCTCGATATATTCGCGGGCTTCGCCTTGAGCCTGTGTCGAGACTTGAGGGCTGTCGGTACGCATGTAGGTGATAAGACCGACTGGGCCACCTTTACCGAGTTCGATGCCTTCATAAAGCTGCTGAGCGATGGCCATTGTGCGGCGGGCGTTAAAACCCAAGCGGCGTGAGGCTTCTTGTTGCAGTGTGCTGGTGGTAAACGGTGCAGATGGTTTGCGCTGACGTGTGCCATGTTTGACATCGGCAACGTTGTATTGGCTTTTTTGGAGTGTAACCAGATGCGGTTTTACATCGCCTTCAGAACCAAACTGCACATCTTTACCCTTAAAACGCACCAGACGCGCGTTAAATGGGCGATCCGAACCACTGCCATTGACCTTATGCTTTTTTAGTCGAGCATCCAGCGTCCAGTATTCTTCTGGCTTGAAAGCTTCGATCTCGCGTTCGCGATCAACCACGATGCGTACTGCGATACTCTGTACACGTCCTGCGGAAAGTTGGTTACGAACTTTTTCCCAGAGCAACTCTGTGATTTTGTAGCCGACCAAGCGGTCGAGAATACGCCGTGCTTGCTGGGCATTCACGAGGCTCATATCGAGGGTACGCGGATGAGCAAAGGCTTCTTCAATGGCGGATTTGGTGATCTCGTGGAAAACAACACGTTTGGCGTTCTTTTCGTTGATGTTGGTGACTTCCATCAGATGCCACGCTATCGCCTCGCCTTCACGGTCAGGATCGGTTGCGAGGAAGACTTCCGTGGCGCGTTCTACCGCGTCTTTTAGGTCAGCGACGGTATCACGCTTGTCATTTGGAACGCGATACTTGGGTTCAAAGTTGTTTTTCACATCCACCGAAATCTGCGACACGAGCAAATCACGCACATGGCCTTTGGAGGCTTTGACCGTATAACCCGCGCCTAAAAAGTTTCCTACTGTACGGGCTTTGGCTGGCGATTCGACAATCACTAACTTACCACTTTTTCTGTGAGTGACTGTTGTTGTTTTCTTATTCTTGGCTTTAGCCGTCGTGCTTTTGCCCTTGGCTTTGCTCTTGGTCGTTGTCGTTTTGGCCTTAGCCTTGGCGACCACAACAGGCTTGGTTAACCCTTCATGCGCCGGAGTTGCACCCATACGAAACAGCTTGGTACCACAAACTTCGCATACACCCTGCGTTCCGGGTGTACCGGTTTTGGTGTATACGGCTTCTGGATTCAGCATGTTTCGTTTCGTCTTGCACTTGACGCAATACGCTATATATTGTTCAGTCATTACGTTTCTTGTCCACCCTTATGCAGAATTTAATCTGCTTGTTCATTCCAAAATGAGGCATATCCATATGCCTACGCATACGATAAATCGTGTTTTCGGTGCGCCCTAGAGGAACTTGTAGTTTTTCGTCCGAAGCAAATGATTCACTACTTCTTTTACATCTTGAGTACGATCTTTGTGGCAAATCAGCAATGAATCTGGTGTCTCGATGACGATGATATTCTCGACACCAATCGTTACAACTAGCTTATCACTATAGACTAATGTGTTTTTGGTGTCTAGTAGGACACGCTCAGCGTGGCTGCCTTTTATGCCGTTTCCAGCTTTATCCAATTTCAAAACATCGTACATCGCGCTCCAACTGCCAATATCATTCCATCCAAAATCGGCGGGTATGACCGCCATATTTTCTGCGTGTTCCATGACGGCATAGTCAATTGAAATCTTCTCTATCTTATCCCAGACATCTTCTAGCTTTTGCTCATATTCGGGTGTGTCAACAGTAAGCATGAGCTCCATAAATTGCTCATACATTTTGGGCTGCTGCCGCTTGAATTCGTTCATGGCTTGTTGAGCTTTCCAGATAAACATGCCCGAATTCCATGTATATTCACCTGAAGCCAAAAATGTTGCTGCTTTCTCAACATCCGGTTTTTCGGTGAAGCCCTGTGCCACATAGCATTCGAAATCAGCAATTTTGCTGATTAGTTCACCTTGTTGGATATAACCGAATCCGGTTGCAGGATACGAGGGTGAAATCCCCAGTGTGGCAATATATCCTTTTTGGGCTAATTCGTAGGCTGCTTTAAGGACATCGCGAAACTTATCTTTCTTGGAAATGTGGTGATCTGCGGTGAGAATAGCAATAGTCGCTTCAGGATCACGTCGCTGAATGACTGTGATACCCAAGGCTGCCGCAGGGCCAGTTTCTTTAGCAAACGGTTCAATGATGAAGTTGCGCTTTGGAATCTGTGGCGCATGTTCACGAAGCGATTTGAGATATTGTCGTCCGGTTACGACATAGATTTGTTCCGGGTTAAACAACGGCGCAAGACGCTCGACGCTGATGGAAAACATGGATGCATCTTCGACCAACGGCAATAGTTGTTTCGGGGTATCGTGGCGGCTCATCGGCCACAGTCGAGTTCCACCGCCGCCTGCCATAATTAGCGCATAATAATGTTCCACAGTATCCTCTTGTTCGGATGATTACAATGATTTCGGTATAAGGCAGTATTGCATGTATCCAACTGAACGCGCAAGCCCTTTTAGCTCAAGTATCGTTAGTGTGCTGCTAACAATGGGTACAGACAAGCCGGACATCCGTACTAAGTCATCTATGTGAATAGGGTCGGCGTTGAGATAATCCAACACTTTCATTTCGTTCTCGTTGGCGGGTGCGATTTGTTCTGTGACTACGCGCGTTTGAACGTTGTGATGCACAATATTTAACTCATCTAGAATATCCGCGACATCCATGATGAGTTTCGCACCGTCTTGAATTAAGCGGTTTGTACCGCGATTTGCCGCGTTAAAGATATTCCCCGGTACAGCAAATACATCCCGTCCCTGTTCGGCTGCCATCGTAGCGGTAATCATTGCGCCACTTTTTTCGGGAGCTTCTACAATCAATACGCCAAGTGATAACCCACTTATGATGCGGTTACGGCGTGGAAAATTACGTGCTTCGGGTGGCGTTCCAATTGGAAATTCGCTGATAATTGCCCCATGATGGCTGATTTCCTGCGCCATTTTGAGATGTTCACGTGGGTATATGCGGTCGATGCCAGTGCCTAATACGGCAAATGTGCGTCCTCCGCCGTCGAGCGCTCCCCGATGTGCTGCTATATCAATCCCTTGTGCTAATCCACTGACGACCGTTACACCGTTACTGGCAAGGGACTTAGCAAAGTGATGTGCCGCATCGCGCCCATATGTGGTGGCTTTGCGCGTCCCAACGATAGCCAACGCTCGTTCATCGTCAGGGATAAGCGTTCCTTTTACATAGAGAACAGGTGGCGCGTCAGGTAATTTTTTAAGCTGTGCCGGATAAGCGTCGTCTGCCAATGTGACCAGCCACGCACCTGCTTTATCAACCTTTGCCATTTCAGCATCAAGGTCGATTGTTTTGCGAGTGCTTAATAAATTGGCAATCGGTTGATGTTCAAGACCGGACTGTTTAAGCTGGCTTTCACTCGCCGCCCATGCTTTATCCAATTCACCAAACCAACTATAGAGCAATGATAAACGCTTTGCCCCAATTTCGGGTACGAGGCTAAAGCCCAGCCAATATTTATGATCGCTCAAAGTTTCTCATTGGGTTATGTGGTCGCTATTTTTAAAGCATAGCAAGCGTTTATTCGGCTTGTCAAGCGGCATTTAAGCAGAGGGTAAAAGGCCATCCGGCAGCAATACAATCATGAGACCCGTTTTTATATCGGTTGAAAGAATGGTGTGGCTAGTAGCAGGAATCAAGACTTCACCGTATTTTGGACTATCAATAATATAGACATCGTTCGCGCCCGTTTCTAACACCTCAGTTAAGGTTCCCAAGGTTTCGCCCGCTTCAGTCTGGACGGTTAAGCCCACCAACTGATAAAGATAAACTTCACCATCATCTAACGGTATGGCATCACCAATAGCCACCATGACCACGAGCTGGCGCAGCCTATCCGCTTGATCCCGGTCATCAATGCCTTTGAACTTCATAAGTGCATAACCCTGATGCATCCGCATTCGCTCAAGCGGGTAGGGCGTTATTTTTGGGGAGTCCATAGAAGGGGCAAGATAGACGACTTTAAGCTGAGGTAAACGTTCGGGATAATGGGTGATGACTTTCATACGCACTTCGCCAATTACGCCGTGCGGACGCAAAACTTCACCGATGAGCAAATATTGAGGCTCTTGGGGTGTGGGCATACCTAGATGATTTTGAGAATAACGCGGTTATTTTTATTGTCGGCGGAAGCCCGCAGCAAAGCGCGCATGGCGTTGGCAACGTGACCACCTTTACCAATGACGCGGCCTGTGTCTTCCTGCGCCACATGCAGCTCAATGATGATGGTTCCACTGGCTGTCCGGCGCGTGACTTTCACTTGAGCGGGGTCATCAACAAGGCTTTTGGCAATGTAACCAATCAGGTTTTCCATAATGTGCTTGCCCCTGTCTGTGATGGTTCAGTAATAAAAAAGGATGCAGGGGAATGACCCCCTGCATGATGAGCCAATATCGGACTATTCGGCAGCAGCGACTGCTGCGTCCTTAGCCTTCTTAGCGGATTCACCGGCTGCGGGTGAGGGGCGGCTGGTCTTGGGGCTGACAGGTGCAACGCCAGCTTGTGCGGCAATCGCCTCGGCAACCAAAGCTTCAATTGTCTCGCCCTTCTTGAGACGGGCAAAACGTTCCAGCGTACCAGTGCGCTTAAGAATGTAATCAACCGCTTCACTGGGTTGTGCGCCAACGCTCAACCAGTACAGAATGCGGTCTTCTTCGACAATTTCAGTGATGGGCTGGGTACGGGGATTATAAGTTCCCACGATTTCAATGAAGCCGCCGGTGCGGGCGCTGCGCTGGTCAGCGACCACGATACGATAGCTTGGCTGCTTCTTCAAACCCATACGACGCAAACGAATACGAACCATGTTACTCAAACTCCTCATTTAACGCTCCCATGCACTTGAAATAAGTGGGGAGCCACTGGCGAATTATGAATGCTACGGGGGCGTGCCAGTAGCGGTAGGGCAGTACACCCTAGCGCAATCCCGATAAACCCGGAATGTTCGGAAATTTCCCCTTACGTAGCTGACTCATCAAAGATTGCATATCGCGGAACTGCTTCAAAACTTCATTTACGTCCCGCACTTGTACGCCGCTGCCCTTAGCAATACGCTGGCGACGGCTGGCGTTTAATACTTTAGGATTGTTGCGCTCTCTCATCGTCATTGAATTGATGATGGCTTCAACACGTTTCATGCGCTGTTCAGCTTCGTCTTGGTCAATTTGTCCGCGCATCTTGTCCATGCCCGGTATCATACCGAGCAGTTGGCTAACAGGCCCCATCTTCTTGATTTTCTGAAGTTGTTCCAGAAAGTCTTGCAGCGTGAACTGATTTTCCATCAGTTTTTGCTGCAACTTCATGGCTTCCTTCTCATCGAAGGCTTCTTCAGCCTTTTCGATGAGGCTGAGCATATCGCCCATGCCGAGGATGCGGGATGCTAGACGGTCAGGGTAGAAGACTTCAAAACCGTCGATCTTCTCACCGGTGGCAAGGAACTTGATCGGCACATGGGTTACGGCGCGCATCGAAATGGCAGCACCACCACGCGCGTCACCATCGACTTTGGTGAGGATCAGCCCGGTAACGCCGACACGTTCATTGAAGCCTTGGGCGATATTGACGGCTTCTTGGCCTGTCATGGAATCCGCGACCAGCAAGACTTCTGCCGGATTAGTCCGACGTTTGATCTCTTCGAGTTCGCCCATGAGACGGTCGTCGATTTGCAAACGACCTGCTGTATCCAAAATGACGACTGCTGCGCCAGCTTCTTTCGCCGCTTTCAAACCGTTGACACAAATGTCAGCCGGACGCGAACCTGTACCTTCATCGTACACAGGTACGCCGATTTGCTTGCCGAGCGTTTTTAACTGCTCGATAGCGGCTGGACGTTGAGTATCGGCTGCGACCATATAAGGGTCGCGCCCATCTTTTCGTAAGAATACGGCGAGTTTGGCGGCTGTGGTGGTCTTACCCGCACCTTGCAACCCGACCAGCATAATCACATGCGGTTTGGTGCTGCCGGAAAAGTTGAGTTTTTCCGCTTCGCCAAGCGTTTCGATCAGTTCTTCGTGAACGATCTTGACGACCATTTGCCCCGGCTTTAGGGATCTGGCGACTTCCGCACCGATGGCGCGTTCTTTAACACGTTTGACGAAATCTTTGACCACGGGCAGGGCAACATCGGCCTCAAGCAGCGCCATACGAACCTCGCGCATAACGGTGTCAACGTCTTTTTCTGTTAACTTACCGCTGCGTCCGAGATTGTCAAAAATTCCCTGTAGACGATCCGTTAAATTCTCAAACATGCCTTAAAATGCCTCTTTTTGGAACACTTGATTCTAGATGAGTGACCGTGCCACGTCAAGGTGTGACTGAACCTTCGCTAACCCTTACTATTCACGCTTTGTTAAGTCGTAATAGCCACGATTGAGATAAACCAAGGGCAGGATGTCTTCGCTTTGTCCGGTTGCCATGACTTCGCCCACGACAATCCGGCTTAAACCGGCTTCATAAATGGCAGCGAGTTTGCAATCCATCCAACTTGCTGCATCCGCAATAATGGGTGCGCCTGTTACTGATGTTTTGAGTTCGACCTCATAAAACTTATCTGCACCTTCGGGTAATTTTGCAAAACCCGCAAATTGGATGGATAAGTCGGCTTGTGTGGTCGTCAAAATTGAGACGGCGAACACACCTGTTTTCTCAATCATTTTGAGCGTTGGCGCAAAACTTTGCAACGATAACAGGATCAACGGCGGATCAACTGAAATCGAGGTAAATGAACTCACGGTCAATCCAGCCCGTTCTTGCCCATCGCTGCTGGTGACTACGGTGACTCCGCTGGCCCAACGTCGCATCGTTTTTTTGAGACTTTCAGCATCAACACTCATCCGAGTACTCGCTTCTTGTGGAATGTAAACAACGATATAACTGAAGTGTTAGATCAAGATCAGATTGTAGCCAACGTCGCAGGGAATTTATATGTCAAGCAACCTTGCCATACGCTGCACATATCCCGTTAGGTCATGGAAACCGTCGGCAAAGGCTGCTTTGGCGTTACCGATGACCAAGGTTGGGATGTCGTTTTCAGTGTGGTTACGACTGCCGATATGTTCCATGTTGCCATGATCGCTGGTGATGATGACCAAGCCCTCATCGTCTTTCCATGCCTCGGTTACACCCGCCATCACACCGTCGAATAATTCAAGTAACTCGACTCCGCGCTGTAATGGCCCACGATGCCCCACATGATCGGTCATCCAATGGGAGTGAAAGGCAAAGTCATAATTGCGCGAGATTTCGACGAGGCGATGTCCCGCTTCACGCGCTGTGTAAATGGGCGTGTCATAGAGTTTTAAGTAACTGTGCCACGATTCGCCTGTCCATTCGGGTGTGAGTGCTTGTCCAGCTTTGAGTTCTTCCATTCCAAATAGTTGTTGACCGGATTCGTAGGCGGCTTGTTGGATGCTCGACCGCAATGTTTTGCCACGGGCAATGTCATAATGCAAACCCTCAGGATAAGCATCTAGAAGGGCAGCTTTTTTACCACCGCGTTTGACCTGTTTGAAAAAGTTGTCGTTGGCGATGATTTCACGGGTTGGTAAATTGGGCTTTGGGCCGTAGTGTTCGCCAATCATTTGGGGCACGTTCAAGCCGGTGAGAATGGCGGCTTGGCCTGTGCCACTTTGCGGTCGTCCTGCTAAGCCAAGTCGTGGATCGGTCGGGATAAACAGTGCGCGTTCACTTTCTTGGCAGCCGGCATCGCGCAGCCAACGCTTACCGTTAGTAAGTCCTGTGAGTGTAGGCATATTGGCAATGGCAAACGGATTTATGGTTGGATCATCGTCACCGATGCCGATGCCATCCAGAAAGAGCATCAAAATGTGCATAGAGGTTGAGTTTCTGATAACTGCAAACGCAATGAGAATAATTATCTAACAGACGACTTTTAAGAAGGCTGATTATATCAGTTTCTTCTGGAAAGCATCTCGGCATATTCTAGTATGAAGGGGTTTGTGGCGCGTTCCTTACCGATTGTGGTTAAGTCCATGTGACCGGGCAGCATTTTGGTCTCATCGCTTAGTGGCAGCAGTTTGTCGAAGATCGAACGCATCAGCAAGTTGTGGTCGCCACCCGGTAAATCAGTACGTCCAACACTGTCCGCGAATAAACAGTCGCCGCTAATCACAAGCCCAGCATCACGCATGTAAAATGCTATATGTCCCGGCGCATGACCAGGTGTGTAGAGCGTTTCGAACTTGATTGCGCCGAGTTCGATGGTTTCGGATTCTGTTGTCAAGAATCGATCAGGTTCGGCTGCTTCGGGGAAGGCTTCACCTGTAAAGCGAATACCAGTATCGGGCAAACTTTTGAGCAGGGGAATTGAATCGCCGTGAATATAAAATGGTGCGCCTGTGAGTTCTTTCAATTCCTTGCTTGCTAAAATGTGATCAAAATGGGCATGAGTCGCCAATATGAGTTTGATCGTCCAGCCTGCATCCTCAGCCGTTTTGAAGATCAACGGCGCTTGATCGACCGGATCAATAACGACGGCTTCATTGGTGTTGGTATCACCTAAGATGTAGCAATGAGTCGCGGCTAAGCCGAGTGTGAGAATGCGAATTTCGACGCTCATGCCACCACCTCGGTTAAAGTCTTGCGACGTAAAAGCAAATTGACCAAGGCTTGAAGTTCATGCATCTTGAGCAGATAAGCGGTTATGAGGAACACCAGCCCTCCACCCACACTCATGACTCCGACCTCTAGCACAGTGAAAATCGTGCTTTTGCCGCCTAGTCCAAGTGCGTGCCACAGACTGCTAATGATTACGATTACCAAACCCATCACAAGGCTGGCAACCACTGTTTTGATGACTGTTTGCGCCAAAAGGGACTCGTTTGCGCCATGCCAACGCCGCCGCAAAATCCAGAGTAAGACAAGTACCTCAAACGCTACCCCTGCCGAATTTGCCAAAGCTAACCCGCCGACATTGTCGCTGCTGGGTGTACCAAAAGCTACACCACTCAACACAAGTGCTAGTACAAAGTTGATGAGTGCGCCGCCTGCCGCTGCCCATAAGGGGGTGAGTGTATCTTTGTCGGCATAAAAGCTGCGGGCTACAACCTCTAAGGCTGAGTGAACCACAAGACCGAGCGCGAAAAATCGCAGTGTGCTGTAGACCAATGAGGAGGCCGAGGCATCGAACGCGCCACCTTCGAGGAGGCTGATAATTGGCTGTCCGATCAAAATAAGTCCCACTGCTGCGGGAATGGTGGCAATTAAAATGAAGCGCAGCGCACCGGACATGGCATCCCGTTTGCCTGTTTCATCACCGACCTCACTTAGCGCGGCGAGGGTCGGGAAGATAACCGTCCCCATCGCTGTGCCGATCAGCGTTTCCGGTATTTGCATGAGCCGCCAACCCCAACTCAGTGCGCTGACTGAGCCTTCGCCCAACCGCGAGGCGATATTGTTCATTAGGA
>JBBQLX010000131.1:0-17783 GCA_038328375.1 Aggregatilineales bacterium | reverse complement strand
GCGCGTCATGGCGTGACCTGATCATGGTCACGTGGGCCGTCGACACAGTTATTGCAGGCGCAGTCGTCCCGGATTTGCATCTCGGATTGACACTCGATTCGGTACTGCTGGCAACCGGTGTGAGCAGTTTCGTCGGTATTTTCTTTGGTCTGTACCCTGCCAGCCGCGCAGCACGGATGCGTCCAATTGATGCATTGAGGTTTGAATAGCTATGTACTCGCTGATCGAAAATATTCGCGTTGCTGGTATTGCCCTACAGATGAATAAGCTGCGGGCATTCTTGACCATGTTAGGCATCACCATCGGGGTAGCGGCGGTCATTTTGTTAATCTCGGCGGGTCAGGGTGTGTCGGCCTTTGTGACTAAACAGTTTTCAAGTGTCGGCTCGAATTTGCTGATTGTCATCGCACAGCCGGATAAGAACGGCAAGCTGACTCCTTTGACGATGAAGGATGTTGCAGCCTTATCTGACCCTTTAAATACACAGGATATAACCTACGTCATGCCGGAAAATCTTGTGAATTCGGGTGTGGTCAATGAAGGCAAGAGCATGACCTCCGGCATTCAGGGTGTCAGCTCCAATTACCTGAATGTCATGAATCGTCAAGTCACGAATGGTCGCTTCTTCACTCAGAAAGAATTGGAAGGTCAGGAACGCGTCGCTGTTGTCAGTAAGGAAGTCGTAGACCGCTTGTTTGACGGCACTTCTCCGGTGGGGCGTAATGTCCGCATTGGCAGTGTGCGCTTTCAGATCATTGGGGTACTCAATGCTGCCAGCGGTAGCTTTGGTGATGGCGCAATAATCGTTCCCATCACCACCGCCCAAGCCCGCTTGGGTGTCAAGCGCAGTGTGACTGGCGACTATCGTGTGTCATTCGTCTTGATGCAAGCGCGGGATAGCGACAGCGTCGATGCAGCTATCAAACAAATCACCCGTACCATGCGCGAAACCCGGGAAATCAAGGCCGGAGAAAAAGACACATTTCTCGTGGTCAGCCAGAGCAGCGTCATCAGTACCTTGAATGGTGTGATTGGCCTGTTCACCATATTTCTAGGTGTAGTCGCGGGTATTTCGCTGCTGGTGGGCGGCATCGGTGTCATGAATATTATGCTGGTCACCGTGACCGAACGAACCCGCGAAATCGGTTTGCGGAAAGCGGTCGGCGCACAAAACCGCGACATCGTGATTCAGTTTTTGATCGAGGCGATGGCGCTTTCACTCCTTGGCGGGGCAATCGGTGTATTGATTGCCGCAGGTTTGGTGAGCTTAATTGGCGCAGTAGCGAACGCGGCAGGAACAGATTTACCCCTCAGCGTCGAACTGTCGAGCGTCGTTCTTGCAACGGTTATTTCAGCCGGTGTTGGTATTTTCTTCGGTATTTATCCAGCGCAGCGGGCGGCAAAATTGAACCCGATTGATGCGCTGCGTTATGAATAGGATTAGGTGAGTGATGGTCATTTTATTGGTACTCGTGGGCGCGGTTTTTGGTCTACTCTTTCTGCTCAACAGCATTCGGCGTGCCATACAAGGCAAAGAGAAGGTTAGCTTCTTCGAAACACTGTTGGCCTTTTTAGCGCTGGTGTTTCCTCTGTTGGCATTGGTCAACAACAATGCCAGCGCCCAACCGCTGCGTTTGGTCAATATGGCGGCTATCGGTTTGGGTGTGGTCATGCTAGTTGTGAGCATTATCACATTCCTCATCGAACGCCGTAATCAGGGACGTTCGTTGTCGCAGCGTCGGGGCGTGTTGGGCTTGGGACTGGGTGTGCTGCTGGTAGCCGCCACGTTTATCGCTCCGGTCGCCGCCAAGTTGCAAGTGCCACGTCAACCAGCCGCAACTGCCGCCAGTTCAACATCAGGCAGCGGTAACGTCAATGTGGCGGAAGTCGCTGCTGCCAGCAGCCCTACACCGACCTTAGACAAACCAGTGGTGATTGTGCCGACCCAAACGCCCGACGTTGCCCTGCTCCAAATGAGCGCTACACCGACACGTTTCCCCAGCCCCATGCCTACCGCAACCAATACCCCGTTCGTCATTGCGACCACTACAGCGGGAATTGTCGTCCCAAGTGCGGGTACAAACCAACCTACCGGACAAGTTCCAGCAGTACAAGCCGCCGGATGTATAGCTGTGACGCGTCAGAACGTGAATTTACGCAGCGGAGCAGCGACAACTTTTGAGCTGCTGTTGACCATTCCCTTTAGCACGACCCTCAACGTCAGTGCTAAGAATAAGGCTGGGGATTGGTGGTTCGTAACCTATCAAGATAAGAGTGGCTGGGTTAGCGGCGAGTACGTTAATGCGGACTCAAACTGTGCCACTTTACCCGTAAAAGCCAGCGAGTGAGTTTCTGTAGGGGCGCAAGACTTTGCGCCCCTAACAAATATTTTTTGATTAAATTTACTTCGAATATAAAATAAAGTTGTGGGAATGTGTGAGGATTTTATGTCAACTGCCAGTACGGTTCAACGCATATTGGTTGTGGACGATGACCGTGAAATCGTCCGCTTGGTGCGGGCTTATCTCGAAAAAGAACATTATCAGGTCTTGATCGCCAATGATGGTCAAACCGCGCTGCATATGGTACGGCGTGAACATCCGAACTTGATTGTGCTGGATTTGATGCTGCCCGACCGCGACGGTTGGGAGATTACTCGCACCATTCGCAACGACTCGACGCTGCACAGCATCCCGATTATCATGCTGACGGCTCGTGTTGAAGACAGTGAAAAGATTATCGGCTTGGAACTCGGCGCGGACGATTACATCACCAAACCCTTTAACCCGCGTGAGATGGTTGCCCGTGTGCGTTCGGTGCTGCGCCGCGCTCAAGGTGACGACAACTTTAAAAAGGACACCATCCTCCAATGTGGAGCGCTGCTGATGGATATTGGACGGCGTGAAGTCATCATGGATACCCAGCCGGTTGAACTTACCGTTACCGAGTTTGAACTGTTGCGGGCGCTCATGTAACATCCCGGTTACGCCATGACACGCGCCGACCTGATAGAACGCAGTCTCGGTTGTGACTACGAAAGTGTCGAACGGTCACTGGACAGCCACATCAAGAATCTACGTAAGAAGATCGAACCTGATCCCCGTCACCCGACCTATATCCAAACTCTTTATGGTGTGGGCTACAGGCTGGCAGGCCCCTAACCATGAACCGCTTATGGGTACGTTTGAGCATCGCCTTTAGTGCAGTCGTTTTGATTTGGGTGATCGTCATCATGGTCGCCAGCGGTATCATCGCCCACAGTGGCATTCGCGAGTCGATTGTCTTTGACGATTACCAATCCAAAGGGGGTTTGGTTGATAGCTTAGAGAAGTATTATGACGATCATGGCAGTTGGGCGAATCTGCAATCCAACGTCGCGCTGAATACTGAGGAACTTGCAGTCGGGCAGCGTATCGGTTTGGTCGTCATTATCCTCGACCGACAAGGCAATATCATTTATGACAGTTCGGTTGTGCCGCAGGAACCGCGCAGGCGTGACATCAGCCAGTTAGCCAACCTACTCCCGTTGATGTCGAAAGGTCAAACGGTCGGTTACATCACCCTCGAAGAACCCAAAACGCCCTTGAATGTCCGACCGGGTTTGGCGCGTTTCGTCATCGAGAGTCTCAGTACGGCTTTAGTCATCATGGCTTTGGCCTTAGGCATTATCGGTCTGACCTTCGGAGTCCTCGTCAGCCGCAGCTTGACCGCACCGCTCAACCGCCTAGCCGAAGCCGCCCGTGCCATCGGCGCACAAAACCTCAGCCGCCGTGTTAAAGTTGAAGGCACGAGTGAAGTCAGAGACATGGCGAACGCTTTCAACGAAATGGCTATCGCGCTAGAGCAAACTGAAACCCTCCGCCGTAATCTGGTGGCGGATGTGGCGCACGAACTCCGAACACCTCTGACCGTTTTACAGGGTAATTTGCTGGCGATTTTGGATGAAGTCTACCCGATGGATAGTACCGAAGTGGCGCGCTTGTATGACCAAACACGCTTATTAAGCCGCTTGGTTGATGATCTTCATGAACTCAGTCAGGCAGATGCCAACAAACTGGCCTTGGACTTGCATCCAGTTCAGATTGATGAATTGGTGAATAACACCGCAGCCAAGTTTGATTCGTTGGCTGAATCTGAAGGGGTAACGCTCAAAGTCGATAGGGTAGCGGATTTGCCGTTGATACTGGCGGACAGTGGACGGTTGTCGCAGGTCTTGCACAATCTTCTCAACAACGCGCTGGTGCATACCACCAAAGGTGGGCAGATCATGATTCGGGTGACCCACAGCGGTGATAAAGTGATTTTGCAGGTGAAAGACACAGGCGACGGCATCCCTGTGGAAAATTTACCCTATATCTTCAATCGTTTTTATCGGGTCGATTCGTCGCGTAACCGTAACACAGGCGGCACAGGTTTGGGCTTGGCAATTGTCAAAGCGCTGGTGGAGGCTCACGGCGGGCGCATCAGTGTGACGAGCGAGGGAAAGGTCGGGCAAGGCAGCACTTTTACGGTTGAATTACCGGTGATACAGCCTCATAAAACACCAGCCCTCATAAAGCTATAAGGGCTGGCGTGTTTAAATCATTCCAATTGAGCTGACGCAGTTTGGTTCGTCAGGCAGCTTTTTCTACCAGATGCAAGGACGTGTAAGGGACCACATCCGGGTACAGCTTGTGCCATGCGGCAAGTTCAGCTTTGAAAAGTGAAGGATGGATCTGGCACATTGGGGTAAAAAGCCCATCTTCAGTCAGGGTCTGAACCTGATGTGTACTGCCGCATAAGGGACAGCAGCGTATCCAATGAACAACACCCATGAGTTCAACTGTGGCTTGAGGTAAGCCGTTCTCAACTGTTAGCTTAAAGCTCTTTTGCAAGTGTGGTACGACAGTCGCCATATATGTTTGCTCCTTTGCCTCTTTGTTATTGAAGGATACTTAACCAGTCGTTTTCTTGAATCGAGAATGTCTTTTTAGTAGCCCCGGAATTCAGGGTTGACCTCATCAAACCGTGTACGCCGCGCCTTTTCAGTGCTGGTTTCAAGCGCCCGCAGCAGTTCGGTTATCGGGTTATCGAGCAGCTTGGCTTTCTTCATGATTTCTAAGAGGTCTTTCGTTAACCGTTCCAGTTCATGAAGGTGCTTATCAGAAACTGTATCAAGATCCATGTTGTTACCGCTTTCTATTTCCAAACCATCTAAAACCGTTTGCCCCTTCTGAGAGCGTTCCCACACATTGGATATTAGAGAAGCAATATCATGTTGGGCAAATCAAGAAGTTCTTTAATAGGAGATTTATAAATGAACGGGTCGATTTAAGTTTCTGTTGTCGATCAGATAAACGCACGGATTTGTCTGAGAGGCAATTGTTCGGTCAATATTGGGTAAAGTGCGGGTGCTGCGATAGGCACAGTGCAGCAATTTGAAGTTGCTTGGATGATAGGAGGAAAGGAGTCGACAAAAAGTTTGCACTTCCTTATTATCGCATATCGGGCAGCGATTGTACACGGAGAATTAAATTTCCCGTAAACCCACCAAATGTTTCTTGAAAAATTAAGCCTTTATTTTTGATTTGAATGGGTATACAATCATAATCAATGAAACTCCTCGACATGTTTGAACTCCTTTTCTGCGCTTACACCCTAAGTTGAAATTGTCTCAAACTACTACTGGAAGAATCTGTCCATCGGGCTTTGTGCTGAGCCGGCATGGATATATCGCTATATTGAATAAGCACAGAAATCAACAAAGAAACGAATGACTAAAAAACTCAGAATAATCCCCATTGGCGGCCTAGGGGAAATTGGCAAGAACATGACTGTTCTTGAATATGGTCGCAATATGATTGTTGTCGATTGCGGGGTTATGTTCCCCGAAAGCGACATGTATGGTATCGACTTGGTTTTGCCTCAATTTGATTATGTGGTTCAAAATCAAGATCAGTTACGCGGAATTGTGCTGACGCACGGACACATGGATCACATCGGTGGTCTACCTTACCTGATGCGCCAGATCAAAACGACGATCTATGGCACTGCCTTGACCATCGGTATGGTGAGGCGACAGCTTGAAGAAGGTAAGGTTATCCAACAGGCGAACCTTCAAGTGGTTCAAGACACCTCTAGTTTTCAACTAGGGCCGTTTAAGATCAGCCTGTTTCCAGTCGCGCACTCCATTCCCGGTTCAGCCGGTTTGGTGATCGACACACCCGTTGGGGCAATTGTCCACACGGGCGATTACAAACTTGATGAAACGCCTTCCGGTGGTCGGACGACCGACTTGAACCGCTTGCGCCAACTGACACCCAACGGTGTACTGGCGATGCTGGCAGACAGCACCAACGCGGATCGCCCCGGTCGTACACCGACTGAACAGGTGGTATCAGACGAACTGGATCACTTGTTTAGTGAAGCCAAAAACGGACGCATTATCATTGCGACCTTCGCTTCCTTGCTAGCTCGTCTGCAAGAGATCATGAATCTGGCAAAGAAACACGGTCGTAAAGTAGCGCTTACAGGACGCAGCTTGGAAGAAAATGTCACACTGGCTCGTGATTTGGGCTACTTAAAAATTCCCAATGGCCTGCTGGTTGATATTGACTCCAATATTCCCGACAAGAAACTGTTGATTTTATCGACAGGTTCTCAAGGTGAGCCACGTTCATCCCTCAATCGGATGGCACAGGGCGAACATCGCCAAATTCAGGTGAAGAAGGGAGACACCATCATTATCTCCGGTGGTACCATACCGGGTAATGAAGAAGAAGTCGGGCGTATGCTCAATAAATTATTCGAACGTGGCGCAAACGTGATCTATGGCAAACTAGCCGAGGTTCATGTTTCAGGACACGGCAGCCGCGACGAATTACAGATCATGCTGGAAACCGTGCAGCCCAAGTATCTAATACCCGTACACGGCGAATCACGACATCAACATTTGCACGCACGCTTGGCTGAAAAAATCGGGATGAACGCGAAGAACATCTTCATCCTGAATAACGGCGCTGCATGGGCAACCGATGGCGAAAAGGTTTGGCTCGATAAACCGATTGAAGCCGTCGATGTGTTCGTGGATGGTCGCCTTGTCGGTGAAGTCGGTGCGATGGTCATGCAAGACCGCCAGCGACTTTCTCAAGATGGTTTCATCGTGGCGCTCATTCCAGTCAACTCGCGCAATAAGCTGGTGGGCGAACCGGAAATTATCAGCCGGGGATTTGTGCAGCCCAATGGCTCAAGCGACTTGTTGCAGGCTGCTTGTAAGGAAATCAAACAGCACTTTAAACGCGGTCAAGTCGTCGCCAATGACAACGTTCGTGACATGCTTCAGAACTTTTTCTTCCGTGAAACACAATCACGTCCGGTGGTACTCCCCAGTATCATCCGCGTCTAATGGATAATGGTCGCAAACCACGCGACGCTCGATCTAAATAAACGCTAATTGTAGGGGCGCAACATGTTGCGCCCTCTTTATTGTAAATGATTTCGTTCGTACCCAATCTCCTACTTACTGTTCTTCCGGTGGCTTCACCGCTTTAAAACTCCGATACAACAAGAAATCGTAAACCAGCTTCAAACCACCAGCTAACAGAAATGGCACAGTGAGTCCAATGCCTCCCGCTTGGAATAAAGCACCCGTTACACCCGGTGATATGGCTGATGCCGTTGTTCGCGCGAGATTCGTCACCCCGTTAGCAGCCGAACGCTCATCAGGATCAACCACCGATACGGTATAGGATTGGCGAGTCGGCACATCCATCTGCGAAATACTGAACCGCGCCAACAGCATCAAAACAGCCAGTGGCAAAGTTGGCATCAACGGTACAAGGATGAGCAAGATATTGGATGGGACGTGGGTAAAGACCATCGTATTTACCAGCCCATATCGTGCCGCGACCCGTGCAGCAGCTAAGGCTGATAACCCCGCGAAAAGATTCGCACCCAGATAAATCGAACCGATGACGGCTGGATCAACACCAAAACGGCGGTTGAACCACAGCGCCACCAAACTTTGCACCACCAATCCGCCTGCGAAAGCATCAATCATAAACAGCAGCGATAATTTATAGACTACGTCGCGTGAACGATGCAGACCAAATAAACTTTGCAGTGTGGGAGCAGGTCCCGGTTGTGCGATTTCAATGGCTGATGACAGACGCGTAAACAGAAGCGCCAGCACACCGCCCAGCAGCGCATAACCAATAATCACCACCCGATAACTCTCTAACGGTGTGCGTCCCGCAGATTGAAGCACCTGCGCCACGATACCTCCCGCGAACGATCCCAATCCGGTCGTCACCGAACCCAGCAAAGCATACCATGCGAACACTTGGGTACGCTGTTTATCGGTTGTGGTTTGGGGGAGCGCTGCCTGTTCAATGGCGAGGAACGGCCCAACCTCATTACCGCTGGGGCTAATCGTTCCGATAATGGCCGTCAGGATGAGCAGGGTAATATTGCTGGTCAGGGCGAACACCACGCCAGCAAAAATCATCAACCCCGCGCCGATGATTAGCATCCGCTTTCGTCCCATCCGGTCTGCGATGATGGTGATCGGCAGCGAAATCGCGGCATCTCCCAACAGCGTTACACTCAGCACGAACCCTATTTCAGTATCATTCAGGCCGACAGTTGCCAGATACAACCCCAGCACCACCGCCAGAAAACCATAAGCAAATAGACGTACCATGCGCGTCGTAAACAGTAGCCGACCGTCTGGCGTGAGAGTCGTCAAGGCTTGGACTTCAGGAAGTTGCAGCATGGTATGCCTTTGATCTATGGATCAGGAAAATAAGCTGATCAATTTCAGGTGAAGATAACGCTTTACATCGTAAACTGCTAAGTGAGTCATGATGAACAACACAAATAAAAAGGACATCTCGCGTAGAGTGTCCTTTTTATTTACGGTCAATAATTTAACACGGTAGCTGATTTCTGCTAATCTGCCGTATTACTAATCATGCAGTTTCCCGGGTGGGCATTCGCCAGACATGGTCGGCTTCAGGTACAAAATCAACGAAGGTTTCTATAAACGCGACCAAACGCTGCACATCACGTTCATTGGTGGCAATCCCGGCAGATGCACGGACTGCACCGACTGGTTGATCGTTCATACAGGTCGAGAATTGTTGAACAGTGAATTGGTCGGGGTCGATGGTTGTAAAACACTGGTAACTTTCATCGGGGAGATAATTGAAAGCGAATTCTGCTGCGCCCGGATTACAGAAACAGCCTGTCCGTACCGAGATATTGTCTTGGTTGGCACGTTCCTCAATGGCATATGAGTCGATTAGCTTTCCATCGTTCGTAGTCAGGTTGAAAGCCAGTGTTCCACCACGCATGGTCATATTCGGTGGGCCATAGAATTTAATCAGAGGTTGACCGTTGCTATGACGCAGCGCTAACAGCCCATTGAGTAGCAGTTCGGTATGCGCCATGACATGAGAATTGATGTTCTCCATCCCCACGCGTTCCAGAAAATCGAGTCCGTCTGCGATAGCTGCGATGCTCAAGTAATTGAGTGTGCCGTCCTCAAAACCTTCGCCAGAAGTGGCTAGTAGATGCATCTTATGCTGGGCAGAAACAAACTTGACAGTACCACCTGCAAACCATGGACGATGCAGCTTACCAATCATCTCACGCCGGATAAGCAGCGCACCGACACCTGTGGGAAAACCGAACATCTTGTAAAACGACACACTCATGAAATCCGGGTGAATCTCGCGCAGACTGAGGCGATTGCTTGGCACATATGCCGCCGCATCCAGCAGCACATCATAGCCCCGACTGTGCGCCAACTCGACCCAATCCAAACAATGCTTCACGCCCGAAAAGTTAGACTGTGCCGGAAACGCGAACAGATGCGGCTGTGAACGGTCAACTGTTGGTAGCAGGTTTTCTAGATTTTCAGCCCGTAATTCGCGGTTAAGCGGCAGATATTCGATAATCGCGCCTTTGGCCTTAGCAAATTCACGGATGCCGTTGACCGAATTATGATTGTCGGCAGTCATCATATAACGTGAGCCGACTTCCCACGGATAGCTCTCACCAATCAGTTTGAGCGCTCCGCTGGCATTCAGCGTGAAGATCACTTCATATTCTGCCGGATCAGCTTCGAAGAATTGAAGGATACGTTCGCGCGCGTGGTGAACATTGTGGGTGCTGGCAAGCGATGTGGGATTTTGAGAGTGCGGATTACCGAGAACCTGCGTCATCAATAGTTCTGCGTGAGCGCGGATTTGCGACTCGCTATACAAGCCGCCGCCCGTGTAATCCATATAAACATGTCCGCCTGCATCCAAGCGCGAAAACTCGGTGCGTCGTAGTTCATCAAATAATGCGGTCATGTTTTGTCTCCTGAGCGTTTATATTGCCTAGCCGATGCTCATTTGATTATAGCATTATCCTTTATGTTCGGTGGTGTTTACATCTCTGTGTCAATCAGCCGGATTGATGCCCTGACGATGTTTTTGCCCGGTTTGGAACATGCACTCCGCCAGATGTGCGTTGTCGCAGTCCAGAATATCCTCTAGCAGATGCTTCATGCTCTGGATGTTCACCAGCATACTGTTAATTTCTTGCAATTTGTGTTGAATGAGACTGTTCCATTTGGCGGCTGGAGCGTCATTCCACAATATCTCATCGAACAACACTCGCACTTCAGCCAGCGTAAATCCGGCTTGCTGTGCGGTTTGGATCATTTCCAGTCGTTGAAACACACTCGTGTCATAACGACGGCTTCCATTCTCGCGCGCGGGGTCAGGCAGCAGGCCGATGCTCTCGTAATAGCGCAGTGTAGTGGGCAGCATCCCCACTCGTCGCGCAACTTCACCAATCCTTAAGCCGTTGATTTTCGCCATCACCAACCCCTTGACTTCCAGTGAACTGGAACTTGTATAGTCTAAACATCAGATACATCTTATCTGGTAAAACTTTCGTCAATAGTTCAAGAAGAGGATAGTTTGACCATGCACAACATTGTTGAACTCACCAGCAGTAACTTTCAGTCACAGGTATTGGATTCGGAATTGCCCGTTCTTGTGGATTTTGGTGCCGATTGGTGTCCACCGTGCCGGATGCTCGAACCGATTATCGAGCAAATCGCAGATGCTTATGTGAACCAAATGCGCGTGGCTTCCTTCGATGTGGATACCTACCCCGAAATCCAGCAGCGCTACGGCATCATGGGATTACCCACCTTAATTCTATTCCAGAATGGTGAGCCAGTGCATCACATGATCGGTTATCAACCGCGTCAGCGCATCGAATCACAAATCAAACCGCATCTCAACCCTGTCACCAGCACTTAGGGTTCACCAAACAAAAGAGGCGTGTCTTGTTCCCCCTTCCCCTGTTGCTATGGGGGAAGGGTTGGGGTTAGGGGTTTGTTTTTAGGCTGGTTTAGCGGCTGCGGTCGTCAAGTTGGCTTGTGCCGCGGAAATGGCTTGAATCAGCGCCAGTAAGTCACGCATGGGTGCGCCAAACTCGGAGCCACCCAAGGTTTCACCATTGTCACACACACGGTCATAGGTGGATTTTGCCGAACGGAAGCTGGCTTCCAAGTTGTTAATATCGGTCGCGACCGTCGCTAAATCGGCATTATCGCGGCTGTTATCGGCTGACAATGCCACCGGCGTTAAAGCATCAAAGAATTGTTTGCAATCCAATATGCCACCGCCCAACATCCCTTGATACTGGGTTTGCAGTTTGGTAGCGTTGTTAGTGACCAAATTCAGCGTCGATTGCAACTCACTCAGCAGCGTGGCACGGTCTTTAGTGGCGACAGCCGGTGCTGTGGGAGCCACATTCTCATTCTGCTGAAGGGCTTGATCGACTTGTCCCCGAAACACAGGCGGAAGGACAAAGGCTAGTACCCCCACCAGAATGGCTGAGATAATCAAGCCGATTTCCAGTTTGACCAACGAGCGTACCGCAACAGGTACACGCCGTCCCATTTTCCCATGTACTGCCACATCTTCCAGCAGTTTTTGTACCTTACTCTGGTCAGGTTTTTTGAGTTCTTCTTCCAATTTACGGAACATACCCAGTGAATATTGGGCAGCATCCCGCACTTTCGGATCAGGGTCATCTCGATAGACGCGCATCAGCATCGTGATCGCGGTCGGATCACCCGCTTCACCCAGCCATGTGGCGGCTTTCATACGTGTTTTAGAGTCTTTTGACGAGAGCAGTTTGATATTATCACGCACCGATTCCTCAAAGGCTTCCAGTGCGGCATCAAAATGGGTCGAATCGGCCATATTTATTACACTCCAACGGGCAAATGCAGTCCTAGTTTTATCATACGCGAAGACTGCGAATCAGGAAAGCGGATTCAGCCTTAAGGGTGCATTTTGTTTGAAGGTTTCAATTCCGTATCCGAATTATTTCACATAGTTTGTGTAGAAAGGTACTATCGTAATTGATCTGCGAAGCTCTTGTGCTTTAAGAAAATACATGCTAGCGTGAATTAACACACTATTGTGAAATAACCCCTTTCTCACCACTCCCTTCATTTAGTGAAAATTGTAAAATGAGGTAATCTATTGTTCCTCCCAACACGTGCTTTTAGACGAATTGCAACTTTCGTCTTCCTCTTCGGCTTAACCGCATTATTCAGTCTGACGCTGCTGATGCCCAACCCGGTCAATGCTCAGGTTGCCCCCGGCATCGGCACAGCAACAAGTTTTGCAGTCCTCGGCGGCTCTGCGGTGAGTAATACTGGCCCATCAGTCGTTAATGGCGATCTCGGTATCTCGCCGTTAAATGCCGTTACTGGCTTTCCACCGGGTATTGTGAATGGAACCCTACACGTTGCTGATGCAGTCGCACTTCAAGCGCAGAGCGATGTGACTACTGCTTATAATAATCTGGCGGGTCAGACACCCTGTACGGACTTAACAGGTCAAGATTTGGGTGGGCAAACACTCATTTCAGGTATCTATTGTTTTGCAACATCGGCGCAGTTGACGGGGAACCTCACCTTAGATGCTCAAGGGAACGCTGCTGCGGTATTCATCTTTCAAATCGGTACCACCCTGACAACCGCCAGTAATTCATCGGTCACCACCATAAATAGTGGTACAGGTTGCAACATCTGGTGGCAGGTTGGCAGTTCCGCGACTTTGGGTACAACGACGGCCTTCCAAGGTAATATCCTCGCGCTCACCAGTATTACACTCAACACAACCGCGACGATCTCACCCGGTCGAGCCTTGGCGCAAACGGGTGCAGTAACATTAGATACCAACACCATTGATATGACAGCTTGCATCGTCCCGCCACCCACCACCCCCACGGCAACAGCAACAGAGACCCCGATCACTTTACCTACAAGTGCTCCCGCCTCTTCCAATGCCACATCTGCTCCGGCAGCAACATTTCCCCCACTACCGACATTTACGCTTAGCCCACCGATTACAGTTGATGGCAGCGTTAGTAGTTTGCCGAATGCAGGTGGTGGTCGCCCACAGCCCACCTATTGGCTGCACGACTCGAGGAGATGACAACCCCGGCGCGTCCGAACACCACAGCTATCGTCCTTGTGACGGTGGTTGGTGGTGTTCTGCTGGTAACAGTGACACTGGTTCTGCTGGGAGCGCTTCTGATGCGATACCCCGCGCATATTCCCACCATGCCCCTGTCTGTGTCTGATGCTGGAATTTTTACAACCTTAGTACCCACAGTCGGGTACATATCATCTTCTATCCCATCTTTACGTAACACGGACATGCCTACCCCAATCAGCCAGCCCACCTTGCTGGCGCGGATGTCAATACAAGTGGCTGCTCCGCTGCAAATTCCGGGGCCGCTTGTTGTTCCATCGCTCAGCCTTCTCAGCGATCCGGTTGATGTACCTTTGGAAATTCAAATTCCGGCGCTCAAGATAAAGGCTCCCGTGCTGGGTGTCGGGCTTACCGTAGCGAACGCAATGGCCTCGCCCTTTGGTAGCTATGCGGATGATCCTGTTTGGCAGACCGTATTCTGGTATCGTGGTGGGGCAATCCCCGGTGATGTCGGTACAGCGACCTTCGCAGGACATTTCGATGATACGCTTGGACGGCCTGCTGTTTTCGCCTTTTTGAGTGAACTACGTAGAGGCGACCTCGTCATTGTTCGGGATAAACGAAGTGGACTCGATATTCCGTTTCTCGTCACCGAAACAAAGACTTATACGAACTCAGAAAGCGCCGATCCAGCCATTCTTTCACGGGTCTTTGGCTCTAAATCGGTTAATGGTGCGGAATCACAGATCGTATCAGATCAAATCTCGCACCTGACGTTGATCACCTGCGATGGAGCTTGGATTAAGGGATCATTCAACAGTCATTTAGTGGTCTACGCCATACGAGCGATTTACCCTAGTGCATTAGGACAGTAAATTAGCCCATCCTGAAACATGCTCCTGCCAACAACAAATAAGACGAGGTTACGATAAAGTGTAGGGGTTTGCCGACCGCAAACCCCTGCACTTTCGTTTTAAAGTTAGGCGTGTGACGCGCCGTTTGAGGAAGCAGTTTTCAAGGCAGGTTCTGGTGTTTCTGCAACCTGATTATCGGTTGCGCGCCAGTTGACCGTTGGTGCAATCAAACGCGGATTAATACGGTCGCGGTTCTTAATGGCGACATTAATCAGATGTTCGACTTCGGCATCATTCAACAAATGCGGCTGCAAACCGAGGTCTAAGAGCTTGGTGTGAACCACATTGTAATAATGTTCTTCGAGTTCAACACGCGGGTTCGAAACCTGTTGCAGTTGGACATTCAAGCCCATCGCGTTGCCGACACGCTGGACACGGTTGGCAAGATCACTAACCGAGAATGATTCGGTGATCTGGTTGAAGACGCGGAACTCACTGGCTTTGGGTTCGGACTGGATAGCCAGTTCGATGCAGCGCACGGTATCACGCACATGGATACAACCGCGTGTTTGTCCGCCGCGTCCATAGATAGTCAGCGGGTAGCCCACTGCTGATTGGATGCAAAAGCGGTTAAGGGCGGTTCCATAAATTTGATCGTAGTCGAAGCGGGTGGCGAGTTCGGGAGCGAGGAGGGTTTCATCGGTATCAGCGCCGTAAACGACACCTTGGTTCAAGTCGGTCGAGCGTAATCCCCAGATGCGACAAGCGAACTGAATGTTGTGCGAGTCGTGGACTTTGCTCAGGTGATAGAAGGAACCGGGCTGTTTGGGGAAAGGCAGAACATCCTTACGTCCCTTATGCTCGATCTCGATGAAGCCTTCTTCAATATCAATGTTGGGTGTGCCATATTCGCCCATCGTACCCAGTTTGACGAGGTGGGCTGATGGGGCGAAATCCTTGATAGCGTACAGCACATTCAGTGTGCCGATAACGTTGGTGAACTGAGTATGGACAGCGTGTTCACGGTCAATCATCGAGTAGGGTGCGGCGCGTTGTTCACCGAAATGAACGACGGCTTCCGGTTGAAATTCCTGAAAGGCGTGAGATAGCGCCGAATAATCGGTGGTATCACCAATATAAGAGGTGATGGTCTTGCCCGTAATTTGCTTCCAAGCATCCACACGCTGGTGCAGCGTTTGAATGGGAACGAGGCTGTCAAAACCTTGTTTCAGGTCAAAATGGCGACGCGCAAGATTATCAAAAATAGCAACTTCGTACCCTTTTTGGGAAAGATAAAGTGCTTGCGGCCAACCAAGGTATCCATCACCACCCAAAATTAAGATTCGCACAAGGTTGCTCCTTTGTAGTATTGCTCAAGAACTATAACGTCCAGTGACATTAAAAGTTGCGTTGAAAAGGCGGTTAAAGTTTGGTTAAGGGTGCGCCCTAGCTGCATCTACCAATTCTGCGATGGTTTTTTCGAGCAAAGGCGTACCGCCAAGCATGATACCTAAATCTGCTAGATAACGCGATACCATGACATTATTTGGTTCAGGTGAATCGGGTGGCAGATCACCGGGGCGCTGGGCAAATTCGCGGATGAGGCGCACAATTTCGCGGGTGGTGACGTACAAATCACTGAGATGCAGTACCTCTACATCTAATTTTGGGCGCGTGAGCAAAGTGGCAATGACTTTAGCAACATCCGCACCATGCACTTCTGTGCCGCCGCGATTGGAAGGAATCGGTTGCTTATGCAGCACCGCTTGAATCAGTTCCCACCATTTCGAGCGCTCAAGCGGATGGGTTAGGCCATAAATACCCGTTGCGCGTACCGAACAGGTGGACATGCTGCCCGTGTGTGCGAAACTTTGTAGGAAGGCTTCAACCGCCGCTTTGTACGCGCCGTAATGCGTATCGGGCGAAATCGGATGGCGTTCATCTAGCACTTGCCCTGCTTCAGTGCGCGAGAAAACAGCTCGGCTTGAGAGAAAGACGAAGCGTTTGACTCCCGCTTGCCTTGCTGCCTGTAACAGTCGCAGTGATCCATTCAGGTTGGCATCCAACCAAGCGGGCAAATCGTCACCCTCGCCATTACGATACTTGCCAGAGACATGTTCGTAAGCCAGATGCACAACCGCATCGGCATTCTCGACCAGTTGATGAATAGCATCCGTGTCGCGTAAGTCGCCTGTAACCCACTTTATAGGTTGGGCAAATCCACTGCGGTCGGAGTTGGCGCGGGATAAGGCGCATACCGTTATTCCTCGATTTTGGAGTTCCGCGACGACAAACCGTCCAACATATCCGGTTGCTCCAGTTACGGCGATGGTTGTCATGAGGTTGTCTTTTCTGGTTGGAGAATAACCCTCTCCCCCGAACTCAAGGGAGAGGGGCTTAAAGGCAAGAGCCTTATAGAAAGATGCGGTGTAATAGTTTTCGCGGACACGGCATGCCGTGTCCCTACGATTATTGATGTATTTATTCGCTTAATCATAGAGTTACCTCATCGAGATGAGCGATGATTTGGTGTGCGCCTGCTTGGCGGAGTGCCTCGGCTGATAATGAGGAGGTTAGGCCAATGACCGTGCCAATACCGGATGCAATAGCGTCTTGTACACCTGAAACACTGTCCTCGATGACGATGCAGGCCAGAGGGTCGATGTTGAATATACGGGCGGCGCGGGCATGATCTTTACGGTCGGTGAGAGGATCAACCGAATCCTCAGAAGCTAAGACCAGATCAAACAGTGCAGGCATGTGGATAATGTCCAGCGTGCAATGCAGGCGCATCCGCAGTGAGCGAGTGACAACCGCTGTATACCAACCCGCATCTTGGGCGCGGCGTAAGAGGTCGATGCTTCCGGGCATGGGTTCAAGCTGTTCGGAGGCCAGCGTGAGAAACGTTTCGATTTTTAGAGTGAGCAAATTTTGGCGCATATCACCCGTGAGTTTATCGGCTGTATCACCTGCCCACAGTTGGTAGATTTGCTCCAAGGATAAGCCGACGAATTGATGATAAGTTCCGGCGATGCGGATGCCCATTAACTGCTGAAAGGTGCGCTGCCAGCTTTCAAAATGCAGCGGCTCGGAATCCACCAATACCCCATCAAAGTCGAGGATTAAGCAGCGGCGAGTGTTAAACGGCATTTTGTTGTCCTAATGGTGTGGGGAGTTGGTCGGGTAAGGTGCCGTGATCGTAAACATGCTGCCACAGGTCAATCAGTGGGGCGAGTTGTTCGTGTTTAGGGTGATTAACTTCCCACGGTTTTTCATATTGGTAGTGGATGAGGTGAATGCTTTCCCAATTCCACAACTGAGGTAGGTTAAACCAGACATATTGCAGAGTGTTATAGATATAGGGGAGACCGTGCCAATCGGGAAAATAAGATTGGAGGAAAGTTTGATCGGTGCGAGGCCAGAAGACATCCGG
>JBBQLX010000130.1:0-17827 GCA_038328375.1 Aggregatilineales bacterium | reverse complement strand
CGGTTCAATCCGCTGAGTGCAGCGGATTGCTCGGCTAATGCCGCCGCTTTTGCAGAGTTGTGCTATTTCAGCGGATGGGAGGGAGACTGGCGCTGAAACTGCAATACCACATTGAAAATTAACCACAGAGATAATGGAGATAGTCATTCATAGACTTATTTTAGAACAAATGTTATAATATGTCAAGCGGATTAGGGCGATTTGGCATATAATAGACCGAATGTATTTTGAGGGTACGATAATGGTCATTCCCACATTGACTGAAGTGCAAAAGATCGAAGGGCCGCCACAGGGTCAGTGGACATATGCCGATTGGGAAAATTTGCCCGATGATGAAAACCGCTACGAGGTCATTGATGGGGTACTGTATATGTCGACATCGCCAAGTTTGTACCATCAATGGATCGTTCAGCAATTTTATGAATATGTCGGGATACCAGCCAAACATAAGCAGCTTGGTTACATGTTTCTCGCGCCTGTTGGATTGATTATGGCGGGTGTCAGTCCTGTTCAACCTGACGCGGTATTTATTGCCACTAAAAACGCAACGATTATGGTTGATAAGCGTATTCGGGGTGTGCCGGATTTGATCGCTGAAGTGCTTTCTCCGGGGAATAGAGATTATGATGAGTCGATCAAGTTAAGCGCCTATGCTAAGGCTGGTGTGCCAGAGTATGTGGTGATCGACGCGTGGAAGAAACAACTGCGGTTGTATTCGCAGCCGATGGACGGCGAGTACGGTGCGTTAAAGAAGTTCAATGCGGATGATGTAGTATCCTTTGCTTGCTTGCCGGATTTGTCGCTGGTTGTAGGTGATTTGTTTAAGGGTTTGCCGGACGAGAAGTTGTAGGAGCGAAAATGCCATCAGGTAAGGCAACTGGTCCTAATAGGGATTATCAAGTCTTTGTTAAAGATGTTCTGATACGTAGAAATCCGAATTTAACTTCTTATCAAGAAGATGGTGTCGATGTAGCTTTCAATATCAACGATGTAAACGCAACCATGACGATGGATATTGCCTTACAAGGCGATCAGGGCGATTTGATTGTAGGCGAATGTAAGCGCTGGAAATCTCCCGTTAAGCAGAATGAGATTTTTGCTTTTCAGAAAAAGATTGAAGAGTTGAGAAAAGTTACTGGGAAGGCAGTTTCATGCGTGTTTTTTGTAAAACATGCTTTTCAATTAGGCGCAATTAAGTTTGCTGATTATTATGGTATTAAAGTTATTACCTGTAATGAGCGCCAGCCATTAGAGGGATTCTCACTTACTAATTTGCATTATGATCCTGTTCGAGAAAAAAATTTCGTGAAGGTGAAGCGCATCTTTCAGGAACAGCTAGTGCAACAGGACATCTCTCAATAAAAGTAATAAGAGCAAATGGAACAGTTGAAGAATTTGACACGCAATAAAGGTGTAAAAGTACATGTCTCAATCAGTTGAACAATTCCTCTTGACGTATCCAGATGATGTGCAAGAACTAGTGCATAAAGCACGCGAACTGGTCAAGGAAATCGTGCCAGATGTGCGAGAGCAGGTATACGAAGCCTACAAGACTATCGGTTATGGCAGCGGGACGAAGATCGACGCGATGTTCTGTTATATCGCGCCGTTAAAAGACCGGATTAACCTCGGCTTTTATCGTGGGGTGGTGCTGCCGGATGCCAATGGATTACTCGAAGGCACGGGTAAGCTGCTGCGTCATGTGAAGGTGCGGTCGATGGGTGAATTGGAACAGCCTGCGCTGCGGCAGTTGATTACCGATGCCGTTCTGGAATTAGAACGGGTTTCAGGCGCAAGTGCTCACACCCCTGAGGGAAATGCAGAGTAAACGAGCAAGACACAATAACTCAAAGGCACAGAGGATAGAGTAGAGCAGATATGTGTGTCATTTTTGAGACGGAACGGTTGCGGGTGTGGCAACTGGAAGTGGATGATGTTGACAACCTGTATGCGATTACAGGTGATGCCGAATTGATGCGTTATATGGGCGATAGCCAACCACTTTCGTATCAGTTGACGGTCAAGTGGGTTGATGTGTCGATCAATAATTATGCGACCAAAGGTTATGGATGCTCGGCGGTGATTGGTAAGCGCGATGGGGCGTTTATCGGGTTTTGCGGTTTGGTGCGCTCTGAAATGGCTGAACCACCGGATGATGCCGAGTTGATCTATGCGTTGAAAAAGCCCTATTGGGGGCAAGGACTGGCGACCGAGTTTGGTAAGGCCATGATTGCCTATGGTTATGAATCGTGCGGCTTGAAACGCATTATCGCGACGATTGACCCCGAGAACAGCGCGTCTATCCATGTTGCCAACAAGATCGGCTTTGCATTCAGCCGAACTGAGATGGACTCAGATGGTTTGCCCACTCATATCTACGAACTGATAGGTAAATAAGTATGCAAGCATGGAAAACGCTAAATAAACGGACGGTTCTTGAAAATGGCAAGTGGGTGACGGTCGAGTACCGGACGTTGGAATTGCCCGATGGACAGATTGTTGATGACTGGACGTGGATTATCCTGCCGGAATATGTGAACGTGGTAGCAGTGACCGAGTTGGGGCGCTTTCTGTGCTTTCAACAGGTGAAGTATGCCGTGGAAGGCGTGTCGCTGGCTCCAGTTGGTGGTTATATCGAACCGGGGGAAGCACCGTATCTGGCTGCACAACGCGAACTACTCGAGGAAACGGGCTACACCGCGCAGGAGTGGATCAACCTCGGTAATTATGCGGTGGATGGCAACCGGGGGGCAGGCGTGGCACATCTGTTTCTGGCGAAAGGCGCGGTCAAAACGGCGGAAATTAACGCCGATGATCTGGAAGAGCAAGAACTGGTGCTGCTGGATCGTCCCGAAGTTGAGTCGGCTTTAAAAGCAGGCGCGTTCAAAGTTCTGGCGTGGTCGGCGGCGGTGGCATTGGCGCTGCTGCACATGTGAGGGCTGTCATGAATAAGCGATTTGAACTCGGATATATCGCGGGATTACGGATTACAGCGCGGGTTTCGGCTTTTGTGACGCTGTTGATTATTTGGCTCGTACTTACTGCGATTGCTTACCGTGTCATCGGATTACCTCTCGGTGATGCGGTGGTCGGTGGCTTAGTCGCCGCCATTCTTCATTATTTATTCGAACTGGTACACCAACTCGGACACAGCATCGCGGCACGGCAAACTGGTTATCCGATGATCGGTGTTGCCTTCTTTGGCCCGATTGGTCTTTCGGTCTATCCTAAGGATGAACCCCAACTGCCGGGGCGAGTACATATCCACAGGGCGCTTGGTGGGCCGATTATCAGCGGTGTGGTCAGCTTGTTGGTGGGATTACTCTATTTGTTTTTAAGTGGGACATTTACCATTGGGCAATCCGAACCGCATCTCCCTTTGGTCATTGTGTGGGTGGTGCTTGTCGTCTTGCTCGACAATTTGTTGGTCTTCACATTAGGGGCGCTGCTGCCACTTGGCTTTACTGACGGCAGCACCATTTGGCGCTGGTGGGGCAAATAAAAAGAGTGTGACGGCTAGGTCACACTCTTTTTATTAATCTCATTAGACGTTTAGACGGATGTTTTTTCCTGCACCGTTTGTGCGGGCGCAACCGCCTGAAGTAAAAATTGTTTCGGTTCTTCAGATACAATCACTGGCAAATGCATATTATGAATAAGACGATCCATGTAAGGATTACCCAACACAGGCATATGCATGGTTTCCTCATCCCGAACGAGGTCGCAATGGTAAATATTAACCTGCCGCGAACCCATGCACCAATACACATCCATAATGATCGGTACTTTGAGTGTCCAGCCATTCATAAGCGCGGTAGCAAGGCAGTCACCACCCGCGAAACGTTCTGATTTCGAATGCCAATGTCGATAAAAATCAACCTCGTCCATATACAACGGAGTGGTCGTAGCCATGTTATTTCTCCTCGTACTGCCTAATTGTGTTGACCGTCGCCCGCTGCCCTATATCAGGGTCTCTTAAAATCGTGAAGCTATGACAATAAGAATATGAGTATCTGTTTAGAACAACCTCTGACTCATAATATACGGCAGAAGCTATTGCAAAAGCATTAGGTAAGACTGTCAAATGTATACGAACTTTCGTGTAAAACAGTAATCAATTTGACGAACAACTACCATTTGGATGCTTTTCGGAGTAGTTATACTGCTTAAAAGTGTAGTTTATGTGTAACCTTTATCAAACCTATTCCAATCATAAATCAACCTTTAAGTTTGTGAATTAGACTTTGGAATAAATTTCGATAGGTCAACTGGACAACTACTTGTGCGAAATGAACAAGCCAGCACACTAATAAAATAGGAAACGATAGATCAGGATGACGCTTAAGTGTTATTACACCGATCATTTTGTGCTGCCGCTGCCTGCCGAACATCGCTTCCCGATGCCCAAGTACAGCCGACTGCGAGAACGGGTTGTGTTGGAAGGCATCATCCGACCAGAGGATTTGCTTGTGCCAGAGCCAGCAACCGACGAGCAAATTTTGCGGGCGCATGACGCGGACTATTTAGAGAAAGTCAAAATGGGGGCATTGACCGCCAAAGAAATCCGGCGGATCGGATTCCCGTGGACACCGGAAATGGTCGAACGTTCGCGTCGTTCGTCGGGGGCGACTATCGCGGCCTGTCGCACGGCGTTGGTTGAGGGATTTGCCGTCAATCTGGCGGGTGGGACACATCACGCGTTCCGGGATCATGGCGAAGGCTACTGCGTATTCAATGACAGCGCGATTGCGGCACGGGCGATGCAGGCCGAAGGACGGGCGCGGCGGTTGGTCGTCTTGGACTGTGATGTGCATCAAGGCAATGGGACGGCAGCGATCTTGAAAGGTGACTCGACGGTTTTCACCTTTTCGATACATGGCGAGAAGAATTTCCCCTACCACAAAGAGCAGAGTGATCTGGATATTGAGTTGTTAGATGGTACAAGCGACCGGGTGTACTTGGATATGTTGGAAGAAGGCGTACAACGGGCATTGGCCTTGAGCCATGCAGACTTGGCAATTTACTTGGCGGGTGCTGATCCATATGAAGGGGATCGCCTCGGACGGCTCAAGCTGACGAAAGCCGGATTACGTCAGCGTGATGAATTAGTGTTGGAGTTATGCAAAGCGCGAGGGCTGCCCGTTGCAATCACTATGGCAGGCGGCTACGCGCGGAATGTGGAGGACATCGCCGAGATTCATCTGGCGACGGTTAAAGTGGCGGCGGAAATACTCAACACTACATCATGAAAAGAGGCGAACGGTTGTGTGCGCCTCTTAAGTGGAGTATGAAATTAGACGCGGTTGATGCTAACCAGAAATGGAATCGCTGTTGGGCGTGAGTGTGAAATCTGTTTCAGCAGAGTCTTCGCGCAGCCAATCCAGCAACATACGAATGCTACCCGTTGCCAGCGCAATCGAGTTATCGGCAGCACCATAATAGATTCTGATGCTGTCACCATCATCCCCTACTGTAAATCCGCAGGGGAAGACCACATTATTCACATCACCGTTATGCTCATAGGCGGTTTCCGGCCCGAATATCCATGTGTTGCCGCGGCGGATACACAGCTCAGGGTTTTCTAAATCCATGAGTGCCAGTCCCAAGCGGTAGATGCAGCCGGAAGGGGTTTGGCGCACACCATGATAGATAAAGAGCCAGCCTTCAGGGGTTTCAATCGGTGGGGGTGAGAGGCCGATTTTGTTGGCATCCCACCACGCGCCGCGCCGTGCTTCGAGGATCATCTTGTGATCGCCCCAGTAGTGCAGGTCGTTGGAATATGAAATCCAGACGTTCGCAACCGAACCGGAAACCGGACGGTGAATCAGCACCCAGCGCCCATTGATGCGGTGAGGCAAAAGGGCAGCATCTTTATCTTCCGGTGGCATGACCACACCGTAACGTTCAAAGCTGTGGAAATCTTTGGTCATGGCGAGTGATACACCCGGCCCACCGCGTGAATAGGATGTAAATACCACCGCGTATTGATCCAGTTCTGGTACATAGGTGATGCGCGGGTCTTCGACACCCCATGTTTCTTCAGGGTGATTTTGAATATCAGGGAATAGAGTGGGTACAGGATCAATTTGCCAATTGTCGATGCCGTTGACGGAACGGGCGGCAGTCAGATGCGAATGTCCGCGAAAATCCTCAGCACGGCACAACAGTAGGGTTGAACCGTCTTTCAGGCGTATCGCTCCCGGATTGAAGACCGTATTAACCGGATAATGCCAATCGTTGGCGGTCAGGATAGGGTTATGCTCATAACGCTGAAAGAGTTTAGCGTGATGCTTGTTTCGTGCAATCATTTGACAGCCTCTCTTTGTGGCAATTCAACGACTTCGAGCGCCGTTTTTGTGATGGCTTCACTTCGTCTCTCGATGGGATTATTGATTTCTATCATGGATTCGAAGTGTTGAATTTCGACACTGGAAATCAGGAAGGCCAGTGTGGACTCCGCCCCCTGATTTTGATTGACGGCGTTGGGATGCAGACCATCACGACAGCCACCCGTATGCGGTACATAAAGTAGTTGGCCTAAGTGATTGCGACCGAGGAACCACTCGAAGGCGCTGCGTGCGTCTTGGTACCATTCCAGTTCATTAGTGACGCTGTAGGCATATAGACAAGCACAAACCATCGACTGGGCTTCAATCGGCTGTTGATCAAAGGTGGCTTTTTCACCGTTACGACGGTAAAAACCTTGATTGCCGATAAAATTGAAATAGCCCTGTTCAGTTTGTTGTACATCAACCAGCCATTTGAGCGACTTGAGCGCAACCTCTTTCATATCGCTGCGGTCTAATTCCGAACCACAAATCAGCAGCGCGTGGGGCAGAATGGCATTACCATAACTCACCACGTCTTCAAACCATGACCAATCGGGTTTATTGACGATGTTATACAACCTCAGAAGTTGTTCGCCAAGATTTGTGAGCAATTCACGGGCGACACGATCTCCAGAAAAGCGTTTTAAATACTCGTGAATACCGAGTATGGTGTAAGCCCATGCGCGAGGAGACGAAAACTTTTGAACGACCGGCAAAGCATTTCCAAATATACGGCTGGCAAGACCTGCCATACCCTGACTATTGGATCGACCCAAGACTGTGCCTAAAGCCCATAACGCTCTACCATGACTGTCCTCTGAACCGACTTCTTCTAACCAATGACGGTCAAAGGCCATGAAGTTGCGGAAGCGCCCCTTGGATTCGGAATAGGCGTAGTTGAGGAAGGCCATATAATGCCCTCCTAGTTTGTGCGCCTTTTTTTGCAACTGAGCATCAGCATTTTCAAGCAGCACACACAAGATTAATGCGCGGGCATTGTCATCAGTGGTGTAGCCTTCTTGGAAGTTGGGAATGTCGAATAGGGCGTGTTGGAAGATGCCTGTACTATCGGTCATCCGTTCGACATGATCAAGCTTGAGCGCGGGCAGGTCAATAGGCCGGCTAACCGTTTTGTCGATGGAAGGACGGGACACCAGCCCACGCGTTTTTGAGGCACGTTCAAAGGTGTCGAGGTAATGTTGGGCGCTAACAGGCCAAATCATTTCCCGACCAAACATGTAGGCTTTCTTACGCATGGTATGACGTTCAGATTCGTTGTCGAGTAGATAAATCACCTGCTCAGCAATGGCTTCTGAATCGGCAAAAGGTACAAGAATGCCACGACCCTCGGCGAGCAGTTCTTCGGCATACCAATACGGTGTCGAAATGACGGGCTTGCCTGCGCCTACCGTATAGGCCAATGTACCGGAAACAATTTGCGCCTGATTGAGATAAGGCGTGATGTAAATGTCCGTCGCGCCAATAAACTCGATCAACTCTTTCATGCTGACAAAACGATTGTAAAAGACCAGATGATCGCTCACGCCTTTTTGACGTGCCAAGTAGCGCAGCCGGAGCCGATAATCTTCACCTTCGTGGCGTAGTACATTGGGATGCGTCGCGCCGACCACAAAGTAAACCAAATCAGGATACTTTTCCAAGATACTGGGCAAAGCATTGATGACGTTCTCGATACCTTTGTTTGCTGAAAGTAATCCAAAGGTCAGCAGCAGCGGTTTGTTTTCCACGCCGAATTGATCCTTGTAGAAGTGCGGATCAACAAAAGGTACATCGGGAATGCCATGATGAATGAGTGCAATCTTCTCGGCCGGGACTTCATAAATGTCCTTCAAGAAATCGACTGCGGTTTGGCTCATGACCACCACTTGATCCGACAAGCGGGCAATTTCGGTCAATATCTTGCGCTGGTAGGAATCAGGGTCTCTTAAGACCGTGTGCAAGGTCGTGACGACCGGCATCCGCAGTTCGCGCAGCAGGGCGAGAATATGGCTGCCAGCCGTACCGCCATAGATCCCATACTCATGCTGCAAACAAACCAGATCAACACCGTTGATGTTCAAAAAGTCGGCAGCAGTACGATAGGATTCGATGTTCTGTTCTTGGATCTCAAAGCGTACTTCTGGGGGATAATCGTATCCCTCGGCGGTATCATTGACCGGAACGACGAAGCAATTAACATCTGGATTACGCTCTGTAATTGCTTTTAATAGGTCAGTGGTAAAAGTGGCGATACCACATTGGCGGGGTGAGTAACTGCCAATGAAGGCGACGCTTTTGATCAAGTCTATATTCTTATTGGGCATAGGGCATTCTCCATAATTAAGTGAATGAGTAGAATGCATCCACGACTTATCACTATACGCTTTTCATACTGAGTCACATGGGTAAAGTGGGTAATATTTTCTTAAGTGAGAAAACATTAATCAATTAAGACTAATAAGGAATGTTGATGAAAACACCTGAAAAATTATTGGAACGGTTGGACACGATTGGCGAGTCATTGCGGTCAAGCGGAAGCGCGTTGGCACTGTTGGGTTTAGGATCAGTCGGAACGGAAATGGCACGGCTGGATGGTTATTCCGACCTCGATTTTTTCGCCATCGTGCGCGAGGGATTTAAGGCAAGTTATATCGACAACCTTGACTGGTTATCCAATGTGCAGCCAATTGCATATGTCATGCGGAACTCGGTGGATGGTTACAAAGTGCTGTTTGAAGATGGCATCTTCTGCGAGTTCGCCATATTTGAGCCGCACGAAATGGCGGTTATTCCGTTTAGTGCAGGTCGGATCGTGTGGAAGACCGACGATTTTGACGAGTCGATTTGTCAGCCGCGTGAAGTAACAATACCGAGCCGCAATCCTTTGGAATTTCATGTGGGCGAAGCACTGACCAATTTATACGTTGGCATGGGACGTTTCCATCGTGGTGAGAAGTTATCAGCAGCCCGTTTCATTCAGAGTTATGCGGTTGATCAAATATTGCAACTGGCTTCACAGATTGAGACAGCTCAGCCTGCCTTCATCGATCAGTACAATGTTGAGCGACGGTTTGAGCGGCGCTTCCCGAATCTGGCGGCACATTTGCCGACATTCGTGCAAGGCTACGAACGCAGTCCTGAGTCGGCGTTGGCGATCCTTGAATTTTTAGAAGCCCATTTTGAAGTCAACAAAGCGATTGCGACGCGAATCAGAAGGTTGTGCGCGGCAGGTTAGCGGTCAATAGAAGGGCGAACGAGGCTATTCGCCCAACCATAATCAGCCGATGTTAGCTGGCTTTTGCTACCAACGGAACGAGTTTGAATTGCATGAGAGTCACCAAATGGTCAACATAGGGATTGCCGACGACAGGCATAGTGACAGCTTCATTTTCGCCGCGTGTCAATTCAAAGTGAAAAATAATCGTACCACGCGCACCCATGTGATGAATTTCTTGAAAACCAACCACATCGTTGATCGTCCAACCCTCATCAAGGGCGGTGTTTAGGGCATCACCACCGGTGTAATGCTCCGATTCGGCATGCCAATGGCGGTAAATATCCTGATAGGCAAATTGGCGATCAGTAACGTTTTGTGTCAGTTTCATCAGCGGTACGCCCCCTATGATTTTGTTTATATTATTACCCTAAGGCAGAATACACAAAAATAGTATTAGATGTGGATTAAGGGTGAGTGCAATTCTGTTGAAATTTCGATTAATTGTAACAAGCATTCTTAAATAAACGATTTGTCAACGCTGACGAAAATTATTCACTTGGCCTATGGTGAAATAGACAAGGCGGCAGCGTGGTATAATTGGCGCTTAAAAGTCATTTGCAAAATAGGCTGATTGGACGCGGTTGGCTGCATCCAGAATCCTGTTGTCTAAAGAAGGAATAGTCATTGTGGCAACAAATATTAGTATCCAGAATATCGCCCAATATGACGGGCAAGAAGTTGTTTTACGCGGTTGGGTTTATAACCGCACCGATAAGGGCAAGCTGCAATTCATCCAACTGCGGGATGGCACAGGCATTGCCCAGTGCGTGGCCTTCAAGAAGGATATGGATGCGGCACAGTTTGAAATCGCAGGCAAACTGACGCAGGAATCGTCGGTGATTATCACCGGCAGCGTGCGTAAAGATGAACGTGCGCCCGGTATCCCCGGTGGCTTCGAGGTGGGTATCAAGTCGCTGGAACTCATCCAGATGGCGGACGAGTATCCGATTACCCCCAAAGATCATGGTGTCGAGTTCTTGATGGACAACCGCCATTTATGGCTGCGTTCGTCGCGTCAGTGGGCGATTATCCGCATCCGTGCGACGATCATCAGTGCCATGCGGAATTGGTTGGATAACGACGGTTATATGCTGGTTGATACACCGATCATTACGCCAGCGGCAGGTGAGGACTCGACCAGTTTGTTCGAGTTAGATTATTACGGCGAAAAGGCTTTCTTGGCACAGACCGGACAGTTGTACAACGAAGCTAATATGGCGGCCTTCGGAAAGGTCTACAGCTTCGGCCCGACCTTCCGCGCCGAGAAATCCAAGACTCGTCGGCATCTGATGGAGTTCTGGATGCTGGAGCCGGAGATGGCCTTTTTCAACCTCGAAGACTTGATGGATATGGAACAGAGCTTCATCAGCCATGTGGTGCAAACCGTGTTGGACAAGCACCAAGCTGAACTGAAAATCTTAGAGCGTGACACGGCCAGCTTGGAACGGGTGCTGCCACCTTTCCCACGCATCAGCTATGACGAATGTGTCGAACGCCTCAACAAACTCTCGGACGAGGCCACCGATCCTGAACAGAAGCAGCTTCTACACATTGATTGGGGTACGGACTTCGGCAGCCCGCATGAAACAGCCGTCGCGGAAATGTTCGATAAGCCGGTGTTCGTCTATAACTTCCCATCGGTGTTCAAGGCGTTTTATATGCAGCCTGTCGAGGGACGACCAGAAGTTTGCCGTAGTGTCGATCTGCTCGCGCCGGAAGGTTATGGCGAGGTCACAGGTGGCAGCGAACGTATTTCCGACTCCGAACTCATCGAGAAGCAGGTCAAGAAAATGGGCTTAGGTCGCGAGGCTTATGCGTGGTATCTGGATTTGCGCCGCTTCGGCAGCGTTCCTCATGCAGGTTTCGGCATCGGCTTAGAGCGCACGGTGGCATGGATTTGTGGTCTTCCGCACATCCGCGAAACCATTCCCTATGCGCGTTTCATGAACCGCAAGTATCCGTAAGTCGTAAGTTGTGAAAGGGACTATCCTGTCCCTTTTTAGCCATCTGTCAAAGTTGTTTTTATATCAACTATTGGGAAGATTTGATTGCGTCGTCTAAATCTATGATGCGATTTTGCTTAATCCATGTTATTGCATCTTGAAGATTTAGTGGTGGTAGCTCGCTAACAAGGTCATGCTGGGTTGACCCAATTAAAATATGGTTTCCGGTGGAGTCAATATCAAGACTCAGTATCGGCACATCGTAGCTAAGCCGTCCTGTTTCCACTCCGTTCTGCCAGTCCCAAATGTGTAAAGTTTGGTCAGATGAACCAGATATAAGCTGGTTTGTCACTGGATTAAAGATCAAATCGGTGACATTACCATTATCATTTAGTTTGTTAATCTCTTTTCCAGAATCGATATTCCAGACGAAAATAGTATGGTTGGTTCCTGCAACCGCAAGTGTTTTTCCGTCCTGACTTATGGCGATAAAGTGTATATCACCGTCATATTCATCATAGGTATTTGACAATGCCTTATTTGCAATATCCCATCTTGAAAAGAGTACATTACCTTTTGTGTCTTTTGCAGATACACCGCCGAAAAAGAGAAAGTTACTATCTGCAGAAAATGCTAAAGTATAAACTTCTCCAGAGGTTTGCAGGCTAACAAGTTGTTTTCCACTATGAATATCCCAAATCCGAACTGTTTTATCTTCCGATCCAGATGCTAGCAGTTTGCCGTCGGGACTTATAGCAATATCCTTAATGCGTCCTGTATGACCCACGAATTGGCGCTGATTTGCACCAGACTTGCTCCACATAACGAGCGCGTAATTATCGTATGCGGCGACAAAATAATTATCTAGTGGGTCAATTGCCAGCGCGTCTACAGCAGACATTGGGCTATTCAGCACACCAAATTGTTGTATTTCTATGCCATTTTTCGGATTCCATTTATAAATTGTCCCGTCTTGCATTCCCGACAGAGCGAAATTACCGACTGAATCAAAAAGAGTCGTATGACTTCCGCCTAATCTAAAATGAGATACCAGCAATGCATTTCGAATATCCCAGACAATCAGATTGCCGGATTCGGAGGCCGATATAAATTGATTACTGGAAACAAACTTAAGGTCGCGAATATTTCCAGAATTGCCCACGAACTTGTGAATCGGTTTGCCAGTGTTTGCATCCCATAATATAACTGTGCCATCCAAAGAACCTGTGAGAACATAATCCCCATCAGGGCTGAAACGTGCCACTGTAACCCAATCGAGATGATCATTTAGATTATTTAATTCTAGACCTGTGTTAACATCCCAAATTCGCGCGGTTTGATCCATAGAACTTGATACAATTTTCGAACTATCGGGGCTAAAATCAATGCTCAAAATCAGGTTTGTATGACCTTTAATCTGTTGTATTTCACGACAATTGGTTATATCCCAAAGGTCTATACTGGCGTTTGAGTTCGGGTTGGAATCGTCAACTACATTCTCTGAAGCGGAAGCGATTAACTTCGCATTAGGGCTAAAAGCGACATCCCAAACTGCTGATGAATCCCTCTTCAACTCACAAATCTTATTCCCATTTGTTGTATCCCAAAGGGTAGTCAATCCGTTTTGAGAACCCGATAGGAGTAATTTGTTATCGTCGCTCAAGGCAATGCTTGATACACCATCGTCCAAAGTAGCAAAAATCTTATTCTCGGATGGATTGCCAATATGCCAATATCGAATGGTTTTGTCTGCTGACGCGGAATATATTGTTTGATTATCGGATGCAAAGACTACATCATAAACACTATCCGTGTGTCCATCTAAATACTGTACAAATGCTTCATTTTGTAGATCCCAGATTGCAAGGGCATAGTTGTTTTTGGGGACTAACGCTGTGTCTTTTTTGCTCATCCGTCCCGTTCCAACGATGGCGTACTTCGAGTTAGGACTCAAGGCGACTGATTGGAGTTGATTGCCTTTATCTAAAAATATTTGTCTTATGCCGGCTGAATATCCAATTTGCTCAAATGTTAATTGGGACTCGAGCGGCGGATCAGCTATATTGACCGCCTTATACGCTAATTGAAAAGCACTTTCTATGTTACCTGTTGCCAATTGAACTTGGGCCTGAAGTGAATTTTGGATGGATTGAGTTATTAGGCCTTCTGTATGAGCATTTTTTATTAGGACAAAAATGATGCTAATAGAGATAAGTAATATAGCGATACCAAGCACAGAGACAACAAAAAGCTGTCGCTGTCTGCGTGTGGCATATTGACGTGCTTTATGTATCTCCATTGCAGATTGTGTTACTTCGCGTGATAACACCTTTGTAATTGCTGACTGCTCGTTATCAATATCTTTTCGGCGCGCTTGTTCGGCAGAACTAGTATTAATGAAAGCTAGTTCGTCGCGTGTGAGTTCAAGATCGGTCAATTTTATCCATGCCTCAAGCCGTTCGAGCTGAGTGCCTGTTGATAAATAACTCGAATCTTTGCCTGCCGTTATCCATTCAGTGGTTGCACTCATCAACCAACGTTCGAGTAATAAGTCTTCTCGTCTTACATTCAACCAACGTTGTAGACGATCCCATTGTGACAACAATGACTCATGAGCGAGTTCAACAGTGGGAAGTCGCGTTCTTTTATCGCGGTCAAATGTGAGTAAACGATACGTACCAAATATGCCTATGGCATTTTCCATGGCCTGCGAATCAGTCAGGCTCGTTAAGTCAATGCGGGTTACTACGCGCAGGGTGATATCGATGTCAGTACTAATATATACCAAGCGCATAAATAACTGAAATATGGCTTTTTGCCCTTTATCATCTAGGCTTAAATAGAGTTCTTCAGCGCGCCGTGCTAATGCAACTGCTACACCGCCGCTGATACGGTAGGCTTCGAGTGTTAGCAGTCTTCCACGCCGCATTTCATAAAGTTCCGTCAGAGCATATTGAAGCAATGGCAGACTTCCGGGATGCTTCCCTACATCACCAATTATGGAGGCCGTTAAACCATGCTCAAGTTGCAGACCTGACCGTTTGGCAGGACCCGTAATAGCGCGTTCTAATTCATCCGCAGAGAGAGGCAATATGAACTCTGACCGTTGATTAATTAGATTTCCAAACTCTGCGTAACGCAGTGGTCCATCGATGTAATCAGCGCGCAACAAAATCAGTACTCGCAGACGACTATGTGGTGCTAGAATAGCAATCCGTAAACCGTCTAAGAATCTCATGCGGGTATCTTCATTTTCTACCAGTGTAAAAATTTCTTCGAAGCCATCAATTATCAAAAGTAATTCACTTTTATCTGAAGGCAGCACTCGCTTGATAGTACGCAGCAATCCACGCTCATCTTCTTGTAACAAATGCATCAGATTGTCGGACGGATTGACCGCAATTCGCGATAAAACTGCTTCAAGCTCTTCAAATGGATAAGCGCCCGGATACATTTGGGTGATAAACCACTTGCCAGAACCTTCTATCGCGTTTTGTCGCAAGCTGGGTATGATGCCTGCATTAACCAGACTCGATTTACCCGAACCACTGGGTCCAATAAGGGCAAGAAAATTTGAACTGGGTCCCGCTTGAGACATCAAGTCGAGTATCTTATTAATGATGCTCTCACGTCCAAAAAAATCTCCTGAATCCGTTTCCTCAAATGTGCGCAATCCTTTGTATGGATTATTTATCTCATGGATGTTATTTAGATTCTTTGTAGCCTGACCTGAGATTGCTCGACTAAAGGCATCCGCTAATTCCGATGCTGATTGGAAACGATCCGTTGCAGATTTCGCAGTTGCTCTCTGAATTACAATATCAATCTCATCAGGATATTCAGGTAACTCATCTGCAATTAGAGGAATCGGATCATTTAGATGGCACGACATTAAGTCATATAGAGATTTATGTTCAAATGGATGATGCCCCGTCAGTAACTCAAAAAGAGTAATTCCCAAACTGTAAATGTCGCTTTGGGCTGTGGCTGTTTCCCCTTTTAGCTGTTCTGGTGAAAGGTAAGCGGGCGATCCAACTAATCCTTCGCTGTCTGTCGAATAGTTATCGTCTAATAAATCCTTGGCAATTCCAAAGTCTGATAAATAAGCATTATTCTCGCTATCCAATAAAACATTATCAGGTTTAATATCCCTGTGAACGACTCCTGAGCGATGAGCCAATGTCAATGCTGAAGCGATTTGTTGGAGTAAATCGGCCACCTGTTGTGGATCGAAAGCGCCATGTTTGAGCTTGGCGCGGACACTTCCAGCACGCAGATAGCGCATGACCAGATAAGCACCATCAGCATCACGCCAGTAATCAAAAAGGGGAACGATATGTGGATGTTCCAACCGTGCAACAAGATGAGCTTCGATCTCAAACCGACGGATAAAATCAGGCATATTCGCGTATTCCGAGAGAATGACTTTGATCGCCACCTCGCGTTTTACAACAGGTTGGAATGCCCGATAGACCACACCAAAACCACCTTGACCGATACTCTCTATGAGTTGATAACCTCGTATGTCCCGTCCCTCTAAATTCGACATTTTGTCTCACTGTGAAAGTTAAATTGGACACAAATGTAAATAGTCAGATACTAAAACTTGGAGTTGTTTTATACGATAGTATATCGGATTTCATTCTTATTGCTTGTAAATCTTACTGAGTTTGGCTTATTTTAGTTGTTCAAGTTATGAGATAAGGAAAATAATACCAGCAGCGGAGCAAATCCATAAATTCGCGTTAAAATAACAGAGTGGTGAGACGCAACTAAGTGATGGGCTGAGTTCAAAAATTAACTTTTATACGCCCCCACCCAAAAGGAAAATCCCGATGATGAAAATGACCATGCGCTGGTACGGACCTGATGACCCTGTTACCTTGCAGAATATCCGTCAGGTGCCGGGCATGACCGGTATCGTGAGCGCCTTACATGATTTGAAAGCCGGTGAGGTTCTTACGCTTGATCGCATCGAAGAACGTAAAAAAACCATTGAGTCGATGGGATTAAAATGGCTTGTGATTGAAAGTCTTCCCGTCCATGAGTCCATCAAACTGGGCAAGCCAGAGCGCGATCAGCTCATCGAAAATTATAAGCAGAGCATCCGCAATTTGGGCAAAGTCGGTATCTCTGTCCTCTGTTATAATTTCATGCCCGTATTTGACGCGACCCGCACCAATTACGCCCTGCCAGATACCGATGGCTCAACGGCCTTGAGCTTTACCCAATCTGATCTCGGCAAGATTGATCTCAGTCATGGCACGCGTGATTTACCCGTTTGGGTTGAAGCTTATAGCGTCGAAGAACTCAACCAATTGTTAGCCGATTATGCGAACGTCGATGAGGCTAAACTATTCGAGAACTTGGCTTACTTCTTAAAGCAGGTTATTCCCGTAGCCGAAGAAGCGGGCGTGCTGATGGCTATTCACCCTGACGACCCACCGTGGTCAATCTTTGGCTTGCCCCGTGTTGTCCGTAATGCTGATACCTTGCAAGCCTTGCTCGACGTGGTGGACAGCCCACATAATGGCCTCACATTCTGCACAGGATCACTCGGCGCATCAGACGAAAATGACCTACCTGCAATGGTTCGGCAATTCGGTCACCGGATTAATTTCGTTCATGCTCGAAATGTGAAGCGCACAGCCTCATATGACTTTCATGAGAGTAAACATCCATCGGAATTTGGTAGTGTGGATATGTTTGAAGTCATGCGCGCCTTGCATGAGGTTGGTTTCACTGGCTCAATTCGCCCAGATCACGGACGTATGATTTGGGGTGAAACGGGGCGAGCTGGTTATGGTTTGTATGACCGCGCTCTTGGTGCGACTTATCTCTATGGCCTGATGGAAGCCATTGAGCATTTGGCATGAAAATATTTATCTAAAATTGTGCTGCCAACTCGCGAATATGCTCCGGTGTAGTCCGACAACATCCACCAATGACACGCGCACCCGCTTCGTACCAAAGACGCGCATCGTTGGCAAAGGCTTCACAGGTATCCTCGCCACTCCATGATTTGGTGGTTGCGTCGTAGGTTTCACCGGAGTTCGGATAGACCAAAATGGGTTTATCGGTCGCAGAATGTGTTGTACGGATCAAATTGGGGATGTATTGAGGTGCAGTGCAATTGACACCGATAGCTGCCACCTGTGGATGTGTACCAAGTAGTGCTGCACAGTCGGCTAGTCGTTCACTGTTGTTCGTGTGTTCACCATCACGAGCGCTAAAGCTAATCCATGCTGATATGTTCGGGAATTCATCGAGTAAACGAA